>JBEKBW010000007.1:0-72911 GCA_050015215.1 Candidatus Sulfotelmatobacter sp.
CTCTCCGGAATGCCGCTGTCAGAACTGCTGGGCAAAGTACGCCAGTTGGGCGACAACGGCCCGAAACCGCCAGTGGTGGATGGTAAGTAGAGGCCTCGTTAGCTCGTTGGGGACAGCCGCCTCGGCTATCCCGCGAGCGAAGCGAGCAATCGGAGCAAGTGTTATGACCACGAAGTCGAAAGGAATGAGTCTGGGAATAGCGTTAGGCGCGGCATTAGGCGTCATGCTAGGCGTGCTAGCAGGGCACGTCGCCCTATGGCTGGGAATCGGTATGGCAATCGGCATCGCCATCGGCAGCACGCTGCGCCGACCTACGTGCGCGCACTGCGAAGCAGCAAAACGAAACCGACAGTTAGGAACTGGAAGCTGAGAAAAAGGGGGTTTACCATGGCACTACTAGAGCGCGTTTCCACATTAGTTCGGGCCAACCTCAACGACTTGATCGACAGGGCAGAGGAGCCGGAGAAGATGATCAAGCAGGTGATTCTCGATATGCAGAATCAACTGCTGCAGGTAAAGACGCAGGTGGCGATCGCTATCGCCGACGAGCATCTGCTGGAGAAGAAACAAAAAGAGAACGCCGACAAGGTTGCCGAGTGGATGCGCAAAGCTGAACTCGCGGTCGATAAAAAGCAGGACGACCTGGCGCGCGCCTCACTGCAGCGAGTCGAAAGCTATCGCGAGCTGAGCGAGAACTTCGCGCAGCAGGTGACCGATCAGAAAGCGCAAGTGGAAAATCTGAAATCGGCTCTGCGCCAACTCGAGCAAAAGCTGACCGAGGCGCAAGCCAAAGCCGACTTGCTGATCGCGCAAAACCGCCGCGCCCGCGCTGTGGGCAAGGCGAGCGATGCTCGACTGGCGATGGGCGACGGCTCGAAAGCCGCGGCCTTCGACCGCATGACGCGAAAAGTAGCGCGTTCGGAAGCGGTGAGCCAGGCCAAGTCCGAAATCGCCGGCGACAATATGGAAGACCGTCTGGCCGCGCTGGAAAAAGAAGATCGTATTGAGCAGTTGCTGGCGGAGTTGAAGGGCAAGCGGGGCGCGTAAATGACACATAGGGGGTTACCGTGAAAAAAGAAATGAAGCTAGGATTTCGGCAAATGGAGGTCCAGTTTGCCGCGAGCCTTCTACTGGTACTGGTAGTCGTAGGCGCCTGCCCGTCCGTTTGGGCTCAGCAGAAGCCGGAACAGCTGGCGGTGCAGTCCGCGGAGTCCTGGCTGGCTCTGGTGGACGCCGGCAAGTCTGATGAGAGCTGGCAGGAAGCGGCGCAGCTCTTCAAGACGGCCGTTACCAAAGAAGATTGGCGAAAGGCATTGCATGGAAGCCGCGAGCCGCTGGGCAAACTGCTTTCCCGCAAGCTGAAGGGTGCCACCTACAAAACATCGCTTCCAGGCGCTCCCGATGGCGAGTATGTGGTTATCCAGTACGACAGCAGTTTCGAACACAAGCAGGCAGCGGTCGAAACCGTGACACCGATGTTGGATAAGGATGGGAAGTGGAGAGTCTCGGGATATCACATAAAGTAGCCGAGGCTGTGGTTAAGTTGCCTTACTGGGTATGACAAAGCAACAACCATGCGAGAAACCACCACGTTTGTAGTATTCCTCCCGCCGGCGATGGCGAAGGAAATCGAGCGAGCCATGAAGGCGGAGCATCGAAAGCGCTCAGAACCTGTGAGGGAGGAGTTGAGCGTATATATGTCGGCGGATCTTATGCCTACTGAGGTGCTAACTCCGGTCGAGGCGCGCACGTACCGGCGTGGCATGGCCGCCTACCGGCGCGGCGATTCAATAACGCTGCGGGAGTATCTCGATGGAATGGACCGTCGTCCTCGCCGGTCCCGCAAGAAGCGGAGAAGAACGCCTTGAATCTTCAAGAAACGGCCCGGACTGGTAGGGATCCTTCGACTCCGCACCTACTTCGCTTCGCGAAGTTAGGTGCTCCGCTCAGGATGACAGAGTCGCGTCAGACCGAGTCGGCCTTTCTCACAGAGCTGGACGCCACTCCCGAAATCGAGAACGGATGCCCCTTCTCGCAAACCGCCACCGGGTCAGCGCGCAACACAAACTCCAAGGCCTCGCTCTCCGACATCTGGTTACTATCCAGCACACACCACTTCGTCCGCGATCCGCAACCTGGTTCGCCGCACTCCAGTTCCGCACACAAGAAGTCGACCCGGGTCTCCTCGGACAACGGACGAGTGTAAGGCGCCCACTGAATATCGCTCTTCTCGTAGATATACCAATGGTCGCAGCCTCCGCAGATCAATCGCACCCGCCACCCTTCCGGCGGCCAGTCGGGTGGTGCTTCTCCGCTTGCGGGTGGATTGGGATAAGGAAGACGAATGCGCGCTGCGCTGGGGGTGGGACAATCCGGGTTCTTACATCGCACAACCGGCTGCAAATACATAGATGAGTGGTCTCCGTGGAACAGTCATTCTGGCTTAAGCGGCGGACGAAGCGCAAGCCGCGGACGCGAAAAAGCGAGGGTGGTATACATCCACCCAATGCGTGGGCGCATCTGGAGATTTTGCGGTAAAATTCTAGTTTCCAAAACAATGAAGGAATTCATGAGAGCGGTTGCAGTTTGTGCCTTGTTGGCGTTCGTCGCGTGGACGAGTGGATGCAGCAGCTCGAATGCGCCGAATGCGCAGAATGACGCGAGTGGCGTATGGCAGGCCGCTCTGTCCGGCGGCGACGGCACGGCATCCGGATTCAGTTTTGTTACTCAATTCGCTGTCGGAACGAACGGGGCTCTGTCGGTAACTAATTTTCAGTTCCTGAACAACAACCAGGGCGCCTGCTTTCCCGTGACCGGCGCGACTCCAAGCGGAACGTTCATGCTCAGTATCAATTCCGCGGACCAGCTGACCGACAGCACGTTTTCCTTTACGGTGACCGCAAACGGCAACACGCTTACGCTAACCAGCACCAGTGTGACCGGGACGGCAACCGGCTCTGTGATAAGTGGAGGAACAGTTCTCGGCACGTGGGTGCTGCAGGGAACCAGCACTGGCTGCACCGCTGCGTCCGGCTCCTTCACCATGACGCAATCTTCCACAACTTCTTCCTCAACTTAGTCCGCGTCAAAAGGCTAGCCCGCCTCAGAACCATTCGCTGCGGTAAGCCACCCACCAGGCAATAAAGCCGATGGGAACGGTCGCGATCAGGCCCCACCAGATGGGCAGCAAAAAATCGGCTGCTAAGCCCAGCACCGTGAAAGTCATCCAAAAGATTTTGCGCTCCATCCCTAAATTGTAGTTCGTTCGCCGGCATGGAAAGCAAATCGAACGTGCATGTCTTGTAGTATCCTCACCGTATCGACTATTCTGATGCACGCATTCCGCCGCCGTCTTACAACTCATGAACGCTGAACTTATCTCTTTCTGTCTCGGCCTTTGTTGGCTGTCGTGCGCTGGACCCGCCCTAACCCAGTCCGCAACACAGTCCGCGGCAGTTCACCCCGATCTTCAATACTCAGTGCAAGGCAGCATTTCCCCTGCGGCTATGTCGGCGCAGGGCGGTCCAGTCTCCTACGCCTCGGTAACGCAACTCGGCGGACTACTCACGCAGTTGGAAGGGACGTCCAAGACTTCGCAGGCTGATCTTACAAAGCTGCGGATCGAGCGCTGGAAAACGGATGGCTCAACCAAGAAGCAGTCGTTGAGTGACGTCGATTCCATCCAGCGCAATCTGCAGAGCGCGCTGCCGGAAATGATTGGCCAGTTGCGCGGCGCGCCAGAAGACCTTTCCGCGACCTTCAAGCTCTACCGCAATCTGGACGCTCTTTATAACGTAATGAGCGGAGTGGTGGAATCGGCCGGCGCCTTCGGGCCCAAGGATGATTTTCAGGCACTCTCCAACGATCTCAGTGCCTTTGAAGCATCCCGCAAGCAATTCGCGGAGCGCATGAATACACTCGCGGCTTCGAAGGAGCAGGAAATTGTGCGCCTGCGCGCCGACCTGAAAGCGGCGCAGGCTGCGATCCCAGCGACGCCGCCGAAGAAAACGGTAGTGGACGACACCGAACCGGCGAAGAAGCCGGCAGTGAAGAAGAAACCGGTACCTAAAAAGCCGGTTGCCACGCCACCGGCAAACGCAGCTCCCGGACAAGCTCAGCCCGCGCCTTCGAAGCCGCAGTAAAGAACCGTCGGCCAGCCCTGTAGTATTTTGCGCGCGAAAGCCGGATGCCGAATCTGGTACGCTTTCCTTCCACATTTGTTTACGCGGACAGATAGCTATGAATCCTCATGGCAGCATATTGGCGATCATTTTTGGATTCGTAATTTTATGGGTGGTCTTTCTCGACGCCTTTGAGACGGTAGTTCTCCCGCGCCGCGTCACCCGCCACTTCAAGCTGACGGCGTGGTTTTACCGCCGCACCTGGATTCCGTGGCGGCGTATTGCCGAGCACATTCGCACGCCTTCTCGCCAGCAAGGTTTTCTAGGATACTTCGGCCCCTTGTCTCTGATCATGCTGCTGGCATTCTGGGCCACGTGCCTGATTTTTGGCTTCGCTCTATTGCAATACGGTATCGGCGGGCACGAGCAGCTCGGCCAAGAGCCGATCACCTTCGGACGGATTATCTATCAAAGCGGCCAGACTTTCTTTACGCTGGGCTACGGGGACATTTTGCCGACGACAGCACTGGCCCGCGGGCTTTCCGTGCTGGAAGCGGGCATGGGATTTGCATTTCTCGGAGTAGTAATCGGCTATATCCCGGTCGTCTACGCATCCTTCTCAAGGCGTGAGATTCAGATTTCCATGTTGGACGCGCGCGCCGGCTCGCCCCCTACCGCGACGGAGTTGCTGGTGCGCTTGGCCGGAAGCTCGGAAAATCCAGCCATCGAGCAGATAGTGCTCGATGGTGTGTTGCGCGACTGGGAGCGCTGGGCGGCGGAGTTGCTGGAGAGCCACATCTCTTATCCGGTTCTCAGTTTTTTTCGTTCGCAACACAGCAATCAATCGTGGCTGGGCGCCCTCACCACAATGCTGGATGTGACATCTCTGATCCTCGCCGGAATTGAAGGGGTGCACCCGGGCCAGGCGCGGTTAACTTTTGCCATGGCGCGCCACGCCGCTGTGGATCTGGCGCAGGTCGTGAACGCCCAATACGATCCGACTGCCCCGGAGCGGCTGTCGGATGAAAATTTCAATGCCCTGCGCGACAAGCTGGCCGCCGGCGGCCTGAAGCTGCGCGCAACCGACGATGCCCGTCAGAAGCTGGACCGATTGCGCTCGATGTACGAACCCTACGCACATTCAACTGGACGCAACCTCATGCTTGCGGTGCCGCCCTGGAATCATCCGGAAAAGATTCGCGACAATTGGCAGGCTGGGCCATGGGACCGGATCATCCAAGCCAAAGGGCTAGCCATTCTGGGGCAAAAGCCAGTCCACCCGCAAAGCTTTGAGGAACATTTCTGAAAAGTGAGAACTCACAATTCGAGGGCCGTGAGTTGGCTTTTTTGTTAACATCCTGCTTGCTCGACAGCATGAACAAAATCGGCGAAAACGTAGTGCGAATCGAAGCAGAGGCGTTGCGCGCCCTCGCCGATCGCATTGCCGGCCCGATGTCCGCAGCGTTTGAACGAGCCGTAGAGTTGCTGTTTTGTTGCGCCGGCCGAGTGGTGGTCACCGGGATGGGCAAAAGCGGCCTGATCGCGCGCAAGATCGCGGCTACGTTCAGCTCTACCGGAACGCCGGCGTTGTATCTGCATCCGGTGGAGGCGCTGCACGGCGACTTGGGTATGGTAGTGCGCGGCGATGTGGTGGTGGCACTCTCCGCGAGCGGGGAAACGGAAGAAATTCTGGCCTTACTCGCGACCATCAAGCGCCTGCGGGTTCCGCTCATTGCGATGACGGGAGATGAAATATTCAGGCCTGCAAGCGCAGCGCGCGAATCATCCCCTATGCGAATCTCGACTTTAACCGCAGCCGCCGACGTAGCTCTCGACTGCTCGATTGCAGAAGAAGCGTGCTCCCTGGGACTGGCACCGACCGCCTCGACCACGACCATGCTCGCGCTCGGCGATGCCCTGGCGGTCACGCTCAGCCAGAAGCGCGGATTCAGGGAAGAAGACTTTGCCAATCTGCACCCGGGCGGCAGACTCGGCAAGCGCCTGGCCCGCGTTGAGACGCTGATGCACTCCGGGGACGCGTTGCCATGCGTGACCCTGCACACCAAGATGCCAGACGTAATTTATGAAATGTCGCGCAAGAAACTCGGTGTGACGGCCGTGGTGGCTGACGGAAAGCTAGTCGGAGTTATCAGCGATGGCGATTTGCGCAGGCTGCTTCAAAATCGCGGCAAAGATGTGATGGATCTGACTGCAAGCGAGGCTATGACGCGGGGTCCCAGGACAATAGCTCCCGGAGAATTCGCCGCAGCCGCGCTGGCCTTGATGGAAGAAAAGAAAATTACCTCGCTGATGGTCGTCGACGATAACGGAGAGCTGAAGGGAATAGTGCACCTCCACGATCTGTGGAGCACCGATCTCGTGTAGCGCCGCCGTCCAGGCGGCTCCCAACGGGAAGAATTCGCAGCCAGCGCTACAATACTCCGATGTATCACTACGATCCCAATACGGCGCTGGAAGAACTCACAGAAGACGCAACTTTGCCCAACCCCGTGCACGTGCGCGACATGATGCTGCGCAAGCAGCTCTCAGCCGACAAATCTCTGGAGCTGAACCGCCTATTCGTTGAGTATCAGAAGTTTTTTGGCGAAGCGCAGAAGCTGGGGAGAGAGATATTGAAACAACTCGCGGCGTAGGCCGGTTCACAAAGGGACTTGGTCCAGTCCGACGATGAACTGAATTCCGTCCACACGCCTGCCTTTGAGGTGATTGTCGTTCGTGACAAACAGGTCGATCCCTGCCTCGGCGGCACACGCGAGCTGAATCGCGTCCGGGCCTTTGATCGAAGCTGTGCCGCGAATCGTGGCGTATCGACGCGCGGTTTTCAAGTCGAATGGCAGGATTATGGAAGTCTTTCCCAGGGCCTCTTCGTAAAGCCGGCAACGTGCGTGATCGCCCTTGGCTGCGGGTTTGACCAAGATTTCCCCGACCGTCAATGTGGACGTGAACAGCTGATCGCCCCGATCCAGCATATTTTGGCGGAGTTGCTTCGTGGCAGCCGAGCGGGCGTCGCTTCCCTCAAAAAAATAGATGAATAGGTTCGAATCCCAAAAGATGCGGCTCACTCCCATCCCTCGCGCAAGCGGCGGATATATTCATCGGCGGGTTCATCCGCCCACAGATCCTTGCCGGAGCCGTAGAGCGCAAGCAAAGGATCGTTCTTGATGCGGTCCTCATAGCTGTTTCGATCCCAGCTTCGATACCAGTCGATGAGCACACCGTATTGCGCCGGAATTTCGTCACGTTCTGGAATCGTTTTGGAGCCTTCGCGAGCGGGATCGTAACTGTCTCCGGTACGGAACAAGCGACGTCGGCCGGGCGTAGTCTCGAAAAGCATGCGATAGCGGCCGGGATTCGGCGGCCGATTGGCAACGCAGTGTTGAACGATATGGACGTAGACTCCCGCGCGAAGCGGCTGTTTGCCCGCTCCCTTAGCTGCGCGCTGGGTGATTTCCTCGATCTCGAAGTCCGCACGGGTTGGATATTCACGATGCAGGAGTGCGGCGGCGATCCAGACCTCGTCCGCTACTTTGATTTGAACTTCCGATGCTACTGCCATTTCCCGCCTCCGATTATTAGCTCGCCCCCAGCACCCCACGATCTTCCCAAGGATCCGGTCTGGATCCCTTCAAGATTGGATTATATCATTACAAGGTATTATATCTTAATACCTATTTTATGACTTAATTACCTTTCATGGGGAGATCCGAGGCTCCGGGTGTCTTTGGGGCAATAAGAAAACTGTGTGAAGGAAAAGGGCTAACGCGAAATTCCAAGCCCAGTGACGCGACTAGAGTGTTCTCGGTGGGAACGGGCTCATTGTGTCGCAGACCGGCTATGTAGCCGGAGATGGCACGCCTGGCCATCTCCCGAGTCCACGATACGCCCGTAAGCGACGCACCGTGGCAGAGCGGGAACCAGGGCGGTCAGCTGCGCTCCGGTTTTCGGGCCGGAGCATGATGTTGTAACAGTGACGAGCTTTAGCTATGGGTGCGTCTTGACTCTATCCAGGCCCCCGGAGCCTGTCAAAGAAACACGCTGCTACAATAACAGATTCCACGTCTACGGAAATCATAATCTATGCATCGTTGGTCCCAACTCTTCATCCCCACCCTCCGCGAGGCCCCCGCTGACGCCGAAGTTGCCAGCCACAAGTTTCTGGTGCGGTCGGGCTACATCCGCCAACTCGCAGCCGGGATCTATTCTTATCTTTTTCTAGGCAATCGCTCTTTCAAGAAAATCACGGCCATCGTCCGTCAGGAGATGGACAAGATCGGTCAGGAATTCTTTCTCCCGGCGCTCCACCCCCGCGAGCTTTGGGAAGCCAGCGGACGCTGGGCCTTGATGGGCGAGAATCTCTTCCGCCTCAAAGACCGCAAGGGTGCCGATATGTGCCTCGGCATGACCGAAGAAGAAGTCATGACCGACATTGCCCGCAAAGAGCTGCGCAGCTACAAACAACTGCCGCAGATCTGGTACCAGATCGCGCCCAAGTTTCGCGACGAGCCCCGGCCCAGATCCGGCCTGCTGCGTGTGCGCCAGTTCATGATGAAAGACTCCTACTCGTTCGACATTGATGCTGCAGGCCTCGATGTTTCTTACAAGAAACATTACGAAGCCTACTGTCGCATCTTCGACCGCTGCGGATTGAAATACATGGTGGTTGAGGCCGACTCGGGCGCGATGGGTGGGAAAGAATCGCACGAGTTTATGGTGCGTACGCCTGCCGGAGAGGACCAAATCGTTAGCTGCGACGCGTGCAACTACGCCGCGAACATGGAGAAGGCGGCGTCGAAACTGGATGCAGTCGAAGACTTGAAGCCCGAAGCAGATGGCAAGCCGCTGGAAGTGCACACGCCCGGACAGAAGACGATTGAAGATGTTGCGAAGTTCCTCGGTGTCTCGCCCAAGAACAAAATCAAAACTCTCGCCCTCATGTCGGATGAGAAAGACGAAAAAACCGGCAAGACGAAGTCCCGCGCCATAGTAGTGCTCATGCGCGGCGACCATCAACTCAACGAAGCCAAGTTAAACGCCACGGCAGCCGTCGCATCGCGGCCCATGACCGAGCCTGAGATCGATGCGTTGTTCAAATCGCCGGCAGGATATCTGGGACCGTTGGGTATCGATTGGGCGCAGGATATAAAAAAAGATGGGGACCTGCCTTTGTTGCTCGTGGATAACGCGCTCGAAGGCCGCGCCAACCTGATCGCGGGAGCGAACAAAAAGGACTATCACCTAAAGAATCTGACCCCTGGAAAAGAGTTTCAGCCGAGTGCCTACGCCGACCTGCGCGTTGTGACCGCGGGTGAAGGCTGTCCCCACTGCGGCCAGCCGCTGCGCATCGATCCTGCCGTCGAAATCGGCCATATCTTCAAACTCGGCTATCGGTATTCCGAGTCGATGGGCGCGCGCGTGCTCGACAAAAACGGCAAGGAAGTAATGCCGATAATGGGCAGTTACGGCATTGGTATCGAACGCATTCTCACCGCGGCAGTGGAACAAAGTAACGACGAAAATGGCTTTTGGCTGCCGCGGTCCATTGCCCCTTTCGAGGTTGTCGTCACGCCGGTCAACGTGAAGGACGAGAGCGTTCTGAAAGCCGCCATCGACATTGCATCCCGGCTCGAGGCCGCCGGTTTCGATGTTCTGCTCGACGACCGCGACGAGCGCCCGGGAGTTAAGTTCAAAGACGCGGATTTGGTCGGTATCCCCTTTAGAGTCAATGTGGGGAAGAAGGTTACCGAAGGTACTGTAGAAGTCGTTCTACGCTCGACTCGTGAGCTGCGCGATGTTACGATTTCCGCGATAGTAGAACACTTTCAACAGTCGCTGCCAGCCAGGGGTTGAAATCTGCGCCCGGCTTGCGGCGCAGTGTCAGCCTATGGGAATCGTCAAAGCATGTGTTGGGTTTCTTGCCATTGCGGCGGTATTTGTTGGCCTGTTTCAAATCGTGCCTCCAGTCCTCAACAACTACAGCTTTTCGGATGATCTCAAAACCGTCGCCATGATGGACAGTTCCAGTCTGCAGAAGACGGACGAGGACGTGCGCAACGACGTGCTCAAGAAGGCCAAAGAGCGCGACCTGCCTATTGAAGGCAAACAGATCACAGTCCAGCGCATCAACAGTCCTGGTCTTTCCGCGGTTTACGTGGCGGCCGACTATAACGTTACCGTCAATCTGCCCGGCTATTCCTTCGACATGCACTTCAATCCGAGCAGCGGCAACAAAGGGTTCTAGTCCACCGAATCCGCAAGCCCAGTCCTAACGTTCCCACACAGGTCGAGTTGTGCTCTCGCGATTTCCGAAAGGCCAGGCCGCGAATCGCGCTATGTACGAAGAACACCCGCGTAACACGTCCGATTGTGCCAGTGACATTCGTAACGTTGCCATCACGTTACCTTGCCCATAATATCGCCCCAAGGGTGAGAGTCTTCTCACGGCTTGAGTGGAAAACGGCATTCCACGTTCCTATAGTTCAGCCGAAAATTCCAAGTCGGGATATTCCCGAGATTTTTAGGCGGCAAGGCAAAGGTCACGGAGGCGGTTCATGAAGATGAAGATTCAAGTGGTTCTGTTGATCATGGCGGCATTGGCATTGGCGGGCTGCGATCATTACAAATGCACCTCCGGCGCACAGTTTGACGCTGAGGGTTGCACCTCCACAGGATCGGGATTAAGTGGCGGGAGCCCGACATCTGCTGTCGCTTATCCCTTTTTCATTGATACGAATGGCACCATCGATGGCTATACGCTGACTGCCTCCACTTTTGGCAACACGACGGGCTACACCGCGCCCACAATTCCGGCCAGCGACATTGGCCTGGGTATGGCGGTCGCACAGAACCAGTTTCTGTACGCCGTGTTCCCCAGCACGCAGCAACTCTATGGCTGGTCGATCGATTCCGCTGGCAACCTGACTGCGATCACTGGCCTGCCGGTGACTCTGCCGCTGACCGTACCCACTTTGCTCGCTTATAACGAATACGCCGTAATCACAAATCCGACTGGAACGCTGCTGTTTATCTCCAATGCCGGCGCCAACAACATTTTTGTGTTCCAAATCGGCACCGGAGGCGCGGTGACGGCAGCGCCCGGTTCGCCGTTCTCAACCCCGGGCGTCACTCCGATGAACATGGGCATGGATGGTCTGGGCAAGTACTTGTATGTGACCAGTGAGGATGCTTCCCTCGATCACCTTTCGACCGGAATCGGCGCTTACAGCGTCTCTAGCACCGGCGTGCTCGCAGCGGTTCCGGGTAGCCCCTTCACGAGCAACGGCAGCATCAACTACAACATGTTTGAAGTGCAGGGCGAGGCTACCGGCAAATATCTCATCGGCAGCAGCGGCGAAGTCTTCTATTTAACCGGGGTCGACGACACACACCTCTACGTTTTTGGCATCGGGACCAACGGAGCCATCACACCCGTGTCAGGCTCGCCGTTCGCGACTCAGTTTGCTCCGTTTAACATCGCCGTGCAGCCTAACGACCAGAGTGGAGCATTCATCTATTCTTTCAGTTTGATCGACGCCACGCAGAATCCCGGACCGAATCCGGTGGAAGGCTATCAATTAAATCCCAGCACCGGAGCGCTGACCGCCGTGGCCGGCTCACCGTTTACCGGGAATGATCAATCCAGAGCGTCCTGGGGCGGATTCGATCCCAGTGGAGCTTACCTCTTCTTCGATAGCGAGCAAACCTTTGTTCCATATTCGGTCGGGAGCACGGGAAACATAACCCAACTCGTTCCCACTGGTACAACAAACGCCGGATACTGGGCAATCGCCGACGCACAATAAAGCGCGCTGCCTGGAGGCTGCGATTACTCTCTGGAGACCCGCATGAACTGCGGGTCTCTTTTTGTCTGGGAAGAGAGCGGTACAATGTGACCAAGCATCCTAGCGCGTGGAAGCGCGAGGTAGGCGTCCGAACCGCGAGAATAGGTGGCGATTTCAAACCTTTTACTCTCCGCCAACGTCTGACCTGAAGGCGAGCGGGCTGACGGCGGAAAATCATACTAAAGTGGCCATTAAGATAAAAATTCCGAAAGGCGACGGAAAACGTGCCAAAGGCTGGCGGGGTCTGCCGCGTGATCCCATTGTCCGCGCTGCGCTGCTGGTATTTCTGGTGCTGGCCGTAGGCTTCAGTGCTTTCTTTGGCTACTTCTACGTTAAATACGACCGCATCATCGCGCAGCGCTTCCGCACGCCGGTATTTACGAACTCGGCAAAGATATACGCTATTCCAAGAGCCGTACACGATGGCGACAAGGCGGACGCGAAGGAAATCGCCGCCGCTCTGCGCCGCGCAGGCTATTCCGAGAAGGACGGGCAGTCCTCGCTAGGCACATTTCATCTGATCAGCGGAGGGATCGAGATCACTCCTGGTCCAGAGTCCTATCACAGCCCAGAGGAAGCGCGGATCACGATTCACGACGGCCAGGTGGAAAAGATCACCAGCAAAGGCAATGAGCTTTCCGCCTACGAACTCGAACCGCAGTTAGTGACCGCATTGTTCGACTCCGGTCAGCGCTCCAAGCGTCAGGTCGTCAAGTACAACGAAATTCCCAAGGTGATGGTGGATGCCGTCCTCGCCATCGAAGACCGGCGCTTCTTCGAGCACAGCGGCGTGAATTTCATCCGTATGTTCGAGGCGGGCTGGATCGATCTGACCCGGCAGCGCCACGAGCAGGGCGGTTCCACGATCACCATGCAGCTTTCGCGGGGTTTTTTCCTCACTCCGGAGAAAACGGTTCGCCGCAAGCTTACGGAGATGCTGATTGCCGAAGAGATGGAACAGAAATTCAGCAAGCAACAGATTTTCGAGTTCTACGCCAACTGGGTGAACCTGGGCCAGCGCGGATCGTTCGCCATCAGCGGATTTGCTGAAGCTTCGCGATCCTATTTCAACAAAGACTTGAAGGACATCACGCTTCCCGAAGCCGCGCTGCTGGCAGGAATTATCCAAGGGCCAAGTCGTTTGTCTCCTTACCGGCACCCAGAGCGCGCTCTTGATCGCCGCAATCTAGTACTCGACTCCATGGTCGATACCCATGCGATCACGCGGGAGCAGGCCGAGAAGGCGAAAGCGTCTCCATTAAAACTTGCTCCCCCGAACGTAGAGGCCAGCGACGCGCCATATTTCGTCGACATGGTGCGCGACTCTCTCATCACCAAGTTCAGCGAGCACGATTTCAACGACCAGTCTTATCGCATCTACACCACGCTTGATCCGGATTTGCAAAAAGCCGCCGCGCAGGCAGTCGAATCCGGAATCAAACTGGTGGATGAGCAAGTTAAGAAGATGCGCACCAAGCGAGTGAAGGTCGGCAAGAAAGTGGAAACGGAAGTTCAACCCGGCCCTCAGGCGCAGGTCGCGCTGGTTGCGCTCGATCCGCACACCGGCGCGGTGCTCGCCTTGGTTGGCGGGCGCGATTACGCGTGGAGCCAGCTGAATCATGCCGTATCGAAGCGTCCCACGGGATCGATTTTCAAGCCGTTCGTTTACGCGGCTGCCATGAACACCGCACTCGACGGCTCGCAAACCGTGATTACTCCGGCGTCCACCGTTACTGACGCTCCTTCCAGCTTTGCCTACGGCGATCAAATCTACGAGCCGCGCAACTACAAGGAGGAGTATCACGGCGACGTAACGCTGCGCTACGCGCTCGCAATGTCACTGAATAACGCGACGGTAAAAGTGGCCGAAGAAGTTGGTTATGACAAAGTGGCAGATCTGGCAAAATCCGCTGGCATAGTCTCCGTGAAACCCACGCCGGCAATGGCCCTAGGGTCATATGACGCTACGCCCCTCGACATGGCGGGCGCTTACACTTCATTCGCCAACAATGGCGAGCGGCTCTCTCCGTTCCTGGTGAGTTCAGTGCGCAATGCCAAAGGCGATGTGATTGCGAATTACAAAACGGATCAGCGCCAAGTGCTCGATCCGCGCATCGCCTACATCATGACCAGCATGATGGAGAGCGTGATTAACAATGGGCTGGGCTATACGGCGGTTCGGCTGCGCGGCTTCCAACTTCCGGCGGCGGGAAAAACCGGCAGTTCCCACGATGGATGGTTCGCGGGCTATACATCCAATTTGCTCTGCATCGTGTGGGTAGGTTACGACGATTACAGCGATCTGCGCCTCAGCGGCGCGATGACCGCTGCGCCGATTTGGACGGAGTTCATGAAGAAGGCGTCCGCACTGCCCCAGTACGAAGAAATGAAGCCTTTTTCGCAGCCCACCGGTGTGGTGGATGTTCAACTTGATAAAGCTACGAATCGCCTGGCAACCCCAACCTGTCCGGACGACTACACCGCGGCGTTCGTCGCCGGAACCGAGCCGCGCGATACCTGCGATCAGCAGAACGGGCTTTCGGGCTTAGTTTCCCGCTTCTTCGGTGGTGGAAGTCCGAAAGTCCTGCCCCCTCCCGATCAGGCCGCCAACGGGCAAAATGGCCAGGAGGCGCAGAAAAGGAAAGGCCTCTTCGGCAAGATTGCAGGAATTTTCAAGGACGATAAATCGTCTGCGCCTCCGCCCAAACCCGCAGACAATGAACCTTTACCGCATTGACCCAACCGGAAAGAGAGCGCCCCGAACTTTTTTCTCCTGACGCTTCTACGCGAAATCCTCATACGCAGAATCTTTCAGCTTGACACTCTTCGGGGCTGAGGACAATATTGCATGGCTCTTTCCAGAGACGCGCCCAAGCCGGGCGCGGAGACGTGGATTCGTTCCCGCCGCGTTCTCGGCTCCGCCTTAGTAGGAGGTAAGCGATGCAGACAGTCAGGTGTATCTCGTCGTTACATAGTTCAACAACAACCACCCGCGCGTGGAAAAACCTTTGCGCCGCCTTTCTGCTATTTGCAGCCGCGACTGCTGCTCCCGCACAGACCAAGTTCACCAGCCTGTTCAGTTTCGACGGAACCAATGGTGCCAACCCCCATTACGTCTACCTTGTGCAGGGCACCGACGGCAAGCTGTATGGGACTGCTTACACGAGCACCGGCAGCGGTGGCACAATCTTCAAAATCACCACTGCGGGTGCGCTGACCACGATCTATACCTTTTGCCCCGAGGGTGAGGCCTGCGTGGACGGGGCTCAGCCTTACGCCGGACTGGTGCTGGCCACCAATGGCGATTTTTACGGAACCGCCGCGAACGGAGGCGCTAACAGCTTTGGCACGGTGTTTCAAGTTACCAGCGCGGGCAAGCTGACCGCGCTGCATAGTTTTGATTCCACGGACGGCGCCAGTCCTGAGGTCGCGCTGATTCAAGCCACGAACGGGGAATTGTACGGCACGACCTCCATCGGCGGAAGCACGGATGTGGGGACGATCTTTGACATCACCACGGCGGGCAAGTTCACCTCGTTGCTTAATTTCACTGGCACCAACGGCGACTATCCCGACGGCAAACTGGTGCAGGGCACGGACGGAAATTTCTACGGGACCACCGAGGAAGTGAGTTCGGGCAGCGGGACCGTCTTCAAAATGACACCCGCAGGCAAGCTAACTACGCTGCACAAGTTCACCGGCTCGGGCTCGGACGGGGCCGGCCCCACCAGTGCGCTGTTTCAGGCCAGCAACGGGAATTTTTACGGCACCACTCAGGCTGGCGGAACCCACGGCGATGGCACGGTCTTTCAAATTACCTCGGCGGGCAAACTTACCACGCTCTACAGTTTCTGCGCCAAATCAGAATGCACGGATGGCGCGAACCCTTCCGCAGGCTTGATTCAAGCCACCGACGGAAACCTCTACGGAACAACTTTTTCGGGTGGAAGTAACGAGACCGCTTGCAACGGCGGATGCGGCACGATCTTCAAAATCACCACCTCGGGCACGCTGACCACGCTTTATAACTTCTGCTCCGAGTCAGGATGCGTTGACGGCAGCCAGCCCCAGGAGGGGCTGGTTCAACACACAAATGGTACCCTTTACGGGACCACCTATTATGGTGGTTCCGACGGCCTCGGCACGATATACAGCCTGTCCGTAGGGCTAGGGCCATTTGTGGAGACGGTACCTACGTCGGGCAAAGCCAGCGCAAAGGTCATTATTTTAGGGACGAGTCTGACCGGAGCCACCAGCGTCAGCTTCAACGGTACTGCGGCGACATTTAAGGTAGTTTCGAGCTCGGAAATCACGACCACAGTCCCCACCGGCGCGACAACCGGTACGGTCACGGTCAAGACACCTTCCGGTACCCTGTCCAGTAACGTAGCTTTCGTGGTGAGCGATTAACAGTCGACTATCGCCGAAGACGTCTGGGCTATGAAAGGGCTGAGATCCACGCCAAATCGGCATAACAGTCCCGTCAGCGGAGCAGAAGAAGGATTCCGCGACAAAATAAATTCTTGTGCCGTCGGCCTGAAACTGTGGCAGAATGGCTGCCGTGGGATTGGTCGCTTTGGGGGTATGTATGTCCTGCCGGATCGCCTGCCTCGTCGCTCTTCTGACTTCTGTTCTCCTGATTCTCTCTTCCGCCGCATCAGCACAAGTTGCGCACTCCGAGCAGGTGCAAGTCGCACCACCGCTGATCCGCGCCATCGATCCGCCCGCGCCCGACGCAACCGCCGCGGCGCTCGAGGATCAGGCCGACCGCCTGCGCGGTGACAAGCTCTACATGGATGCGCTTGACTATTACCGCGCCGCGCTCAACAAGAAGGAGCACGCGGCCAGGCTACTAAACAAAATTGGCATTACCGAACTGATGATGCAGCGTTATAAGGAAGCCCGAAAATCGTTTGAGCGCGCGATCGTCACCGATCACAAATACGCCGACGCCTATAACAATCTGGGGGTGATTTTCTACGAATCTAAAAAGTACGGTGCGGCTGTCAAGCAGTACGAAAAAGCGATCGCAGTCGATGCCGACTCGGCATCGTTTTACAGCAACCTGGGAGCTGCTTATTTTTCCAAGCGCGATTTCGAACGCGCCGTAGCCGCTTATCAGCATGCCTTGGAACTCGATCCCGGCGTCTTCGAACGCACGTCGCGCGCCGGAGTGCAGGCGCAACTGCCAAGTCCGGAAGATCGTGCTCGCTACGATTACACCGTCGCCAAACTATATGCCAAGATGGGGTTCTCCGATCAATCTCTCGAATACCTGCGCAAGGCGATGGAAGATGGCTACAAAGATCTGAAAAACGTGTACAAGGATGAGGAGTTCGCCGAGTTGCGGAAGAGTCCTCGCTTCGCGGAATTGATGGCATCCAACACTCCTACAATCGCAAATTAGCTGGCGCGACATTCGAAAGACTTCGTGGGCACGTCTACTGTGTTCACCCGTTAAATAAACTCTACATTTTGATTGCAAGGAAATTACAAAGCTTTACAAAATTAGACGGAACTTCCCTCCATTCTGCGGTTTAATCTTTCTAAATACTCCTGAAAACAACAGGGTGAGTAAGGAGAAACGGTAGCCCATCGGATGCTGACCCGAGCACGCCCCAAGCAAGCATCCGGTGGGTTTTTCCTTTGTCTCTGATTTTCCTCATCCACCCTATCCTCGCGTCGCAACCCGGCCGTAAAGATGATCGCGCTCCAAGCCGATCAAATGATAGTGAAGCTTGTCCGGTTCGACTTCCCGATCCCTAAAAGGTCAATTATCAGGCGGCGATTTCTGATCCTCGCCTCGTCCCTGTTGTCCTGCGTTTCGCTTTTGCAACCACAGCCGGTGTGGACCCAGCAGAGAGTAGTTCTCGCTGGCTCCGGTTCGACGTTGGAAGGGTCCCTTTTCGTGGCCTGGAGCCAGGAATTCAACCGCCGGGACCCCACCATCCAGGTCGGCTACATCTCCACCAGTTCCGGTGAGGGGATTCACAGAATAGGCCTGTTGCTCGGCGATTTCGCGACCGGTGAGATTCGGCTCAGCGAACAAGAAAAGACCCAGGCCCATACCCGACTCGTGCAGATCCCCATCGCTCTGATGAGCGTGGTGCCGATCTACAACCTCCCCGGTGTAAAGCAACTGCGTTTCACGGGCCAAATCCTGGGACAAATCTACATGGGAGCCATCTCAAAGTGGGACGACACCCGCATCGCCAGAGTGAATCCAGGCGTTGCACTTCCAGACCTCCCTATTGTCCTAGTCGGACGCCAGAGCGGGGCCGGCACGAGGTACATTTTCGAAGAATTTCTCTCCAGATCCGGCTCCGAATTCCGCTCCTGGAACAGCAATGCGCATAATGAACCGCTGAACCTTACGGCAGTGGAAAGCGGCAAGGCCGTGTGCGAAAAGGTCAGGTTTACGCCGGGTGCTATCGGCTACGTCGAACTTGGTATTGCTCATCTTCGTGGCTCGTCCTACGGCATAGTGAGGAACTCCGCGGGAAATTTTGTGCAAGCGGGCCGTGCAAGCATTTACGCGGCAAGCGCGGCCCGAGTCCGCATGCTTTCCAACCTCGATGTCTCCCTAGTTGACGCACCCGGGGCGGACTCGTATCCCATCGTAGGGTTCGTCTGGGTTTACTTGCCGGTGCGCGGAGTGGGCCACGAGCGATCCCAGGCGTTGCGGAACTTCTTCGACTGGGTCTTGAGCGACGGTCAAGCTTTGATTGGACAGACCCTCCTACCTTTGCCCACAGACATGGCCGTGCGCGCGCGCGAAGAGGTAGATGCAACGCTGCGCTGATGATGCTGCATCGGCGACCTTGATCGCTCAAAATCCCATACGGCGAACGATTGGCGAAAATTGCTTTTGGGAATAAAATATAAGAATGCTTCCCGCCTCCCTCACCTGGGCCCACCCGCTGGTAGCCGAGTGGTTCGTGAAGCGCTTCGCCACGCCCACCGAACCGCAGGAGCAAGGCTGGCCCCATATTCTCGCTGGCCGAACCACGCTGATCTCGGCGCCAACCGGTTCCGGCAAAACACTCGCCGCATTCCTGGCCTGCATCGATAAGCTCGTCAGAAAGGCGCTAGCCGGCGATCTCTCCGACCGCACCGAAGTTCTCTATGTCTCGCCGCTGAAAGCTCTCGGCAACGATATCCAGAAAAACCTTGAAGTTCCTCTCGGAGAAATCTTGGCCATGGCGGGCGAGCGTGGGCTGCTCATGCCAGAAATTCGAACCGCGGTCCGCACAGGCGACACGCTAATGCCCGAGCGCCGCGCCATGCTCAAGCGTCCGCCGCACATCCTCGTCACCACGCCGGAATCGCTCTACATTCTGCTTACCGCCGATAAAAGCCGTGCCATTCTGCGTGATATTGAGACTGTCATCGTCGACGAAATCCACGCGGTGGCTGATGACAAACGTGGCGCACACCTGACGTTGTCGCTCGAACGGCTGGAAGCGCTTACCCACAAGCGCCCAGTGCGCATCGGTCTCTCGGCTACGCAGAAGCCGATCGAAGAAGTGGCGCATTTCCTCACCGGTACCGGTCGCCCTGACTCCGTCATCGTCAACATCGGCCATAAGCGCAAGCTCGACATGGCCGTAGAAGTTCCCTCCATGCCTCTGGGCCCGGTGGCTTCCAACGAAATGTGGGACGAAGTTTACCAGCGGCTAGTCGCGCTGGTTGAGCAGCACCGCTCCACTCTGGTGTTTGTTAACACGCGCCGTATGGCCGAGCGTGTAGCGCATCACCTGGGCGAACTCATAGGCGAAGAGAATGTCGCGGCCCATCACGGCAGTCTCTCGCGCAAACTTCGACTGGCGGCGGAAAAGAAATTGAAAGAAGGCCAGATTCGCGTGCTGGTGGCGACCGCCTCGCTCGAGCTCGGAATCGATGTAGGCACAATAGATCTCGTTGTGCAGATCAACTCGCCCCGATCGATTGCCGTAACCCTGCAGCGAGTGGGCCGCTCCGGCCACTGGCGCGGCGCAGTGCCAAAAGGACGCCTGTTCGCAACCACGCGCGACGATCTGCTCGAGTGTGCCTCTCTCGTACGGGCTATCCGCCAAGGCGATTTAGATCGCCTGGTGATTCCGGAGTCGCCGCTCGACATATTGGCGCAGCAAATCGTCGCCGCCTGCGCCGCGGAAGAGTGGAGCGAGGACGAGATGTTCGCGCTCGCCAAGCGCGCATATCCGTATCGAAACTTAACCCGCAGCGCTTTCGATGGAATTCTGGAGATGCTGTCCGAAGGCATCGCCGCCCGCCGCGGACGTTACGGTGCTTATCTGCATCGCGATCGCGTAAACGGCAAACTCCGCGCCCGGCGCGGCGCGCGTCTGGCGGCCATCACCAGCGGCGGCGCAATTCCCGACAATTCTCTCTACGCTGTGGTAGCTGAACCCGATGGCCTCGTCGTAGGCACCGTCGATGAAGACTTTGCCGTCGAAAGCAATCGCGGCGACATCATGCTGCTCGGCAACACTTCCTGGATGATTCGCCGCGTTGAGACCAACTCCGGCCGCGTGCTGGTGCAGGACGCTCACGGCGCACCACCGAATGTTCCCTTCTGGCGCGGCGAAGCTCCCGCGCGGACCGAAGAACTTTCACATCACACCGGAATATTGCGCGAAAAAATCAGCGAGCTGCTCCCACGTATTTCGCCAGTTGGTTTTTCTGCAACCCAGCCCGAAGTGGCGGCGACCGTTGCATGGCTAAAAGAAGAATGTGGTCTCGACGATCCCGGAGCCGAACAGGCCATCGAATACATCCTGCAAGGCCGCGCCGTTCTTGGCGCAGTGCCAACGCAAAACACCGTAATCGCCGAGCGCTTCT
Organism: Candidatus Sulfotelmatobacter sp.; assembly: GCA_050015215.1. Classification (GTDB taxonomy): domain Bacteria; phylum Acidobacteriota; class Terriglobia; order Terriglobales; family Acidobacteriaceae; genus Sulfotelmatobacter. Next base: position 20,822 of record JBEKBW010000007.1, read on the forward strand.
TCGACGAAGGCGGGGGCATGCAACTCATCATCCATGCTCCATTCGGCGGACGCATTAACAAAGCTTGGGGACTCGCCCTGCGCAAGCGTTTCTGCGTAGGTTTCAATTTCGAATTACAAGCAGCGGCAACCGACAACGGCCTGAACATCGCATTGGCCGAGCAACATAGTTTCCCGCTGAAAGATGTATTCAACTTCCTGCAAGCCGCAACGGTCCAGCCAATCCTCGAGCAAGCCGTCCTCGATTCTCCCATCTTCGGGACGCGCTGGCGTTGGGATGCCAATCGCGCTCTCGCATTGCTGCGTTTTCAAAACGGCAAAAAAGTTCCGCCGCAAATTCAACGCATGCGCTCCGACGATCTACTCGCCTCCGTCTTTCCCGACGCCGCCGCTTGCTTCGAGAACATCGAGGGCGATCGCAAAATCCCCGACCATCCTCTGGTAGGCGAAGTAATGAAAGATGTTCTGACCGAAGCGATGGATATTGAAGGATTAAAATCGATGCTCAGCGGTCTGGCCAGTGGCCGCATTCGCTGCATCGCAGTTGATACACCGGTTCCCTCGCAGTTCTCCCATGAAATTCTGAATGCCAATCCTTACGCCTATCTAGATGACGCGCCCCTAGAAGAACGCCGCGCCCGCGCCGTACAAATGCGGCGCATGCTGCCTGAGTCGGTACTGGAAGAAGTAGGCGGCCTCGATCAGAGCGCGATTGCAAAGGTACGGGAAGAAGCCTGGCCGGATGTCCGCGACGCCGATGAACTGCACGACGTACTGCACACCCTCGTCGCCTTGCCGGCAGTTTCCAACACAGCTGCCACAAACGCCTGGGAGCGGCACTTCGAACGACTGGCCACCGAGGGCCGCGCCGCAACGGCAGTTTCGAGCGGCAGGCTCTATTGGGTGGCAGCCGAGCGCGCAAAGACTTTTTCAGTCTTATTCCCTAATGCAATCTTCGAGCCGGCGCTAACCGAAGTCGAACCCACAACCCCCACCCGCGACGACGCCCTGTTGACTCTCGTTACGGGTTGGATCTCTCACTTGGGACCGACCACTGCAACGGAACTGGCAAACATCCTAAGTCTTCCCGCGTCAGATATTTCCAATGCGCTCCTGCGCATGGAGGCCAGCGGAACCATCCTTCGCGGAAATTTCACAGGTCGAGCAAATCAAGCTGCAGCCACCGAAAAACCCGAACCGGAAATCGAGTGGTGCGAGCGCCGTCTTCTGGCTAGAATTCATCGCCTCACGGTAGCAACCCTTCGCAAGCAGATCGAGCCCGTAACCGCCGCACAGTTTATGCAGTGGCTGCTGCAGTGGCAGCACGTTGGGCCGGGCACGCAGGTCAACGGCGAGCGCGGCACGCTCGAAGTGCTGCGTCAACTACAAGGATTTGAAATTCCAGCCAACGCCTGGGAGCGGCAAGTCCTGTCGCGCCGCGTCGCCGATTACGATCCAAAATGGCTGGACCAACTTTGTCTCACAGGGGCAGTGGGATGGGGAAGATTGTCCCCTCACCCCGCGACCCTGGATTCTGCGCCAGGCAGCGGAAGCTCCAGCCCACGCCAGCGGCGCGTGATTCCCACCAGTGTAGCTCCCATCACCTTTTTCGTTCGCGAAGATGCCGATTGGATGACGCCGCGTCACCCCGGCGCAGAATTATCCGGGAATAATGGCCTCAGCATCGGAGCGCAGCTTGTTCTCGATTTCCTCCGCCAGCGCGGAGCATCGTTTTTCGCCGATATTGTTCGCGGCACCAATAAATTGAAGGCAGAAATCGAAACCGCGCTCTGGGAACTAGTAGCAGCCGGCCTGGTGACTGCCGATGGCTTTGACAACCTGCGCTCGCTCATCGATCCCAAACGCCGCGCCGGGCAGGGCAGCGGACGCGCCATGCGCCCGCGCCACAATGCCGGAAGATGGGCGCTTCTGCATACCGAGGAAGCAGTCGAGCGCCCACGCGCAGTGGAGGCCGCTTGCTGGATGTTGCTCCGCCGCTACGGCATCGTCATCCGCGACGTGCTGGCCCGCGAGGCCAACCTGACGCCGTGGCGCGAATTACTAATGGCGTTCCGCAGGCTGGAAGATCGCGGCGAAATCCGCGGCGGGCGTTTTGTCGACGGCTTTCTGGGCGAGCAGTTCGCCCTGCCCGTCGCAGTCGAATCCGTGCGCGCTATGCGAAAGCTCGACGCCTCGCAAGCGACAATCACGCTCTCGGCCGCCGACCCTCTCAACCTGGTCGGGATTCTTGTTCCGGGCGACCGCGTACCCGCCATCTCCGGCAACAGCGTCACGTATCGCGATGGCGCGGCGGTCCCGGTGCCGGTAATGCCATCCGCGATCCCGGACGCCGTAGCTGGGTGACGCGACCGGCCCATCGTTCTCTCCGAACCTTGTCTTCCTTACCCCGCCTCCGTTTACGTTATGATGTCCGGCAATGAGCGGTCTTGAAAAAAAGATATTTCGCTTTGGCGTATTCGAGGCTGACGTTAGCACGGGGGAACTACGCAAAGCGGGGATCCGCATGCGGTTGCAGGAGCAGCCGTTTCAGGTTCTAGTACTCTTTCTCGAACGTCCCGGTGAAGTGATCTCGCGGGACGAAATCCAGAAAAAACTTTGGCCCTCTGGCACATTTGTAGATTTCGACCACAGCCTGAACACAATCATCAATAAAATTCGCGAAGCCCTGAACGATTCCGCCTCAAATCCCCGCTTCGTGGAAACGCTAGCAAAGCGCGGCTACCGCTTCCTGGCTCCGGTCACATCCACTTCTGTCCTTCCGCCGGCTGAGCGCACCGATCGAGCGAACAATCAAATCGAAGACGATCGCACAAAAAATCTTCAATCCGAAAACAGCAGCGTGGAGCGTCACACGTCTTCCTCAATTTTCCAACTGACGCGCATGGACGAGTTGCCAGTTGTATCGCCCATCTACGTCCGCACTTTGTTCCTCCTCATCCAGGCAATGTACTTGATTTTCTACACCATCACTTTGGCGCGCCTACCCGCCGCCTCAGACGTAATCGAGCGTGTGTTCGGGGTCAATCCATCCCTAACCGTTATAGCGATCGTCTCCGCGAGCATGGGCATCCCGCTCCGCCTCTACATGATTTCCGCGGCATCCTTCGATATAAAAGATCTACCCCGCAAGTTCCTCAAAATTTTCCCCGGCGTGCTGATTCTCGACGAACTCTGGGCAATCTCGCCATTCCTGCTGGCTCATCAGATCGGAGTCGGATTGGCCCTCGGCATGACGGCCGCCCTCGCGTATATTCCCTTCGCCCAGCGCACACTTGTGCTGATGCGGGAGCGAGCCGGCAAAGATGCGGCGAAACAGAAGTAGTTCTCGCCAGCAAACCTGCCCCTTCACGCGCGGAACACCCAGCGATCGCTCGCGATAAAATTCGCCAGAAAGCATACCGCAATGCTCGCAATATTCGCCTCGAGCAACGGCACTCCTAAGCCGCCCACAAAAGTTCTCATCAGAACGAGATTTCCCAGGAGAGAAATCAATCCGTTGCTCAAATGAAAGCGCAGTAAAGAAAAAAAATCCCGCACCCTACCCTGCGCCCGGTCTCGCCATGTAAAGCTCCGGTGCCATAGGAAGTTGTGAACAACGGCGAATTCAACCGCCAGTGCAGTCGCGATCATGTAATCGACCCGCATCGCGCTAAGAGCGGCCAGTGTCCCGAGTTGCACTACGATTCCCAGCGCACCAACAACCGAAAATCGCAACAGTCGAACGCACGCGGCGCTGCTCACGAAATCCTCTCTTCGCGATAGAGTTGGGTCGCATGCCGTATCGCTGATGCAGTCAGCATCCCGCTCATGCCCGCGATCGCGATCACACCGCCAAGATCAAATAACCGGGTCTCCCGGCCGATGAACCTCACCACCGAATGCCGGAGCAGCGCAATATTCCCAGCCGCGAGCAGGATGCGTATCTCCGTGGGACCAAACTTCCAATAAGAAAGCCGAAATTCTCCCAGCGCATAGGTGGCGAGGTAAGCCTCAATCGAGAGCATCAGGAAAGCGATCAACATGCCCAAGGCGACGAGTGGATGAACGTATCCCGAGAGCGCCAGGCCGCCCATCAGAAAGAATGCCGCGATAGTGTCCGTGATGTGATCGACGTAAAATCCATAGCGCGCACGCTGCCGGTTGCGGACCCGAGCCAGGGTGCCATCCAGGCTATCGCCCAGCCAATTGAGCGCCAGGCAGATAGCTCCGGCGAGCAACATTCTAGGATTCGATTTGGCCAAGGCGTAGCACACCCCAACCAGGCATTGCGCCACAAAACCCAGCAGGGTTAAATGGTCGGAGTTGATCCAGGGCGGTAGGCGTTTCGCCAGCCAGATCAGTATCCCTTTCTCGAAATTCGCGACGAAACTGCGTTGAATTCGCTTCGCCGGAACGAACCTCCTCGCTCTTGACTGCCACCCGGTAATTGAGTCGGACATCGGAATTCCTCCTGACCGAGACAACCTTGTCGGAAATCGCTTGCCGGCACCATGCACGCGGGGTCAAACGGAGATCAAAAAAACGTCATCAGGCAAAGGCAATGGCATCAGTAATTTACGGCACAATTGCAAACGGATCGGCATACGGCGAGGAAGGCGGAGGCGAAGGTCGATCCTAATTTTCCCAAAGACTGAAAGAGACTACTACGGGTGGTCACAGCGGTTCCCAGGATAAAAACGGCTACGGCTGCACTTTAATCATAACCACAGCGTGGGAGCCTACGGACGCGGAAAATTTTCCCGTGAACCTGCCGAACTCTTTGTGCTGCCACAAGTCGCGCACTGAAGCGGCGATGTGAGTGGGATAGCCGAGAGCTTCCCAAGTGGCCGTAATTTCCTGTTCCGAATTTCCACGGTTCAAGAGAATTACGGCGCGGCTGCCGTCTGTTACTTGCTTCGTCCACACTTCAAGATCACCGTTTTTCCAGACGCGCTCGCCCTGGCGTCCCAGTGCATCTTGATCTACGGCAATCACTTCTTTATTGGTGAGAATGTCGCGAATCTCAGGCCGCATATCGCGGAGATCGTTGCCTGCGATCAGCGGCGCAGCTAAGATCGCCCACAAGCTGAAGTGGGAGCGATATTCCGTTTCGGTCATGCCGCCGTTGCCGACTTCGAGCATGTCGGGATCGTTCCAGTGGCCGGGGCCGGCATAAGAATAAAGCTCCGCCTCCTCGTCCACGATATCGAGCACGCCATTGGAGCAGCAGTCGCCGGGCTTCCACTCGCGCTTGCCTTGCCAGCGATCCTGAATGTCTCCGGTGGTACGCCACAAATTGCCGCCAACTTCTTTTCCCCAGAGCCAAGGCTTGGCCGTGCCCCACTCACAAATGCTGAGCACGATAGCGCGGCCTGAGGTATCGAGTGCGGCACGCATGTTGGCGTAAGAGGCTTTCGCGTCCTGCGTGGTGGTGTTGCACCAATCGTATTTCAGGTAATCGACACCCCAAGCGGCGTATTGCAGGGCGTCCTGATATTCGTGGCCGAGGCCGCCGGGGCGTCCGGCGCAGGTTTTCGAACCGGCGTCGGAGTATACGCCGAATTTCAGGCCGAGGGAGTGAATGTAATCTCCCAGTGCCTTGATGCCGTGCGGGAAACGCTGCGGGTCGGCTACGATGTTGCCGTTTGCGTCGCGGCTGACTTGCCAGCAGTCATCGACGTTTACGTATTGATAACCCGCATCCTTCATGCCTGATTTGACCATGGCGTCAGCCATGCTCTTGATCATGTCTTCGTTAACGTTGCAGGCGAACTTGTTCCAGGAGTTCCAGCCCATGGGGGGAGTTAGGGCGAGATCGGCAGAAGGACTACTGCCTTCCTGGGCTGCGAAACTCCCGGCTAAGCATGTCAAGGTGATCAGCAGGAGGTGCGCAGTCGTCTTCATGGACGAATTCTTACACAAACCGCCTATCTGGATAGCCACACAACAAGTTACGCCAACGTGTATTTCCCCCGTTCAATAGTTCTTTGTGCGATCTGCTGACGTAACTCGATGGTATTGAATGGCTCGTACTTGGCAAGGCGGCGGAGAATTGCAAGTTGCGTGCGGAGCATGTCGCCGTCAGCGACAGCGGCGATCACTTTCTTCGCTGCGGATTCGATCTTCTCCATCGCCTGCGAGAGATAAACCCGCGTCATCGCAATGGGTAGAGCGGCAGCGGATTCGCCTTTTGCCTCGGCAATTTTTTGAGCGCGCAATACTGCCGACTCCATGGCATAGCTTTCAATTGTCATGTCGGCGATTGCGCCCATAATCTCCTGCTGATCCTGAATTGCCTGCATGTATTTCTGTGTGGCTGCGCCGGCGGCGAACAGCCCCAGTTTTTTTGCTTGTCCCACCAGTTTGCGTTCTTCCGCGAGCGGGCCTTCGAGTTCTTCACTCGCCGACGGTCCTGAAAGAACTTCGTCCATCAGCTTTTTGATTGCGGGCATGAGCGGCAATTGGCCGCTCATGGCGCGCTTTAGCAGGAAGCCGGTGATGATGAGGCGATTGATTTCGTTGGTGCCTTCGAAGATTCGGTTAATGCGGGCGTCTCGATAGGCGCGCTCGGCGGGATATTCTTCCACGAAACCGTAGCCCGCGTAAATCTGCAGGGTTTCGTCGACGATGTAGTCGATCATCTCCGATCCCCAGACCTTGATGATCGAGCACTCGACCGCATATTCCTCGATGGCTTTGCGGATTTCCTTGATGGCATCGGCGCCGGACTTGTCGACTTCGCCGAGCGCTACATCCATCATTCCAACGGTGCGATAGACCAGCGACTCTCCTACGTAGAGGAGAGTGGCCATGTTGGCGATTTTCTCGCGCACGAGGCCGAAGTCGGCGATTACTTTATTGAACGCTTTGCGTTGCTTGGCATAGGAGATCGCGCTCTCGAGCGAGAGGCGGCCTCCGCCGACGCACATCGCGCCCAGCTTGAAGCGGCCGATGTTCAGAATGTTGAAGGCAATGACGTGACCTTTGCCGATTTCGCCAAGGAGATTTTCCGAGGGAACTTTACAATCGTTCAGAATGATTGGGCAGGTGGAGGAGCCGCGAATGCCCATCTTGTGCTCTTCGGCGCCGACAGAGAAGCCGGGAAAAGTTTTTTCGACGAGGAACGCGGAGAACTTATCGCCTACTTTTGCGAAGACGGTGAACAGGTCGGCGAAACCGGCGTTGGTGATCCACATTTTTTCCCCGTTGAGGGTGTAGTATTCGCCATCGGCGGAGAGTTCTGCGCGCGTGCGGCAGTTCATTGCGTCGGAGCCGGATGTGGATTCAGAGAGCGCATATGCGCCAACAATTTCTCCCGACCCCAGCCGCGGCAAATATTTTTTCTTCTGCTCTTCGGTTCCGAAATAAACGATCGGCAACAGCCCGATGCCGCTGTGCGCACCCCAAGTGGTGGCGAAGCCGGCGTACTTCGCAATGTGATCGGCGATCACGGCTGCCGAAACCTTATCCATTTCCAAGCCACCGTAGGCTTCGGGTATCTCGACGCTGCTCAGTCCCAGTTCGCCGGCCTTCTTCAGCAACTCGCGCGAAACGGAGAAGTCTTTATGCTCGATCTTCTCGGCGTTCGGCAGGATTTCGTTCACCGCGAATTCTTCCGCGGTCTGGCCGATGAGTTGATGTTGCTCGGTGAAATCTTCGGGGGTGAAGATTTCCGCTGGGCTGCGCTCTTCCAGCAGGAAGCTGCCGCCGGGGATTTTAGTGCTGGGAAGTGCTGTTGTTGTCGCCATCGGAAAACCTTTCAAGTGCAAATTCCACTACGGAGGCACCGAAACACTGAGGAACGATTCAATTGTAAGCGAGAAGGCGCGCAAAAGCTTCCTGCTTTCGCATGGCTATGCGACGGAAGTACCTAATGATGCCCAGCATCTTTGCGGGTAAGGGCGTGTGTCGTACGGGTCATGTTGCCCGACTACGGACAACATGGCGAGTATATGTTGCATGGTATCGCGGGATTCGGCACGGGAATTACCCTACAGCCGACGTGCGTTTCGAGCGCCAAAGGTGTAGCAGACGGTTGGAGCAAGCTGGTCGCGGGAGTTGGCGCAACAGGGATATGTTTTCTCCTGTGGAGGAAAGCGAAAAGTCCCAGTTTTGCGGGCTGCGAATTTGCTGCTGATGTTGACAACCGGTTGTCGCTTGAGCGTTGGGCACCCGACTTAAAGTCCGTCCGGGCAGCCGCGTGCTGCGCCTGTGTGCCTGTGAGTGAAGTCACGACAGGGCTATGTGCAGGGGACGGGTTAAAGCTGTGGATGCCGGTGGAAGTCGGCGGTGAGATGTGAACGGCAATTGGCGTTGTGATCGTGGGGGGCGGAGCAGCGGGGCGTTGAGCAAAGAGGCTTGCCGGTGCCACAAAAACTGTCCCTGCCGCAATTAGACTTAAGAGCCGCATAAACCACCCCCGGTGGCGAACGGTCGAATCTACACAAGCCGATGTGGCGACGCCCAAAATGGTTGCCTGTCTCCGAAGTGCGCCAGCTTCGATTAACTCAGATTTTCAAATACCCCTGCCGCACCCATTCCGCCGCCGACGCACATTGTTACCATGCCGTAACGTCCGTTGCGGCGCTTGAGCTCGCGAATAATCGTCGCGGTCAGCTTGGCGCCGGTGCAGCCTAGCGGGTGCCCCAACGCGATTGCACCGCCGTTGGGATTGACCTTGTCTGGGTCGAGGCCGGCTTCCTTGATTACTCCCAACGATTGCGCCGCGAATGCTTCATTTAACTCGATCACGTCGATATCGGAGAGTTTTAGCCCGGCCATCCTTAACGCCTTCGGGATCGCGAACACCGGGCCGAGCCCCATTTCTTCGGGCTTGTATCCTGCGGTGGCGAAGGAAACATAACGGGCCAGAGGCTTGATGCCGAGCGCTTTCGCGCGATCAGAGGACATCACTACGGCGGCTGCGGCGCCGTCCGACATTTGCGAAGAATTTCCTGCGGTCACAGTTCCTTTGACACGGAATGCAGGTTTCAACGAGAGCAGTGCCTCTAACGAGGTGTCGGCGCGCGGGCCTTCGTCCATCTTGAAAACGATCTCGTTCCGTTTGGGCTTCGACCCGTTCGGCGTTGAAAAACTCACCGGCACCGGTACGTTTTCGTCATCGAACTTGCCCGCCTGGAGCGCAGCCAGAGCTTTCTGATGGCTCCGCAAGGCGAACTCGTCTGCCTCCTCGCGCGTGATGCCGAAGCGCTGGGCTACGCGCTCGGCGGTGAGGCCCATGTTGAGATAGGCATCGGGATAGTGATCGACGAGCCAGGGATTCGGGGAAATTTTGTGGCCGCCCATGGGAATCATCGACATCGATTCCGTGCCCCCGGCAACGATTGCTTCAGCGCCCCCGCTCATGATGCGCTCGGCAGCCATGGCGATCGCTTGCAGGCCGGAAGAGCAGAAGCGGTTGATGGTCAGGGCGGAGACTTCGACCGGCAGCCCGGCGCGCAGCGATGCGATGCGGGCTACGTTCATCCCTTGCTCAGCCTCGGGCATGGCGCAGCCGAGGATTACGTCTTCGATTTCTTTGGGATCGAGCTGCGGTACGCGCTCTAGCGCGCCTTTAATGGCGACCGCGGCGAGCTCGTCAGGACGGGTAGCGCGGAGCGTGCCTTTGAAGGCGCGGCCTACGGGTGTTCGAACGGAAGAGGCAATGACTACTTCTCGCATGAGACTGTTTATCCTTAGTTCTACCTTAGTTCTACTTTCAATTCGATGTGCAATTGCGTCGCAACGCTTCACTTGGTCGGAGCATAGAAGTAATAGTCGGCGGTGTAACTGGTCTTCGTTTCGGCGTTGACATGTGCAGCGTCGCAGCCTTCGGCTGGTGCCTTGCCGCCATGCGTTCGAACTCGTTGAATCGTAGTCACATTCGAAAGCGCTCCAGTGCCGGAGTGGCTCACTACATTCACCAGCAGCCACGGAATCGAATCGGGATCGAGGGAGTCGACGTGGGCCACGGCTTTGCCTGTGACTTCGCTGCCATCTTTCAACTTCCACGATGGCCCGGCAGAATGTTGCCCGATGACCTTGTCTTTGCGATCGTGCAATTCGGCGTCGGGGGCTTTCAAGGTCCAGGAAAATTTTCCGTCTGGGCTTGCCTGGCAGGTGTAGATCTGGGAGCCAGTCGCATGTGCGGACACGGCTACTTCTAAGCCCGCAGGGACTTGGATCGCGTCGGGAACGTCGGGCGGTGGTTCGCTTTGCCCAGAGCCTTGCGCGCCTGCAACCACGGATGTCAGGGCGACCATCAAGATGATCGCAACGAGGGACGGGCCAAGTTTTCTCATACTGTTAGATTGTAGCTTCTGCTTTAGTCGATTTCGCCCAAAAAAGAAAGGCGCTCCAGGGAGCGCCCAATGAGGGTTCCGCCAAGCATAGCCTAGGGCAAGAGTACGGCGTCCACCACGTGAATCACTCCATTCGACTGCATTACATTCGGAATGGTCACAATCGCGATGTTGCCTTTCTCGTCTTTCAGCACAAGCTGGGAGCCCTGCATCGCGGCTTCCAGCTTGCCGCCTTCTATAGTGGTCAGAGTTGCCGTCCCGTGCCCCTCATTGATCATCTTTCTGAGATCGTTCGACGTGAGTCTGCCCTGGACCACGTGATAGGTGAGGGTTTTGACAAGCTGGTCTTTGTTCTCCGGCTTGAGCAGAGTGTCCACTGTTCCCGCCGGAAGTTTGGCGAAGGCCTCGTTGGTAGGAGCAAAGACGGTGAAAGGTCCTGGGCCCTCGAGTGTATCGACGAGACCAGCGGCCTTGACTGCGGCTACCAGTGTGGTGTGGTCGTCTGAATTTACCGCATTCTGAATGATGTTTTTCTGCGGAAACATGTCATGCCCGCCCACCATCGGATTTTGAGCGACGCTCATGCTTGCGACTGCGATGGTGAACACAGCGAGTAGAGTGGCGAATTGGTGACTTTTCATGTGAAGTTTTCCTTTCCGTTTCACGGCTTCACAGGAAGTACGGGGGGCGGGTTGATTTGGATTTGATCGAGGCTTGGGGCTGGTTAAGAGAACATTAACCACCAAGGGCAATTAAGGAGCACTAAAGGAAAACGGTGGGGCCCTCGAATCCGTTGGCTTCTTTAGTTTCGCAGCGTCTTTCCTGTTTTCAGGGTATATTGAATTCGTTCCTGCGTTTTCCGTTCTCCGCACAATGATTTGAAGCCCTCGCGTTCGAGATCAAGTATGTATTGTTCACTTACTTGCGTGCCGGGGGTGACGTTGCCTCCGCACAGCACCTCGGCGATTTTGCCTCCAAGTTTTACTTCGTAGTCGGTGATGTAGTCGCCTTGGCGCATGAGGTGCATGCCCATTTTCAAGGTGGCTAGAAGGCTCTCGCCCGGGGCGGGGATATTCGTTCTTGGAACTGGCGGCTCGTAACCGGCTCGCACGAGTTCGAGCGCGCGCGCCTTGGCATCAGACAGCACGCGTTCTCGATTCATCGTGATGCGGTCGCTATCGGCGAGAAAGCCTAGTCCGCGGGCTTCGTGGGCCGAAGTTGCGACTTTGGCGGTTGCGATGGTTTCGAATGCTCGCTTCGTGGCTTCGAGCATCTCGATTGAACCTGCCAGCGTCTCGCCGGAAATTCTTCCGCCTCGTGCCGCCGTCGCGCTGTCGACTGCGCGCAGCAGCATTTCTTTGCAGCCTCCGCCGCCGGGGAGCAGGCCGACTCCGACCTCGACCAATCCGGTGTAAAGTTCGGCGTGCGGCTGGCGGGCTGCGGCGTGGAGCGAAATTTCTGTTCCACCTCCGAGACACAATCCGAACGGGGCGGAGACGACCGGCTTGGGTGAAAACTTGATGGCTTGCGTCATGCCCTGGAATTGGCGGATGGCGAGGTCGACGTCGTCCCACTCTTCTTCTTGCACGCTCATGAGCAGGAGCATCAGATTTGCGCCGACGGAAAAATTCGTGGCATCGTTGGTGATGACGAAGGTGTCGAAGTCGTCGCCCGGTCCGCCGAGTTTGAGCGATTGTATGATCAATGAGATGATGTCGGCGCCTAGCGCGTTCATCTTGCTGTGGAACTCGATGCAGGCTACGCCGTCTCCGAGATCGACGAGGGATGCTCCAGAATTTTTCTTGACGACTCCGTTCGATTTTTTGGCGACGGTTACCGACCACACGCCGGAGGGAACTTCGACCGCGTGCCAGCTTTCCGTTTTCAAATCCCAGAACTTGCGCCCGGCGGGTGACTTCGCATCGTCGATGTACCAGCCTTTGTGTCCGGCGGCTAGAAGTTTTTCGGCATTCGCCGCGACCGGTTTGCCTTCTTTCTTCATGCGCGCGACCGTGGACTCGACACCCACGGCATTCCAAAGTTCGAACGGTCCCATTTCCCAGTTGAAGCCCAGCTGCATGGCGCGGTCGATCTCAACGATCGAATCTGAGATTTCGGGCACGCGGTTGGCGGAGTAGTTCCATAAATCCGAAAGTGCTGACCAGAGGAATGCCCCGGCTTGGTCCAGTTTTTGCGAACTGCCGACATCGAGTCCGAGCAGCATACGCAAGCGTGCGCCGGTGTCTTCGATGTTTTTTGCCATGTCGAGTGCCGCGAATTTTGGCTTTTGGCGAGGATGGTATTCGAGGGTTTTCCAATTTAGTGCGAGGCGCTCGTCTTCTTTTCCGGGGTCGGCGGTCGAGGACGTCCGGCCCACATTTTTTTTGTAGAAGCCGCCTTTGGTTTTGTCGCCGAGCCATTTGCGTTCGATCATTTGTTTGTAGAAATCGGGCAGCCTCAGTTCGCTGCGCTCGTCATGCACATTGGCCGTCATGTTGCCGACTACGTGACCCAGAATATCCAGTCCAACTAAATCAATCGTGCGGAATGTTGCTGATTTCGGCCAGCCGACGGCTTGTCCCGTGAGCGCATCGACATCTTCGATGATCAGGTCCATCTCCTGCATCAGGCGCATGACGTTCAACACGGAGAAAGTCCCGATGCGGTTGGCGATGAAGTTGGGCGTGTCTTTCGCGAGCACTACGCCTTTGCCCAGGCGCACGTCGCAAAAATGTGAAATGAGTTCGATTGCGGCGCGGTCGGCTTCCGGTGTCGGGATGAGTTCGAGCAGACGCATGTAGCGCGGCGGATTGAAGAAGTGAGTGCCGAACCAGTGGCGACGGAAATCGCCGGAGAAGCCTTCGGCGATTTTGCCTACCAGTAGGCCGCTGGTGTTTGTGGTGACGATGGTGCCGGGCTTGCGAATGGCTTCGACTTTGCGGAGCAGAAAGCGCTTGATGTCCAGATTTTCGACTACGGCCTCGATGATCCAATCGACTTCGGTGAGCCGTTTGAGATCGTCTTCGAAGTTGCCGATTGTGATCAGGCGCGCGAGGGACGAGTCCATGAAGGCGGCGGGCTTGGATTTTTTGGCGGCATCAAGTCCTGCCGCCGCGATTTTATTTCGTGCGGGAGCGTCGGCGTCGGGAGGGACGATATCGAGAAGATAGCTGGGAACGCCTGCGTTGGCGAAGTGGGCGGCGATGCGGGCGCCCATGGTTCCAGCGCCAAGGATTGCTACTTTATGAATGCTTTTCATAGGGTTCAAGCCTCAAGTAAATCTCTCAACACATAGGGCACAAAGGAACACAGGGTGTTTGCTCTATGGCAGTTTATCGATGGCCCAGTCGCTGCCGCCAGTGTTCGAAACGATAATGCTGGAAAATCGGCGGCGGACGCGGTTGTTGGGCGATTGCATCACCAGCACGACTGGGAACTCATAGCGGCCGCGCTTGAGCATTTTGCCGCGTTCGATTTCGTACGCTGACGGATTCGAGTTGGAGAAGAACTTCTCGACCATTTCTGTGGTTGTGATCTTTTTAGCATGGCTTGTCAGCAAAGCCATGCCGCTTTCGGCGTCACCGGATTGCCAAGCCTGAAGAAAATGGTCGGCAGCGGAAAGGGCCTCGATGTAGTCGGACTGCAACGCAGGTGCTGGGCGAGTTGCGGCGGAGGAAGCAGATATTAAAAGAGACGCAACCAACAAAAGCGAAGCTGGGAACCAAGCCGCGGCTGCGCCCCGAGGTGTTTCGCGAGATGACATAAGCAGATTATCAGGGAGCAAGCGGCGGGAGAAAGTCACTTCCAGTTCACGCTTTCAAGTTCCGGATGCGCGACCACGTACTCCAGCGCCCGCTGAGCCATTTGTTTTTCACCTTTGTAGGCGAGTAATTTGGCGGCGTCGGCTAAAGGCACCCAAAGGGCGCGGGCCACTTCGATTCGCATGTCGGCGGAAATCTGGTTGATGCGGCCGGAGCGGTACCGCATTAAATAGAAGCTGACGATCTTGAAGACGCGCTCGCCATCGCTCCAGGTTCGCGAATATACGTACTTAATGTCGGCTATTTTGCTGATCAGGTGGGCAGTCACGCCGGTCTCTTCGTACACTTCGCGGAGAGCAGTTTCCGGCGGCTTTTCTCCGGGATCCACCAGCCCCTTTGGGAGCGCTAACACTACTTTTCGCTTGGCCGAGCGCTGTCGGGGTTTCGCCTCCGAGCCGCGTGCGGTGTCATCGGGAGGTTGGATGGCTGCCATCCACCAGGCGCCGTCCCGATGCCGGACCACTACGCCGCCCGCCGATATTTCCCTGACCATGCTTGTAACTTAGCAGAGCTACATGAGTTAGTCACGGAGGTAGGTTGCGGGCGCCGCGCGCTCCTAGGTCAGGTCTACGGTACTGCCGCTCCCCAAAGTAACGTGACGATGGCACCATCAGGCCGTATACCCGAATGGTGGGTTGTGGCATCTTAAGAACTGAATGTGGGTGCCCGAGAAATAGGGCATCGTGGGGTAGCGGTGAAAAGCATTGGCAGGATCGTTCGGTCCGTGCAGGCATTTGGGCGGGAACTCTCGCGCAAGGCTGCCCTGCCGCGAGTTCCGGCCATTGGCATAGCCCTTGGCGGAGGTTTTGCCCGAGGCATGGCGCATATCGGTGTTCTCAAAGTTCTTGAAGAAGAAGGTATTCCGATCCGCGTGGTTGCGGGCACGAGCGTGGGTGCGCTAATTGGTGCGGCTTATTGCAGCGGCGTCTCTATTGAAGAATTGGAGAAGGTCGCGCATTCCTGCCGCTTCACGACTTTTGCCCGCTGGACGGTCTCCCGTTACGGCTTTGCCTCGAACGACCGCATGACTGCGTTTCTTACACGAATCCTGAAGGTGAAGACTTTCGAGGAGCTGAGAATTCCGTTGGGTGTGACCGCGACCGATTTCAATAGCGGCGAGGCCGTGGTATTTCACTCCGGTTCGATTATCGATCCGGTGCGTGCGAGTTGCGCTTATCCGGGAATGTTTTTGCCGGTGAATATTCGCGGGCGATGGCTGGTGGATGGCATGCTGTCGCATCCCGTGCCGACCCAGCCACTGCGCGACATGGGCGCCGATCGCGTGCTGGGCGTGCATTTGAAGGGACAGTGGGCGAAGGGCGGAGCGCCACGGCATCTTTTTGATGTGATCGGCCAGTCCTTCGCGATTGCGCAGGATATGGCAAGCCACATTTGGCGGGCAGCCGCCGACGTGGTAGTCGAGCCCGATGTTGCCGGCTTCGCCTATGACGACTTCAAACGCGTGGATGATCTGATTCGTGCCGGCGAACTCGCGATGCGTGAAGCTCTGCCGGTGGTGCGCAAGTGGTTGGAAGTTCCTGCGGAAGCAAACTCTTTTGCAAACTCGACGCCGGTGCCTCAGCCTGCGCCTATGCCGGCGGATTAATCCACAAGGATTAAGCGTGGGGTCCGTTCACGGTTTACTGCGGTTTCGATCTCGCAGTAGGGCGGGTGTGAAGTCGAAACGGCTATCGACTCGATCCCGCCGCGGCGGCAATCGTTTTTCTCGTTCCCTTTGGCCTTCCGCTCGGGCCGGGCTTTTCATGCGGTCGCGTGGGAGAAGAGTTTCGCTTGGCGCCGCCGTTTAATTCCAACTTGAATTGGGTAACGATATTCTGCAGATCCAGAGCTCTGCCGGAAAGATCCGTACATGCTTTTGCGGTCTCCTCGGCGGCGACCGAGGATTCCTGCGCGGTGCTGGAAATCTGGGCGATGTTGCTGTTGATCTGCTCGGTGGTTGCGGATTGTTCGGTTGCGGCGGTGGCGATTTGCGAGATCATGTCGCCGACATTCTCGGCCAGCTTTATGATTTCGTCGAGCGCGGCTCCGGAAGCGGAGGTTTTTTGCACGCCTTTCTCGACTTCGAGATTCCCTTGTTCCATGGCCTGCACGGCGTTTTTGGTTTCCACCTGAATGGACTCGATCATGCCCGCGATCTCATTGGTCGCTTTGGTGGTTCGCTCTGCCAGTTTGCGAACCTCATCGGCCACCACGGCGAAGCCACGTCCTTGCTCGCCGGCCCGCGCCGCCTCGATTGCGGCGTTCAATGCTAAGAGGTTGGTCTGGTCGGCGATGTCATCGATGACGGCGATAATCTTTCCGATTTGCTGCGAGCCCTTGCCAAGTTCAACGACGCGCGCTGCAACTTTCCGGGTGGAATCGGCGATGCTGCGCATGCTGGCAAGCGCCTCCTGAACCACTTCGCCGCCCTGACGCGCCGCCTGCGCTGCGCTGCGTGACGCTTCGGCCGCCTTATGAGAATTCTCGGAAACCTCCTGGACCGTCGCGGCCATTTCCTGCATGGCTGATGCTACCTGCGTGGTGTGGTCCTTTTGCGTATCCGCCCCTTGCGCCTGCAGCGTGGCCGAGGCGGAAAGCTCCTCGCTGGCGCTCGCGACCTGAGCAGAATTCTCCATAATGGCCATGAGGGTTCGCTTTAAATGTGCGCTCATCTTATTGACGGCTACGGTCAGATCGCCCAACTCATCATCGGAGTGCACGGCAAGCTCGGAGCGAGTCAGGTCACCCGCAGCGACGGCCTCGGCCTGCATTAACAACGCGATCGAGGTCTGCGTTATGCTATGGCTCAAGAACCCCGCCAGGAATGTTCCTGCCCCGATGCAGATGAGCGCGGAAAGAGACAACGTCCATGAGAGCAAAGTATCCGAGCTGGTAACGGCCTGCGCGCCGTCCGTTACCGCCTTTTCTTTGGACTTGGCGAGCTCTCCCAGATCGCCTTCGACGATGCCGACAACTGGCGTGATCTTGTCGACATAGCTATTGCCGGCTTTGAGTACGCCCTTTTCGCCACCTTTACCCGCCATGGAGATCACATCACGCTGCATGCGCCGAATTCGCGGGAGTGTTTCCTTGATACTGGCCAGCCGCTCGCGGTTTTCCGGCTGCGACCACCTCGTCGAAAGGGCCGTCAGTGAGTCCAGATCCTGATCGATGGTTTTCCAAATGCCATCGATGCGTTTGATCCCAGCCTGCCTCCGAGTCTTCTGCGCGCCCGCCAGAATCGCCTGCCGGCATCCACTGCTGGCGTGATACAAGTCGCGCTGCAGTTGCCGGATCATATCCAGGGTCGGCACATGATTTTCGGCGAACTCGTTCTGCACGCGCCGTACATCGCCCATGCGCAACAGCGAAAGCGAAGTGCTCACCGCCATAAGGGCCAAGATGGAGCCAAAGGCCAAGCCCAGCTTTTTCCCCAGCGATAATTTCAGGCTCACGTGGCACGTTCCCTTCGCATCTCTGCCTTGACTATTGGCTCGCAAGCGACAAGTGTTCTCATCGGCAGGATGGTACAGACACATTAGGCACAGCCCAGCTCGTGGCGTTGGGAACGACGAATCGAAGGCTAACTTTCCTGAAGCACTCTTCGCGCAGACCGTGGTCGAAGGCCCACTTACTTATTCGCTCGTGAAGTAATCCACCGTCACCGGATTCTCAAAGAGCGAGTAATCGCGCGTAACAATAGTAATACCGCTATCGGTCACGAAGTAGCGGGAGCGGTCGGCTTCGGTATCGTAGCCGATGGTGGTGCCTTCGGGCAGGTGCACGTTGCGGTCGATGATGCAGCGGCGGACGCGGCAGTGTCGTCCCACGGCAACGTGGGAGAACAGAATCGAGGAATCAACTTCGGAGTAGGAGTTTACGCGCACGTCGGGCGAAAGCACGGAATTGCGCACGGTTCCGCCGGAGACGATGCAGCCGTTGGAAACGATCGAGTCCAGCGCCGTTCCCATGCGATCTTTTTCTGCGAAGACAAATTTCGCCGGCGGATACTGGCGCTGGTGGGTGCGGATGGGCCAGGCCTGATCGTAAAGATTAAAGATCGGCGAGACGGAGACGATGTCCATGTTGGCTTCGTAGTAGGCTTCGAGCGTGCCCACGTCGCGCCAGTAGAGCGCTTCTTTTTTGTTCTCGTCGATAAAGTCGTAGGCGTAGACGCGGTAGTCGCCGACCATCTTGGGCAGAATGTCTTTGCCGAAGTCATGGCTCGAGGTTGAGTCTTCAGAATCTTTCAGCAAAGCGGGGATGAGGACATCGGCGTTGAAGAGATAGATGCCCATCGATCCCGCGACCTTTTCCGGGTTCCACGGCGAACGTAGTTGAGTAATCTTGGGCTTTTCCTCGAAGCCGTTGATGCGGCCGTCTTTGTCAACGTCAACCACGCCGAAGCGGAAAGTTTCTTCCTGATCGATCTGAATAGTGGCAAGAGTGATGTCGGCGGCGGCGTCGCAGTGCTGCTTCAGCATCTTGCCGTAATCCATTTTGTAGATGTGGTCGCCGGAGAGAATGATCACGTACTTGGGCTGCTCCGAACCAATGGAATAAATGTTCTGATAAACCGCATCGGCCGTGCCCTGGTACCACTGGTCGCTGACGCGCTTCATCGGAGGCAGCACTTCGACAAACTCGCCCACTTCGCGGCCCAGAACATTCCAGCCTTCGCGGATATGTCGATTCAGCGACAGCGCTTTGTATTGCGTGAGGATGTAGACCCGGCGCAGATCGGAGTTGAGGCAGTTGGAGAGGGTGATGTCGATGATGCGGTACATGCCACCAAACGTGACGGCCGGCTTGGCACGGTCGCGAGTGAGGGGATAGAGGCGCTCACCGGCTCCGCCGGCGAGAAGGACTCCGAGAGTGTCTTTCATCGGACTAGCTCTGACTTCGGAAGAGGCCCGGTTCGTCTCTTCGGTGCCACCGAAAGAGTAGATGGTAGCACAGGGCCTAGAGTTGCCGGGGAGTTTGCTGATGGTTAACCACCAAGGGCACGAAGGTTCACAAAGGACACCCACGCCTCCGGGAAGCCCCGCATTTGTGATCCCGAGCTGAGCGCGTTACTGCTTTTCTTCTTCGATCTTAATGCGGAGAGATTTGAGGAACTTCAAATCCTGGTCGTTAATTTTGAATTCTGGATTCGTGGAAAGGGTGGTGACCAGAGAAGTCTTGTCGGAGGATTTTTCGCCCTGCTTGCTGACGCCTATGGTGGCTTCGAGGACCAGAAAAATATCGTAGCCGCCTTCTTTGATGCGTGAGACGACTTCGGCGATTTGCTCGGAATCGGAGAGGGACTCGTTGATCGCTTCGCCCAGTTCCTTCATCAAGTCTTTCAGTTGTTGGTCCACGTTTCCTCCGCCCGTCCGCGCAAGAACTGCTAACTGATTTAGATGCCTGAAGCGCCTCAACGGTTCGACAGCGCCCACGTTTGGGTCATTGTAGCGCCGAAGGCTGTTAAAATCGAGCCGTGAGTAAGGTTTCTACTGCACGAAAGTTGGGGGTCGTCGCCCGAGTGGCGAAACAGCAGGCTGGACGCAGCCGTGTTCTGCGAGCCGCCAAGAGCGCCGCTTTCACCACGGCGCGAGCTTTCGGACGGGTGTTGCACCAACTGTGGCTTGAGGTTACAGGGGTTATTTTCCTGATCATGGGAGTAAGTTTCGCGGGTGCCGCAGTGAAGGAATACGGAAAATACCATGCCGGGCGAGCTGGCCCGGGGCGGGTGGCGGTTGCAATTTGCTTCACGGTGGCTTTTGGCTGGTTTGGCGTGAGTTCGTTTTGGAGGGTGAAGAGGAAGCGTAAGAGCGTAAAGTGAGGCTGGAGGTTCCGGTCTATGACTGACTATATAAAGGTCGCGGAGCGGAAAGGTTTGCCGGAAGTTGAAACCTCGTCCCACATTCCGGTCCAGTTGTCATACACGCCCGCGGATCTCAAGGAATCGGACTACGACAGCGAAGTCGGAAACCCCGGCGAATATCCGTTTACGCGCGGCGTTCAGGCGACGATGTACCGTGGCCGTCTTTGGACCATGCGCCAGTACGCCGGCATGGGAGACGCCGAAGAGTCGAACAAGCGCTATAAATACTTGCTCGCGAATGGGACGACGGGGCTCTCCGTTGCGTTCGATCTACCGACCCAGATTGGGATGGATTCCGACCACGTACTGGCCGCGGGAGAAGTCGGCAAGGTGGGGGTAGCGATTGACTCCATTGAGGACATGGAGCGATTGTTCGCGGGCATCGACCTGACAAGAATCTCTACCTCGATGACCATCAATGCCACGGCGTCGATTCTTCTGGCGCTGTACGTGGCGGTCGCGCGGCGGCAGGGCGCGGATATCCGCAAGCTTACCGGCACAGTTCAGAATGATGTTCTAAAGGAATATATTGCCCGGGGAACATATATATATCCGGTGCATCAGGCGATGCGCATCGTTACCGATATGTTCGCCTGGGCCAAAGAAAACGTGCCCGAGTGGAATACGATTTCAATTTCCGGCTACCACATGCGGGAGGCGGGATCGACGGCTGTGCAGGAAGTCGCATTCACCTTGGGCAACGGCATGGCATACGTCGAGGCCGCAATTAGAGCAGGGCTGGATGTGGATCAATTTGCGCCGCGGCTTTCGTTCTTCTTTAACGCGCACAGTAATTTTCTGGAAGAAGTCGCGAAGTTCCGTGCCGCGCGGCGGATGTGGGCGCGCATAATGCGCGAGCACTTTAAGGCCAACAATCCAAAGTCATGGATGCTGCGGTTTCATACACAGACGGCGGGTTCGACGCTGACCGCCCAGCAACCGGAAAACAACATCATCCGCACGGCTATTCAGGCGATGGCGGCGGTGATGGGCGGGACGCAGTCGCTGCACACAAATTCATACGACGAAGCTTTGGCCTTGCCAACTGAGCAGGCGGCGCGCATCGCACTGCGCACGCAGCAGGTGATCGCCTATGAATCCGGTGCGGCGCAAACTGTCGATCCTTTGGCGGGTTCATATTATGTCGAGTCGCTGACCAACGAGATCGAAAAGCGCGCGGCGGAATATCTGGGGAAGATCGAAGTGATGGGCGGAATGTTGAAGGCGATCGAGCGCGGATTTGTGCAGCAGGAAATTCAAAACGACGCGTACGAATATCAACAGGCGGTCGATCATGAGGATGCCATCGTCGTCGGCGTGAACCGGTTTGAGGTGGAACACGAACGGCCGATTCCGATTCAACAGATTGATCCCGCGCTTGAACCGAAGCAGGTGGAACGCGTTCGGGTGTTGCGCGCGAAGCGCGATCCTGGTCCGTGGAAAGAAGCTCTGCAGCAAGTCGAGGAAGCGGCGCGATCGGGCGAGAATGTGATGCCGCGCATTCTCACCGCGGTTGAAGCCTATGCCACAGTTGGCGAGATTTCCGATGCGATGCGGCGTGTGTTTGGAGAGTATCGGGAGGCGGTCGTGATCTAACGTGTGTCAACGCTAGGAAGGAAAGAACTCCTATGGCAGATATGACTCTTAGCAGAAGAAGAATATCGTTCGTGATGGCTAACGCGTCGGCCTTGCTCGTTCTCGCCGGAATAGGTGCTGACTTAGCTCGCTATTGGAACAACACGTCGTGGTTCTTCCACTTCTGGGGCCTATTTATGGTGGGAAGTTTCGTGCTCCTCTGGTTTTCCCTGGTGCGGGAGAAGAGCACTGGACTTTCGTGGAGCAGCCTACTGTCGCTATGCTTTGCTCTCCTGGTTCTCCTCGGGGCGGAAGGCATCCTCAGCAGTTAACTTCCCCCCCCGGTGGACAGACCGGATGTTCCGAAAAACCGCGGATATACCGGGGGGCCGCGGTCTTTGAAACTGGTCACAAACGCCAGGTCCCGAGCGGACATCTTGACAGATCCGATATCACAAATAACTCAACCACCAATCCTTCCTGCGCTGTTTCAACCCGGCCCACCAGCGGCAGGGGAAGTAGAGAATCGCAACCGCGGTGATCCACATGAGATAGATGAATGGCAGGTTATGCCCGTAGCCGGGCGGTATATCGTTTAGGAAGAAGGCGCCGTGTAATAACCAGTTTGAGGGCTGATGGAACAGCAATGCGACAATCACGGCCAGTGTGTGGATTAAGTAAAGATGCAGGATGTAATAGAACATGGGAACGCGGCCGAAGATCAGCAGTGCCGACTGTAACGCTGAGGCTGACCTCTCGCTAGGCAGACGTTTTTCCATCCACGCAAGCAAGAGCATCGATGGCCCCAAGGTCATAAGCAGGAACTGCAGCGAAGGCGGGTATTTTTCGACGTCGAGAAACAGAATCACGGCTTTCTCGACCGTCGGCTGAATGTGCCAGTCGCCTTGCGAAACTCCTCCCAGCCCGGCTGGAGGATTGCCGTAGACATTCGTGACCCGTAAGAACACGAAGGCCAGCGTCAGCCACAGCCCGAGACGGAAGATCAGCTTGCGGCGACGCTCAGGTTCGAGCGTGTACACCGTGCCGAAGACGTAGCCTGCGCCCATCACGGCAACCCATGGGATGATCGGAAACAAAACGAACTCCGGTATGCCGAAGGGAAGCTGTACGAAACCGCGGACGTGAAGAATCTTCCATAGCGGCGCCAGCGAACCAAACTGCGCGGGTCGAACCCGGTCGAACAGATCGTGCGTCACGATCACGAGAATAGAAAGCGCGCCCAGCCATCGCACCGGTAAGCGCACGGCCGCTGCCATGATTACCATACACGCGCCCAAAGCCCAGATCACGCCGAAGAAACCAAAGGGAAACTGGAAAGTCCACGCGGTGCCGACGAGCGTAAATTCCACAATGATCAGCCAGAGTCCGCGCGTCCAAAGGAAGCGAGTTAATTCGGCAGGAGTTCTCCGGCGTCCGTAGAAATAAGCTCCCGTGCCCGCCAGAAAGAAAAATAGTGGAGCGCAATAGTGAGTGATCCAGCGAGTGAAGAAAAGAGCGTAATAGGTCTGGCTGAGAGTTTCGGGCTCGAAGCGAAGATGGGTGAAGAAGTCGCGGGTATGGTCGAGCGCCATGATGATCATGACCAGGCCGCGCAGAATGTCGATAGAGTCGATGCGGCCGCCGCTGCCGTGAGCTTTGCGAATGCCGACGGCTGGCGCTGAGGAAAGGATTGTGGACACGATTCCCTCCCGAACCTTTTAGTCTCCCGTACGACGGGGAGGTGGATGGAATGTTAGCAGACTGGCCGGCGCCAACGAGGAGCAGCAACTGAAAGTCGCCGGTTAGTCGGAGGTCTTGTAATCGCAGGCGGTACGGCAGGGTTCACAGTACATAAGTCCGTCCTTGCAGATGCGGACATCCAGTTGCGTCTGGCATAGGCAGCAGAATTTATCGCACTCGCATTGCCCCTCTGAAAGTTCGCATTGCGCGCAACGGCATTTGCTGTGGCTGGTTCCAGTGCTCATGCACATAAATTAACGCTGAAAGGCGGTACACGGAATGTGCCCTTGGTAACTGCAGGAACCTTCGATTCCTCGAACTGTTGCAGATAGGGATTTCGCTCTGACCTATAATTCACAGCAATGACCTTCCAACAGTTGCTGGATGGAGCGGAGGTTCTCGCGCAAAGCGGGCATCCGGAAGTGAGTAGTGTGGAGTACGACTCACGGCGGGTGAAGCCCGGATGCGTGTTCGTTGCCATGCGCGGCGAATCCAGCGATGGCAATCGCTTTATCGACACGGCAATTCAGGCGGGCGCCGTCGCGGTGGTCACTGACTCCGCGGCGGAGAAGCCGCGTCCGGGAGTGGCTTGGGCTGTTGTGCCGCGTGGAAGGCGGGCGCTGGCAAAGGTCAGCGCGAATTTTTACCGGAAGCCGGCGGAGCAGATTGCGATCGTCGGAATCACCGGCACCAACGGCAAAAGCACAACCGCGTTTCTGGTGGAATCGATTCTAGCTGCGGCGAAGCGCAAGAGCGCGCTGATCGGGACGATTGAATACCGTGTCGCAGGAAAAGTTTTGCCGGCTCCCCACACCACGCCGGAATCACTGGAGTTGAATCGGTTCTTCAGTGAGGCACTGGGCAACGGAGCGACGGATGCGGTGATGGAAGTCTCCTCGCACGCCCTGGCGCAGGAACGCGTGTATGGCATTCCGTTTGATGTGGCGGTGTTCACCAATCTCACGCGGGATCACCTCGACTATCACAAAACGATGGAGGAATATTTCGCCGCTAAACGCGTGCTGTTTGAGGGGTGCGGCACGGATGCGCCGCGCGCCGCCGTAACGAATGTGGATGACGAGTACGGGGCGAAACTGGCCGAGTTTAGTCGAAAGCATAGCTCAGTGCTTCTGACGTACGGATGGGACCAAGGTGACTTGCGCGCGGAGAAGGTGCAGATCACGACGCGCGGAACGAGATTTGATTTGGTGATGCCGGGAGAAAAGGTCCCAGTGTTTTCGGGACTCATCGGGCGCGTGAACGTCTACAACATCCTCGCGGCGGCGGGGGCGTGCTATGCGCGTGGTTGTAGCGCCGAGGCCATTGCAGCGGGTGTTGACAAGCTGGCGTGTGTACCTGGAAGGTTCGAGCGCGTCGACTGCGGCCAGCCGTTCACGGTTGTGGTGGACTATGCGCATACCGACGATGCCTTGCGCAATCTGACGCTGCTGGCGCGCGAACTAGTTTCAAACCCGAAGGGACGGGCGCTGACGTTGTTTGGCTGCGGAGGCGATCGCGATCGAAAGAAGCGCCCGCTGATGGGCGAGGCTGCGGGACGAGGGAGCGATTTCGTCGTGCTCACCTCGGACAATCCGCGAGGCGAAGATCCGCTCACAATCATTAATGATGCGGCAGTCGGGTTGCAAAAGACTGGCGTTAAGTACACCGTGGAACCTGATCGCCGTAAGGCCATCGCATTGGCTATCTCGGAGGCTCGTCCCGGCGACATCGTGTTGATCGCAGGCAAGGGCCACGAGAAGGTGCAGGTTACGCGGGCGGGGATAGCGCCCTTCGACGATATAGAAGTCGCGCGGGAAACGTTGCGGGCTGCGGGTTTCGAATGCAAGGCTGCCCAGGCCGGAGCGAAAGCATGAAACTGGCGCTTGGGAAGATTGCCGAGTTCATTTCGGCGTCGGGAAACTTCGTGTGGGATGAAGTAGCGCAGGCCTATTCGATTGATTCGCGCACGATCGGCGGCGGCCAACTGTTTTTTGCGGTGAAGGGTGAGCGACTCGATGGCCACGATTTCGTAGAGCAGGCGCTGGAAAAGGGAGCAGTCGCGGCTGTGGTGAGTAAAGATCAGCTGAGCCGCTACTCGGACCAAACGCGCTTATTGGCGGTCAAAGATACGCTGACTGCTTTGCAAACTCTGGCGACGGCGGTGCGAAAGTGGTGGGGCAAGCCGTTGATCGCAGTAACGGGTTCCGCGGGGAAGACCACGACGAAGGAAGCGATTGCGCACGTGCTGAGCGCCAGATTCCGAGTGATGAAGTCCGAAGGAAATTTCAATAATCACTTCGGCCTGCCGTTGATGCTGCTGAAGCTCGATCCCGAGTATGACGTTGCCGTAATTGAGATGGGCATGTCGCATGCGGGGGAGATTCGAGCGCTCGCCAAGATCGCGCAACCGGAAGTAGGGGTCGTCACCAACGTCGCCCCGGTGCATCTGGAATTCTTCGATTCTTTGGCGGGCATTGCGCGGGCGAAGTATGAGTTAATCGAGTCGCTGCCGGCGAACGGCGTGGCCGTGCTGAATGCCGATGATGAATACGTTTCCCAGTTTGGCCGCGACTTTAAGGGAAGAGTGGTGATGTATGGAACGCGGCCGACTGCCGATGTGCGCGCTGAAACAATTCAATCCAGGGGGACGGATGGGACAGAGTTCGATCTGTCGATAGGAGCCGTGCGAGAGCACGTCAAGCTGCCGCTCGTGGGGGAGCACAATGTGCTGAATGCACTTGCTGCCGTTGCAGTCGGATTAGAGCGCGGGATGAAACCCTCGGAAGCGGTGGCAGCCTTGGCGACACTCGTCCCCGCGGAGAAGCGCGGGCAGGTTCTACAACTGGGCAACATCACGGTGATCAACGATTGCTACAATTCGAATCCAAAGGCGCTTGCTGCGATGGTGGATTCACTGGCTTCGATGCGTGCGAAGCGGCGCATTGTGGTCGCGGGCGAGATGTTGGAGTTAGGACCGGCGGGCGAAGAGATGCATCGACAGGCCGGATCCCATATTGCGGAAAAGGAAATCGATGTGCTGCTGGGGGTACGCGGATTGGCGCAGGCCATGGTCCAGGCTGCGAAGGATGGCACAACTCAAGCCGACTTTGTAGATTCTTCAGAGGAGGCCGGCCAATGGCTGGCTCGCGAGGCGCGGGAGGGTGATGTGGTCTTGTTGAAAGCTTCGCGCGGCGTAAAGCTGGAAAAGGCGCTCGAAACCTGGCAGGCTCTGCGCAACGGCAAGTAATTCTTCACCACGGAGGCACGGAGACACGGAGAAATACAAAGAAGATTCCTTCCGAAATGCTTTGAAGCGCACTCAGGTATTCTGAAGAAGGTTTCTCCGTGACTTCGTGTCTCCGTGGTGGGTTTTCGAGTTTGCGTCTGTTAATAGCGCTCGGGCGGGACGGAGGCTGATTGCTCTATTGGCTGTTGTTCGTGAAGCTGCAACATCTCGTTCCGCCGTTCCGCATCTTCCGGTATCTTACTTTCCGCACTGCATTCGCCAGTCTTACTGCACTGTTTACCGCTCTCATCGTTGGTCCATTGGTCATCAACCGGCTACGTGAATTTCAGATCGGACAATACATCCGCGAAGAAGGCCCGAAGGCGCATCAGAAAAAAGCTGGAACGCCGACCATGGGCGGACTGCTGATTGCGATCGCCGTTGTCGTGCCAACACTATTATGGGCGGATTTGAGCAATCGCTTCGTGTGGATCGCCGTGTTTGCCACCTGCGCTTTTGCCGCCATCGGATTTACCGATGACTACACCAAAGTCGCGCACCGCAGAAACCTCGGCCTGACCGGGCGTGCCAAGCTGGGCCTGCAGATCGCAACCAGCATCGTGATTGCCGTGATGCTGATTGCGATGCAGACCTACGGCATGTATTCGACCAAGTTGATTGTGCCGTTCTTCAAGCAATTCCATCCCGATCTGGTGGTGGGAAGTCTGGAGCGCCTCCCGCATCTGTGGCCGCTAGCATTCCTGCCCTTTATTGCCTTCGTGGCCTTCGTGATTGTGGGAGCGAGCAATGCGGTGAATCTTACGGATGGGCTGGATGGGTTGGCAATTGGCTGCACGGTGATTGCGGCCGGGGCGCTATCAGTGCTGACTTACGT
Organism: Candidatus Sulfotelmatobacter sp.; assembly: GCA_050015215.1. GTDB lineage: Bacteria > Acidobacteriota > Terriglobia > Terriglobales > Acidobacteriaceae > Sulfotelmatobacter. The sequence continues at coordinate 48,245 of JBEKBW010000007.1, forward strand.
GAGCGGGCACGCGACCTTCGCGACTTATCTGGAAATTCCGAAAATGCCGCAGGTGGGAGAGCTCACAATTTTCTGCGGGGCCATGGTTGGATCGTCGATTGGATTTTTGTGGTACAACGCGCATCCGGCGGAAGTGTTCATGGGCGACGTGGGATCGCTGGCACTTGGCGGCGCGATTGGAACTGTTGCAGTAATCATTAAGCAGGAGTTGCTCCTGCCGTTCATCGGCGGAGTTTTCGTGATTGAAGCGGTGTCGGTGATCCTGCAGGTAGGATCTTATAAGCTGCGTAAGAAACGAATTTTTAAGATGGCGCCGCTGCATCACCACTTTGAACTGATGGGCTGGTCGGAGTCGAAGATCATTGTGCGTTTTTGGATCGCGTCGCTGGTGTTCGCGCTGTTCGCGCTGACGACTTTGAAACTGAGGTAAGAACCGCTTCACCACAGAGTCACAGAGACAAAGAAAAACCTAAAATGGAGAAAAACGATCACGAAGGCTGACCATTAAGCGGTCCTTGCGTTTTAGAAAAAACAAAGACATGGTCGTAGTTCTTCTCCGTGTCTCCGTGAATTCGTGGTGAAACGAATTTAATGGAACTCAAAGACAAACGTGTACTGGTGGTCGGACTCGGCAAGTCAGGGGTTGCATCGGCGCTTTTCCTGAAGGCGCGTGGTGCTCGAGTTACCGTCTCCGATACGAAGAGCGGAGATGAACTGCGCAACGAGATTCCTGCACTGCTCGATCATGGAATCGCAGTTGAGACCGGGGGGCACGGCGAGCGTACATTCCGTGGGCAGGATTTGATTGTGGTGAGTCCGGGTGTTCCCATCGATGCGCCCTTGCTGGCACAGGCGCGAAATTTGGGCGAGCCGGTCATCGGCGAGATCGAACTGGCGGCTCAATTTCTGCCCGGGCCAATTGTGGCCATCACCGGCTCGAACGGAAAAACGACGACCACAACGCTGACTGGCGAAATTCTGACGGCGGGAGGAGTGCCTGCGCTTGTAGGCGGCAATATTGGTACCCCGGCGATCTCGCTGGTGGAACAAGCGAAGCCGGAGACTGTGATCGTGCTTGAGGTTTCAAGCTTTCAGCTGGAAACGATTCAGCAGTTTCGATCGAAGGTGGCGGTGGTGTTGAACGTGACGCCGGACCATCTTGACCGGCATAAGACGTTTGAGATTTATGTGGATGCTAAAGCGCGCATTTTTGAAAATCAGCGAGGCGACGATTTCGCGGTGCTGAATGAGGATGATCCGACTTGTGTTGCGATGGCTGCGCGCACGCGGGCGCAGGTGTTCTGGTTCAGCCGGCAAAAGGACGTGAAGCAGGGCGCCTGGGTGCGCGACGGGAATATCTTGTTTCGCAACGGATCTAGGCAGGAAGAGATCATGCGGGTTGCCGAGGTCCCGCTCAAGGGATCCCACAATCTGGAGAACGTGCTGGCCGCGGTGTGCGCCAGCGCGCTGATGGGATGCGCTCCGGAAAAGATTCGGCAAGCGGTGCGCGACTTCAAGGCGGTCGAGCACCGGCTGGAGTTTGTGGCCACGATTCGCGGCGTGGATTACTACAACGATTCGAAGGCGACAAATGTAGATGCGACGATCAAAGCACTAGAGTCGTTCCCGGCCAACATCCACCTCATCCTCGGCGGCAAAGATAAGGGCAGCGATTACAGCGTCCTCAACGATCTGATAAAACAGCGCGTGAAACGCGTGTACACGATCGGCGCGGCGGCGGAGAAGATCGAGTCGCAGATTAAGGGCGTGGAAGTTGTGCACGCGGAGACGCTGGAGAATGCTCTGCGCAAGGCGGATGCTGCGGCGGAACGTGGCGATGTGGTATTGCTGGCTCCAGCTTGCGCGAGTTTTGATCAATTCAAGAATTATGAGCAGCGAGGGCAGGTGTTTAAGGAGATCGTGCGACAAATAGTGCAGCGGTAGCGCGACAGATGTTTGCTACGCTCGGGATGAGAACTCGAACGGATAGCGGTCGTCCCCGGAACCAAGACAATCAACAATCGACAATGAAGAAACGACAATTCGTTCTCCGTGTCTCCGTGTCTCCGTGGTGAAATGAACTTCCCATGGCAAAGCGGGTGAGCGTCGATCGCTGGCTGTTTACTGCGACCATGCTGTTGGTCTTCGTCGGGCTGGTCATGGTTTTTTCCGCGTCGGCGGTGATGGCGCGGGAGCGCTTCGGTTCGCCGTATGCGTTCTTGTCGAAGCAATTGGTCTGGGCCGTGGCGGGATTGATCGCGATGGTCGTAACCATACGCATCGATTATCGCCGCTATAAGCATCCCGCGCTGGTGTTTTCATTTCTTGGAATCACCACGCTGCTGCTGATCTCCGTATTTTTTCTCGACCGCTCGCACCATACGCATCGCTGGATTCACGCGGGAGGATTCTCCTTCCAGCCGTCGGAACTGGCCAAGCCGGTGCTGATTCTGTTTCTGGCTTATTTTTTGGAAACGCGCGGGAGAACGATGGATGACTGGCGTAATACGCTTGCGCCTGCGACCGCTCCGGTCTTAATTTTGTTAGCCCTAATCGTTCTACAGCCCGATCTCGGCACCGGCATTGCATGCGCCGGCATTGCCGCTTGCATTCTTTACGTGGCCGGCATGCGACTGAGATATTTCGGCTACGCCTTCGCAGCATCTCTTCTGCCGCTTTATTTCTTGATTTTCCATGTCAGCTTCCGCCGAGACCGCATTCTGGCCTTCATGAATCCTTATGCCGAGCGCCAGAAGGCCGGATTCCATCTGATTCAGTCTCTGATCGCCGTGGGCACGGGCGGCATTACCGGCACCGGATTGATGGAAAGCAAGCAGAAGTTGTTCTATCTCCCCGAGCCGCACACTGATTTCATTTTCGCTGTCACCGCGGAAGAGTTGGGATTGGTGGGCGCGATGTTTGTGATTGCGCTGTTTGCCCTTTTCCTGTGGCGCGGTATGCGAGCTTCCTGGCGTACCCAGGATTTATTCGGGAGATATCTCGCCGTAGGGATCACGAGCATGGTGGTGCTGCAGGCCTTCATCAACATTAGCGTGGTTCTCGGCATGATGCCGACCAAGGGAATTCCCCTCCCGCTGGTTTCCTATGGGGGCTCTTCGCTGTTTGTGACTTTGGCGTGTGTGGGTGTCCTGCTGAATATTACCAAGCAGGCGGAGTAATGCGACGCCTTCCAGTAGTAAGGACGCGGTTCTCTTAGCCAGAACGGTGCATCCACGCATCGAGTACTTCGTTTTCTTTCGTGGGAGATAGATAGTCCTGCCAGTTAGAGAGGGTTGGAAAGTCGGAGCGATAGGTGGCCAGGCAATCGGCCGCCGTCTCCTCGAACGGCCTTGTGTGCCAACCCGCGGCGAACGCTTTGTCGCTGCTGACCTGGTACAAACCGGGATCCGTTCCGGGCGGACGCCAGAACGGAAAATTCCCGCCGTGGATGTGCAAAACGGGATCGGGATCGAGATGATGCTGATCGAGGAATTCTTTGGGGATCCAAACGAATGCAGCGTCGGAACCGGTGGCCGCATTGCATTTGGCCAGAAATTCGCGGAACGTCATCGGCTTGCCGGTCAAATTGAACGTGCCGTACATCGAGCGACTAATTGCGAGCATCAGGAAGCGCGCGACATCGTCCACATCCACTAACTCGACGGGTGAACTGCCATCTCCGGGCGCGATATGCTTTCCGCCGATTTGCGCACGCAGCAACCAGGTGAGCAGGTCGGGAGTATCGTCGCGGAAGCCCTTGATGGGGCCGGGACGTACAATCGTTAGCCTGCTCCCGCAAATCGCCGCCAGACGCCGTTCGCTCTCCGCTTTGCCCCGGCTGTACTCGCTAGCGTCGCTGGTCCAAAGCTCAAGCGGAGCGGATTCGTCGACACCGGGCTTTTCAAAATCCTTCGAATCGTAGGCGGCGATGGAAGACACGTAGAGGTAATGACGCGTGCGGTCCTTGAGCAACTCCGCCGCTGATGCGGCCATGAATGGGTCATGCGGCCAAACGTCGATGACCGCGTCCCAGTGCCTGTGCGGTAATGCGGAAAGATCCTGATCGCTGGCGTCAGAGCTGCGAAATCCGCGAAGCTTTTCGACGTGCGGAAAGAGTTCAGGACTGGTTACGCCGCGGTTGAACAGGGTTACGGTGTGTCCGGCGTTCAGCGCTGCTTGCACGATCGCGGGACCGAGAAAAACTGTGCCGCCAATCACCAGAATACGTTTCGGCGTAATGCTCCCGTGCAATAGCCCTGGGACGAGGGCGGGCATTGCACATAACGACGATGCGGCCGGTGAGTACCCAAGGAAGGTTCTGCGGTTCATGGGGACACTCCGCGTAGAATTCGAATCAGTTTAGCAAGATCGATGCTGAAGTGTTTTAAGGATCGTGGATCGCAGCCGCGACCTCTTCGAGATTGGAGACGGGAATGACACGAAATTCGATAGTGACGATTCTGTGTGTGTTTTTCGCGATGTCCGCAGCGTTGGCTCAGAAGACCGAGCCGACAAAAACCGTGCGGTTGCCTCCGGACGTGCCGATGTTCACAGCGGCCGAGCTGGCGGCGAAAGTTCCGGCGCCGAAACCGGATGATGTGAAATCGGTCGATTCGATTCTGCGCGCGATTTACGACGTAATCTCAGGCCCGGCGGGTGGGCGCGATTGGGATCGTTTTCGTTCATTGTTCCTGCCGCAGGCGCGGTTCAGCGAGGTGAGTATTGGTCCCAACGGCGAAAAGGTGGTTATGACCTGGAATGTGGACGAGTTTGTTCGGGATGCTGGCCAGGTGTTCGCCAAAGATCCTTTCTATGAGAAAGCCATCGTGAATCGGCCAGAAAGTTTTGGAGATGTGACGCAGGTGTTCAGCAGTTATGAGTCGCGCCGCAACCCCACGGGTAAGCCGTTCGAGCGAGGAATCAACAGCATTCAATTGCTCAACGATGGCAAACGGTGGTGGGTGCTCTCGATTCTGTGGGACACGGAGCGAAAGGGAAATCCGTTGCCTGCGAGGTTCCGGAAGTGAAGACGGCCCGCGGATTTTGCGCGGACGTCCGCGGTTTTGCAGAGATGTTTTACCCGTGTGAATCCGTGAAGTTCCTTGCCTGATTTATAGTCAACATCATGCGAGCCATTCTAGCGGGCGGCGGGACGGGCGGGCATGTGATTCCGGCGCTGGCCATCGCGAACGAGCTTAAGAAAGCCCTTAGCGCAGAAGTGTTGTTCATCGGCACGGCTCGCGGAATCGAGAATCGCCTTGTGCCAGCTGCAGGATATCCGCTCAAGCTGGTGCGAGTGGGCGCTCTCAAGAATGTGAGCTTGATGACACGCGCGAAGACAGCGTTGGACTTGCCGCGGGCGGTTTGGGACGCGAGCGGAATGCTGAATGAGTTCGCGCCTGATGTCGTGATTGGCGTAGGCGGGTATGCCTCTGGGCCTGCCATGCTCGCTGCGGTGTTGAAGCATATCCCCACACTGGCCTTCGAGCCGAATGTCGTGCCCGGATTTGCCAATCGCATGGTGGCGCGATTTGTGTCTGGCGCGGCGGTTCACTTTGAGGAGACGGCAAAGTATTTTCGTCATGCGGAAGTGACGGGTGTTCCCGTAAGGCATGCGTTCTTCGAGATTCAGCCCAAGCATGGAGGAATGCCTACGCTGCTGGTGTTCGGCGGCAGCCAGGGAGCGCATGCGATCAATGAAGCGATGTTCCGCTGTTTGCCGGTGTTGCTGCGCGAGGCTCCCGGGATTCACATCATTCATCAGACTGGCGAAGGTGATTATAATGACGCGCTGGCCGCTTACGGCGCGCTCGGAGAATCGGCGGAGGTTTCGAAGTTTATTGAGGATATGCCAGCTGCCTTTGCGCGCGCTGATCTGGTTGTTTGCCGCGCTGGTGCGAGCACCGTGGCTGAAATTACCGCGGCGGGAAAGCCGACGGTATTTGTTCCGTTTCCCCGCGCGGCGGATGATCATCAGCGGATAAACGCAGAGGCGTTGGCGCAAGAAGGTGCTGCCGTAGTGGTAGAAGAGTCCAAGCTGGAAGGGGTTTGGCTGGCGGAGACGATCGCGGCCTTGCTTGGAGATTCGCACCGGTTGCGACAGATGAGCGAGGCGGCGCGGGCCCTGGCACATCCGAATGCCGCGCACGACATCGCGGCAATGGCAGCGCGGGTGGCGGGAATTGAGTAACTGGGAAATTTTTTTAGTAGTTGCGTAATTTGTCGTTTGGGCCGGGGTGTCTCGTTCAATTGCGCGATTACCGAATTACCAGATTGCTCAATTGTCTTAGCTTATGTTCGCCAAGATTCAGCAGGTTCATTTCGTCGGTATCGGCGGGATCGGCATGAGCGGGATTGCCGAGGTGCTGCTGAATCTCGGCTACAAAGTTTCGGGTTCGGATCTGAAGAGTTCGGCGATCACGCAACGGCTGGCTGGCTTGGGCGCGGCTGTGTTTGAAGGACATCGTGCTGAAAACATTGCTGGCGCCGACGTCGTCGTCACGAGTTCGGCGATTGCTCCGGAAAATCCGGAAGTCCTTGAAGCGCACAGACTGCACGTACCGGTCATTCAGCGGGCCGAGATGCTCGCTGAATTAATGCGGCTGAAATATGGAATCGCCATCGCGGGCATGCACGGCAAGACCACGACTACTTCCATGGTCGCGGCCGTGCTGGCGGCGGGTGGGCTTGACCCCACCGTAGTCGTTGGCGGGCGTGTGGACGCCATGGGATCGAACGCGCGGCTTGGCAAGTCGCACTATCTGGTGGCCGAGGCCGATGAGAGCGACCGGTCGTTTCTCAAGCTCTCGCCGATTCTTTCCGTGGTGACCAACATCGACCGCGAGCACATGGACTGCTATCGCAACATGCGCGATGTGAAGAAGACGTTCCTGGAATTCATGGACCTCGTTCCGTTTTACGGCATGGTGGTGGCTTGTAATGACGACCCCCTGCTGCGGCGACTGTTGCCGGAGGTGCAGCGGCGCACGGTAACGTATGGAACGAAGCGCGGATCGGATTTTCGGATCACGCTGGAAGATGGATCGGGAGCGGTGAAAATCGAAGGCCAGCCGTTGAGCCGATTCCGCGTGAACTATCGCAAGAAAGATTTGGGCGAGTTCACGTTGCATGTTCCTGGAGTTCACAACGTGTTGAACGCCACGGCTGCGATCGCCGTGGGAGTGGGCCTCGATGTTGAAGTGGAAAAAATCCGCGTGGCGCTCGATCAATTCCGCGGCGTCGACCGCCGGTTTCAGTTGCGGGGCCGTGTGGCGGGAGTTAGCGTGATTGACGATTACGGGCACCACCCCACGGAGATCAAGGCGACGCTGGCGGCGGCGCGGCAGTGCGGCTTCCGGAAAGTTCACGTGATATTCCAGCCGCATCGTTACACGCGGACGCGAGATCTAATGGAAGAATTCACGAGCGCGTTTTCCGATGCCGATTCGCTATTCGTGCTTGATATCTATGCGGCTAGCGAAAATCCGATTGAGGGGGTTAGCGGCGAAGCCCTGGCTAGGGCTATTCGGGAAAAGGGCGGGCTCGACACGATATATGTTAGTTCGTTCTCCGAAGCTGCGAGTTCGGTTGCTGCCGTGGCTAAGGATGGGGACATGATTCTCACCTCGGGAGCGGGCAGCGTTTCGCAGTTGGGACCGATGATTTTGGAAAAGTTGAAGGCGCAAGCCGTCGGAGCCGGAGCTGATTTTCGGGTTGTTGGCCCGGAATCAGCAATGCGATAGGATCGAACACATGCGCATATTTATGCTCATGTGTATACCGACGAGGTAATGATGATGAAAACAGCCAGACTGCAGGTTCTGACAACACCCGCCTTCCGGGATTGGCTGCGCAAAGAAGCAAAGAAGCAAGGAAGGCCGGAATTAGCGTGGGGGAACTGGTTCGCACATGCTGTGAGCAGCGGGTGGGCGACGAAGAGGCCGCGTTGGCTGTTCTCACCGCGATTCTCCTGAAGGAAGTAACTGCGACGCGGGCCACGGTGCGGCGCAACCTGGACGAAACGCGGGCGATTCTTAGCGACCTGCGAGCACGCCGCCAAACGAATTCTGCGGAGGATCGGACATGAGCGTATTCAGCGAGGCGGTTGCTGCCGTGCAGTCGGCCTTGAAGCTCTAAGACGAATTGTGCCGTACATCGCAGGAACTTAAGGATGTGGCCGTGGAGTTGCGAGAGCACGACCGGCGCATTACTCGCCTAGAGGCGCAGTGGGACACGGCGGCGATGTTGTCCCGAACGCGGCTGGAATAAATAACGCAGGAGTAGATTTCCAGACGGAACAAACATTCTGTATTGTGCGTATCTCTCATTGCTAACGAACTGAAATGCCCTTCGTCTATTGATGCATAAGGGGTTAAGTCATGAAATCGACACAGGGATGGGGATGGCTGGCGGCAGGGGTTTTGGCACTGGGGTTGAACGGCTTTTATCACGACGCCGGAGCGCACAGGGCTGTTGACCGGGTAATTGGCCAGGTAGCAAACCGCTCTGAGGCGGTTCTGGGGTTGGCCACGGGGCGCGCGGATTGGTTTGCTGCCAAGAGCAAGATGCTGGCGGCGAGAAATGAAGCCGCTTCTTGCCGTCTGGCGACTGCGATGGCGCGTGTCCAGACCAGGATGGCTCGTGCGCAGGGTGGAATGGCGCGGGTTGAGGCGATGTCGGCGCGCGAAGAAGCGGCCTTCGCCCGGATGGAAGCGAACCGGGCGCGGGTCGAGGCTCGGCTCGCCGAAGTGCACATGGAGCCGGCGACATTCGATTCAGTAGTCTGCCCGCGAGTACGGGTGAACATTCCGCAGGTTAGGATCTCGGTTCCAGTAGTTCACGTCGATCCGTTGTGAGCTTGGCCGAGTAAATATCTTCCTCCTACAGAAGGCGGACGCGGAGAGGTGACCGCGTCCGCTTTGGTTTTTTGTGGAGAGTTATTGGCGAAATCTTCAGCACCGTGCCCAATCCGATTCCTGCTTGTGCAAATGTCCAATCTTTGGTCTATCGTTCTCCCAAAAATAAAGTTATAGTTTGAAGGCTCAGCGATTCCTCTCGACAACTGACCTGAAATGATGGCGCGGAAGTCGGCACCCACCATCTTGCAGGAGGAGTTGTACCCACCCAGCGGCGTGTCTTTGCGCGAAGACGATGCGCGCCAGGGGATCCTCGATTCGCAGATCGACGACGCGCGCCTCGTAGACCTGGACGTGGATGAGGAATCTCCGTTTCTGCGCGGGCAAAAACGTGTCTCCGCCCGGCGAAGTTCACTTCCCAGGAAAGCTGCCAATCGATTGTTGTGGGCCGTGGTTGCCGTCGCGGCGGTGTGTGTCCTGGGTTTGGGCGCGGCCGCGCTGTATCACTACGGCGAGCATTCGTGGCGCTTCCGGGTGGAGTCGAGCGACAACATCGAAATCACGGGGATGCAGAACGTGAGCAAGGCGCAAATCATGGAAGTGATGGGCGCCGACATTGGACGCAATATTTTCTTCATTCCATTGGCGCAACAAAAGGCGCAACTGGAGCAGATTCCATGGGTGGAGTCGGCTAGCGTGATGCGCTTTGTCCCGAATCGTCTTGCCGTGCAGATTCATGAACGCACACCTGTGGCATTTGCACGGGTTGGCCCACGCATGTTCCTGATCGATGCTGGCGGCGTGCTGATGGAGCTTTCGCCCAAGCATAAATATTCCTTTCCGGTGATTCTTGGGATGAATACGGGCGAGCCGCTTTCCACACGCGCGCCGCGCATGAAGGCGTATCTCGAAATGGTGCGAGAACTCGATGCCGGCGGCGCGCGCTATTCGCAGGATTTGAGCGAGGTCGATCTTTCCGATCTGGAGGACGTGAAGGTGCGGGTGAACGATCCGCAGGGCGACGTGCTGGTGCATCTGGGATCGTCCGACTATTTGCCGCGCTACAAAATATTTGTGAGTCATGCGCAAGGCTGGCGGCAGCAGTTTCAGAAATTAGAGTCGGTGGATCTGCGTTACGACAACCAGATCATCGTGAATCCGGATATGGAGCGGACGGCGAAGCAGGTGCCGTTGAGCCCGAAGGCAGCCAAGGTTGCGGTAGCAGCGGGAGTAAAACCGGCCTCGCTGCTCACGCGAATCGGCCCGGGAGAGAAACAGATACCGAAACCAGCCTTCGAACTGACGCCCAAGAAACTCGAGGCTGCGGGGGCTGACAGTGGAGCGAAAAAGCCCGCCTCTAAGCCAAAAGCGGGAAAGGCCGTGGCGGCACAACACTCGACCTCCGAACTTACGAAAAAGAGTGCTCCAACGGAGAAGGCGAGCAACGCTAAAGCCGCGAAGAAGCCAGTGTTACGGGCGGCTCCGATTCATACCGCTTCGGCGCGACACAATACGGCGGCGAAGAAGTCGCCGGCGCGGATTGCGGGGACCCCAAAAATATCGGCACATAGCGGCGGCCAAAAGCCCAGCCCTGCGATTGCAAAGACGCAAAGCGATCAGGAGCCGAGCGATTAATGAGCAGCAAAGAATTCATAGGGACTATCTGACGAATGGCTAAGCAGCAGGGGAACCTTTTAACCGCAATCGATGTTGGCAGCGTAAAAACTTGCGCGCTTATGGCAGAAGTGACTGACGGCGGCCTGCGCTATCGCGGGCACGGCGAAGCGGAATCGCGCGGTTCACGGAAGGGTGTAATCGTCGATTTGGATAAGGCAGTCGCAGCCATTCAGAAGGCAGTGGAAGCGGCGGAAGATGTGGCGGGCACGGCGGTCGAGCATGCGATTGTCGGCATTGGCGGGGCGCATGTGCGGGGCGTCAACAGCCACGGCGGCATCACCCTGGGGACGCGTCCGCGCGAGATTGGGCGCGACGAGATCAAGCAGGCGGTTGAGCGTGCCCGCGCAATTCCATTGCCTGCCGACCGCGAGGTGCTGCATCTGCTGCCGCAAGAATTCATTCTCGACGATCAGGCGGGCGTGCACGATCCGCTAGGCATGATGGCGGCGCGGTTGGAGGTGCGAGTGCACTTGGTTACGGCGGCTGCCAGCGCGGCACAGAATGTGATTACGGCGGTGAATCGCGCGGGAGTTCACGTGGATGACACTGTGTTTGAGCCGCTCGCGGCAGCCGACGCCGTGCTGCGCGCCGACGAGCGCGAGTTGGGGGTCTGCCTCGCCGACATCGGCGCGGGATCGACCGAGCTGATCGTTTTTCTGCAAGGCGCGGTGGCTTATACCGGAGTGATTCCCATTGGCGGCGATCACTTCACCAGCGACCTGTCGATGGGCATGTGTACGCCTTTGGCTGAAGCCGAAAAAATCAAGAAGGTCTATGGCAATGCCATCGTCACGTTGATCCCTGAAGGAAATGAAGTCGAGGTTCCATCGGTCGGCGACCGGCCTTCGCGTCTGCTGCCGCAACGGCTTGTGGCCGAGATTCTTGAGCCCCGCGCGCGAGAGCTGTTTGAAATGATGCGTGACAATCTGCGGCAGGTGGGAATGTTTGACGCGTGTTTAGCGGGCATTGTCTTGAGCGGCGGCGGTTCGCGGCTTCCGGGAATTTTCGATGTGGCGGAGTCGGTGCTGCGGCGACCGGTGCGATTGTCCTGGCCCATGCCGCTGGCGAAAATGCCGGCTAATTTGGCTGAGCCTGAGTATGCGACTGTGCTTGGGATGTTGAACTACGGGCAGCGGGCGCGCCTGGCGCGTGGGTTTCAGGGAGAGCGGTGGGGATCGAGGTTGAAGGCGATGCTGGTCGGATAGAACAGGGGTCGCTCAATGCGTGGATGTTTGATGGTCGCAGTCTTGCTTTCGGCGTTCGCGATTGCGAACGCTGCCGAGAAGAAACATAAGGATTACGTCCCAGACGAAAAAACGGCAGAACGTATCGCGGACGCGGCGCTTGTTGCGCATTACGGAGAGGATACGGTTAAGGCGGTCCGACCGCTTCTGGTCGACGGGTCGAATAAAGATTTCTGGATAGTTGAGGTCTCCTCGAAAAAGCCCATGCTCGGCGGGGGCCCTGCGGTGTGGATCAATAAGCATTCGGGGTGCTTGGACGTAATGGACCACATGAGGTAACAACGGAAGTGAGCGTTATAAAAAGGGTGAATAAAATGACCAACGATTCGAGCATTCGCATCAGCTTCAACGAAGAGCCTCTCAACGATGCCAAGATCAAAGTCATCGGCGTGGGGGGCGGTGGAGGCAACGCGGTCAACCGGATGATCGACGCCGGAGTCGAAGGCATCGAGTTCATTGCAGCCAATACGGACTTGCAGGCGCTGCGCATGTCGCGCGCGCCAGTGAAGCTGCAGCTGGGCGTGAAGCTGACGAATGGCCTTGGTGCCGGGGCAAATCCGGAAGTTGGCCGCAAAGCTGCGCTCGAGGATTCGGACAAGATTATCGAAGCGCTCGAAGGCGCGGATATGGTTTTCGTCACTACGGGTCTCGGCGGCGGCACGGGCACCGGCGCCGCGCCGATCATCGCTTCGCTTGCCAGCGAAATGGGCGCGCTCACCGTCGCAGTTGTTACCAAACCGTTTTCTTTCGAAGGCAAGCGGCGCATGACGCAAGCGGAGAAGGGAATCGCGGAGCTGATGGAATCGGTGGACACGACGATCGTGATTCCCAACGAGAAGCTGCTCGCCGTTGCAGAGAACGCGGGCTTCTTCGAATCCTTCCGCATCGCCGATGACATTCTTCGGCAGGGCGTGCAGGGAATTTCCGACATCATCACCATTCCCGGCATCATCAACCGCGACTTTGCCGACGTGAAAACAATTATGGCGCGCATGGGTTACGCCGTGATGGGTACGGCAACTGCCAGCGGCCAGAACCGCACCCATGAGGCTGCCCAGCGGGCGATTGCTTCGCCACTGCTCGAGGCCGGTGCGATCGATGGCGCACGCGGCATTCTGATCAACATTACGGGGTCAGCTTCGCTGAAGCTGGCTGAAGTGCAGCAGGCTTGCACCATCATCCAGAGTGCAGCGCACGAAGACGCCAATATTATTTTCGGCGCGGTGATGGACGAGAAGATGAAAGATTCGGTGAAGATCACTGTTATCGCGACTGGATTTCGCGAAGTGCCGCGAACGCAGTATCGAAAGGTGGAAGCGCATCACTCGTTCGCGTCATCGCATGATGAGGCCATGGATTTTCCATCTGCGCCAGTTGCACCGGTTTTTTCCGAGACTGAGCCTGAGGTGGTGATGGAGGAGCAGGTCGCGGAATCGGCTCCGGTCACCGCTTCGCGCGCGAGCGCGGAAGTGATTTCACTCGAAAGCATGCGCAGTGCGATGGTGGCGAATTTCGAGCAAGAGGATCTGGACGTTCCGGCTTTCCTGCGCAAGCGCAACGACGTGATGTGATCGTGATGACCGTGTCTGGGTTATTAGAAAACTCTGGGAAAATGTTTGCGACACAGTGCCGTATCTTTTCAGTAACCCAGTAACCAGTTACCTAGGTCGTAACACTGCGCCAAAACTCGATTAAGTTCTTCTAGTACAGTGAGTTATGGCGCATTCCGTTTTCACAGTAAATGCAACTTTATGATTGCGTAAGGACTATAACTCCCGTACTATCGCGAAGTTGGCTTCTCCGGGTTGAGTCTGGTACTAAGCTGGCATTCTTCGTGCATCAGAACAAGTAAGAAATCCGAAAATTTAAAGGGATTGGGCCACGATGTCTACGTTGGGATCGCGCTATCTTCGTCTGGTTGTAATCGCAGCGGTCGTTTGCTTCGCGCCCGCCATTTGGGCCGCGCACGTCAATCCGCGCACTCTTAACAAGCCGAAGTCCACGACGAAGGTCAACGAGAGCCAGCATACCAAGCGTCGCATGCGCCATTTGGCAAGTAGTCGAACCACAACCGGGCATGTCGCCGGCAGAACTGTTGCAACGCACAAGGCAATTGCGACCCCGACCCCGACCTCAACCACCGTTCGCCACCATAGCTATCACGAGCGCTTCTACATGAGTTCGTTCGCCGAAGGCCTTACGGGCGGCGATATGGTCGACGGAGAAGATCCGGTGGTACGCCAGGCGGCTATCGACGCTTTGGGCAACATGAACGGCACCGTTGTGGCGATCGAACCTACCAGCGGCCGCGTCCTGGCCATGGTGAATCAGAAACTGGCGCTCTCCAGCGGCGCGCAACCTTGCTCGACCATTAAGCTGTCCGTCGCGTTGGCCGCACTCAATGAAGGCTTGGTTTCGCGCCAAACGGAAGTCTCGCTGGGCGGCCGCAGCCGCATGAATCTTACCGAGGCTCTGGCACACTCCAACAACGCTTATTTTGAGGCTCTCGGACGGAAACTGGGTTTTGAAAAGGTCGCCTACTACGCTCACCAGTATGGTTTGGGGGAGTTGGCCGGTTATGACATTCCGGGCGAGCAGGTTGGCACTTATCCCGAAGAGGTGATCTCGGAAAAGCTCGGCGGCGTAGGGAAAATGTGTTCCTTCGGGGAAGGCATTTCCATGACCCCGCTGCAACTCGGGGCAATGGTATCTGCGATTGCCAACGGCGGCACGCTCTACTATCTGCAGCATCCCACCACTGCCGAGGAGATTACGAATTTCCAACCGCGCATCAAACGCCAACTCGACATCGCTCCATTGATCCCGGAAATTTCAGTTGGAATGGCCGGTGCGGTGCAATACGGAACTGCGCGTCGTCTGGGTCTGAATTTTAGCGAGGAGGAAATCCTCGGCAAGACCGGAACCTGCTCGCACGCAGGCACGCGCTTCGGCTGGTTTGCATCCTACGCAAACACCAGCGTGGGACGAATCGTGGTTGTAGTTTTCCTGGAGGGGGGACGTCCGACCTTTGGTCCCAAAGCAGCAGAGATCGCCGGGTTGATGTACCGCAACCTCTACGATCACAACTTCTTCCTGGCAGGCCCGGCGCGGACGTCCGATACCGCCGCGACGCGCTAAGGTTCTCGAAAACGGCACGCGCCAAACCAGCCCGGAAACTCCTTCATCACAGGTTCCGCCGAACTTCCCCGCGGAACCTTGCCTGACCGCCGGGATCTTTAGCGTTTTCTAACTCCCACGCTTTGCAAACCGCCGATATGTAGGACAGGGCTGTAGCCGCTTTGCGCGCGAGCGAGGGTCGGTTCGTTATCGCCCGACAGAGATGTCGGGAAAGGTGGTGGTGTGGAGTGAGCCACGATTTGACAACCATGAACGGCACCTACTCCTGGGGGCTTGTCACGCTCTCCGTGGCGCTGGCAATGCTTACCTCCTACGCCGCGCTGGATCTAGCGGGCCGGGTAACGTCGACGCATGGCTGGATGCGCGGCGTTTGGCTGGCCTTTGGCGGTACCGCAATGGGCGTGGGGATCTGGTCGATGCACTATGTCGGCATGCTTGCGTTAACCACGCCGATGGCGGTTTTCTATCACCTGCCTACAGTATTGATTTCTTTGCTGGCTGCCATCTCCTCGTCCGGCATTGCATTGTATGTAGTCAGCCGGCGGGAAATGGCTTGGTGGCAAGTCGCATCGGGCAGTGTAGCCATGGGCGGAGGCATCGCGGCCATGCACTATATCGGCATGTCCGCCATGCGGTGTGCCGCGGTGATCAGCTACAACCGCAGCCTTGTAGCGCTTTCCATCCTGCTGGCTATTGCTGTCTCGTTTGTGGCTCTGGAATTTTCTTTCCGCAGCAGAAACGAGGAGAAAGCGAGCCGGCGCAAAGTTTCGAGCGCGCTCATTATGGGGAGCGCCATCCCGCTGATGCATTACACGGGAATGTGGGCGGCGTCCTTTCATCCCTCTGACAGCGTCCCCGATTTGGCAGGGTCTCTCAGCGTCTCTACCTTTGGCGTTTTGGCGATCGGCGGTAGCAGTCTGCTCTTGCTAGCGGGCGCGGTGGCGGCATCTTTTCTCGATCGATACCTCACGTTATATAGAGAGAGCCTCAATACCGCGCGTCAAAACGAATTGTATTTCCACACTATGGCGGACGCAGTGCCGGAGATTATTTGGACCGCGACCCCCAATGGAGACGACGATTTCTTCAACCAGAAATGCTACGAGTACACAGGAAAAACTTTCGATCAACTGGTGGGCTCGGCTTGGAAAGACATCGTCCATCCCGAAGATCTGGAGAAGTGTTTCTCCAAGTGGCAGAACGCGCTGTGCACCGGCGAACCCTACGATGTCGAGTATCGGCTGCAGGGGAAAGATGGACGGTACAAGTGGTTTCTGGGCCGCGCCAATCCCATCCGAGACGCCCAGGGAGATGTCGTCAAATGGTTCGGCACATGTACAGACATCGAATATCAGAAACAAAACCAGAAGGCTTTGGAAGGGCAGATTCAGGAACAGACCTCACAATTGGCTGACGTGAACACGCGATTGCAGCGGGAACAGTACTTCCAAACCATGGCAGAGGGGATTCCGGAGATCGTATGGACCGCCGATCCGCAGGGCGGAATCGACTTCACGAACCAACGATGGATTGAATACAGCGGACTGACGATCGAACAAAGCCGGGGAGAAGGATGGTCGAGTGCAGTGCATCCTGACGACTTGGCCGCTTGCATCCAAACATGGGAGAATTCTCTGCTCAAGGGAGACCCCTTCGAGACGGAGTATCGCCTGCGAGACAAGGATGGAGGCTACCGGTGGTTCCTGGTTCGGGCCAACCCCATCCGCAATTCCGAGGGAATAATTTTCAAATGGTTCGGCACGTGCGCCGATATTGAGAATCAGAAACACAACCAGCAGATTCTCGAAGAGCAGATTTTGGAGCGAACCATGCAATTGGCGGACGCCAACACGCGTCTGCAGGAGGAGATGATAGAGAGAGATTTTGCCCGCAACGAACTGGATGTGCAAAACGAAAAAATGATGTCCGAACTACAAAAACGCACGGAGCGCGCCACCATGTTGGCCAAGATGGGGGAACTGCTGCAGAGTTGCATGAGCCGCGACGAAGTCTTTGCCGCCGCCCTGGGCTACGCTCCTAAAATATTTCCTGCCGCCCGCGGAGCGGTAGCGTTGCTGAATAGCGGACATACCGTGGCGGAAGTCATAGGATCGTGGACCGATTGCCAAATACCTGCGATGGAGTTTGAACCGACCGCATGCTGGGCTCTACGCACCGGGCATCCTCATCTGGTGCTCAGTGGCGATATGACGGCGCGCTGCCCGCACGCCGACGGAGTGAACCATAGCTACTTGTGCATCCCCATCCTGGCGCAAGGCGAAACCCTCGGCATTGTGCACATTCAGGCCACTGACGAAGTGCCGCAACTGGAGTCTTCCGAACTATCATTCAAAACAACATTCGCGGGACAGGTGGGCTTGTCGATCGCTAACATCCGCCTTCGCGAAGCCCTGCGCACGCAATCGGTGCGGGATGCTCTGACCGGACTTTACAATCGCCGCTATCTGGAAGAGATACTGGAGCGCGAAGTCCGTCGCGCCGGACGAGCGGGGCAATCGCTTGGTCTGCTCATGCTCGATTTGGATCATTTCAAACGCTTCAATGACACCTACGGACATGACGCAGGCGATGCGATCTTACGCGAAACTGCCGCGTTCTTGTTGAAAAACGTGCGCGCCGAGGATTTCGTCTGCCGCTTTGGCGGCGAAGAATTTGTTGTGATTTTGCCTACTGCCGATCAGGAAGGCGCGCGCTCGCGGGGAGAGCGATTTCGCGCAAGAATGCGAGAACTGACGATCATGCATCAGGGCAAGTCGCTGGGCATGGTCACGTTTTCGGTGGGCGTCGCGGCATTTCCCGAGCATGGCATGTCGCCCAAGGATTTGATGGCGGCGGCCGACGCCGCGCTCTATGAAGCCAAGCGCGCCGGGCGCGACCAAGTGGTGGTGGCCCCGACAAAACCAACAGCAGAAATTATCGTGTCCGAGGCCGCTAAATCGGTAGGAAGTTGGGGGTAATAACGCTCGAATTGACACCGTGAAAACTTTGCGTTTCCAGGGCTGCGCATCCAGACTTACTTCTTGCGCTCGTCGCGTTCGACAACGCCGTCCTTGATATTGACCACGCGGTGGGCGTATTCGGCGATGTCGTGCTCGTGAGTTACCAGCACGATTGTGTTTCCTTCCCCGTGCAGCCGGTCGAATAACGCCATGATTTCGTTTCCCGTTTGCGAATCCAGGTTGCCGGTGGGTTCATCCGCCAGGATGATGGAAGGTTTGTTCACAAGGGCGCGCGCCACAGCCACACGCTGACGCTGGCCGCCCGAGAGTTCGTTCGGCTTGTGGGTCATGCGCGACCCCATACCCACGGCGGTTAATGCCGCTTTGGCTCGTTCGATTCGTTCGTCGGTGGCGATGCCGGCGTAAATCAAGGGCAGTTCCACATTGTGCAGCGCGGTGGCGCGGGCCAGCAGATTGAAGGTTTGGAATACGAAACCGATTTCCTTGTTGCGAATACGCGCCAGTTCATCGTCGTCGAGTTCGCTCACCAGATTGCCGTTGAGCCAATACTCGCCTTTGGTGGGAGTATCGAGGCAGCCGATCAGATTCATCAGCGTGCTCTTTCCGGAGCCTGATGGGCCCATGATGGCCACATACTCTCCGCGCTCGATCCGTAAATTGACCCCGCGCAATGCATGTACCTGCTGTTCCGACCCCATGTCATAGGTCTTCCACAGATCCAGGGCGGCAATCATGCACGACTGCGGCGAAGCTGGGGCAGCTTTCTGAGGCATATTGAGTAGTTCGGCGGTTGCCATGTTTTTCTCCTGCTCCGGTGCCACTGAGCTCTCCGCGTTAATTTTCAACTTCGCGCTTCCGCTTGCCGCGACTTGTGGTTTTACTACGAACCCTGATCCGAGAACTTTGATTCGAAACCAACGCCCACCGGTTCCACCATTGGACGGATGAAGCCAGCGAACGTCACGACGAAGCGTCTTCCTTTTTGGGCACAGAGTTATCGATTTTAACGCTACTGCCAGAACGCAGGGTGCGCAAAACCTTGTAACTGCCGGTGATCACTTCGTCACCTTCCTTCAAGCCGTCCAGGACTTCAATATCGCTTGTTCCGGTAATGCCGGTTGTCACAGGAACAAACTCCGCTTTCTTGTTCCGGATAACGAATACGCCCTGAATATCCTGCTTGGAATCTTTATTGCTGGACGCGGTTTCTTTTGGCGCGGGAGCCGCGGCGTGCACCGAGCCGGGAGTAGATTTCTCCTGCTCCAATTGCGCCTTTGTGCGGATCGAGAGCGCCTGAACGGGAATGGAGAGCACGTTGCTACGCGCGGCGGTAGTGATCTTGGCAGTAGTCGAGAGCCCCGGGCGCAAGTCGTCAGGAGGGTCGCTGACGGTTACGACCACCTTGAAGTCTTTTGCCTCTTCGCTCGCAGTCGCCTGTTGCGACGTAGCCACGCCGGTCGAGCGGACGATGGCGTTGTCCCCAATTTCGGAAACCGTTCCGTGAAAAACTTTTCTCGGAATCGCATCGATCGCCACTTCTGCGGGCTGGCCCAGGCGAACGTTCACAATGTCGGTCTCGTCAATCTTAACTTCTGCGGTGATTACCGACATGTCGGCCAGAGTCATCAGAGTGCTTCCCGGCGAATTCTGAATGCCGATTACCACCGTCTCGCCCTCGCGCACCGGCAAGTTTGTGATGACGCCATCGAAGGGCGCTGCATAGGTTGTCTTCGATAAGACATCAGTAAAACGTGTGAGCGTTGCTCGATTCTGGGTTACGCGCTTGTCGGCAGAATCATTCTGCGCTTTAGCCTGCGCTACCCTCGCCTGCGCCTGTACCAGTCCGGCGTCGGCTGTCGCCCAGGAATTCTTGCGGCTGTCGAAATCGGATTTAGAAATCAGTCCATCTTTGAACAAACTCTGCGCCCGTTCCCAATCCAGCTTATTGCGGTCGTAATCGGCCTGGGCCCGGCGCAAATCGGCTTCCGATGTCTTGAGGCCAGCGTCGGCGGCAAGGGCGTCAGTCTGCGCGGCCTCGAGCGATGCCTGGTTCGCGGTTACATCCGCCGAAGACTGCACGTTCTCCAGTTGCGCCAGCACCTGCCCCTTCCTCACGTGATCGCCTTCCTTCACAAACAAATGCGTGATCTTGCCGAAGGCATTGGAGCCGATGTTCACGTAAGTCTTGGGCTTGATTTCACCCGAACCGCTCACCACCGACGACAAGTCCTGGCGTTCAACCTTCCCAGTCTGTACCGTAACCACATTCTTGCCGCTCTGGTGCACGGTGACGCCAACGATGATGGCCAACACCACTACCACGCCCGCACCAATCGCGATTTTTTTCCAGGGTTTCATGGTCTCCGTCACACGAGTCCGGGGTCGTATTACGAACGTCTCGTTCCGGCGGACACTTCTAATTACTACGATCCTGCAGGGAGGAAAGTTCCATCAAGAGATGCCAATCGAGAACAACCTGGGGACCTTGAGCCGAGGTTCGGACCCGGAACGCACAATTATACAGCGACCAAGCAATGGCGGACGCCTCCGTCCGCCCGGCACAGCACCAGCCGTTTTTCGGACTCCTCGGAGCTTTCCCCGGACGAGGGCGTCCGGGGTTCCACGACGTGATGAATCATCAGCGCATGGAGGGCAAAAAAATCCTTTTCGATTGCGATTTTGCCGGGCAACTCAACCGGGCCCCCCACGCTTCCAACCACATTGTGGCTACAGCGCTCATGCCGTTCTCTTAATGCGACTTAACCTTGCTTTCACTGCCACGGTGGCCTAGAATGATACGTCGCAGCTGCAGCGTCGTAGGAGTCCCTCTCATGGTCCGGGTTGGTTCGCGCTATTTTTCGTCTTTCATAATTTTGGCTTTGGCCGCGGGATTAGCGGTCCCCGCCCTCGCGCAGAGCGACAAGGCTGCCGCCACCGATCCCGCGGCGGCAACGCAACCGGCCGCTGCGCCGCCAGCCAGTGCAAAGGCAGCCGATCCTCAAGCGCAGCCGGCCGATGCCACTGATCCTCTTAAGCGCAAGCCCAACGAGAAGCAGAAGAAACAGCAGAAAGCCGCCCTGAAAATCGAGCTCAGCAAGACTTACAAGAAGTGGCTGAACGAAGACGTGGTCTGGATTATCACCGACGAAGAGCGCGCCGCCTTCAAACAGCTCTC
The DNA here is from genome assembly GCA_050015215.1 of Candidatus Sulfotelmatobacter sp. Taxonomy (GTDB): domain Bacteria; phylum Acidobacteriota; class Terriglobia; order Terriglobales; family Acidobacteriaceae; genus Sulfotelmatobacter. Next base: position 69,315 of record JBEKBW010000007.1, read on the forward strand.
GAACGACGAAGAACGGGACAACTTTATTGAAGCTTTCTGGCAGCGCCGCGATCCCACTCCCGACACCGAAGAAAACGAATACAAAGAAGAGCACTATCGCCGCATCGCCTATTCTAACGAGCACTTTGCCGCCGGCATCCCCGGATGGAAGACGGACCGCGGCCGCATTTACATCATGTATGGCCCGGCCGATGAGGTCGATTCGCACCCCTCCGGCGGAACTTACGAGCGCCCCATGGAAGAGGGCGGCGGCGAGACCTCGACTTTCCCATTCGAAGACTGGCGTTATCGTTATCTGGAAGGCGTCGGGCAGGAAGTCATCATCGAGTTCGTCGACACCTGCATGTGCGGCGACTACCACATGACGATCGACCGCTCCGAGAAGGATGCTCTCAAGTACACGCCCAATGCCGGACTAACGCTTTATGAGCAGATGGGCATGTCGAACAAAGCGGCTCGGTTTAGCGGCGGCATGGAACAACTGGGGGCGGGTCCGATGAGTTCGGATTTGCAGACGAAAGAGTTCGACCGCTTGGAACAGTATGCCAAGCTGCAAGCGCCACCGCCGGTCAAGTTTAAGGATTTGGAAGAAGTTGTCAACACCAAGCTGATCACCAATCTGATGCCCTTCGATGTGCGCTCAGACTATGTGAAGGTGACGGGCGATACGGTGCTGGTGCCGATCACGATTCAAGTGAAGTACCGCGACATCACATTTAACAATAAGGATGGCGTACAGCGCGGTACGGTAAATATTTTTGGCCGCGTAAGTACTCTGACCGGGCGTGTGGTTCAGACCTTTGAAGATACCGCGCAGGTCGATGTTCCGGCCGAATTGCTGCCACGCACGGCGGAGAACTCTTCTGTCTACTGGAAGGCGCTGCCGTTGCGTCCTGGCCGTTACAAGGTTGAGATCGCAGTGAAAGATGTGAACGGCGATCGCAAAGGCCTGTGGAGCCGCGGCATTGTCGTCCCAGAATACTCCGACGACAAGCTGTCCACTTCATCGCTGATCGTGGCCGACCAGATGGAGCCGGTACCCACAAAAGATGTGAGCACTGGAAGCTTCGTGATTGGCGTAACCAAGGTTCGTCCGCGGGTAGCGCCTGCCGACGGAAAGCCCGCTTTGTTCAAGCGTACACGAGATCAAAAAGCGAATTTCTGGATGCAGGTCTACAATCTGGGGGTCGACGATAAGACCCACAAGCCTTCCGCGACGTTTGAGTTCGACATCGTCAATATTGCGACCAACAAATCTGTGGTGCAGAAGACTGAATCCACCGACACGATGGGAAACGTTGGGGAACAAGTGACACTGCAAAAGTCAATTGCCTTGGCGAATCTGCAGCCGGGCGTTTATCGGATTGAAATTAAAGTGAACGACAACATCTCCAAACAGACTGTCGATCCCTCCGCGACCTTTGCGGTAGAGTAGCGGCCTGTTTGATTCCCTGGGGGTGGGATTGAAGATTCGCCAGCTCGGAACTTGGGCTGTGATCGCTGCGTTGTCGCTTCCCGTGTGGGGCGCCGACAAGCCGGGGGCAATCTCCGGCTATGTACGCGATGGCTCCGGCATTCCCCAGATGGGCGCAATCGTCGAGATCATTGGCACCGCGGCCCGCACGTTGACTGTTTTCACCGATGGCGCGGGATTCTACTACGCCAGTGATCTGGTGCCCGGTTTCTATACGGTCAAAGTTTCGGCTCCTTCGTTTCTACCGGCCTGGCGCGACAAGATCGGTCTGCACGCCGGCGCTAATACGCATCTCAACATCACTCTGAGCACGTTGCTCAATGCGTTGCGCGTCGGCCCGCTGCGCGGCACTGACGATGACGATGACTGGAAGTGGACGCTGCGTTCGGTGGCAAATCGGCCGGTATTGAGAATGCTCGACGATCCCTCCTCAGGCGACAGTCAAGACCACGATCTGAAAGGCAGCCTTTCTTTCTTCGCGGGATCAGTGGCCGAGGGCTATGGCAGCGGCTCGGATATGAGCACCGGTTTTTCGCTGGAGCGTTCGGTTTTCTCCACGGACGTGGTCAGTGTGAGCGGAAATGTGGGCTACGGCGATAGTCTTCCGGCGGCGGTGCTGCGGGGTGATTATTCGCATCGGCTGCCCGACGGTTCCGGACCCTCGATGGGCGTCGTGGTTCACCGTTTCGCTCCTTCCGACCCAAATCTTCACTACGCGTCATTGCAGGCCGTTGGATTTTCCGCGGCGGACGATGTGACCGTGGGCAACGTGCTTGAGCTGAAATTCGGCAGCGAGTTGCAGACTATACAGTTCCTTGGGCACGTGTCCGCATTTCGTCCTTACGGTTCGGTCGATCTGCACCTCTCGCCGCACACCGTTGTCGGCTATAGTTACGCCACGTCTCTGCCCAGTTCCTGGGAGGCGCAGGAATTAAATTCCGTTCCTTCAGAGTTGAGCGAAACCGATCCCCGCGTTAGCGTGACCAATTTCGCTACCAAGCTGGAAAGAGGTCGCCATCAGGAATTGAATGTTTCGCGGCGACTGGGGAAGACCAATGTGCAGATTGCGGCATTCGATGACCACGTAAACAACACCGCGCTGCTCGGCGCCGGCGCGGTAACCGCGGCCAGCGGATCGCTTCTGCCCGATGTTTACTCCGGCACGTTCACCTATACCGGCGGAACCGTAAACTCCGACGGCCTGCGCGTGGTGCTGGAGCGCAAGATGCGTTCCGATCTCACAGCCACGCTGGATTTCGCCTACGGGAACGTTCTCGACCTCACCAAGCCTGGGGTAGACATTCAGGATGCCGAGCAGGCGATCGCCACCGAACGGCGCCAGGCCGTGTCCGCGAGGCTGAGCGGCAAGCTCAGTCGCACGCAAACGCGCTGGATCGCATCCTACAGGTGGACCAACGGCCCTGCGCTCACGCCGGTCGATATGTTTAACGCGTCGCCAGGGCAATCCGATCCTTATTTGAATCTATTTATCCGCCAGCCTATTCCGACCTTGGGTTTTCTCCCCGCTCACATGGAAGCCCTTCTCGATGTGCGCAATCTGCTCGCCCAAGGCTATGTCCCGGTGATCGGTCAGGACGGGCAGACCGTCTACTTCGTACAATCAGCCCGATCGGTGCGGGGCGGCGTAACGATCAGTTTCTAGATTCGTTATCTCGGAGCCCTGCGTTTCGTCGGCGAGTAGAGATCTCTCCTCAGTTGCCCCTACATCGAGCAGAATGATCGCTTTTTTCTTCCGAAGTTACTTTCGAGTGCCTCATTTGGAAAATCTATGGGTTGGATCACAACTGAATGGTTGACTGTTGGGATGGGCTTTCGATAATGTTTGGTGTGCGGTTGGGGCGGTTACATCTTGTTTGTACGTAAGGAATTGCACGCCTCTCGGTAAGCGGCCTAAAAATCCGGCCTCCCGCAACGACATCTACTCCCCGAAAATGACAAGCTTCAAGGAGACTCTATGAGAGCGCGCATCGTTCTGGCGTTTGTGCTGCTGACCGCCATCAGCCTTTCGGCGCAAACCTTCCGTGGCACGATCCTGGGCACCGTAACCGACCCCTCGGGCGCAGTAGTAGCCGGAGCCACCGTCACCGTGAAAAACGCCGGCA
>JBEKBW010000008.1:0-68572 GCA_050015215.1 Candidatus Sulfotelmatobacter sp.
TAATTACCTGAGTCACAAATTCGAATTTGGAAACGTCGCCGTAGCTTAGAGGCGCTTCACCGAGTACGGTATCAAACTCATGCCGTACCCTTTCGAGGCAATCCGGACGCCAACTCAAAAGATAAAGAAGCCACGATAGCGCATTCGACGATGTTTCATGGCCGGCAACCAGAAGTTGCATGCTCTCGCTCAGGATGAGTTCATCGCTCATGCCTCCGCCATCGCTGTAACGCGCATCCATCAAAGTCTGCAGCAGATCATGGCCGGGCGCTTCGTTGCGGCGCTTCTTGATGTATTCCATCAGAACGGCGTCCGCGCGGGTGCGCATGTCTTCGTGTTTGCGCAGTTCGCCCGAGACCGCGAACCAAGGATTCAGATAGGGCTGAAGGGTTTGCCGAACGATGAATTCCTGGACAGTGCAGATAGTATGGCTGACCAGATCGATGTCTTCCTCCTTCAACCGCGCGCCAAATAGCGATCGGGCGACCATAGAGAAGGTAATCTTCATCAGGTGGGGGTAGATATCGACCGGGCCAACCCGGACCTGTCTGTCGAAATCCCGCAGCGACTCGGCGAGGGAGTCCCGCATGATCGAGGACAGCGCATCGAGTTGCTTTCGATCGAAGCCGGTCTGGATTAGACGCCGCTGCGTGCGCCAGGCTTCCCCGTGGGTCGTGAGAAGACCCTTCCCCAGGAAGTGGCCCATCCGCTTTACTTGAATCTCGGATTTTTGGTAGTTCTGCTCATTGATCTTCAACACGTGCTGAATGACAGCGGGATCGATGGTAACGATCGCTTCCTTGAGACCACCCAAATAGAGCCGGAATGTGTCGCCGAAGATTTCGTTGTACCGGGACAAAACCTGCACGGCATTGCGGGCCATGGCGCGAGAGTCCGCAAAGCAGCGAAATCGGGAAACAATAGGGATAGGCGTTGACGGGCTCATACGCAGCCTTCCTGAAACCTGCCTCGAACCGGAGGAGTTTTCATGTTACTAGGAAGTGTTGAGTGGGCCATGCGCAGAAGATAAAACGTTCAGAATCAGTTTTCGTTCCCCAGTTGCTTCAAGAGTATCAGATGATGCCGGATTGCCCCGGTCATGGTGGGGTTCTGCCGATAGGAAATCCCAAACTCTTCGGCAGTCTGCTTCACAATCCTAGTCAGCGGGGCATAGTGGGTATGGCAGACGAACGGGCACAAATGGTGGACGATGTGATGATTAAGCCCGCCCACAAGCCAACCGACAAGCGGGTTTTCGGTTGCATAATCGGCCGTTGTCGCGAAGATGTGATACACGCCGTTTTCAAACTCGCCACGGTCGGAGGGAAAGTAGGTGCTGTCGATGGTGTGCGTCGACTGGAATACGAGCGTTACGGTTAAACCGACGGTCAAATTAACCAGGAGGAACGCCCCGGCAACCAGCAGAGGAGATTTTCCCAGCACCAGCACCGGTAAAACCAGCATGTAGGTCAGATAGAAGCCCTTGCCGGCAAAGAGAATCGCGTATTCTCGCAGAGAATGTTTCGTGCGCCTTAGATATTCGTGAGTCGGGAAGAAAAAGCATTGGAAATCTCTGAAGAATACGTAATCGAGAGAGAACAGCGCGTAGACGAACAGCACGTACATGTGCTGGAACCGGTGCCACGGCAGACGGGGTTCATAGGGCGTAAAACGAAAAATGCCGCGTCCCGAAAGGGCGTCATCTTCGCCGTGGAGATTGATGCAGGAGTGATGGCCGCGATGATGGAGGATGCGCCACATGTACGAGCTGATTCCGCACAAATCGAAGACATAATTCAGAGTTTTGTTTATGAGCGGCCGGGAAGAGATAGCGTTGTGATTGCTGTCATGGGCGATGTTCAGCAGAAGGAATGTCTGCGCGAGCCCACCTAAAACGTAGAGTGCAACAAACTTCCATGAATCCGGCCGGAGCGCATATAGAGCAATCCAACTCCCCGCGAGTACTGCCAGACCCGCAGCGATCTTGACCCGCATCATACGGTCCGCTTTAGGCGAAATTTTCTGATCGGCAAAAAAGCTATCCAGGCGGCTACGCAAGACTTTCGGGAAGGAAGAACCATCGACCGGCTCGATAACCGGCGACGCTGAGGTTTCCGAAGGTACAAGATCCGATATCTCCGGCTCTTGAGAAATCTCCGCTTCGGTCTCAAACGGCATCGGCGCCTCCGCAATCATGGTAAATTGGACCCGACGCGTTCCACAAGTTACATGAGTGGCCCCGATCCCGTGGCATGATTACTGCCGCGCTGTCGAGAGTCTCGCAGAAGTATTTTATTGCGAGCCCTTAATGGCAATCAATAAACTTCGGCCCCGTACTAAACTTAGGACAACACCGAAAAATCGGAACGGACAAGGCCTGGGTGCGGCGCTTCATCTAGGAAGCGATAACGCATGGCGTTTTCCAAATGCTTTGCTAATATTCCAAGCAACCCTCGCTCGGTAGTGAGGATGTTTCGTTTTTACTGATTTGCGTTCTATTCGATCTTGGAGGATCGCTGATTGATGACGGCGTCAATTCTGGACCACCTCGATAGGCTGGCAGATGAGCACCCGAACAAGCTACTTTATTCGTACCTTGACGTAAACGGCGACCCGATCGAAACCTACACCTACGCGTCGTTTCTCCGCCGAGCGCAAGCGATCGCCGGACATTTGCGGAAAGATTGTCGCTTCGCGGCGGGCGATCGGCTTCTGCTTGCCTACCCGCCGGGGCTCGAAATGATCTGCGCATTTTTTGGCTGCGTGCGCGCAGGATTGATTCCCGTGCCAGTCTATCCCCCGAGTTCGCGCGGCTTCCAGAGTGCACTATACAAGACGGTCCACATCGCAAAGGATTGCCAGGCGGCTGGGATCCTAACGAGCAGAGATTACCACGCATCTCTTAAGACGAATCTCGCCAGGCGTGGAGTCTCGGCGTCGGGCGTCGACGTGGATTACATTTCCGGTCTCCCGTGGATTGCAACGGAAGATTTCGTGGACTCGATTTCTGACCAACCACCTGCCGATCCTTCGAAGATCTTGTTTCTGCAGTACACGTCGGGTTCGACCATGGAGCCCAAAGGCGTGATGGTGACGCAGGAAAACATCCTGAATACCTATGGGCTCGTAATCGACCATCCGTCGCCGGTCGTCGTTTCCTGGCTCCCGCAGTATCACGATATGGGACTGATCGGTTGCTACCTGTATCCAGCTCTGAAAGGTGGCACGACGTACGGGTTCGCTCCCATGGACTTCATTCAGCGGCCGATCCTGTGGTTCAATGCGATCACAACCTACCACGCCACTGCAGCGGCAGCCCCCAACTTCGCCTACGACTATTGCCTGCGCGCCGGAAGGCTTTCCAAGGAAAGCTTGGAGGCTTGTGACCTCAGCTCGCTTCGTGTATTGATGTGTGCCGCAGAACCAGTAAAACCGGACACCTACACCCGGTTTCTGGAAGCATTTCAGCCCTATGGGCTCAAGTCCGAGAGTTTCTATGTCGCCTACGGGCTGGCCGAGAATACTTTGGCGGTCTCAATGCGCGGTCGCAATATCGTTTCCGTCAACAAGCGTGCACTGGCGCTGGGGAAGGCCCGCCTGACTACCGAGGTCTCAGAAATCGCCTGTGCCAAACAGATTGTCAGTTGTGGAACCTTGCTCCCAGGTCTCGACGTCAAGATCGTGGATCCCGAAGGACATTTCCCTCTTAAGCCGGAGCGCGTGGGCGAAATCTGGGTCGCAGGTATCGGTAAGTGCCAGGGTTACTGGAATAATCCCGAATTGACTCTGAAGCAGTTTCGTGCGCGGCTCGTGGACGATACTCCCTATGACGACGGCTACCTACGGACCGGCGACCTGGGATTTATCCACGACGGCGAACTCTACGTCTGTGGCCGCATCAAGGACATGATTATTCTGCGCGGGCAAAACTATTACCCGCACGACATTGAGAACGTCGTGGAGAAATCATGCAGTCTGATCCGGCACAATTGCGTCGCCGCGTTCCAGATTCAGGAAGACAGCGAACCTGCGTTAGCAATCGTCGCCGAAGTCAAGAATCCTAAGGCGCTTCCCGAAGCGCGAAAGATTGCCGCTGCGGTCCGGAGTTATCTCAACGTAGAAGTGGCGATGATTTCCTTTATTGCGCCTCGTGCGATCCCGAGAACGAGTTCGGGGAAGATCATGCGCCATAAGACGAAGCAGATGTGGCTGCAGGGTCAGTTCACCGTCCTCTCCGACTTTTCGCGGGAGAAGGACGCCGGGAAGTCCCATTCCGATATACATTCCACTTTCGCCGAATTGAAAGCCAGGTACAACCTGACAGGCCTGGAATCGTACAACCTTGTCGAAGCCGGCCTGGATTCCCTGGATCTGGTTGTATTCACGCATGAACTCAAAGAACTCCTGAAAGATAAAGGCGCCGAGTTGCTGGCAAGGCAGGTGGATATTGGCGTCATTCAGCGCGTCAGTGTAGCCGACCTGTTTGGACTAGCGGAACAGTTGGAGCAGGCTCCCGAAGCGGCGCTGGTTCAACTGCGCAATTCCCTTGCGGCTTTCCGTGAAGAGCAGTGTGCCGCCGAGAAACAGATGATGAGCAACGACAAAAAGCTCATCTTCGAGCCTCCCGTGCCTTCGCCCATGCCGGAGATGCCGGTGATGAATCATGTGCTGCTCACCGGTGGGACAGGCTTCATCGGCCCATTCCTCATTAAAAGCTTGCTGGAACAGACACGGGCGAAGATCTATGTTCTGGTCAGGTCGTCCGACGAAAAGCAGGGCAGGCAAAGACTGAGAGCTGCAATGGAGTCCATGGGATCCTGCGGAGCGGGGCTGATGGAGATGTTCGAGGCCCGCGTAGTCCCAGTCTCCGGCGATCTCGCGCAGCCAAGGCTTGGCCTGATGCAGGACGCGTGGGATTTCCTCGCGCGTGAAATCGACACGGTATTCCACAACGGTGCAACCGTGAACTACCTGTACAACTACGACCTGATGCGTGACGCGAACGTGCTGGGAACCAATGAGGTCGTAAGATTGGCGTTCGAGGGAAGGCCCAAAGAGTTCAATTATGTCTCGACTACCTTCGTGTTTGGTTGGGCAGTCAAATCCGTCTTATATGAGACTGACCTGAACGAGAATATGGAGCTCCTCGATTTTGGATACAGTCAATCGAAATGGGTAGCGGAACAAGTAGTGGTCGACGCGCGCAGCCGGGGACTCTCCGCGCGGATTTTCCGGCCGGCTCTGGTGAGTCCTTCCGTCACCGGCGGCGGCAACAACTTCGATATCGCCGTTCGCCTGGTCGCCTTTATGGTGAATCACGGCATTGGCGTCGATACTCTCAACCAGGTCAGCTTTGTTCCGGCGGACATTGTGGCGAACAATATCGTTGCCATCTCTACTACTCCCGGTACCGCGAATAAGACTTACCATGTGGTTCGCGACGATTATTCGAACATGACGGATATTACCGGTCTGATTACCAAAGCGACTGGCCGGCAATTCGAAAGCTTCAGCCTTCCCGATTTCGTTCCCGAGCTGATCCGGCGCTGCCGGAAGGAAGATCTTCTCTTTCCTCTGCTGGACTTTCTGGTGGGCTCCGTCGACAACATCTCGGCGATGGAGTTCAAACGGTATGACAGCTCTTCCTATCAAATGGCCCGGGATGCCTCCGTGTGGGGCAAGCCGGACCCGTCTCTGGAAGATACGGTCAACGGCATTCTGAAATTTATGTATCGCAAGGGGATCATTTCGGTCGCGGCTCGCGAGGCCAGCGCGGTGTCACCCATCTGCCAGCCCGAACTGACCATCGAGGCCCATCGGAGAAGTATCGATTGCGGTGCGGATTGCCTCCAATGCATGGCCGCTGCTGGAGATCCTGAGTGTATTGAGGAGATTCCGAAGATCGAAGCCTCGGAGCAGGTGTGATGGTCGTGTGGTCATGAGCGAAATCGCCGGTTAGCGTCGCTTGGATATTAGGTTCCAGTTGCCCGTCAGCTAGGAACTAGTGACTGCACGCCCGTCATTGCGTCGATTGCGATTTCGCGGGCTTGGTGGCCGCGACGCGGGTTTCCTTTCCGCTCACAAACACCTTCATGGAGCTCTCACTTTCGCCCGACTCGTCGGTGTATTCGAAGGAGTTCGCTGAAACAAACTTCGTGATGTGCCGAGTGTGATACAACTTGCCGTGAAAAACGCTGTCCCCAAGCCAGGTCCAGACGTCCCCGTTCACCGTACCAGTCTTGTTTTCTGTTCCTCCTGAACTGTCAACTGCGTGGTATTGGTATGTCTTGGAAGTCGGATCGTAGTAGACAAAGGAAGCCTCCGAGTATTTTTTGCTTCCAGGTCTATAGAGTGCCGCCTCGCAGATCACCCCGAAGCCGCCTGCCGTCCATCTGCAATCCTCAGTGCCAGTAAATTTCATCGCTGGCGAGTCCGGCGCCATTGCCCCGGCTTTCAGTTCGTCTTCGATTGTGAACTTTCCCACCATCACTGCCAACTTCTTCACTTCCGGACTACGCGTCGTCTGAGACTGAGCGCCAGGCACGATTACGCTCGAAGCGCACGCCAACACAAATGACACGAACTTTTGAGGCCCACTCATTTGGATTCTCCTTTCAGAGGTGCCACGGATGCTAGCACAAAACGAACGGGAATCAGGAAATGCGAATTGCTGGCGTCGAATCGCCTTTCACTCATCGACAGGTCAATGAGCGCCCAGATTATTCGCAACAGTTATGATGGTCCCGGGCAAGAAAGCTCGCTTCCGCTCCTAATGTTTGTCGGCTCCCATTTTTGACTCTCCGTCCGACGCCTGCGGCCAAACCGGCGCGGCCAGTTCCGTGCGCCAAATTGGCCCTCCCATGTAAAAGAGTGTCTCGGACTTTAGGACAACCGGGGCTTCGCCGTCAAGAACCCAAATCTGCGCATCTGGCGGTTGCTTTCCTACTATCGGCGCCACCACTTTGGCGACGCCGCCAAGGTCAACCTTCGCGACATAATGCATGGCCTCGCGGCTGAATCCGCCCAGGGAAAAAGGCTCCGTTCCCTGGGCATTTACCACGATCTTCACCAGCCTCGGCTTCGGCGCAGCCACCACCATGGGGATTTCGATGTGTTGTGTACCGGCCGGCATGTTCATCAGGATCATGGGAATCAGACCATTACCTAAATCGGGCGGCAGCGTGAGATGCTGGCTCGCTACTTTCTCTTTGCCGTCGTCGTCGGTGTAGCGAACCGTTACCTGTCCCGTGGCGCAAGTAACCAAGAGATCGCTCGCGTTCTTGAACGAAGGCCCCTTCTGCACCATGTGATAGGAGATGAGCCGGAAGTTGGTGCGCTGCGAAAAAACGGTGGTTTCCTCTTGCTGCGAACCGTCTTTGAAGCGGTACGTAATTTTAGTTGTAACTTGATCGCCGTGAGTGACCTGGGTTGCGTCCCCGGCCGCGATCGCCACGCCATCCAGCGTGCTGAGCACAAGAAAGCCGTGAACCATGCCTACTTTGTAGCGCACAGCGACCGGAGACGCTGACGCCGCGAGGCCGGAAAGAATACAAGTAGAAGTCAGCAAAATGCCGAGAATGCGAGAGAGCAACACCGTCACCTCTTGTGCCCAAAGAGGCGGCACAGGTCCTTCGATGCTATTTCTGTCTAGGTGGTTTGCGTATCGCTGAAGGGATCGAGGTGCTGACCGGCGTATCACCGAACTGTGAGCGCGAATTCTCCCATGAGGGAAGGATCTGGAATGGGTCTCCTGATCGGATGTTCAAGCGAAGGTGAACGCTTGGTCAGATCCGTTCCGGGCTGCGAATCCGGCATTCGACCGTGCACTACTACGAAGCGCCGAAATTCTTTTGGCGTCATGTGGCGCGCTTCCCGAAAGCGCCGGTTGAAGTTGGACAGATTGGAAAATCCTGTTTCTGATGCGATCACGCTGATCGGCCGCTCTGTTTCCACAAGCAGCATGCATGCACGCCCGATCCGCAACCTTCCTAGATAGTCGCTGAAATTTTCTCCGATATGGCGCACGAACAGTCGATGCAGTGATCGCGCCGACAAGTTCGCCAACTTGCAAAGCTCGTCGAGTCGAATCGGATGATCGAAGTTCTGATGCAAACGTTCCAGCACACGAGCAAGTTGTCGGGATTCGCTCGACGACTCGGGCTTGGTTGCTGTTTGGGTCGCCAGTGGTATTGCTTCGGTGTCTGCCAATTCGCACAACAATTCCTGTGCCGCGTGCAGCCGTTTCAGCGGTGATTCGGAAAGCAACGCGGGCAGGCGCGATTCCATCCTGGCTGCCGCCTCCACTGGAAAACTAAGGCCTCGGCCAGATCGATTGATCAGTTTGCGCAGTGGAGCGATCTCATGACATGCATCCGCGGCTTTGAGCGCCCATTCTCTTGTGAACCAGACGACGAGAGCTGTGTGCGGAAGAGACTCATTGATGGCCGTAGTGGACGCCCAGGTGTGGGGCATATCCGAAGGCACCAGAACCAAGTCCTGCGCGTCATAATGGGCAATGTGATCGGCGATGAAACGCCAGCCGCGGCTATTCAGCGTTAGCGTCAGTTCATATACCGGATGGTGGTGCCATTCAAAGGGAATGGAAGGTACCTGACGGTGATAGATACGAATCGAGCACCCCTTGGGAAAGGTTACGTGTTCAAACTGGCATCTCATTGCGATCTCCCCAATTCAGACATCACAGGCCCACGCTGTGTCCGAATAGTATCAATAATTGACCTTTCCCGGTCACTCGCTATTTTCATAACCTCGTAGACTTCTGCTCGGTGCTCAGAAGAGCTACGGCTGATTCCAGAGAATTCCAGCCGACAATGCGAGGGATGAAAAGCCATGTCGCTAGTCATCGAAAATCTGCCTGAGGCTATTCGTAGCTCGAAGGCAAGTCTGCGGAAGGCACTCCCAAACTATTCCGAGGTCTTCCATGAGGTCGAAGCTGAGATGCGCCGCAAGGTAGTGCAAATTGCAAAAGAACGCGAGGCGGGCGAGGCCGTGATTCCTATCCTGCAATATGACGAGATCGTCAGCGGAGCAGTGACCCCGAAGGCCACCTCGGCAATAAGAGAGCGTGGTGCGTGCGTTATTCGTGGTGTTTTCCCGGCCCAGCAGGTTCGCGACTGGGATGACGAGATCGGTAAATACGTCGAAGCAAATGGCTTGGATGAAAAACTGATGCATCGGGCTGAGGACAAGTACTTCGGCACGCTGGCCTCCGCCAAGCCACAAATCTATGGAATTTACTGGTCCCGCCCTCAGGTTATGGCTCGCCAGTCCGAGTCGCTCACTCGCACTCGCGTCTTCCTGAACAAACTGTGGAAGTCTGAGAGCGAGGGCCGCGTGCACTTTGACCCTGAACAAACACCGGTATATGCCGACCGCATTCGCCGCCGTCCTCCCGGTTCGGCATCGCTAGGACTTTCGCCGCATGTCGATGGCGGATCGGTTGAGCGCTGGCTTGATGAAAACTTCCGCAAAGTATACCGGCATGTCTTCTCTGGCAATTGGCGGGAATATGATGCATTCGATGCAGCCTACCGTCCGGACGTGCAGGAGATTCCCTCCCCGGCTGTTTGCTCAATGTTCCGTACGTTCCAGGGTTGGACCGCGCTTACCCGGCAGGGCAAGGGAGACGGCACCCTGCAGTTGATTCCCATTGCCAACTCCATGATGTACATACTGCTGCGCTCGCTGCAGGATGATGTAGCTGAAGATGATTTGTGCGGAGCGGAGCCGGGACGTGCACTGTCAGTTCACCCCACATGGCACAGGGCCTTGGCGAACGGACTCACATCGATTCCGTTGATGCAGCCGGGCGATGCGGTGTTCTGGCATTCCGACGTAGTGCATTCGGTTGAAGATGCGCACAATGGCGATGGCTACAGCAGCGTCATGTATATCGGCGGAACCGTCGGATGCGCGAAGAACACGGCGTATCTTCCCGGGCAATGCGCTTCCTTCCTCGCGGGCAAGACCCCTCCTGATTTCCCTGCCGACAACTTTGAAGTCGATTTTGTTGGCCGTGGCACTGCGGCGGATTTGACACCTCTTGGCAAGAGTCAGCTTGGGCTCTCCTAACGGAATGGAATCCTCTGGCATCGATCACCGCCCGGAGAACGAGCTGCGCTCTGCAACGGATGGCCGAGCGATGACGGTGGCCATGATCTTGTTCTTCATGGTGGGATTTCTCACATGTCTGAACGACATCATCATCCCGCATCTCAAGAGCATTTTCGAGTTGAACTATATGGAGGCGATGCTGGTACAGTTCGCCTTCTTCTCGTCGTACTTTGTGTTTTCATATCCGGGCGGTCGCAGCGTCGATTGGCTTGGGTACAAAAAGACGATGGTTCTCGGGTTGATGACCATGGCTGCAGGCGCAGTTGGTTTTATTCCTGCCTCTTACGTCGCCAGCTTTCCGGTCTTTCTTGGCGCGCTGATCCTGCTTGCCGCCGGCATGACAACCGTACAGGTTGCGGCCAACCCTTACGTCACCATCATCGGCCCTAGCGCCACCGCGTCCAGTCGTTTGAACCTCGCCCAGGCGTTTAATTCTGTCGGAACCTTCATCGCTCCCTTCGTGGGTGGAATGTTTATCCTGCGAGGAGCACCGCAGATTGCGCCAGCTCTGTTCCACTCAATGACTGCCGTTGCGCAACAAGCCTACCGCCAGACGCAGGCTTCTTCCGTTCGCTTACCGTATGCAGGAATGGCACTTCTGCTGGCTTTACTCGCGACCGCGCTCGGGCTCTTACGCCTTGGGCCCGGCTCAGGCCGCGCACAGCCTGTCCATCATTCAAGGACAGGAGTGCTGACTCAGATCACTCGGCAAGAAATCTGGCACCATCCCTGGTTGCTTTGCGGCGCCTTCGGCATTTTCACTTATGTAGGCGCGGAAGTGACGATTGGGAGTCTGCTCGTCAACTACATGGGGCTTCCGCAGGTCGCGGGGCTGAGGGAGCAGACCGCCGCTAACTACTTGATGTTCTATTGGGGCGGAGCAATGATCGGTCGCTTCATTGGCTCAGCGATCTTGCAACGTGTCAACACAGGCCTATTGTTGTGCATTGTGGCGGTCGGTGCCTCCGCCCTCGTCCTGACCTCGATTCTGAGCAGCGGCAGGTTGGCGATGGACGCCATGCTGGGTGTCGGCTTTTTCAATTCGATCATGTTCCCGTCCATATTCACTTTGGGGATCCAGGATCTCGGCCCCCTGACAGGCAAAGGTTCGAGCCTGATGATCGCGTCGATCGTGGGCGGGGCCCTTATTCCGCTCGGCACAGGAAGGTTAGCCGATCGCATAGGGCTTCAGCCGTCCTTGATCGTGACTGTCATTTGCTACGCCTATATCGCTTTGTTCGCGGCCGCCGCGATTCGGCGGAGGGTATTGACCCAAGTGCCGCCGGAAATCCCTCCTGCGTAGGACGTGTGTGAGCGTGACGCTTCGAGCGTTACTGCTTCCTAAACACAAGCTTCTCCGTTAGGCGCTGGCCTGATTCCAACGTGCCGGTGGTGGATAGCGACATCTGCTGCGCATCCGCCGAAACCTGCCACCTATCCGTTTGCGTGACTTGCTCGTCCCGCCGGTAAATTGCATCCACTGTGCGAGGATCGACAAGTTCAAGCGTCACGGTGTCGTTGCGCGAATTCTTTAGATCGTATTGCTTTCCGTCAAAACGCGCGGTATAGCTGAAGTCCCCCAGAAAGCGGACCCCACCGTTTCCGTCCGCCTCAATCTTGAGCACCAACCCTTGCCGCAAACGGGTCTTGCTGAGATCTTGCGTCCACTCGCCTACGAACAGGTCATTTGCGACCTTTGCCCCCTCGCTTCGCGTCCAGATGGTGATCTGATCGGGATGGCCTGCGGTCGCAGTCGTGGTTGTCAGCTCGTTTGCATCCTTCGAAAGTTGTTCGTGAACCGTCGCCACAACAGCTCCGTCTTTCTTTTCCTCAACCTTGGCCTGCCTCTTATCGATCCTGTGCAGCACAATGTGATCGAATCCGAGATTGCCGGGTGCGGGCGAATCTTGTCCGTTGCGAGTCGCAGTGAAATCGAAATGTTTTTCGCCGGACATGACTACATGCACTGCGTCATGCAGATGTGTAATCGAGAGCTGATTCGGAGGATCGAGGCTGGACTGCGCTGAGATAAGCGTCCACACGCCGAGGCGAGGATCCGAGACGGCAAGTTGGGCCACTGCAGGCCGGAGGGCGGCAAGCAGTGCGAACGACAATAAGAAACGAATTGATTTTCCGAAGCTGATGGCGAAAGTTTAGCAGATTCGGATAGCTACTTACGTGATTCCTGCGCAAGTCTATACCCGCAGAAAATTTCAGTGGCGGCGCTTGTTGTGACATTATAAATGCAATGCATGTGCGCCGTTTTTGGGTGTCAGGGATCGTACTCGCAGCAACCCTTGCACTTCTTCCATTCTCTTTTCACGCGGAGCGCCACCTCGAGACCGCAACCCGCGTCGAAGGCAGCCAGGCTGAAACTGTCCGCGAGGAGTTGCAAAATCGTTTTCGCTCGCCGTTCGTGGACCAAGTGGTCCTGGTGGTCCAGGGACTCCCGCCTGCGGGTTCGGAGGAAGGCGCACAGACTTTAGAAACCATCGTGAAGGGATTGAGAGACCAACCCGGCGTTTCGGGAGTGGTCTCCTATCTCGACTCGCGTGATCCGATCTTTCTGGGCCGGGGCGGGGGAACGTTTGTTCTCGTCGGACTCATGTCGAGCGTCGGTCCGGTGGAGTCGCTCGTTCCGGAACTTCACCAGTGGGCAAGCTCGTTTGAAAGTCAACTGCGGGGCCGATATCCGGCGGTTAAGCTCGAACTCACCGGCGAGATTCCACTGAATTTCGACATTCGAAAAGCGAGCGCTGACGACGTGCGACGCGGCGAAAGCCTGGTGATCCCTGCAACCCTCGCGCTTCTGCTGGTGGCTTTTGGAAGCTTCATCGCGGCACTGATTCCATTGGCGGTGGGCCAGCTTGCCATCGCGACCACCCTGGCGATTACGGGATTTCTTGCCCAGCGCTGGCACTTGTCCATTCTGGTTCAAAATTTGGCCACTATGCTTGGCCTGGGCTTGGGCATCGACTACGCGCTTCTCATGGTCAGCCGCTTCCGGGAAGCAATTTCCGCCGGCAACGACGGCCCCGCAGCCTCGGTCATCGCGGCACGTCAGGCAGGCCGCACGCTCTTGGTTTCAGCCTCAACCGTAGCCATAGGATTTCTAGCCCTCTTGACGGTTCCAATCAGCGAAATCCGCTCCATCGGTATCGCGGGATTTCTGGTGGCTGGAATGAGTGTGTTGCTTACAAATACCCTCGTTCCGACTGTGCTGGCAGTGCTCGGTCCGCGAATTAATTTTGGCCGATTGCCCTTTACTCCAAAGTTGGATACGCATCGGGCCGCGAGTACGGGAAGGCGCTGGCGGCAGTGGGGAAAGGTGATCGTCGCGCATCCCTGGCTTGCCCTCGTTGTGGCAGGCACTCCTCTGCTTCTGCTTGCCTGGCAGATCAGACGGCTGGATACCAGTATCCCCCAGGGAGATTGGCTTCCGCCGGCGGCGGAATCAGTTCATGCCCTCCACGCCCTCAGGCAGATGGATCGGGAAGGCGTTGTTGAATCGTTGCGCATCATTATTGAGCTTCCCACGGACTCCATCGTGCAAACCGACGCTGGGTGGAATGTGCTGGATCGTGTCACCAAGCGCCTCGCCAGCGACCCTCGCGCTGGCCGCGTGATTTCCATCACCACGATTGCAGAGAGCAACCGGTCTGCGCTCCGCGATCTCTCGCGGGAGACGCGCCGGACCTTTCTGAGTAGTGACGGAAAAGCGGCGCTGCTTGAGGTGTTGCCCGCGACCTCGGTCTCCCTGCGCGAACAAGTGAACTGGGTGCGGGAGCTGCGCAAGACCGGCGCGCTGGCTCTAATCGGAGTTCCCGGCGCAACCCTGCTCATTGGGGGCATCCCGGCACTCAACGCAGATTATGAAACGATTATCAGAGACCACTTTCCTTCGGTGATGGCGCTTATCGTGGGGGGAACCCTCCTCGCACTGCTCTGTGGATTCCGTTCCGTCTTCGTCGCGCTGAAGGCCATCGCACTCAATCTTTTCTCGGTCGCGGCGTCCTTCGGAGCATTGGTTTTCGTTTTCCAAAACGGCCACGGAAGCAGGATCCTGGGAGTCCCTGAGGGAACCGGCAGCGTGTTTCCTCTGGTTCCGATCGTCGCCTTTGCCATCGTTTTTGGATTAAGCATGGATTACGAAGTATTTCTCGTGGCACGCGTTCTCGAAGCCAGGAGGAGCGGGCTCAGTGAAATGGATGCGATCCCGGAGGGTCTGGCTAGAACCGCGGGCCTGATTACGAGCGCTGCCGCGATCATGATTGTGGTATTTGCGGCATTCACCTTCGGAAGTTTTCTCGTGGTCAAGATGATCGGATTCACGTTGGCGATCGCCGTCCTGATTGACGCCACCCTCGTTCGTATTGTGATCGGTCCCGCGCTCCTTCGTCTTGCGGGCGATTGGAATTGGTGGCCCGGCGGGCTTCGCAACGGCGCAAGTGGCGCGCCCGTGACGGAGAGTGGCGGAATACGCAGGGGCCAGGAGTAACGGTGTCGGGTTCCAGGAAGCCGCGCCGATGTACTTCCCTTTACAGAGCCTCTCTCGAAGCACGCATCGCAACATCCAGCGTGTCCAGAAACTGATGGGTCGTGGCGTAAATATGATCCACCGAAGCGAGCTGCTTCTGTAGCTTGCGAGAGGGACGTTTTGGGATGCCTTTGCCCCTGCGCGGCACCCACACGGTTTGCATGCCTGCTTTCTTGGCGCCCTCCAGGTTGCCGATCGTATCTTCTGCCATGATCGTCTCAATCGGCCTAATCGGGTCTGCCGGATCGCGCACGTTGTTAATGGCTGCAAGCACTTTCTCAAACGCCTCCGGCTTCGCGCCCTTCCGATAGGGAGAAATCTCTTCTATCCCAAAAATATTAGGCTCGAAAATCACTCCTCCGAGGCCAATCTTCTCCAGCTTTTCCATCGCCTCTCCCGCTCCCCGCTTGAACGAATGCGTGAGAACTGCGACTTCAACCCCTGCGTCCGCTAGCCGCTGTATCTTGCTCGCCAGTCCAGCGTCGGGGCGGATAAACCCGGCGCCCATGTGCCTATGCCACAGCCGCGTGATCCCCTTGTCTCCTTCCACAATTTTTTTCTGCAGTTCGTCGCGCGTGAGTCTTGCTTTTTTTCCGGTCTTGCGGTCCTGAAGGAGCCTCAGGTTGTAAGCCATGGCGATCATCTCTTTGTAAGGCGGTTCAAGGTAAGGCGGGTCCGGGCCCCGATCAGGCTGAATGTCTTCTTCCTCTTCCTCAGTGCCCGAGCGCACCGCCTTCCGGCTGCGATAATAGACTTCCAGCATGCCGATCACGGAGGCAGCCGGGAATCCCTTGCCCTCCAGGCTTTCCGCCAGTTCGCCGATGCACCGGCCTAACGGGTCCTCCGGATTCTTGTTCGCTTCTTCCTTCGCTTCTTCAATCAATTTTTGCGCTACTTTCCTTCGGAATATGGGAAGGCCGTATTCCTTTTCGATTTCCCGCCAAGCCCGCAGCACAGCGTTTCGGTATGTCTTGTTGTAAGGGTAGAGAAAGCAGTCAAGGTCCAAAATAACGAGTCTCACTTTCTCGCGAAAAGGCTTAGAGTCGGGGTGGGCTTTCGTAGTCATGGACTCCGGCGCGCAGACCTAAGATTGAGCACAGCGTAGTGATCCCTCCGTCCCCAGCTATTCTAAGGCGCATAGCAGCCCTCTAGGGTTCTTCACTACGTACGGGCCTCATTCTGCCGCCATTCCCAGCTTTACAGAGATCTGCAAAGGGATTGCCAGTGAGTAGGCCGTCCTAAGAACGAGGCCGGGCATTACGCCCCCGTGGCCTTCACCCTAACAGCGGCATCGATAAGGACCGGATCCTACCAAGCCGTGGCCATCAAATTCAGCTTGTGACACGAATTTGCACTTGAACATGCCTCGCCCCGGCCCAACGAAGTAAAACAGGCTGAATCTAAAGGAGTTTTTGTGTATTGCATTTGGCGCTCCAGTTGCATGTCTAGTAGTAAAATAGAGATTGTCATAATTTTCTCATTCGAAACGAGGATCTGGGGAGTGCCATTAAAAGGTGAGAAGGGCGATTTCGTAACCACGTTTGCCATTATTGGAGGGGGATTCAGCGGGGCATGCCTGACGGCTGCTTTGCTTCGTGCGTGCGGGCCTTCGACGTCAGTTGTTCTGATTGAGCGCTCCGGCGTCCCCGGCCTGGGAGTAGCGTACGGCACGCAGTGCTCCGGTCATCTGCTGAACGTGCGGGCGCAGAACATGAGTGCGATAGCCGACGATCCGCAGCATTTTCTGCGCTGGGCGCGGCTTCACTACGACTGTAGCGTGGAACCGGGCGACTATGTTCCGCGCCGGGTTTATGGCCGGTACGCCCAGTCGGTTCTGCAAGAAGCCCGCGAGGCGACCGCAGCCACGTTCGAATGCAAACGGGATGATGCAATTGCCGTCAGAAAGATTGAAGGTAGAGCAGAGATTACCCTTCGCGGCGGAGAAAAAATCGTAGCCGATAAAGTTGTACTCGCTCTCGGCAATTTCCCGCCCGCTGACCCCAGATTTTCCCGACCGAGCCCTCGCTACATCTCCAATCCCTGGTCCGCGAGAGCCCTCGATGACATTGATCAGGATGGCAGTATCCTTCTAGTAGGTTCCGGCCTTACCAGCGTTGATGTGGGGATTTCTCTGCGCGCGCGAGGATTCAAAGGCAAGATTCACTTGCTATCGCGCCATGGATTGCTCCCGCAACCGCACAGGGCGGCTCAGCCGTGGCCTGCATTTTGGAGCGAAGACTCTCCACGCACGGCTCGCGGCCTGCTGCGCCTGATTCGGTCTCAAGTGGCCCGCGCGGAAAATGAAAACGGAGATTGGCGCGCCGTTATCGACTCGCTGCGTCCCTTCGCGCAGAAAATCTGGGACTCGCTGCCTGTGCAGGAGCAACGCCGATTCCTTCGCCATCTGCGAGCTTATTGGGACGTTCATCGCCATCGTGTGGCTCCGCCGATTGGTGCGATGCTGGCTGCCGAACTCGGCGAAGGGAAAATGGAGGTTCACGCCGGGAGAATTGTCGAATATGGGGAAGTCGATGACGCTGTCGAGGTTGCCTATCGAGAACGGCACTCCGGTGAATTCCTAACGCTGCAGGTGGATCATGTAATCAACTGCACTGGGCCCGATGCCGATGCGCGCCGGATCGACGACCCGCTATTGAAGGATCTGTTGCACCACGGATTGGTACGGCCGGATGTATTATCCCTGGGACTGGACACAGGTGAAGATGGCGCTTTGCTCGACGCGCGCGGAGAGCCGAGTGACCTTTTCTATACGCTCGGGCCACTTCGTAAAGGTAACCTTTGGGAAACGACTGCCGTTCCTGAAATTCGTGCGCAGGCCGCAGATTTGGCGTTACACTTGGCTGCGAGCGCCCAAAGGGAAATTCAGCTCCAGCAGCCTCTCGGGGATTTCGCACAAATAAGGGATGGCTCCATGTATTTCGAGCAGTGTTATTTGGGGTGCCTCGCACATGCGTCCTACATTTTGATTTCGCAGGGGGAGGCGGTTATCGTCGACCCCCAGCGGGATGTCGAAATGTATTGCAAAGCGGCAGAAGCGCACGGCGCGAAGATCTCCCACATTTTCGAAACGCATCTGCACGCCGATTTCGTCTCCGGCCACAAAGAGTTGGCAGCGCGAACAGGCGCGCGGATCTACATCGGCGCTCGCGCCAACGCTGCCTTTCCCCACGTTGCCGCGCACGATGGCTTTGAACTGCGCGTTGGTGCAATGCGCCTTCAGGTGCTGGAAACACCGGGGCATACTCCCGAGAGCATTTGCCTTATCGTGACCGACGAAGAGAAGTCTCCGAAGCCGTGGGCGATTCTGACCGGCGATACATTGTTTCTGGGTGACGTCGGTCGGCCCGACCTTTCGAAAACGCACACACCTGCGCAACTCGCCGGCATGTTGTACGACAGCCTGCACCAGAAGATTCTCACCCTGCCCGATGACGTGTTGGTTTACCCCGCACACGGCGCGGGATCGCTTTGTGGGCGCAACATGAGATCGGAACGGTCGTCGACTATCGGTACTGAGCGCTTGACCAATTGCGCGCTGCAGATCAAGAATCGGGATGAGTTTGTTGAGGAGTTGACGTCAAACCTGCCTTCGCGTCCCGACTATTTTGTGCAGGATGCCGAGCTCAATCGGCAGGGAGCCGCGGCGCTTTCGGAGTTGCCCGAACTGCGCGCGATTTCAGCGCAAGAACTTGCCGCCGAGTTGGCAAACGGAGCCAATGTACTCGACGTAAGGCCGGGCGATGCGTTTGCTACCTCCCATGTGCCGGGCTCCATCAACATTGCTCTTTCCGGCCAATTCGCGTCGTGGGCGGGAATCGTTTTGGGGTTATCGGCCCGTCCGATTTTGATTGCGGATACGGCCGAGCAATTGTCCGAGGCTCGCATGCGATTGGCGCGCGTAGGAATTGAGGACGTACTCGGTTACCTGCAGGATGGAATCAAAGGATGGATGGAGGCCGGATTTGCTGCGGCAAGTCTGAAGTCGATTTCGGTTGAAATCTTGCATGGATGGCAACGCACCACCAGCATTCACGTCATTGACGTGCGGCGGACTCCGGAATTCGAAGCTGCACACATTGCGGACGCGTTTTCGATTCCGCTGGACGGAGCGATTGGCGGTGCACTTCCGCTCCAGCATGATGCTCTGTTTGCGGTGCATTGCAAGAGCGGATACCGGAGCACGATTGCCTGCAGCCTTCTGCAGCGAGCGGGATTTCGTAATGTAGTCAACGTCGTAGGCGGGGTGGACGCCTGGCTGGAAGCGAAATTGCCGGTGGTGAGTGAAGAGGCCGTAGAAGTTTAGGCCGCTCGGTCGTTCCGAGCGACGCAGGGAATCTCGCCAACACTAATACCATTCTCATTTGCCGTTACCTTCGTGTAACAATTCTCAGCGATTTTTTCTATTGTGCAAATCTTTGCATTGCGCGCGCGCAGATGCTATGGCAAAATCGCCAAATCATGGAAACCTCAAGTTTCTCTCTCTCGTACGTTGAGAGCGACCCCCGAACTTATCAGCCCTCCGCTTGCATCTACGTCAAATCGGCTGGCGGGTTTGAAATTCTGATCACTGCGCCAACCTTGACGTTCGTCGAACTCGACTGCGAGATTCGCCGGTTGCACGCCGAACTGGAGGAGATCCGCGCGCAGGCGAAGAAGAAGTTTTACAAGGCTGAGGCGGCAGCGGCGGCTTCGTAAAATCGGCTTCGCACGGCCGTGAGTGCTTTCGAATTCGGTCGCCGCGCGGCCGAAGCCTACTGCTCCTTCCCCCCAGCGGTATCTCACCCCGGCATCTGAACCACAATTACCACTTGTCTGCTAGGGATTAGCTCCATAATGTTCGGGCAGGGGGTACGCTGCGATGCAACCGGGAGAAAAAATCGCCACTTATGATCTTGGCTCGGCTCTGCGTGGGAAGAGCGGGAAATTCGAAGTCACCAGCCCATCTGGCGAGATCTATCACGTGATCTGCAAGGCGAACCATTCCGCCTCTAGTCTGGAATGGGCGGGAAGTCCTCAACCATTCATGGTCCGGAGAGTTGCTGACGCGGTTTCGCCAGAAAGCGGAAAAGAATTGAGGGCAACTCAAACGCAGGCCAGCGAACCACCGTTCCTGCTCGACTCTGAAGCGGACGATGGCGAACCTTTGTTTGCTAAGGCCGCCGTTGTGGTGTTGCCGAAGGCCGAGGGCGATAATCTTGCCGGCCGGGCCGCTGCGGGACTCGAACTGGTCTATATGGAGAGCCATTCGGAGACGAAGCGGCCAACTGCGTGGGTCGCGGTGAAGGGCGAGGGTGGAATTCGCGCCGCTGCCGATCAAGTTATGATGACCGCTCGCTGTGCGACCTTCAACGAACTAGACGCTGAAGTCCGGAAGCTGCATGCCCAGTTGGATGAAATTCGGGCGCGGGCAAAGAAAAAGTTTTATGTTGCGCACGCCGCCGCTGCTACCGCGTAACTGCGGCTAGAGCCGCTTTGTTTTCGTGCTTGGGCGGCACGACTGAAGTCGTGCCCTTCCCGAAATCACCGACAACAGTTGCAACTAAAAGTCCCGACCCACACCAGTTACAGCTAGAAGTCCTGACGAAAAGCCTGCCGAAATCAGATCGGCAGGCGCCCCGCTCAGGGCTCACCCCGACAAACCGGAGCCGCGAGCAAGAGCGGACACAATCTATCTGAAAATATCTAGTAAGTCAATCAACACACTTGTAAATGCCGGCGTTCGACTTTTTTCAGGTGTTTCCGCGGCGCGCCGGGGCGCGCACTCATTTCGTTTCTGCGTATTCCGGTCGCGCGAACTCGGGCAACGATCGGTGATGAGAATCACTGACGTGAAATCGGAGCTGTGTTGTATACTTCATTTACCCCGACATGCAGGCGCATGAGATGCTGCTCAGTGAAGCAGCGCCGCGCTATAAAAACGCGCCCTGCTACCCGTCTCTATTTTTCGGCAAGTGTGCTTGCCTTTTTTTAAATCACCGGCGCTGTACAACAAATTCCGTTTCAGCATTAAGGAGCTAATCGATGGCGACTGCAGAAGTCCGTCATACGCTGAGCGAGCAACAGGCTCGCCAGCTCTCTACCGTTACCAAAACGGTCCCGATGATGGAGGCGATCACGCCGCGCTGGCTGATCACTTTCCTCTCATGGGTTCCCGTCGAGGCCGGCGTTTACCGGCTGAACAAAGTTAAACCTACCCGCCCCGGAACTCGCACGATTGAATGCAGCCCGGACGAAGAAATCGACCTGCCTGAAATTTATGTGGACTACGATGAGAAACCGCGCGAGTACGCGCTGAACGCGGTGACTACCGTTCTGGATGTGCAGACGCGCATTTCCGATCTGTATCGCAGTCCGCACGATCAAATCCGCGAACAGTTGCGCCTGTTGATCGAGAAGGTGAAAGAGCGGCAGGAAAGAGCGCTCCTCAACAACACCGAGTACGGCTTGCTCAACAACGTCGCTCCGGAGATGAAGGTGAAAGCGCGCGGCGGAACTCCCACCCCCGACGACATGGATGAACTCATCTCCAGGGTGTGGAAGGAGCCCAGCTTCTTCCTGGCGCACCCCCGCGCGATTGCGGCGTTCGGGCGCGAATGCACCCGCCGCGGCGTCCCTCCGCCAACGCTGACGATGTTCGGCAATCCGTTCATGACCTGGCGCGGCATCCCGATCGTGCCTTGCGACAAGCTGCCGCTTAAGGCCGAGACCACCGACATTCTCCTGCTGCGCACGGGCGAGAAGAAACAGGGAGTGATCGGACTGTTCCAGCCGGGTCTGCCGGGAGAAGTGTCCCCCAGCCTCTCGGTACGCTTTATGGGCATTAACCACAAGGCGATCGCTTCCTACCTGATTTCCCTTTACTGCTCGATCGTTGTCCTGACCGAAGACGCCCTCGGGGTGTTGGAGAACGTGCATGTCGACAAATACCACGAGCACAAGTAATGGATCGAGCAACGGAGCCAGCAAGCCGAAGGCGAGTGCTCCCAAAACATCAGCGCCGGTAGACGTCGAAGGGGCGCGGTACTACCCCTTCGGCGCCATGCCTTTGCCGGACCCGGCAACGCTGGAACGGCTGGCCAACGAATTTTTCCTGGCGATGCCGCGAAGCGTTGGCGAGAACAGCGGCATGGCTGATCATCCTGCTTCTGCGTCGGAAGCCGAGTCGGAAGAGATTCCGGTGACGATGTTTCCCGAAGGAGTGCCGCTGCGTGAAACGGCGCCGGAGGGGGCTCCGGGTATTCCCGGTTCGCCGCCCGCAACGACGATAGGTCCGCTTACCGAAACCGATCTGCGCGCGATTGCGGCATCGTTAGCAGGCGCAACTGCGCTTGTTTCCGGAGCTCCGAGCAGTGCGCCGACGCCGCCAGTGCCAGGCTCACCACCAGATTTTCTTGCCGAAGGGAAAATCTCGCCTTTCACGATAGCCCCTACCTTGCCGCCGGGCAGCGAGATGTTTTCATTGCCGGGCATTCCGGCGATGGCTACCTCGCCGCCAACTTCTCCACCAGGCGGCGCGAGTGTCAGCTCCGTTCCGATGTCACTCGAAAGCGCGGCAGCCGTGCCCGGAACCACGCCGTATTCCGTGGAAGGGGGAAAAGGCACATCTCCCGGCGCAGCCCCAATACTGCCGCCGATCAACGATCTGTTTTCTTTTCCGCGCGTGCCGGCGATTCCAACCGCTCCCGGCCTGCAAACCGTACCGAATGTCGCGACTCCGTCTTCGACTCCGTCAGCCGAGTCGCCGCTCGCTGCCAGCAACACCGCTACCGCAGCGCCCAGCGTCGCCACGGGGGCTCCGCCTCACGACGTGAAATCTGTCGCGCCGGCCGCGCCCAGCTTCACGCCGCCGGAACTGGCGGGGATTTCGCGACCAGAATCATCCGATCCATCTTTATCCGCCGCTCTCGCGGATGGCGGAAAATCGATTTATCCGGGGATCGCTGCAACTCTTCCATCATCGAGTAAATTATTTTCTTTCCCCGGACTGCCCAGCGTGCAGTCCGCTCCCGGCGCCCCCGGAATGCCCTCCACCTCGGCAAACGCAACTTCAACGGAGTCGGACCCGCGCAAAGCAGGTTCGCCTCCAAACATGCCGGGCATCGGAAACCTTACAGCGGCCGAGTCGAAAACAACGGAAGCAAAAACACAAAAGCCGCCCAGCACGCCATCGTCGTCCGGAGGGATTCAACCTTTCGAATTTATTCCGGGCCTCGAACCGGCCGCACTGGGAATTTCCAAGCGACCGCTCGACGCCAAACTAATCCGCCGCGACTTCCCGATTCTAGAAGAACGCGTGCATGGCCATCCGCTGGTCTGGCTCGACAACGCCGCGACCACGCAGAAACCGAATGCGGTAATCGACCGCATCGCAGATTTTTACCGCCACGAAAACTCCAACATCCATCGTGCAGCCCACGAACTGGCCGCGCGCTCTACCGATGCCTACGAAGGTGCGCGGGAAAAAACCCGCCGCTTTCTGAACGCCGGGTCCACCCGCGAAATCATCTTCGTGCGGGGCGCAACCGAAGGCATCAATCTGGTGGCGCAAGCATGGGGACGCCGCAATGTTCGCGAAGGCGACGAAGTGGTCATCACCTGGCTCGAGCATCACGCCAACATCGTTCCCTGGCAGATGCTCTGCTCCGAAAAAGGCGCAAAGCTGCGCGTCGCTCCGGTGAATGATCGCGGTGAGGTCATTCTCGAAGAGTACGAGAAGCTGCTCAGCCCGCGCACGCGCATCGTAGCCTTCCCGCAAGTATCGAATGCGCTGGGTACGGTCACGCCCGCGCGCGAGATGGTCGAGATGGCGCACCGTTACGGCGCACGCGTGCTGGTGGATGGCGCGCAAGCGGTCTCGCACATGCCCGTCGACGTGCAAGAACTTGACTGCGACTTCTACGTTTTTTCAGGCCATAAAGTTTTCGCTCCAACCGGGATCGGCGTGGTCTACGGAACCCTCGACGTGCTCGACAGCATGGCCCCGTGGCAGGGTGGCGGCAACATGATCGCCGACGTGACGTTCGAGAAGACGATCTACCAACCTGCTCCCGCGCGCTTTGAAGCGGGAACAGGCAATATCGCCGACGCGGTTGGTCTGGGAGCCGCGCTCGATTACGTTAGCGAAATAGGAATGGAAAACATCTCGGCTTACGAGCACGATCTTCTGAATTACGGCACAGCGAAACTGCTCACGGTGCCGGGCCTGCGCATGATCGGCACGGCTCGCGAAAAGGCAGGCGTGATGTCATTCGTTCTCAACGAGGTTCGCACCGAGGATGTGGGCGTGGCGCTCAACCAGGAGGGCATTGCTGTCCGCTCCGGCCATCATTGCGCGCAGCCGGTCCTGCGTCGCATGGGTGTCGAAAGCACGGTTCGACCTTCGCTCGCCTTCTACAATACGTGCGAAGATATCGACGCGCTGATCGCGGCATTGCTGCGTCTACAGGCAGGCCGCGGCCGCCGCAGGCTCTAGCTACCGAGTCTTATTCCTCGAAACTAAGTGGCGGCAGGTAAGAATTAGTGATTACGGTCGTCCTTTGCTGCCGATCAAGTCGACGAGGATCCGGTTGCTGGCTGGACGCTTCTTGATGATTCTGCGCCGACAGCGAGGCCAGCCCCTTAGGATAGACTCGTCGGGGCCCTAGCCTTGCTGTCGACGATCCGAATGGTTAGCACTTAGTGCAGGTGTGCGGACACGTAGCCAGAATCGGACACGTGTATGAATTGCAGGTAGGTGCGTTGATGGTAGGTTGAACGAATCCCCCTGCTATGTTATCAAGCGCGGGCTCATCGAGGTGTCGCATAGTTACCTTCTTTATTTCAAGCCTTTTGCTCTTTTTGGACTTATTCATACTCAGCCTCCTTAGCTTTTGTATACCACCGGGGCATTCCGAATCCTGATTGCCCGCCAGTCGAGTCGGCGGGAAGACAAGACTCCCTGCTAGTGCGGCGGAGACGTGTGCCCGCTGTTACACGCACACCGCCAGACAGGAATTCTGATCACCGCAGGTGTCGCAGGTCCTGAAGCAAGTGCCAACACAGACGGAGTTAAAGCAAGTGACGCTCGTGAGACCGCCTGCCACCGCGTCTAACACAGGTTCATCCAGGTTTTGCAGAGTCACCTTCTTAAGTACGAGTTTCTTTGTGTCTTTCATAGTTAGCCTTGTTAGGTCATGAGCGAGGGTTCGACCTATAAGATGATTTTACTTGTTGATTAGAAGCCGATCATTACAAGTGTTAGGTCGATCTTACTCGCGAGTTATTGAACGGATCAAGGTAATTCACGACCTACGTTGCGTGGTCGACATCCCCCCCTGCCTCGCAAAGTCTTGAGACGGGTTCAGTGCACGGCATGGCTTTCCTTCAATTGCTGCGCGTCCAGGCCGCGCGACAGCCGCAGGCCTTAGCTCCCGAGCCTGATTCCTTCGGCCGTAAGTATTCGCCTCACTCTTTAAAAATGCTGCTTCCAGTGCGCAGGAGCGCGAACTTTTTACAAAGTATTAACAATCGGCAGCTGCAGGATTCCGGATAATGTCTAGTATATCGATGGGCATTATAGTTGAAATGGAAAGCGGAGAGGGATGCCATGGTCACGTTCTTGGGAAGCTGGGCGGTTGCCATTCTACTGGTCCTGCGATGGTTTCATGTGGTCTCGACAAACCGCGAAATAAGTGACGAGCTTTTCGTTGAGCCGATGCACTCCGGACCTGCCATCGTCCACGCTCGATTGAGTTCTTCTCTTTCTTGAGGACTGAGATCGGGATTGTCTGATCTAGGGTCGCTCCTCGCGTACGTCGGCGATCCCGGAAGCTCGCGAGTGGCTTGTGGAAGCTGTTCCTCAGCGTCGCCCAACATGATGGTGCATCATTTTCCGCTCTCTGCTAGGATCGACTCCGGACTCTTGAGGGAATTCCATTCCAGCCGCGCCCCTGCGGGGGCGACAAGTCCACATTTGTGAAGTTGCCTGATTTCTTGATGCGGAGGTCATGCGATGCTGCTGAAGGCCGATCCCACTTTTTATCCATCTCCTAAACTTGCGGGCCAAGCCCCTCCCGAGAATCTAGCTTATGTGGCCGCGCTGAACGCCAATGGCGGCTCGAAGCCGGACGCGCTGCTGGTAGTGGATGTCGACAGCAAATCAAAAAAGTACGGCGAAATTATCGGCCAGGTCGATATGCCGAATGCGGGAGATGAACTGCATCACTTCGGTTGGAACGCCTGCAGTTCCGCGCTGTGTCCATACGCGCCGCACCCGCATGTGGAGCGCCGCTATCTGATCGTTCCTGGCCTGCGCTCTTCGCGCATTCATGTTCTCGACACCAAGCCAAACCCGAAAAAGCCGAAAATCATAAAGGTCATCGAACCCGGCACGGTAGCGGAGCGTACGGGCTATACGCGCCCGCATACGGTGCATTGCGGGCCGGATGGAATCTATTTGAGCGCTCTCGGTTCGCCGAACGGCGATGGTCCGGGCGGAGTCTTCGCCCTCGATCACTACACCTTCGAGCCGCTCGGACGTTGGGAAGTGGAGCGCGGCCCGCAATATTTCGCTTACGATTTTGCCTGGCATTTGGGATACGACACGGCTGTCTCCAGCGAGTGGGGTACACCGAATATGGTGGAGAACGGGGTCAATCCCGAATTGCTGCTCGGCGGCAAATACGGGCACAGCATTCACATCTGGGATCTGCGCAAGCGCAAACATCTTCAGGCAATCGATCTGGGCGCAGAGCAGCAAATGGTCCTCGAACTCCGTCCCGCGCATGACCCCACGAAGGCCTACGGCTTCGTCGGCGTGGTCGTTTCGCTGAAAGATCTCTCCAGTTCGATTTGGTTGTGGCACAAGCCTAAGTCGAATGGCAACGGCGGCTCGAACGGGAAATGGGAAATCAAGAAGGTGATTGAGATTCCCGCCGAGCCAGCCGATCCGGAGAAACTACCTCCGCTTCTTCAGGGATTCAAAGCCGTGCCGCCGCTGCTCACCGATATCAATCTCTCGATCGACGATCGCTTTCTTTATGCCTCCTGCTGGGGCACGGGCGAAATCCGCCAGTATGATGTCTCGGATCCGTTTGATCCCAAACTTGTTGGATCGGTTCACATCGGCGGAATCCTAAGGCGGACGCCACATCCGGCGAAACCGGATAAGCAGTTGAACGGCGGCCCGCAGATGGTCGAAGTGAGCCGCGATGGAAAGCGCGTCTATTTCACCAATTCGCTCTACGCGGCCTGGGATAAGCAGTTTTATCCCGAGGGCGTCGAAGGGTGGATGGTCAAGCTGGATGCAAATCCCAGCGGCGGCATCGAACCCGACCGCAAGTTCTTCCTTGAGACCGGAGAGTTGCGGCCGCATCAGGTTCGCCTGCAAGGCGGCGATGCATCGTCCGATTTCTACTGCTATCCATGACCCAGCGCTGGCCGTGGGCAGTTCTCGCTCTGCTCGGCGCGTATCACGGCCTGAATCCCGGCATGGGTTGGCTGTTCGCGCTCGCCCTCGGATTGCAGGAAAAACGCCGCAGCGCCGTTCTCTATTCACTGCTACCCATCGCCGCAGGCCACGCTGCGGCCATCGCGCTTGCGATCTTCACCTTCCGCGCCGTTCAGGTTTTTTTTCCTATAAGAACTCTGAAATGGTGCGTAGCCGGAATTTTATTTGCTCTCGGTATTTACCGGATGTTCCGCGCCAGTCACCCACGCGGCGCTGGAATGAGAGTGGGCGGCAGGGAACTCGCGTTTTGGTCGTTCCTGATGGCCACTGCTCACGGAGCGGGACTGATGCTGATCCCGGTACTGCTCGCCCAGCCAATGTCTGGAATGAAGCACACGATGGCAGGAGCGATGCCGGTCACCCCGCATCTATTGAGTTTTTCGACGCTCGCGCTGGCCACGTTGATTCACACAGCGAGCATGTTAGCTGTCGCCGGCATCCTGTCGATTCTGTTTTTCGAAACCTACGAACAGATTGGGTTGAAGCTTTTGCGCCACACCTGGATCAATTTCGATCTCTTATGGGCGGTCGCTTTGCTGATTGCCGGATTCGTCGCGCTGCTATTCTGATCAGTTTTGACACGCTCAGGCCGTCTATGCTAGTATCTCTATTGTTTTAGTAGTAATGGCGCTCTCCCCACACGCTAGCCGCGGGGCCAACCACCCCGGTCCCGCGGCACTTACTCAAATGGGTTCGCTAACGGTCTCCAAGCCGCTCCTCAGTTTCTCGGTGCCTCCGACCGTGCAGTTGCCGCAGCGCGCGACTGCGCTGGTATTCGAAGATGTTAAGTCCAAGGCCCTGCTCGAGAGAATTCAGCTGATCGGCCCGAGCGCGGCGAATGTACTAATCACCGGAGAGACCGGTACTGGAAAAGAGCTGATCGCCAGACATCTCCATGCCCTGAGCCCGCGCTCGGCTGGGCCTTTTCTGGCGGTAAACTGCGGAGCGTTTTCCGAAGGCTTGGTCGAAAGTGAGTTGTTCGGCCACGAGCGCGGATCGTTCACTGGGGCAAACGTTGCGCGCGCAGGCTGGTTCGAAGCCGCCCGCGGCGGCACCTTGTTTCTCGATGAAATCGGCGACTTGCCACTCAGCATGCAGGTAAAGCTGCTGCGCGTTTTGCAGGAGCGCCAGGTGGTGCGGCTCGGCTCGCGAAGTCCGGTACCGATCGAGGTTCGCGTCATAGCGGCGACAAATGTAAACCTCGAAGAGGCCGTCGCAGCCGGACGTTTTCGCGAGGATCTTTACTACCGGCTGCAGGTCGCGACCCTGCATGTCCCTCCGTTGCGCGAGCGTCAACTCGACATTGCGCCCTTGGCGCAACATTTCTTAGGGATTTACGGCGAGAGGCTCGGACTAAAAGACCCAGGACTAAGTGCGGAAGCAACCGAGATCCTCGTCCACCAGCATTCCTGGCCGGGCAACATTCGCGAACTCGAAAACGTGATTCACCACGCGCTGCTCGTCTGCCGGGAAAATATCGTTCGTCCGGAAGATTTGCATCTTTCTTCCTTGAAGAGCCACCCCGGGTCCAGTGACGGCAAAGATCCGGCGGGTGATTTGCATCAGGCTCTGCTGGCCATGTTTGAGACCGACCATTCCAAGCTCTACGCGACGATCGACGCCCTGGTAATCAAGGCAGCCTACGAGTTCTGCCACCGCAATCAACTGCAAACAGCAAAGCTGCTAGGAATTAGCCGCAATATTCTCCGCGCCCGGCTGATTGAGTACGGTGAACTTCCCAAAGGGAGATAGCCAGTCTTCCGGTTTAACTTTTATTCAACGTGTGAGCAAAGAACTCGTCGAGCACCGCTCGGCGGATTCTGCTGAACTCGTGATCGGTGCGCTCGCGCGGACGAGGCAGGTCGATGGGCCAGATATTTCTGATCGTTCCCGGCAGCGGCGACATCACGACCACGCGATTGGCAAGATAGACCGCTTCTTCGATATCGTGCGTGACCAGGACAACGGTAGTGCGCTCGGCCTGCCAAATCCTCAGCAGCTCTTCCTGCATGCGAATGCGAGTAAGCGCATCGAGCGACGCAAAAGGTTCGTCGAGCAGCAGAACCTCGGGGCACCCGGCGAGCGCGCGGGCAATCGCAACGCGTTGCGACATGCCGCCGGAGAGTTGATGCGGATATTCACGCTCGAAACTTCTAAGGCCAACGAGATCGAGGTAATGTTCGGCTTTGGCTGCGCGCTCCGCTGAAGAAAGGCGAGAGAGACCGAAAGCAACGTTCTCATGAACGGTGAGCCAAGGCAGAAGACGGTGCTCTTGAAAAACTACGCCGCGATTTAAATCCGGCCCGAAGATTTGGTGCCCATCGAGATGAATCGAGCCCTCGTATTCCGTCTCGAGGCCGGCGACGATTCTCAGCAACGTTGTCTTCCCGCAGCCGCTGCCGCCTACAATGCAGACGAACTCGCCAGCATCAATCGTCAGGGAAATATCGCTCAGGGCAGTGAGCGAACCTTGCGATCCGGCGAACGTCTTGCGCGCAATAGCAATATCGAGAGTGCCGCCTTTGTTGCAGGAATCGTCGTGCGTGACCTCATTCAATCTCACTTCGTCAATTGCGACGCGCGCGGGCATGTCATCTGATCTCGCTCATCGAGTCCGGTGGCCCAGCAGCTTAGCGCCGGTTGCGCTCATCACCCAGTCGGTGGCTTTGCCGCAAACCGCGAACAGCAGGACGCTGCCCAGGATGATGGCGGCGCGGCCAGTCATTTGCCCATCGACCATGAGGTATCCAATGCCGCTGCTTGCGCCAAGAAGTTCTGCTGCCACCACGAACATCCACGCAAGCCCGAGGCCGCTGCGCAAGCCAACAATGTATTCCGGCAGGACGGCGGGAAGGATCAGACGGCGGACCATTTCAAAGCTGCTCAAGCGATAGAGCTTTCCAACCTCCAGCAGTTTGGAATCGACGTGGCGCATGGCCACCGAGAGATTGAGATAAACCGGGAAAAACGCACCCAGGGAAATCAGCGCAATCTTGGAAGACTCTTGAATGCCGAGCCACAACAGAAAAAGCGGAACCCACGCAATCGACGGCACGCTGCGCAGAGATTGCAAAAGAGGATCGAGCAGTTTCCGCGCAATGGGGAAATAGCCCGTGACTGCGCCCAGCAGTGTTCCCGGGCTCGCCCCAACCAGAAAACCGACAACGACGCGGGCCATCGTGATTCCGACGTGCTTCCACAAATCGCCATTGACGGCCATTTCATAAATCGTTTTCGCGATCGCCGTGGGGGCAGGAAACCAATTTGGCGGAAGCACTTCCAACCGAGCCAGAAGCTCCCATGCGAAAAGAATGCCGATGGGAATGATCCAGCCAAGAAAGCGGTCCGGGATCTCGACGCTCGATTTTTTCGTTTGTGTGCACAAATCCAGCCCCTGCGCGGCAGCCCCGCGTGGCAGCCGATGATTCTGCTCGGCGGTGCTCATTTTCGCGCCACATCTTTGCCGACGGCGGACTGCGCGAATTGCGGATCGATCAGATTGTCGACAGTCGCGTTCACATCGGTGTTGCTGCCGATCACATTGTTTTGCTTGAGCACGTCTCCGGCGGCGGTGATTACTTGCTTCTGCTGGTTTCCGATCAACGGATTGCTAAGGTCGGTTCGCTCCAGGACCTTCGTGACGACCGCGTCTTCGAGATGAGCATCCGCGGCAAAAAGTTTGCGAAATTCATCCGGGTTCTGGATCGCCCAAATCCGCGCCTTCTCGTAAGCAGCCAGCACTCGGCCAACGTAGCCAGGATATTGGCGGGCAAATTCTTCGCGCACGTCGAGAACACCGTAGCTGTTGAAGTTTACGTTGCGATAGAAAAGTCGCGCTCCGGTTTGCAGTTCGGTTTGCGCCATCATCGGGTCGAGCCCGGCCCAGGCGTCAACATCTCCTTTTTCGAGCGCGATTCGTCCATCCGGATGCTGGAGAACTACCATCTGAATATCTTTTCCGGTGAGTCCGGCCTCGTGCAGCGCGCGTAAGAGAAAGATATGCGGATCGGTGCCGCGTGTGACTGCGACTTTCTTTCCCCTGAGATCTTCGACCTTTGTAATCGGAGAATCCTCGCGCACAACCAGTGCGGTCCACTCCGGCCGCGAATAAACGTAGATTGCTTTGATCGGATTGCCATTCGCTTTGCCAATCAGCGCCGCCGCCCCGGCAGTCGACCCGAAATCCACCGACTTGCTGTTGAGCAACTCCAGCGCTTTATTGCTGCCTAAGCCTCCCACCCACTCAACGGAGATGCCGTCGGACGCGAGATCCTGCTCAAGAAATTTCTTGTCGCGCAACACCAGGCTGACCGGGTTGTAGTAAGCGAAGTCGAGACGAATCGTCTTTGGCTTCGTCGCGGCCTTGTTGCACCCCCCTGTCAGGAGCGCAAAGAGAACAAGCAAAGCTGAGTTCGCGACAATCGGTCTCTGTCTATTGCGTTTCAAACCATTTCCTCTCGCGTGCCTGTCGGAGCTAACTCTGCTGCAATGTGGTCTGTGCTTGCACGACCGCTCTTTGCGGCGTGTATTCATTCGCCACGAGTTCACCGAACGGCCCGGTGACATTTCCAAACGGGGTTGCCGGCTTGCTCGCGACGGGTAGATGCGGGAACAGCAAGTCCGCCACACGGTACGCTTCTTCAAGATGCGGATAGCCGGACAAGATGAACGTTTCGATTCCGAGATTGGCATACTCCTGCATGCGCTTCGCCACGGTTGCGGAATCGCCGACCAGCGCTGTGCCCGCGCCGCCACGAACCAGTCCAACGCCGGCCCACAAGTTAGGGCTGACTTCCAACTTGTCGCGGCTTCCGCCGTGCAGTTGCGCCATGCGCCGCTGACCTTCGGAATCGAAGCGTGAGAATGCCTTTTGCGCCTTGGCGATAGTCTCGTCGTCCAAATAACGAATCAGATCGTCGGCCGCGTTCCACGCTTCGCGCTCGGTTTCGCGCACGATCACATGGAGCCGAATCCCGAAGCGAACTTTACGGCCTTCTTTCTCAGCCAAGCGGCGAACGGTTTCAATTTTCTCTTCCACCTGTTGCGGCGGCTCACCCCAGGTAAGGTAGACATCGACTTGCCGCGCAGCTAAATCGTAGGCGACCTTGGAGGAACCTCCGAAATAGAGCGGCGGGTGCGGCTTTTGAACCGCAGGATAAAGAACGCGCGCATTTTCTACGCGCAGATGTTTACCATTAAGCGAGATTGCGCGGCCCGCGACGGCCTCGCGCCACACTTGCAAAAACTCGTCCGTGACTTCGTATCGCTCGTCGTGCGAAAGAAAAACGCCATCGCCGAGCGCCTCGTCCGGATCGCCGCCGGTGACTACGTTGATCAGAAGCCGCCCATTCGAAAGACGGTCGAATGTCGCGGTTTGGCGCGCCGCAGCAGTGGGAGAAATAATCCCCGGCCGAATTGCAACGAGGAACTTCAACTTCGTGGTTACAGGAATGAGAGTCGACGCGACAACCCATGCGTCTTCGCAAGACCGGCCAGTCG
Source organism: Candidatus Sulfotelmatobacter sp. (assembly GCA_050015215.1). GTDB lineage: Bacteria > Acidobacteriota > Terriglobia > Terriglobales > Acidobacteriaceae > Sulfotelmatobacter. The sequence continues at coordinate 32,679 of JBEKBW010000008.1, forward strand.
GCAGCAGCACGCCATGAAAGCCGAGTTCATCGGCTGCCTGCGCTATCTGCTTCAAGTAAGCGTAGCTGACGCTGCGCGCCTGCTCGGCACTGCCCAGGTATCGTCCGTCTCCGTGCGTCGGCAAAAACCAGAAAACTTCCATGATGGCTGTCCCCTCTGTGAATGCGAATCCGAAAGCAGTTTGGCAATTCTCGTGCCAAGACACAGGCGTGCTCGCGTCGAGCAAATTGCTTGTTTCCGAGGGTTACAGGCGACTTGAACCGATGAACGCCCACTCGATTGTTGCTGTAGCAACACCGTATCAACAGAACTGTTGCTGCAGCAACAGCGAGCTACGCAGGAGGATGCAGGTTGAAAATAGCCGATGAGTATGGAAGAGCCGTAACGGTTTCAACCGGGGATGGGATTGCAGGCGTCAGCGCTCCGCCACGGCAATATGCCTTTGAAATCGCCAACCAACTGGCGCAAACCTTTGCGCAAACCGCGGTCGACCGCGACAAGAAGGGCGGCACGGCAAAGAACGAGCGGGACCTGCTCCGCACAAGCGGCCTGCTGAACGTGGTCATTCCGGCGGAGCAGGGCGGATGGGGCATGGATTGGTCAGACACGATGAAACTCATTCGAATCTTCGCGCGGGTCGATAGCTCAATCGCGCACTTGTTCGGTTTTCAGCACCTGATGCTGGTTTCCGTTTCGCTCTATGGTTCTCGCGAGCAGACCGAGCAGTTGTTTTCTGAAACCGTTCGCAATAAGTGGTTCTGGGGAAATGCGCTCAATCCCTTGGACAAGCGAACCAGCGCCACTCCCGACGCTGCCGTCGGGTTCCTCGTCAACGGACGAAAAAGCTTTTGCTCCGGCGCCACCGATTCCGACCTGCTGATCGTTTCCGCGATTCACTCCGTCGATCAAAAATTTATGGTGGCCGCGATCCCCTCCGATCGTCCCGGCATCCGCATTCACGAGGATTGGGACAGCATGGGCCAGCGCCAAACCGACAGCGGAACGGTGGAGTTCAATGCGGTTCCAGTCGGCCACGATGAATTCCTGAGGACGCCCGGGCCGCTCGGAAGCATTCGCGCTTCGCTGCGTTCGTGTATTGCGCAACTGATCCTCAGCAACATTTTTCTAGGCCTCGCCGAAGGCGCATTGGAGGAGGCGCGAAACTACACGCTTGCGGCAACCAGGCCGTGGGCGAATTCGACCGGCATCAACAGCGCCAGCGAGGACCCTTACATTCTCGCCCAATACGGGCGATTCTTTGTGGATCTGCAAGCCGCTCAGGCTCTGACCGATATCGCAGGAGAATCGTTGCAACGCGCCTGGGAAAGCGGCGAAGCGATCACCGAGAGCCTGCGCGGTAAGTGCGCCGTCGACGTTGCGGCGTCGAAAGTAATCACGACCAGAACCGGTCTCGAAATCACCAGCGAGATGTTTGAAGTCATGGGAGCGAGAGCGGCCGCCGGTCCGGCGCGATTGGATCGCTATTGGCGCAACCTGCGCACGCACACGCTACACGATCCCGTCGATTACAAGATTCGGGAACTAGGAGACTTCGCGCTGAGCCACAAACTTCCCAAACCAACTTTTTATTCGTAGGCCCGAATCCGTTTGCAGCCAGGAAACGTATGCGAAATTTTCAGTCATCGACAATTCGAACTCTATTCACCGCGGCGCTGGCGCTTGCCGCGTTCTTGTCATGCGCCGTCGCCCAGAACGCACTGCCTTCCGACCGAGTCATTCGCATCGGGTATCAAAAATACGGCACGCTCGTGCTGCTAAAGGCTCGCGGAAGCCTGGAAAAACGGCTGGCAGCGATGCATATCGACGTTCAATGGACTGAATTCCCCGCCGGTCCGCAATTGCTCGAGGGTTTGAACGTTGGCAGCATCGATTTCGGAACCGTCGGCGAGGCTCCGCCGATTTTTGCCCAGGCCGCAGGCGCCGATCTTATCTACGTTGGCAATGAGCCTGCGGCCTCGGCTGCTGAGGCCATTGTCGTTCCGCAGAACTCGCCGATTAAGAGCCTGAGCGAATTGAAAGGGAAGAAAATCGCGCTCAACAAAGGTTCCAATGTTCACTACATGCTGCTGAAGTTGCTGGAAAAAGGAGGGGTGAAGTACAGCGACATAGATCCAATTTATCTGACTCCTTCCGATGCGCGCGCGGCTTTCGAGCGCGGCAGCGTGGACGCCTGGGCGATTTGGGACCCATTCTTCGCGGCGGCACAAAAACAAATCAAAGCCCGCATTCTCGCCGACGGGCAAGGTGCGGTCAGCAATCATCAGTTTTTTCTAGCCTCCCGAGCGTACGCGCAAAAGCGGCCCGACGTCGTCTCTGCCGTACTCGATGAGGTCGCCTCCATAGATGCATGGGCAAAGGAGCATACGAGAGATGCAGCCGCAGTTCTTCAACCGCAAATCGGATTGGACCAGCCCACGCTTGAACTCGCGCTCTCCCGCAGCGGCTATGGCGTAAAACCTGTCACGGATGCAGTGATGTCGGAACAGCAGCAAATCGCCGATGCATTTTTCAATCTCAAATTAATTCCGAAGCACATTAACGTGCGCGATGCGACCCTCCCCGAAACTCGCGCCCAGGCGAAACAATGAACCGAGAAGCGAAGGCCGAATTTCAACCGCGCGCGACGGTCCAGTCTCGGAACAGCCTCCAGAAGATCGGTGAACGTGCGCTGCCTTGGCTGGTGCCCGTTGCCTTGCTCGTTCTGTGGCAATGGGCCTCCTCCACCGGGAGATTGCCGATCCGCTTTCTCCCATCGCCTCGGGCCATCGTGAATTCGTTTATCGAGCTGAGTGCCTCGGGAGAACTTTGGACGCATGTGCGCGTCAGCACAATGCGCGCTTTATTGGGCTTCGCCGTAGGTGGGGGCCTCGGTCTGATTCTCGGCCTGCTCACCGGTTCTTTTCGCTGGGCAGAAACATTGCTCGACACTACGCTGCAGATGATCCGCAATATTCCGGCGCTGGCTCTGATCCCGCTTGTGATCTTGTGGTTTGGAATCGATGAGTCGGCCAAACTTTTTCTAGTCGCGCTCGGCGTTTTCTTTCCGGTGTATATCAACACATTTCACGGCATTCAGTCCGTCGATCGCGGCTTGATCGAAATGGGCCGTACATATGGCCTTTCCCGCTGGCAACTATATCGCGAAGTGATTCTTCCCGGCGCTTTGCCGTCCATCCTCGTCGGCGTTCGTTTTTCTCTCGGCTTCATGTGGGTAATGCTGATTGTCGCGGAGACGATTTCTGCCCGCTCCGGTATCGGCTACATGACCATGAATGCCCGCGACTTCATGCAGACGGATGTGATGGTCGTCGGAATTTTGTTATATGCGCTGCTCGGAAAGTTGGCCGATCTTTTCTCGAAAGGATTGGAGCGTTACTGGCTGCGCTGGCATCCGGCGTATCAGCCGGCGCGATAAGACCATTATGTCAACGATTTTTGCCTCACGAGAAGGACTCACACGGCAGATGCTGGCCGAGGGCAGGCAATACTCGCGCGGAGTCGCAATCTCGATTGACGATGTCAGCATTGCGTTGGGCGGGCGCACCGTCCTCCAACACTTCAATGTCGAAATCGCGGCCGGCGAGTTTGTCGCCATCGTGGGCCGCAGCGGCTGCGGTAAAAGCACGCTGCTGCGATCGATCATAGGTCTGGAGACTCCTCAAAGAGGAACGATTTCTCTCGGCTCAATCGCACATGGCCAACCAGATGTGCGAATCATGTTTCAGGATTCGCGCCTTTTGCCGTGGAAGCGAGTTCTGCAGAATGTCACTCTAGGGCTCGGCGCCGCATATTCCATACAAGCCGAAAAGATTCTCGCTCAGGTCGGACTTGCCGATCGCGCGCACGACTGGCCCGCAATTCTCTCGGGAGGTCAGCGTCAAAGGGTCGCACTGGCGCGGGCGCTCGTGCACGATCCGTCGTTGTTGCTGCTCGATGAGCCGCTGGGCGCGCTCGACGCGCTGACCCGAATCGAAATGCAGGAATTGATTGAAAACCTCTGGTGGAATCGCGGCTTCACCGCTGTTCTGGTAACCCACGACGTGGCAGAAGCGATCACGCTCGCCGATCGAGTAATACTGATTGAGGGCGGTCGCGTGGTGCTCAACGAATTCATCGACCTGCCGCGTCCTCGGGCCCGCGGCAATCCCGGCTTCGCCGCGCTGGAGGATCGCATCCTCCTACGCGTTCTACAACATCGCACCTTCCCAGTTAACACGAGCGGCACGCGCGAGATAAAACAAACCATCCTATGAGCAACGAAGTGGAAGCACTCCTCGAAGACAAACGGTCATGGGAATGTGCCATCCATCCATTGCTGGCGCAACGTCGCACCCTCAGAGCTTTTTGCGAGAGACGGGTAGAGCCGGAAACGCTGCGGCTCATTCTGGAGGCGGCGCGCGTGGCTCCCTCCTCGATGAACGAACAGCCATGGAACTTCATAATCGCTACGCGCGAAAATGAACTTGAGTTTAATCGCCTCCTCGGCTGCTTGCTTGAATTCAACCTCCGCTGGGCCCAGCTTGCGCCCGTTTTACTGCTATCCGTCGCCCGCCTGACTTTTACTTCCACGGGCGAACCGAATCGCCATGCTCTCCATGATGTTGGGCAGGCAATGGCCAGCCTCACATTTCAAGCGAGCGCGTGTGGTCTCGCAGTCTGTCAGATGGCGGGCTTCGAGATCGAAAAGGCTCGCCAAGAATTCTCCATTCCTGCCAACCACGAGCCAGTCGTTGCGGCGGCAATTGGCTATCCAGGTGACCCGCGCAGCCTTCCGGAGAAGCTGCAAAGGAAAACTCTCGCCGCGCAGCATCGGAAATCGACAGAGGAATTTGTTTTCGAGAGCATCTGGGGAAAATCAGCGCCGACACTAGCTACGCAACCAGCGGGGAACCAAACCGTCGGGGTTACTCTGCTCAGCTGATTGTGATCTTGGGCGCGCGCCCGCGCGATCTTCGGCAATCGAACTCCAGCCGAATCCTACTTGAGCAAGTGCCGCAGTACAAGGCTAACACCGTACCAGCCGCCTGCGCTTACTGCTGCCATCACTACTAATCCCACAATCACGCTCCAGTTCACTCTGCCGCCGGAACGCGAAGTTTCCAGATCGGAGTCGTAAACCAGCCATGAGCGGAAGAACTTCATCTCCTCCCAGCGGGTTGTGGTTCGTTTTATATCGACCCCCAAGAGAGGATGGGGCTGGGGGAGGTTGGAAATTGGGGAGAGCTGTAATCTGTAATTCATTATCCACGCCTCAAACTGCCGTTTGCATCCTGGTGGCCAATTCAAAAAACGCTTTAACCACTGAGACTTAAGATGCACACCCGTCTTTCGAGGTTTCCGTCGCTTTTAGGATCTGGGTTAGATCTCTCAAACACTTGGCGGCTTCGCGAGGATTTTGACACATTCCGTGGCCTGGCGTGGACGAGTCAGGTCGTTTCGAGGAAGCGTGCACCTGCTTCCGGCTTTGTTCCATTGGCAAATTCGATTCTGCCCTTCGGGCTTTAAGGGCAATCTAATGAAGCGAGAGAATCTCGGGTCTTCCTGTGTTTTAATCAGCGTATGTTCGCGCGTCGAATTCGTGTGGAGTATACGCTTGAAACAACCAACCAAAGGCAGCTTTGCCCGTTGAAGTGGCTGGACAGCTTCTCCATGCGCAATTTCACCAACGCCAGTGCGTTTGACGACACGTTGCCGGTGTCCGACGGGAACATGGAGATCGGAAGGAACGTTCCCTTAGAAAAACTTCACGAAGCCATGGAAGACTGGTTTCGCCGGAAGGGCTACTTGCCGCAGGGTTCTAGTTTGTCCGTTGAAGAGCTATGACATAGCTTCGGTGTAGGGGTTTGCACGGGCTGTGACTCAGACGTTGTGTCGGTTTGCCGAAATGCTTGCCCTCCACTGGCCGCGTCAGTTGACCCCGCATCTTTCGCAAGCAGAAGAGGTTTCGGCTTTTGAAACTCGGACCAGGCGATCAATCCCTTGCCGAGAACATCAGAAACCGGAGTTGGGTCTGGTTTGGCTTGACGATCTTGCGCGATAGCGAACGGAGCTATCGCCGCCACCAACATTGAACTGATCAATACAAGGGCGGACCGCTTCATAAAGCAATCTCCTTAAAAGACGAAGTCGGCAGCAGTGAATCAAAAGCATTTCGTTGCGCGTAGCAGCTACCTGTGTACGCCGTGAATCGCTTGCGGTCTATACATCGTTTCCCCTAATAAGGTGCCGCTTGGGGCGAACAGGTGATTCTTCCCGCCAAGATACAAGTTTTGCGGTATAGGAGGGCTTTCGCCCTTTCGTTACGCTGGGTTCCTACTCGACAAACGCCCCCATCGGGCAGGTGCCGATTCACTGGGAGAATCGGCACCTGCTCCCCTCTTTACTTCAAGCTGTTGGCGCGGAACCTACAGGGGTCCGGGCGAGGAAATACAGATTGGAAAGGATTCGCTCGAATGCGGCCCACGACTATCATCGCGCATGAGTTGATCGATCGAAGCTTGAGGAGGCAATTCATGCTTTACTGGACGCTTGTGTTTCTCGTGATCGCGCTTATTGCCGGAGTGCTCGGTTTTACCGGCGTAGCAATTGCAGCCGCGGGAGTCGCAAAGCTGCTGTTTGTTGTTTTCCTGGTGCTCTTTCTGATTTCCCTGGTGACGCATCTTTCCCGGCGCGGAAGCGGCATCTAAAAATTTCGCTGCACGACAAATAGGCAGGGGTCCATCCCCTGCCTTTGACATGTGTACGAACCGATGCAAGGCCCGGCATCGAAAAAAAGGGCACTCAGACCGCAGGAGAGAACTATGAAACTGACCGCAGTGGTTAGAATGTTCGCTCTGTTTCTGCTGGCAGCAGGCACGCTGCTGATCCACGCGCAAGACCAACGAGACACTACAAAACCTTCGCAGGATGAAGCCCGTCCCGAAGAAGCCAAACCCGCTCAGAATGACGCCAAAGCCCCGCGTCAGCAGGAGGATGCAAAACCCGGTAAACAGCAAGATGAAATGAAGCCTCGACAGGATGAAGCCAAGCCAGACGCCAGCGCAAATCGCAACGACGCGCGACCCGGCCAGGAAAACAAGCCTGCCCAAGACAACATGGCGCATCCTGCGCAAGACGGACGGCCAGCCGAGCAGCATGCTGCTGGAGGCCGCATTCCCGACGATCAATTTCGCGCTCACTTCGGTCGCGAGCATACGGTCGTAATCAATCACCCAACCATCGTGGAAGGCCAGCCCCGCTTCCAATATGGCGGATACTGGTTCGCGATTTCCGATCCCTGGCCTGCCGGCTGGGCTTATACGGACAACTGTTACATCGACTATGTCGACGGCGAATATTTTCTCTTCGATTTACTTCATCCGGGAGTTCGCGTCGCGATTCTCGTTGTAACGTAAACGCGCGATTGAAACTCGGGATTTGAGACCCCGTAGACAAAAATTAGAGAGATCGATCCCTCCCGCGGAATTTCAACATCCGCGGGAGGAAATGTTTTGCAATGGTCTTTGCTTTCAGCCGGCCTTAGAAAATAAAATGATGGCTGCGATTCAATCCACGAATCATCTCCCAACCTTTGCAATCTTTTGCAGCAACTAAATTCATAGATGGCGATTAAATCTGAAAGCGCGGCCATGCCGTGCTTTCTTTTGGAGGAACCTTTAAATGGCGGACGATATGGACAAGAAAAATCAGCAAGGCAATCAATACGGCCAGGGCCAATCCGGACAGCCTGGACAGCCCGGACAGTCGGGTCAATCGGGACAGCATGGTCAACAGAGCGGCCAGCAGACCGGTCAACAAAATCAACCGAAAAAGGGCGGTCAGGGACAGAAGGATGATGTCGATGACCAGGACGAGAATCGCGATCGTCAGCGTCGCGCTTCCTAAGTTTTCCTTTTTGAACTGACGAATGAAGCCATGGGAGTCCCGGTCGTAGCGGCCGGGGCTTTCAACTTTGAGGGGTTTTAATCTCCGGAGGGATCGGATGGTGGCCATCAAACGAAAGCAACAGACTCTATTAACCACAGTTGCGCGGGGCTTAGGGGTTGCCGCCGGCACCGTTACGCGGATCACCAAGGAGCTTGCTCACAATGTCTCCGCGACGCCGAGCGATTCGGCCGGAAAAATCAACGGTTCCGCTCCAGCTAAGGTGGCGACAAAAGATTCGCAGAATCCCAAGCGGCGTGCAGCAGCGAAAAAAGTGGGCAGAACGGCACGGACAAACGCCGCCAAATCTCAGGCCGGACCCAAACGGAAAATCGCGAAAGGAAAGCTCGCGCAACCAGTTCGCCCGTCGGCGCGTAACAAGTCGCTCCGTAATAAGTAAGAGTCAGGCGTCGCCAACATCAAAGAATATTCACTGTAGTCCCTGTCTGCGGATTCAGGACTTCATACGGAATCCGGTGTATTGTTCCGCGCAGCAAAAACGAACTAGCTTGCAGATAGTGCAACCACTCGAGAGACCAACATAAATAATTCGGTGGAAACTTACAGGTAGAGAGGAAAAACAAAATGAAACAGGGATCATTGCGCGAGTTATATATCGATGAATTACGCGATCTTTACAACGCTGAGACACAGCTCACAAAAGCCTTGCCGAAAATGGCGAAGGCATCGTCCGACGACCAGCTGCGCGAGGCGTTCGAAGAGCATTTGCAGCAGACCGAGGAGCACGTTTCGCGCCTCGAACAGATCTTCGAGCAATTGGGCGAAAAGCCGTCCGGGAAGAAGTGCCTTGCCATGGAAGGATTGGTCAAAGAAGGCGCCGAAACCATCGGGGAAGACTATTCGGACGAAGTGATGGATGTGGCGGTGATTGGGGCGGCGCAGCGGGTCGAACATTATGAAATCGCCGCGTATGGAACGGCGCGAGACCTGGCGAAAGTTCTCGGAGAGGATGGTCACATTTCCTTGCTCGAGGAAACCCTGGAAGAGGAGAAGCAGGCCGACCAGAAGCTGACGGAGCTTTCTCAAGAGATCAATCCCGCGGCGGCGGGCAGCTCTGAAGGGGAGGAGGAAGGCGAAACGGAGGAAACGGGTAGCAGGACAACTTCCTCTCGCCCAACTCGAGGGACGACCCAGCGTCGCGGTTCGAAAACAAAACAGGTCGCTTAGGTTAGGGTTTGTAGATCACGGAAAAGTAAAGATTTGTAAATGGAAGGGATCTGATCCCTTCCATTTGTTATTTGCATCTCACTACGGTATCTACCGTATGGCGGGTTTCCCTAGGGGTGGGTACAGTGTTTACAAGGTATCCCTGCAGTATATTCCCCGAGAGGTACGTATGATTAACCAGACTCTCCCCGTGATTCAGTCAAGAAATTGGCGAGAACTCTACACCGCTGCCCTGTTCGAAACCGAGAAAGACAAAATCCCTGCCCGCATTGCGGATGCCGAAAAGGCGATTCTCGTAAGGGCACGCGAGCTATTTGCGGCTGGCTCTGACACTATCGAGGAAGACCAGGCGTTGGATGATGCCTTGTATGCCCTGCGGGCGCTGCAAAGCTGCCTGAGTTACCGCGCCGCAGCTTAGCTGATTTTTAAGTTACCCGGAAAAACAAAGGCGGGGAGCCTTGGACGGTCGGCTTCCTCGCCTTTTCCTACGACCCACTAGCTGGCTTTGCGCTCCCGTTCTTGCTCGGCGCGCGCGGCTTCGTCGTCCTTCCGCTGCTCTTCCAATTGTTTGTCGGCAGTCTTTTTTGCAGCGTCCTTAACGTCACCCCACGCATTCTGCACCTTGCCTTCAGCTTGTTTGGCGGTTCCGTGGACCTGCTTCTCGGTATCTCCGGTCCATTCGCCCACTTGGCGCTCCACTCGTCCCGCAACGTCCTTTACCTTACCCTGCACTTGATCTTTGTTCATTGGTATCCCCTTTATGATTTTTGTGCTCGCAATTGTTCTACTCGCGCGTTTACTCGCCGTTCCGTTTCTCGCTAAAGCACCGGGCTTCGGCCTTGGATCAGGCGGATCAGGATTGCAACCACTGCCAGTACAAGCAGGATGTGGATGAAGCCGCCTAGGGTGTACGAACTCACCATGCCCAACAGCCACAGGACCAACAGAATCACCGCTATCGTCCAAAGCATCGTCGCTCCTTTGCTGGAAAAAGCTGTAGTTAATTCCAATTGTCCAGCTGAAGGGGAGTTTATGCGAGCCCGCATGACGCAGGTATCCAGTAAAGCCCCTATTCAGGATTGGCTGTCACTCTATTCCGAGTGGGACTGAATCATGAGATTGGATCACGAGAAGACCGATGGCCTTGCCTGATGAAGCTCGCGGTGAAGCCAGGCCTTAGCCAGCTTTAATTCGCGGTGCACCGTCGCGGGAGAGATCTTCAGCGCCGCCGCAGTCTCGTCATACGTCAGGCCGCCGAAGCAGAGGAGTTCGATAATCTCGCTCTTACGTTGGTCGAGCGCCGCCAGTCGCTGCAGGGCCAAATCCAGTTCCACGATTCCGCCTCGTGTCTGCGGCCCGATCATCACCGCCTCATCGAGTTCCACCACTTCCACCCCCCCGCCGCGCTTCTGCCGCCGATCGGCCTTGGCATGATCAACCAGAATGCGGCGCAAAATGCGAGCGGAAACGGCAAAGAAATGGACACGATCTTCCCACGCCACATCGGCCTCGACCAGGCGAAGATAAGCTTCATTCACCAAAGCGGTTGCTCGCAAGGTGTGATCGGGACGCTCGGATCGCATGCTGATCGCCGCAAGCTTATGTAGCTGCTGGTAGACCACCGGCATAAGTTCGTCGAGAGCCTGCTTATTTCCGCCGCCCCATTCCTTCAGCAGACGCGTGATCAGCTGGCGTTCTTGGGGAGCCTCTGGCAACGTGCACTTCCTGGGAGATGAAATAAGTGCGTTATAAGGCTGCCGACTGGCATGAGCGAAGTCGATAAATTGGCTTGAATTATAGCTCACATTTCCTCCCCGGAGCTTAAAGCAAATGTAAAGAGTTCATGAATTGCGAAAGACGCAAAGAGCCACGCCCCGAACCCGTGTTTGTGGATCCGGGGCGCGTTCCCGCGGACAACGCGACGATCAAATTATTCAGTAGGGACTCCAATGAACCCCGTGTTGACCGTGCTGGAGAAGTTCATGAATCCCACAATCAGAAAGTCATCGTCGATGCCATTCACAATGGTTACTCCGATGCCGCTAGGATCGTCGATTTGAATCCAATCGCCGAGGTAGTAGAGAAAACCATGCGTCGCACCCTCTGTGTCGGTAAAGGAGCCGACGATTCCATTGAAGTTGTTGATTCCCAGCGCCTGCGTGGAAGTGCTGCCGGGGAAGTTGAGGACGGTGTACTTAGTGCCGTTCAACACCCAGCCATGGCTTACCCCTGAGCTATCCAGGAAGAAGCCGACGATCGCGCCGCTGTTGTTGATCCCGGTCGCCTGGGCGCTGAGAGTGTGGGGCAGAGTCAGGGATTCAAAGACTTCTCCTGACTGCTGGTAAATATAAGGATGAAAGTTGCCGACCCCGTCCATATAGTAGCCCGCAGCCGCGTTGTTGTCGTTAAGGCCCAGGAGTTGGTTAAAGGTCGTGCCGGGAAAGTCAACGTTGGTCCAGGCACTCGAATTGCGCAGAAAACCGTGCGTGATATTGGCCTTATCGATGTAGAAACCGGCAGTTTCGACGTTGCTGTCGTTGTTGATCGCTATCACCTGCGTCTGAACCGACCCGGGATAGTTTTCCGGGGCGAATTCGGCGGGATAGAAGAAAGTGAACCCCTTGTTTGGGTCCGCGCCATGGTAGCCCGCGATTAGAAATTCGTTGTTGATCCCGAGCAGCTGAACGAACGTATCGTGGGGATAGGTGACGTTGTAGAAGGTGAAGATCGAAGGCGGGGTTGACGGTGGCTGCGTAGACCTTTGCCGCTGGGCAAACAGATCCGCTCGCTGGGCAAACAGAGAAGAACACAACAGCAGGGCTGTGGCGATGGCGAATGCGATGCGTTTCATAGTACGTCTCCTTTAAAGGTGAAATCGGCCCTAGGTTCGAGTGCGAGTCCCCTCGGAATGGCATCGCATGTCGCCGAATGGCGGGTGGTGCATAGTGCCACTGTCCGGTTTTCTCGCGCTCACTGATATAAGCGACGTTCGGGGTGGAATTCCCTCAGAGGCAGAAAGATTTTTTGTGCAGACCCGTTCTTTCAACGGAAGATTAATCAGCGGATGATCTTGCGGAGTTACGGTCACGCGCGCTCCCTGTAGAGTGGACTTCGAGCGAAGGTAGCTGGGAACCCTGGGGAAATTTCAGACAAGCTAACCGCAAATTGGCCATGATTCTAATTCTGAAAATCGAATATCACCATTCCTTCGTTTGACTAACCCTTTTGGAGAGAGAACTTTGGTACAAGCGAAAAACGAAGATCGTCGGTCGAATTGGTTTCTTGCCGGCTGACTCCTCGAACGTCGGGCGACGAAATGATCACTGTAAGAGCGGGGTAAAGAAGTAAGCGCGAGTTAAAAAGAATCGCGCCCCGACTCTGGTGAGAGCTCCGGGGCGCGTTCCCACGGTCTACGCGACGATCGAGTTAGTCTTGCGGCGTGCCAACGAAGCCGGTGTTGACTGTCGAGGAGATCGTGATGAATCCGACGATTACTCCGTTATCGTTGATGCCGTTCACGAGGGTGATGCCGATGCCGCTGGGATCATCGATCGACGTCCACTCGCCGTTAGCGTAGTGGAAGCCGTGCATGCCGCCGTTCGCATCGGTGTAAGATCCAACGATTTCGCCATTATTGTTGAGTCCCAGGGCCTGTGTCGAGGTGCTCTTCGGATAGTTCAGCGCGGTGTAAGTGCCGCCGGCCAGTTCCCAGCCATGGCTCACGTTGCTGCTATCGAGATAGAAGCCCACGATCGTCTGCGAGTTATTGATCCCGGTAGCTTGTGCGCTGCTGGTCCCGGGAAGAAAAATCTCCGAGAACACGGCGCCTGTCTTCGCGTAAACATATGGATGGAAGTTGCCAGCCGCGTCCTGATAGTAGCCGGCGGCCTGGCCGATGTCGTTCAACCCAAGGATCTGGTTGAAAGTGGTGCCGGGGAAATCCACGGTCGTCCACTTGCCGGTGCAGTGCAGGAAGCCATGCGTGACATTGGCTTTATCGACATAGAATCCGCCGGTGGCAACGTTCGTGTTGTTGTTGATGCCTATCACCTGCGTCATCGTGGACTGAGGAAAATTCTCCGCCGTGAACGTGCTGGGCAGTGTTAGGGTGAAACCCTTGTTAACGTTCGCGCCATGGTACCCGGCGATCAGTTCGTTGTCGTTAACGGCGAGCAACTGAACGAAAGTGTCCTTCGGGTACGTGATGTCTTCGAAGCTATACGTCAAGGTGGTGAGTTTCTGCTGGGCGAACAGCGAGGAGCACGCCAACAGGGCTGCGGTGAGGGCGAATGCGATGCGTTTCACGGTAATTCTCCTGTGCAACAAATTTTTTGATATGGAGTGGGAGACCCCCTCAGACTGGCATCGCATTTCGCCGAAGGGCGTGTGTTGCAATTTGCCACCGTCCGGATTCTCCCGCTCACACTGGTAAAGGCGACATTTGGAGCGGGATTCCCTCACGGGAGAGATTTTTCTGGCAAAATTAACACGCAGCAGTTTTGTCACAGTTGGCCGGTGAGAACTTGAATGCAAGTAAAGAGTGCTACAACTTCCTCGGAAGTGGCGAAACTCGCGTTACGTTTCGTCGTAATCATCGGCATCGTAAATTTTTTCGCCGACATGACCTATGAGGGCGGCCGCGGCATCGTCGGGCCCTTCCTGGGTTCGCTTGGAGCCAGCGCTACAATCGTGGGGTTCGTGGCTGGCTTTGGGGAGTTGGTTGGCTACGGTCTGCGATCCGTGTCGGGCTACTTTGCAGACAGGACTCACAAGTATTGGACCATCACGTTTATCGGATACGCGGTCAATATGCTGGCGGTACCGGCGCTGGCGCTCGCGGGCAATTGGCCGTTGGCTGCGGTTCTTGTGGTCGCTGAGCGAACCGGTCGTGCAATCCGCAAGCCTGCTGTAGAGTCCATGCTCTCTCACGCTGGCCAGTCCATCGGTCATGGTTGGGTGTTTGGCCTGAATGAAGCGCTGGATCAGACTGGCGCAACGCTCGGACCCCTGATCACGGCTTGGGTCTTGTACAAGCGTGAAGGCTATCATCATGCCTTCGGAGTCTTGCTGATTTCGGCGCTGCTCTGCCTGGTGGTACTTTTTGTGGCGTGGTTTCTTTATCGCCGTCCGCAGGATTTGGAAGTCGAATCCACGCACAAACCCGCCGAAAAGACTCTTTCGGCAAGCTATTGGTTTTATCTCGCCGCCGGAGCATTGATCGCCGCCGGGTTCGCCGACTTTTCGCTCATCGCATTTCACTTCCAAAAGACCGCCACCGTGGTGCCGGATATGGTACCGGTCTTCTATGCGGTTGCCATGGTCACCGGCGCCGTTTCATCCCTGATACTCGGAAAACTGCTAGACAAAGTCGGGCTGCCAATCCTACTTATTGCGTTTGCGATTCCAGCTTTTTTTGCGCCACTGGTTTTTCTCAGTACAACTGGATTCGAACTTATCGGAATGATTCTCTGGGGAATGGGCATGGGAGCGCAGGACTCGTGCCTGAAGGCAGTGCTGTCCAAAGTTGTTACTTCGGGAAAACGCAGTACCGCCTTCGGCATTTTTGACACTGCTTTTGGCGTCGCCTGGTTTGCCGGCAGCGCCATCATGGGTTTGCTCTATGACAAATCGATTTTCGCTCTAGTGATTTTCTCGGTGACGGTTCAACTGCTCGCGTTGCCGTTGCTGGCGCTTGCCAGGAAGACGTCGAGTGAATATTAATGTCATCCAATCATCCATCCAGGGAATCATAACGTTATAGGCTTGGAGGTCATCATGAGTAAGAACGAAGTGTCTGCAAGTTTGGCTGGAAATGTTTCGCTCGGCGGTAAAATCTCCGTGCATCGTCTCGGCTTCGGGGCGATGCGGCTTACCGGAAAGGGCATCTGGGGCCCGCCCAAAGATCGCACAGGAGCGTTAGCAGTCCTGCGCCGGGCAGCAGATCTTGGTGTCAACTTCATCGATACCGCGGACTCCTACGGGCCGCATGTGGACGAAGAATTGATTGCGGAGGCGTTGTTCCCTTATCCCAAGGGACTTGTTATCGCAACCAAGGGGGGATGGAATCGCCCCGGCCCAGATCAATGGACCCATAATGCCTCGCCCGCGCATCTTCGCGAGGCGATCGAAGGTAGCCTCAAACGCCTGCGCCTTGACCGCATCGATGTCTACCAACTTCACGCGCCTGATCCGGCGGTTTCCTTCGAGGCGTCGGTGGAAACCCTGGCCGAGCTGCAGAGACAAGGCAAGATTCATATGATCGGCCTGTCGAACGTAACTCAGGAGCACATCGAGCGTGCCCGCAAAATTGCTCCGATTGTCTCAGTCCAGAATCGCTACAGCTTCGCTGACCGTGAATGGGATTATGTGGTGGATTATTGCGAGCAGAATAAGATCGTGTTCATCCCGTGGTTTCCACTCGGCGCAGGCAAAGTGGCGGGTGAGGCACTCGCCCGAATCGCGAAAGCGAAAAAGGCAACCCCGATGCAGGTTGCGCTGGCCTGGCTGCTGATGCGTTCGCCGGTCATGCTGCCGATTCCCGGCACATCATCAGCGGAGCACCTGCAAGAGAATCTAGCGGCGGCTTCGTTACAACTCACCGAAGAAGAGTACGACGAACTTTCCGGAATTCCAAGTTTGCTGGTGTCGCACAGAGGCGCTTGAAGTTTCCGCTTTTGTCGAGATCCGCAGCAGGTCATCATCCCGAGGGGAGCGCTTTGTCGCGCTCCTCACTTTTCGTAATGCAACAGCGACATCACATCATATCCCTGCAGTTTTTCGCGGCCTCTCAGAAAATCCAGCTCTACAACAAAACCTAGCCCGGCAATTTCCGCGCCGAGCTGTGTTGCCAGATTCGCCGTCGCTTGCGCCGTGCCCCCGGTCGCCAGCAAGTCATCCACAATCAAAACTCGCTGGCCTCTCTGAATCGCATCCTTGTGCATCTCAAGCGAGTTGGTGCCGTATTCCAGCGCGTAAGCGAACCTCACCGTCGCCGCCGGTAGCTTGCCGATCTTGCGCACGGGAACAAACCCTGCATGCAGGCGGTACGCCAGTGCGGGGGCGAAGATAAACCCGCGCGCCTCCATGCCGAGAACCAGGTCGATCCGCTGGTTGAGATAGTGCTCGGAGAGCCGGTCGACCAGCGCGGCGAAGCCATCTTTATCCTTCAGCAGCGTGGTGATGTCGTAAAAAAGAATTCCCTTCTTTGGGAAATCCGGCACTTCGCGGATGAGATGCTTGAGTTGATCGGCGCTCAGGTTCGAATCTGCGGACAATCTACCACGCTCCTTCAATGCGAAATGAACTCACGCCCGCAGCCGGGCGGGATTCGGATACTTCGACCGCATCCACGCGCGCGGCGCGTGGGCCCTCGCGCAATCGAGAGTGCAATCCGGAAAGCTGGTCGCGCGTTCCCTGGGCTAGCACTTCCACGCTGCCGTCATGATTGTTGCGCACCCACCCAGCGATGCCGAGCATGTGCGCCTCGCGCTCGACGAACCAGCGAAATCCCACGCCCTGCACGCGCCCGCGGACTACAAACCTGCGCGCCTCAATCGGCTTTTCAGTGGAGGTCATCTCTGAAAGTGTCATCCTGAGCGGAAAAAACTCGCGCAGCGAAGTTTGCGGAGTCGAAGGATCCCTATAATCTGAAAATCCCGCGCCCTCGGATGCTGTCTAGGCCCGCGACAGATAAACGCCTTCCGCCGTATCCACCTTGATCTTCTCGCCTTCGTTGATGAACGGCGGAACCTGCACCACCAGCCCGGTCTCGGTCTTAGCGGCTTTGGTCACGCTGGAGGCGGTTGCGCTCTTCAGTCCGGGCTCGGTCTCGACCACCGTAAGTTCGACAGTCTGAGGCAGCTCAATGCCGACGGCCTTGCCGTCAAAAAACTCAACCTTAATCTCCAGATTGGCGATCAGATAGTCCACAGCATCGCCGAGAGTGTCTTTCGTCAGGTGCGTCTGCTCGTAGTTGGACGTATCCATGAAGTAGTAATTGTCGCCGTCAGCGTAGAGGAATTGCATGTCGACTTCGTCCACATTCACCTTCTCAATCGGATCGGGTGAACGGAAACGATGCTCGAACATGGCGCCGGTGCGCAGGTTACGTAGCTTGGCCTGAATAAATGCCCGCAGGTTGCCGGGAGTGCGGTGCTCGACGCTGAATACGGAGTGCAGATCATTATTGTGCTTGATGATCATGCCGGGGCGCAGTTGCGTGGCAGGGATCGACATTGCTTGAAACAATCTCCTTAAAAATAAGTGCGGTTTGCTGAACTGGCGGAAAGCCTGCCCTGAGCACGCGTAAGCGAGCCGAAGGGCGGGCAGGCCACATTTTCCGTCGCACACGAGGACCGAACACCCGATTTTACACTCCACGCCGAAGAAAGGAAACCTTTCCCAAGCCGGGTTCATCCCATCTCTTCCGCGCTGCTTCAGAACGAAATACGCTCCCGCAGGACTAGAATTGTTGCAGCGGCCGCGGATTTGGCCGCACGGCTTACGAAATTGAATCGAGGAAATAATATGCGCTTTGGAAGCTATGAATCGTCGGACAGCAGCAATGTGGGAACAGCCCTCACCTTCTTGCTCATCGGAGTCGGCATGGGGGCCTTGGCGGCGCTGGTACTCGCTCCCAAGACCGGCAAACAATTTCGCCGCGATCTCCGACGTGGGTACGAGGATGCGCGCGAATCGCTGCAGGACTGGAGCGATGAAGCGAAAGATCGCGTCCGCGACGTGAAAGACCGCGTCCGTGACGTCGCCGACCGAGGAGCCGAAATAGCGGAAGACCTGCGCCAGAGGATTGAGCCCCTGCGCGGTCGCCGCGGATAATCGGAGCTGTCCAGGCATTCCCAGGATGCGAGGCTGGAGTATTTCCGGAGGGAGTTACTGGCATGCCGCCTCTTCTCGCTCCGCTACGCGCCGGCTCTGGCTGCCGCAACAGCGGGTAGCGATAAGCGCCGCTCTGACTGGTTCTGAGAAGCAGGGCGCTGCGGGCCGGCTTCCAACTTGAACTGATTCACCAGTCCCTGCAGATCGGAAGCCAGCCTGGAGAGATCGGCGCAAGCATTCGCCATTTGGGAGGACGCAGCGGAAGACGATTGCGTAGAGTTCGAAATTTGGGAGACGTTGGAGTTGATTTCGTCGGTTGTGGCTGACTGCTCCGTAGCGGCCGTAGCGATGGTCGTGATCATATCTCCCACTTCCTCCGATTTCTTAATAATCTCTTGCAGTGCCTCTCCAGAAGCGGAGGTTTTCTCCACGCCGCCTTGCACCTCGCTGCTTTCCTTCTTCATTGCGACCACAGCGTTCTGCGTCTCCTTTTGAATCGTTTCGATCATGCTCGCAATCTCCTTGGTCGCCTTCGTGGTGCGTTCCGCCAGCTTGCGAACTTCATCCGCGACCACGGCAAAGCCACGTCCCTGTTCGCCGGCTCGGGCGGCCTCAATCGCGGCATTCAGAGCCAAGAGGTTGGTTTGGTCGGCAATGTCGTCGATAACCGCTATAATTTTTCCGATTTGTTCGGAATTCTTCCCCAACTCGGTGATTGTGGCGGAGACCTGAGTTGTCGAATCGGCTATTTCCCGCATCATGGTAAGAGTCTCTTCTACCTTCTTGCCACCATTGCGGGCGGCGTCGGCGGCGCCGCGCGAAGCTTCGGCAGCCTTTTGCGAGTTCTCGGAGATTTGCTGCACAGTCGAAGACATCTCCTGCATCGCAGTGGCGACCTGCAATACCTGGTCGGATTGATTGCGGGCGCCCTCCGCGGTTTGTCCAGCGCCGGCGGAAATTTCTTCCGACGCGCTGGCCAGTTCTTCGGCGGTTTGAGTGATCTTTCCGATCGTGGCCCGTAACGCCTCGACGGTCCGGTTCAGGGCATTCGCCATGGCCCCTAGTTCGTCGGCGGAATCGACACTTAGCGTTTCTGTGAGGTCGCGCGCGGCTAAGGCTTCGAGCACTGCCATGGTTTTTCGTACAGGTGTCGAGATCGATTTAGTGATTAGGAGCAGGAGAAACACGCCGAGGATGACGGCGGTTGCGAGTAAGACTTCGACCCAGCGCCGCGCTGCACGATAGGCCGTGGCTGCTGTCAGTGCCGAGGCATCGCCGCCTCTCACGTTCAATTGAATGTCTTCCCCAACTTTAACCAAGGCCTCGTCCAGCGAAATCCGTCCTTCCCCTTGCGAGAGCTCGACCGCTTCGCGGTGCTTGCCGGCGTCAGCCAGCTCGATCACGTGCGCGTGCGCCTTGTCGAAACGGGCAAGTGATGCGCGGTATTCCTCATAGAGGTGCCGTTCCTCATCGGAGCTGATGAGTGGCTCGTATCGCTTGTAATCCTGAGTCAGATCGTTGCGCAGAGCTTTTAGTTGCGACTTCCAGGAATCGATGCTTTTCTTGTCCGCGAGTAGCAGATTGAGCTCCCGCCGCTTCAGACTCGTCGTGTGGAAGCGAATACTCGCGAGCGCCTCCACGCTGGGGAGCCAATTCGTCGCCAAATCCACAGTGGCGCCGTTCACTTTAGCCAGTTGTCCTAGAGAAAACATTCCGAGGCCGATCATGAGGACTAGCACTGTTCCGAACCCAAGAGCCAGCCTTCTGCCGATATTCAAGTTGTAGAACCACCGCATCCGTACTTCTCCACGTTAACTATCGACGGATCGCGGCAGATCTTGAAGGGCAAAGGGCGAAAGGCTTCCGTCTGCCCGCGCGGAGCCGAGAGGCAGTCAAGCCGAGCGCGACGAGTTGTCTCCTGCGCCCGCCGCCGTTATACAATGTGCCGTATTTTCAAAACGAATTGCCACGGTTCCTGGACCCGTCTGGGATATCTACGATGATCCACGCAGGAGCAAAATTGATGATCCGCAAGAACTTCGCCCTGGTTATCTGTGCAGTCCTGTTGGTTCTCAGCCAAGCGCAGCGGCTCGCGGCCCAGGAACCGGAGAAGTCGGAAAAAACGGAAAAAGAGGCGAAGCCCGCCGATGCCAAGCAGAGCCCAGAAGCCCCGGCTCCCAAAGAAGAGTCATCTGTAACGGATCACAGCATCAAAATCGGCGGCCAGATCATCGGCTACAAGGCCACTGCTTCCACCACGCTCATTAAAGACGACAAAGGCGAACCAACAGCCAGCATCTTCTCGATCGCCTACACCCGCAGCGATGCCAAGGACGAAGGCAAAAAAGACAAAGACAATAACAACACCCGAGATTTGAGCCAGCGCCCCATCGCCTTCGTCTACAATGGCGGCCCCGGATCGTCTTCCATCTGGCTACACATGGGCGCGTTTGGGCCACGCCGTGTCATCACCGCCGATGCCAGCCCCACGCCCCCTCCGCCTTTCAAAATGGTCGACAATGCTGAGTGCCTTCTCGACAAAACCGACCTTGTCTTCATCGATCCGGTCGGTACCGGGTTTAGCCGCGCCGTAGGCAAAGCCAAAGATAAGGACTTCTGGGGCATCGACCAGGACGTCAAGTCACTGGCTCAGTTCGTCGCTACCTACGTTAACCGCAACGGCCGCTGGAACTCGCCCAAATTCCTGATCGGCGAAAGCTACGGAACGTTTCGGTCCGCCGCTCTCGGTAATTATCTGCAGCAGCACAACGGAATGTATTTCAACGGCATTGTACTCATCTCCTCCGTTCTCGACCTCGGGACCATCTCTTTCCCTCCCGGCAATGACATGCCTTACGTCTTCTATCTCCCCAGCTATGCCGCCACTGCCGCCTACCACAAGATGCTGAAGTCGCCGCCCGCCGACCTCAACGCATTCCTGGTCGAGGCCCGCCAGTTCGCCTCAACCGAGTACGCCGGCGCTTTGATGAAAGGCGACGGCATCTCGTCCGCCGAAAAAGCGGACATCGCGAAGAAGGTTTCGCGCTTTACCGGTCTGAGCGAGGATTACCTGGTCAAGGCCGATCTCCGCGTCAATCTTCCCCAGTTCATGGTCGAACTGCAGCGCAGCCGCAAGCTTTCCACCGGCCGCCTGGACGCGCGCTTTTCCGGTCCTGCGACCGATTTACTCGCCGAATACGCCGACTATGATCCGCAGAGCACCGCGGTGGAAGGAGCGTTTGTCGCCGCCTTCAACGGCTACGTTCGCGAAGATTTGAAATTCGGCAAGGACCTCACCTATAACACTCTCTCCGAGGACGCCAACCGGCAATGGGATTGGAAACGCACCGGCCACGAACGGGAATACGGATTTCCCGGCGCACCAAATGTTGAGCCGGACCTGGTCGAGGCTCTAGTGACCAATCCCCACCTTCATGTCGAGGTTGAGAATGGCCTCTACGACCTAGCCACTCCGTTCCTAGCCACCGAGTACACCATGGGGCACCTCGGCCTGCCGGAAAACTTGCAGCAAAATATCAAGCTGCAATACTACGACGCCGGTCATATGATGTATCTCCACGAAGCCGACCTGGCAAAGCTGAAAGCCAATATAGCGATGTTTCTCGACGATGCTACCAAGCAATAAGAATTTTGAGTGGAGGCTTCGGGATTAACGCTATACTGATTGCAAATCTAGTAGCACTCGTCCCAAAACCCTAGGAGACTCGGCATGAGTTTCAAACCTGGAAGCCCCTTTGACAGCATCGAGAGCGCCCACGAGTTTGTCGCGCTCTTAGCCGAAACCGTTCATGAAGCCAAGCAAGATGTAGAAGCCGACATCGAACGGGAATCCGGCTCAGACTCCCCCCGCCGCCTGGACGCACTGCGCACTGCCCTGTACAGCATGGAGAAACTCGAACTCCAAATGAACAAGAGCCGCCGCATCCTGAACGACCTCCGTTCCCTACGCCGCCTTCTCTTCGAGGAGCGCGGCGCAAGTGCGAAATCGATCGCCGATGGGAAAGCTGAAACTGCGCTGCCGACTTCGCGATCCGTCCCTCGATCCCGACTTTGAACTTGACATTCGCCTTATATTCGCCAACAATAGCGCCATGGCGATCACACGCAGGCAGCGCGAGGTCTACGACTTCATCTCCCGTTTCGTGGCGGAGCATGGATATTCTCCATCCTATGAGGAGATCAAGGTCGGCATCAACCTGAGTTCGCTGGCCACCGTGCACAAGCACATCACGAATCTCGAGAAGAAAGCTTTGCTCACGCGCGATTACAATCGCAGCCGCTCGATCGATCTGCTTCCGCCCAAGGGACGGCTCAAACAGTCGATGAGCGTGAACACTGGCTTGGTGCTACCGCTGGTGGGACGCATCGCCGCCGGCCAGCCGATTGAAGCTATACAGACCACGGAGACTATCTCGCTTGCCGACTTCGTGCGCTCGAAGGAAGTGTTCGTGCTGGAAGTCCGTGGCAGCTCCATGCAAGATGAAGCGATTCTCGACGGAGACTATGTGCTGGTGGAGAAGCTGAAGACGGCGCACAACGGAGACATTGTGGTTGCAGTCGTCGATAAAGACGACGCTACGTTGAAGCGCTTTTATCGCGAGGGCGACAACATTCGCCTGCAACCTTCGAACGCGGCCATGCAGCCGATCATTGTGCCTGCGGCTTCGGTGGAGATACAGGGCAGGGTGATTGGGGTGCTAAGGAAGTACTGAAAAAAGCAAAAGCGCACGCGGCTCAAATACACTCCACGCGCGCTTCTACAAGTTCTCAAGCGCAAGCTGATTAGCCAACGTGCTTATCGATAGCCTGCGCGATGGCTTCTTTGGGCCGATAGCCAACCAGTTGCTCGACTACCTGGCCGCCTTTAAAAACCAGCAGAGTAGGAATGCCGGTCACTTTATAGCGCATGGGAGTGGCGCTGTTCGAGTCGACGTCCATCTTGCCGATTTTGATTCTGCCCTGATAATCCTTGGCGAGTTCTTCGACGATGGGAGCGATAGCGCGGCATGGGCCGCACCACGTCGCCCAAAAGTCCACCAGAACGGGCTTATCCGATTTCAGAACATCCTGGTCGAAGTTCGCATCCGTAACTTCGACAATTCCATTACCTGCCATAGTTAGTTCTCCTCGTTGTAACGTCGCGCTGTCGGCGGACGCTCCATATCCTTGGAAGAACGAGCAGTCGTAGCCGTACCCGGCGATCTAATCAAATAAGTGCATTACCCCTGAGGGCACATCTATTATCGCACTTCATTGGTCATACCGCTGTTTGATGCCGATGGAGCGGCTAAAGTCGCAAAGACGACCCGTGTCAGGGCGCCGAGCTGAGAGGATGTAGCCGGCGGCTAAAAGATGAATTTGACGGCCACCTGCACGAGCCGAGGAGCGGCCGCGCTTACCACTTCTCCGAATCTGGGACTATTAATGTTTCCGTTCACCGAAGCCGGCCCGTAAAACTGCGCATGATTGAATACGTTGAATCCTTCGAAACGGAATTGCAGCGATTTCGATTCGGTGAGAGGCACACTTTTCTGCAGAGCGAGATCGTAGTTATCGAGCCCGGGCCCGTAGAAAAAGCGTCGTTTTGAGTTGCCCGGCATGCCGAGCGGCTGGAGGGCAAACAGAGCCGTGTTGAAGTATGGTCTGCCGTTGCGCGGATTAGAATTCCGATCGAGCGGGCCCGGTGTGTACTGCGGTTCATCGACGCCATAGTTGTTGATGCCGTTCGGCTCGGCCCCCAGCAAAGAATTATCGGCGTAGTTGAGCAGAGTCACCGGAAAACCGCTGCTGTAGTGCGTGATGCCGGAGATCGTCCAGCCGCTGGTCCACCGATTCGCAACGCCGAAGAGATGTGCGAGGGGAAGCTCGTACGCGTAGCTCGCGACGAAATTGTGTTTTACGTCGAAGGCGGATAAAGCACGGCTGAGCGCTGGATTGGTCGGGTTGACCTCTTCTCCGGCGTTCGAGGATTGGTCGATGGACTTGCTGTATGTATAGCTCGCGAATATCTGCAAATGCGCGCTGGTGTGGCGAAGGCTGAATTCCAGCGCGTTGTAGTTCGAATTCCCGATTGTCGATTGGTTCGTATCGCTGCCGAAGTTTGATCCCAGCGGTCCGCGCGTTCCGTTTACCGTTTGCCCCGAAGCTGTCGTGTATACGTTGCTTTCCCCGAACGGTCCACAGGTGGCCGAGCCGGCGGCGACTTGGCTAGGCTGGCTCAGGCTTAAGCAGAGCGCCGGATTGCCGGGATTGGATTCCACCAACACGAGCAGGCGATGGGATTGATTGCCCACGTAAGCGGCATTCAACAGCGTGTTATCTCCGATTTGGCGCTCGACGGAAAACATGTACTGCTCGGTATACGGAATGCGGTTGTTCACAGGATAGGCGGGGACACCGCTGATGGGCTCATACTGCGACCAGTCGAGACTCGAATCCGGATGGCTGCTCGAGGAATTCAGCGGAGCGAATGCGACCGGAAAATACTGGCCGAGATTTTTTCCGTTGGAAGCAGTCACGAAGGGATTTGAAAACTGTGGTGGGGCGGGGCTGCTGTAGGTCGTTCCATATGGAGCGTTGGCCGCGAGCACTCCGATGGTGAGCGCCTCGATGGATGTGTAATACATGCCGAAACCGGCGCGCAGGCTGGTCTTACCAAGACCTCCCAGAATCTTTCCCAACCCGGTGTCGACCGGCACGTTCGGCGAATAGGCTAGACCGATTCGCGGAGAGATTTCATCGCCCGGAGGCGCCAGCGTGCGCCGCACTCCCGGATCGGTGGGATACAAAATTCCCGCAGGCGCACCGGGGAACACGATCGACTGCTTGCCCGGTTCAGTGGTTGAGATCTGGTTGTATTTTTCATACCAGGGCTCGATGCGATCCCAGCGCAAGCCGTAATTCAACGTAAGATTTGACCGCGCATGCCAGGTATCCTGCGCGAAGACGCCGCTGTATTTGTTGCGCCCGTAAAAAGGATTGAGCTGGCTCTGGTTGTATTGGCTGGGAATGCCGAGTAGGAAATCGGCGAAGTCGACGCCAGTTTCGCTTCCGGTGAACAGAAAGTTGCCGTTGAATTGCGCGATGGGATTGACGTTGACCTGGTCGTAGTGAAACTCGCCGCCGAGTTTGAGCGTGTGGCTGGCAATCACTTTCGAAAAATTGTCCAGCCATTGAAAAGTGTTGTTCGCTTGCTTCAGTTCGTTCGTGTTCGTGCCCGTGGAAAAGTTATTGAAGACAAGGTTCTCTACGCCTTCACCTTTGGGATCAAGCGCCACGATGGTCGGCGTTCCCGAAGAGTTCACGAAGCCCTGCGAAGCGAGGCTGACTCCGACTCCACCCTGCGGTTGGCCCAAGTCGTTGTATGCCCGCAAAAAGCTGAAGTGGATCTCGTTCACCTCAGTCGAATTGAAAGCCCTTGTGTCGCCCAGGCTGAAGAGCTGCGCACGGCCGAGGTACAGCGCGTTGAAACCCGGCACGCTGGCTCCGCCTTGCGCCACCGGATATGGATTGTTCAGCGCGTAGTCGTCGAGGAAGTAATAGGCGGAGATCAGCCCCCAGCCTGTGTTCGCGTCCAGACGCAGCGCGCCCTTGTCGTCGCGGAGAGCCTGGTTGCCGGCTGAGGTCGAGAAAAAGCTGCCGGACTGATTGGGTGCTGGGATGTATTGCAACAAACGTTGGGCCGGCACGGACCACGCCCTTGAAGGAATTTGCAAGGTGGGAAGAACGCAGGCGTCTGTGCTGCCCGCGGAGTAGTTCGTGGTGGTACAACCGGGGAAGTAATAAGGTTCGCCTGCTAAAACCTGATAGCGAAACTGCTGCGAAAGCGTCTGAGCCCAGGCCGGACCGCTGACTGTTGTAGGTACCGAAATCGATTGTCCGTTCACCGTCTGCGTCGAAGAAAACAATCCCGCCAAATCCGACAGGTTGCCGGAACGATCCTGCAGCGAAGGCACCGGAATCAACCCGGTATCGACTCCCTGCCGCTGTCGTGTTCCCTGATAATCGGAAAAAAAGAAAACCTTACTTCGTCGAATGGGGCCGCCAAAGGTTCCACCGAATTGATTCTGAATAAAAGTGCCGCGGGTGGGGGAAAAATAATTGCGCGCATCGAGATCGGTATTGCGGAGAAACTCAAAAAGATCGCCATGAAATGCATTGGTGCCGGATTTCGTAACGACGTTGATTTGGCCGCCGCTGAACTCGCCATACTCAGCGTCGAAGTTGCTGGTTAGAATGCGAAACTCGGCGATTGAGTCGAGGTTGGGAATGATCGCCGTTCCCATGTTTACGTCCTCTTCAGAATCGCTGCCGTTTACGATGAAAGCGTTGGCAAACTCGCGCTGCCCGTTAATGGAAACCGTACCCGGATTCAGATCGCCGGAGGGCGACAGTGCGCTGGCGCCCACATCCTGAACGGTGTTGCTGGTGATGGAGGTCGCGGGAGCAACCCCGGCCTGCAGAGAAAGCAAATCGGTATAGCTGCGGCCGTTCAACGGGACAACGGTCATCTGCTTGCTATCGATCACTTCGCCAATCTGGCTGCTGTAGGTTTCCAAGTGAACTGCGCTGTCGCTGACGGTGACGGCATCGGTTCTCTCGCCCACATGCAGCACAACGTCGAGCAGAAGGGTACTGTTGGCGCTGAGCGCAATTCCTGTACGGCGATAAGGTTGAAATCCGGGATGGGTTGCCTCTAAAACGTAGGTGCCGACTGGTATCACGGGAAAGTTATAGGCGCCACGGTCGTTGGCCGTGGTCGATCGCAGGACTCCCGTGTCGCTATTCACCAGATCAACAGAAGCACGCGCGATAGTCGCCCCTGAGGAATCCTTCACCGTTCCAGAGATGCTCCCGCCGACTCCCGCCCAGGCTGGAGCAATGAGCAGACACAGCAACAGGAAGAATGGCAACCGCGCAACCAGGCCCCAGACCGGCGCCACGACAGCAGAGAGCCTCCACTTTTTCAGTTGCAACCGAGTCGCAACTGAGAGTAGGATTGAGTCGTAGTGGCGGAGCGTGTTTGCCATTTGTTCGGGATTGATCAAGATGCTTGTTTGCGCTAGTTGCAACCAAGTCGCATCTTGATTTCATCTACGATCTTGCCGGATGCGGCGAGATATCGTCAAGCGCGGGCGGAAGATTTCGTCGCAGCGGTGTTGCGACTACTTGCAACAATAGGAGGTGCTCATATGCCGCTTCCCAAAACGGAAATGCCGGGACGTTTGCAGTCGCACTTCGCGGAGCGTGGAATTCGTATGACGCAACAACGACGCGCCATCCTCAGCGTGATGGAAACCGCCACCAAGCACTTGGACGCATCTCAGCTCTTGCGCAAGGCTCAAAAGCTCGATGCAAGCGTGGATCGCAGCACGGTGTACCGGACCCTGCGGTTGCTGAAGCGCCACGGCCTGATTGACGAACTCGACCTGATGCACATCCACGGCGAGGGACATTACTACGAGCGCAAACTTAACCGCGATCACATCCACATGGCATGTCTGCGTTGCGGCAAGATTATGGAATTCGTCAGCGATATTTTTGAAAACTTGAAGGGACAGGTGGAGAAAGACTGCCGCTTCAGGATTGTGGTGTCGCGGCTGGAAATCGGCGGATATTGCGCGGGGTGCTCAAAATAAGAATTTCAGCCTCTCGAGCGCAACAAAAAAGCGCCTCGAACTTTTCAGTTCAAGACGCCTCGGCAGCCCTCCCCCAGAACTGCCAAACCACTCTTGGATACTAGGATTAGGCCGTTTTGATGTAAACGTCACTTTGGTAATGAGAAGCGGCTAAGGAACTTGGCGCGAGCACGCACGAGAGAACTTGATCTTATTCCCGTCTGAGCGGCTGCTTCAGCCAGGTTTGGCCTGCGTCGGAGGTTAGCCACAGTTCCAAGGTCGAGGTTGAGATTCTTCCGTGCTGCTGGTCGGGAAACTGGATATCGGTGACATCCCCGGTAAGCACTGCACCTTGAACCGACGGGCTCACGCGAGCCCAGTGATCTCCGGCATCCGCAGTGTGGTATAGGCTGCCGCCAGAACCTCCGGCCCAGACCTCAGGCCCGTTGGTAGCAACGGCGAGGAATCTCGGGATCGGCGCGGCGTCGGCCTTCTTGTCCGATTGCGCCTGTCGTTCTGGAGCGCTTCTCGTACGGGGCGCGATTCCGCCGCCTGCGTCAGCCAGGTTGACGGTCGGTTGCACATCTTCCCACGTCTTTCCGCCGTCGTAGGACCGCTGCAAGCTACCTCCGGAACCGATGGACCAGTTCGGAATGGCCGGGGCTGCGGCTTGCGCCATGCCGGACTGGGGTACGGGATCCTTAGCCTTGACCACGTCGAGGTTGTTGAACACCCGGCCCTGCATCGGAAGATCGGCCCGATTTTGAGCAAGTTGATTCTGCGCGACTGCAGCAGTCTGGGTGTTAACCACTTGCACCTGGCTCTGCGCCTCAACCACAACCATCTCCGATGTCCCTCCTGCCGGCGGCGGGGCATTGGCGGACGCCAGACCCTGATTTCCAGCAAACGCGGACGGTGAAGTTTCAGCGGATGGCACTCCGGCTCTTTGGTTCCGCGGGGCTCGTTCCGATCCGCGATCAATTGCGGTCAGCGGCATTTCTAGCTTCTTAGGGGATGCGGAAGCCTCGTGAGCGTCTAATATTCTCTTTTTTGGCATTTCCGGCTGCGAAGCCGGAGCCGCGCCTGGAGGTCCGAGTTGAGCATTTCCAATGGTTTGGTTGGACGGTAAGCCCGAGGCCACCATTGTGCTCTGGCGACGGTGTCCATATTGCACGATTCCAACCGAGGCAACGATCAGAACCCCAGCCGCGAGAGCTCCCCACCGAAGCGCTGGCCATGCCAGCCAGGGAACCTTGCCAATCAGGGGACCTGTGATGTTTGTCTCGGCTTCGGATTCGATTGCCGACGAGACCACCGCGACTACATCCCGGCAATCCCCGCAACGCGCAAGATGCTCGACAACCACCCTACGCTCGCGATCAACGAGAGACTGCTCGGCAAAAGCCGTTAGGAGATCAGGGTCGGGATGCGGCTCAGTGCTGGGCAGATTTCCCTGCAGCCGATTCACTACGAATTGGGGTAAGCTTCGCATTTTCCGACCCTAACGATTCCGGATCCCTTTGACCGCCTCAGCCCGTTGCTTCTGGGGGAGGGTTGATGCTCTCTTTTCAGAGAACGCTGCATTCGGCGATTCTTGCGCCAAACTGCGGCGAATATCAATTCGCAAGTCGCGCACGTCAGCCTCCATTGCCTCTTCGGCCTGACGCCGGCTCATGCCACGCCCGATCATTTCGGCCAGGATTTTCTTCCGCAAGGACTTAGCCAGCTTATCCACTTTGCGGCTAATCGTTGACTCATGCACGCCCAGCATGCTGGCGATCTCGGCCAAGGTTCGGCCATCGATGTAATAGGCGGCCAGCACCATCCGGTCTTCGGCAGAGAGGGCAGCAAGGGCTGAGTCCGTGGCCAGCTCCAGACGCGAATCAATATCAGGTGCGGCCTCGGGCTCGGGAGCCGCAAACTGCGAACCTTCCTCGCCTTCTTCATCCAGGCTAACCAGGCGTTTGGTGCGGCGGTAGCGATTTACGAACTCCTGCGCCAACACGGTGCGCAGCCAGCCTTCGAGGGAACCGCGCCCGGTAAACGATGCCAGCTTGGAGATACGCTCGCCATCGCGCGAGGTCGTGCCGTATAGCTCAGCGTAGAGAGAATCCGCCAACTCGCGGGCTGCCGAGTCTTCACGAGCAATGCGCAGTGCCGCCTGATAAAGCTTCTCCCGGTAGCGAATGAGGAACAGCTCCCACGCGGCGTTGCTGCCCGCCGCGCAGCCTCTTGCCAGCGCAAGTTCCTCGACCCGCAAAGTCAGCAGAAAGGTGCGTACCTCGGCAGGCTCAGCGCCAGCCGGCAGATACCTTGTCGCGACGTCACTCAGGATCACGACAAAAGCCTCACGCGATATTCCGACCTTTTCGCAATCAGCTTTGGCGTGCAACTCCTCCAGTAACTCGGAGACGGCCGATTGCACTTCGGCGGAGATCGTTTTCTGGAGGCTCATCCTGAGAAGAGATTACGATACCAACGGTTCTAGCCTACCCATTCTTAGACGCATCAAAAATTAATTCTAGTCGCAACCCTTCGATTTTTTGTTTGGGTTACCCACTACGTGGAGTCATCCGTACTTGAATCGTCTCACCCGTTGGGCCTTCTGCTAAATTGTTGCCTTATGCATGAAACTTCATCTCAACCCAGCCGTAGCTTCGCCAGCGACAATAATGCCGGTGTCCACCCCGAAATTCTTGCCGCCATCAGCCGCGCCAACCAAGGCCACGTCGTGGCCTACGGAGCCGATCCCTATACACGCTCTGCAATCAAAAAATTCGAAGATCATTTTGGGGGAGATATCGCAGTTTTTTTCACTTTTAATGGTACGGGAGCGAATGTGCTTGGCCTGCAGGCTCTCACGCGCCCGTTTCACTCGGTTCTCTGCAGCGATTATGCGCACATCTATACGGACGAATGCGGTGCGCCCGAAAAACACACCGGTTGCAAGCTGATTCCGCTCCCGCAGCAGAATGGAAAGATCTCGCTGGATTCGGTTCGCCACGCCTATCACGGCATTGGCGATGAACATCACTCGCAGCCGCGCGTGATTTCCATCACGCAATCTACCGAAATGGGCACGGTTTATGGTCCGGAAGAAATTCAAGCGCTCGCACGATTCGCTCATGAGCACGACATGTTTCTGCACATGGATGGCGCGCGCCTTGCGAATGCCGCCGCATCGCGGGGCCAAAACCTGCGGCAGGCCACACGCGATTTGGGTGTAGATGTGCTTTCCTTCGGCGGGACGAAGAACGGGATCATGGGAGGAGAGGCGGTTGTGTTCTTCCAGCCCGGATTAAGCGGCGACTTTCTTTATCTGCGCAAACAGAGTATGCAATTGGCTTCCAAGATGCGCTTTATAGCCGCGCAGTTTGAGGCTTTGCTCACTGACGATCTGTGGCGGCGCAGCGCCGAACACGCCAACCGTATGGCGGGGTTACTGGAAAAAGAAGTCAGTAAAATTCCGGGAATCAAAATTGTGTGGAAGGTCGAGGCGAACGGCGTCTTCGCGCAGATCCCTCGCCATGCGATCGAAAAAATCAAGCAGAGCTACTTTTTCTATATGTGGATGGAGGAGGATTCGATTGTGCGGTGGATGTGTTCGTTTGACACTACGGAGGACGATATCAGGAAGTTTGCGGAAGTCGTTCGCGAAGCGGTGAAAGAGTGACCGAGGTTGGTTCCGGGTGCGGTTAGAGATTGCTTTTTCGGCTATTTTTGACTAAATTGGCGCATTCCCCCGTTTCTAAGAATTTGCTCGACTGTTGGTCCCAGGAGTTTTCATGAGCCGGAAGTGGCTTGGCATTCTCGTCCTTATCGCTGTTGCGACCCTGTTACTCAATGCGTCCAGTTGCGGGTTTAACCAGCATCTGGTGTCGATCAACATTCCAGAATCGGGCGGTACTTTCGGAGGAGTCGGCCCGGGAATATTTTTTGACTTTACGGCCATCGGTACTTACATTCACCCGCCGGCGACCAAGGACATTACCGATCTGGTGACTTGGAAATCGGACAATCCGCAAGTGGTTCAGGTAAGCAACACGGGCGTAGTTTCTCCGAACGTTTCGTGTGGGTTAGCTAATATTTCCGCCTCTTTCTACGATAGTCCCAACGACGTTATCAGTAACGCCGTTCCGGTCACGGTAAACGGTCCAGCTAGTCTTGGATGCACGCCCGCCGGTCCACAACCAATCCTAACCGTCACCGTCACTGGCACGATCAGCGGGAACGTGACGAGTTCTCCGGCGGGGATAAGCTGCGACACGGGATCGAGTTGCAGTTCGCAATTCACCACAGGCCAATCCGTGACACTGACCGCGACCCCAGCCAGCGGGTTCCAATCCTGGCAAGGCTGTAACACCACGAACGGCGCGAGTTGCACTGTTTTCTTGGAGAACAGCACCACCGTGACGGCCACCTTCGATTAAGACCGCCAGGGAAGGCACCCTGAGTGGCACGGGCACCGCTTATTCGCCCTCGTCTAGCAGCTTACCCAGCGTGGCTCTGTGCTTCTCAGGATTCTTCTTTTTGTGCGGGACCACTCTCGCGACTGGAGGCGCGCCCATCCGCTCTCGCGCGAGTTCCTTTACGACCTGCACCGCGCCGAAACGCTTCACCTTTTTTTTCTTACGCGCCATGGTTTCATCTTGCCATAGCTTTGTCGGGGGAAAAACTGTAATAATCATTCTTCGCGGTTCGTCCGAGCGATTGCGGTGGAAGACTACGCCATGCGGCCCGCGACTAACGATAGGAACTGACGACGACTTCATGGAAGAACGAGATTTTTTCGACGAGCGAACCGAGAAGAAACCAGCAACTCTAAACTGTCCCCACTGCCATCAGGCGGGCGATTACGAAGTCACCTGGGTGGTCCGCACCAAAAAGCGCCAACTTGCCGGCCGCGCCGACGAACGCGACCGTGCGCGCTTTGCCAAGGCCCGCTCCTACATGCTGCGCAAAGACGATCTGATGGCCTGCAAGAACATGCGCTGCCGCAAACGTTTCGAAATCTCCGGCGTGCAATCGGTGGTCTTCACCGATTGACCCTTTGGTCGGACTAGAGCGCTATTGAATTTCCAGCATCCGGTCCAGCGCGACACGAGCCCAGTGCTTGACGTCATCCTTCACCTTGATCTGATTCACCACATTGCCTTCCACCAGATTTTCCAGGACCCAGCATAGATGCTGCGGTGAGATGCGGAACATGGTGGTACAGAGGCAGCCGGAATCGTCAAGGGTGATGACTTTCTTTCCTTCCGCGGCGAATTCCTTTCCCATCCGGTTTACCAGGTGAATTTCAGTCCCTACAGCGAACGATGAGCCGGAGGGCGCCTCGCGAATAATTTTCAGCAGTCGTTCCGTGGATCCCACCGCGTCGGCTTTTTGGCAAACTTCCAGCCGGCACTCCGGATGAACGATGACCTGAATTCCCGGGTATCTAGTGCGAACATTGTCAACGTGCTCGGGTAGAAATCGTTGATGGACTGAGCAGTGCCCCTTCCACAAGATAACCTTGGCGTTCCGCAGTCGATTGGTGGTGAGGCCACCGTTGATCATGTAAGGATCCCAGACAACCATTTCGCTGAGAGGGATGCCAAGCGCGTGGCCGGTGTTGCGGCCGAGATGTTGATCGGGCAGGAAGAGCAGCTTAGAGTTCTTCGCTAATCCCCACTCCATGGCTGCCGCGGCATTCGATGAGGTGCAAACCACGCCTCCGCGTTCGCCGCAGAAGGCCTTGATCGCCGCAGTGGAGTTGATGTAAGTAATCGGCGTAATGCCGTTGCCGAGGTCGTCGGAAATGCCGCTGCGCACCAGTTGCTCCCAACATTCCTCCACTTGCGTTATATCGGCCATGTCCGCCATGGAGCATCCGGCGTTGAGGTCGGGAAGGATCACGGTCTGGCCGGGGCGAGCTAGAATGTCAGCGCTCTCGGCCATAAAGTGGACGCCGCAAAAAACTATGGACTTGCCGGCGGCCTTGGCGGCTTCCTGGGAGAGTTTGTAGGAGTCGCCGCGGAAATCAGCGAAGCGGATGACCTCGTCGCGCTGGTAATGGTGGCCCAGAATTACGACATCTCTGCCCAGAATATCTCGCGCCGCGCGAATGCGTTCGTCCATCGTGTGATCCGGGAGGACGAGATAGTTCTCCAGACTGCAAACAGCAGTTGCGGTTGCCATAGTGTCTCGCTTTCAGCTCCAAAGACGCGAGGGCAAAACTGCTTCGCCGACTCGCTTTGGAACGGGGTTGTTGAAAGCTGCCAGCGGCTCCAGCAGACTCACTGCGCGACTCGATCACGCCCAGCCTGCGGGGATGTTGAAGCCACTTGTTGCTCGTACAAAACTTGGATGCTCAGACTTCGCTGCGGGATACAGATTTCAGCAGCCAGTTCTGGGCTCCTCCAATATTGTGCATGGCGCGGCGCTTCCGCGCAAGTCAGGCCCTCGCCGGCATGCCGGAGGTTAGATAACTCTCGTAAACTGCAATCGCCATTTGGCAATCCCGCCCGCATGTGTTTACCATGTCACCCGATGACCCGCGAGACTGTGGTCGATTCCCGGCAGGAGATTCTGCGCACCGCCGCACGATTGTTTCAGCAGCGCGGCTATGACGCGACCTCGATGAATGATGTTGCCGCCGCGCTCAAGCTGAGCAAGGGCGGCCTCTATCATCACTTTCAGAGCAAAGACGAGATTCTGTTTGAGATCATGACCCATGCAATGGAGATCACGGAAGAGCGGGTGCTGAATCCGGTGCGCGCTATTGCCGACCCCGAAGAGCGGTTGCGGGCTTTGATCCGCCTGCACATCGAGGTCGTGCTCAGCCCGCGCGACCGTGAGATTACAGTGATGCTGCACGAAAATCATCCACTTCCGCCGGCGCTGCGGAAGCGCATTAATTTCCGCAAGAAAGAGTACATCCACTTCCTCGAAAACCTGATGGCGGAGGTGCAGGAGAAGATGAAGCCGAGATTGCAAAGCGGCTCCAAGAGGAGAGTCAGCCCGCGCGCGGCCGCTTTCGCACTGCTTGGCATGATCAATTGGATCTATCAGTGGTACAAGCCCGAGGGCGAGCTGCAGGCGGATAATCTGGTTTCGCAGTTTACCGATCTCATTTTTGGAGGGATTTTGGCGTGAAGACTTTCTTTGGTCACCTTGCCGAGATCGAAGAGCAACGTGCCGAGAGCGGCAGGGCATACCGCGAGTTCTTCCGTGTTCCGGCCATGAGCGCGGGTTTGTATGTGCTACCGGCAGGGGCTACAGATCACCAGAAGCCGCATCGCGAGGATGAGATCTATTATGTGATTCGGGGCAAAGCGCGCCACAAGGCGGGTAGCGAGGACAAGGAAGTCACCGCGGGCAGCGTGATTTTCGTTGCTGCGGAAGTTGGCCATCGTTTTTACGACATCACTGAAGAGTTGGCGCTGCTGGTGTTTTTTGCGCCTGCGGAGACGTGAATTTCGTTCGAAAGTCTGTGGCTGGCCATTTGCAGTTTGTGCAGCAGCTCGCCGGCTCGTTGGTTGTCGATTTCGCCGTGCAAGAGGCGATGCATGAGCTGCGCCAGGGCCTTCTGTATGGATTTTTGCATCGTCTAGCGCTACGGATTCGAACCAGCGCTGGCGGGTGCGCTCAGCAATTCTTTTGGCGTTGCGCTTGTGCTCGCGATGGTGAAAATCGCAGAGGCGCAGTCTGCGGCGGGCTGGGCGTTGGCAGCCGGTGCCGTCTTCCTGCCGGTGTTGGCATTTGGGTGCGCTGGTGATGGCCATCGGGTTTTTGTGTGCTTCCGGGTCGATTGCTGACCCCCCGGCCCCTGCTTTTTGCAAATTATTCAGGAATCAGCAGCTTTGCGGTTTTTCGGCCGCAATTCCAGGCGGATAAAGGATTTAAGTGTTCATCGCATCGAGCCTGTCGCATGGAACCCGTCGCATGCAGCCTGATCAGTTTTGGCGCACGCTTCATGATCTGGACGGCATGTCTTACTTTTCGCGAGGGCGCTAGCCCCCCGGGTGAATGAGGTTGGACCGAGATTTCGTTTCGGGATCGGGCAGCTTAAGACTGTCACTGCAAGCGTGCGTGGTGCCCGCCCTTCGCACAGAACGCGAAGGACGGGGCACCCAATTCATTGCTAGCGCAAGCGAGTCTGAAAGCCTGGGCCACCCGCCCAGTCGGCTGCCCCTCGATAAGAACGAAGGCGTTGTCAAGGACAAAGATATCCTGAGCAGTGCCGGGCACCGCTTTTTTCGCCAGAGGGGTTGAGGACCAAGACTCTGGAAATGAAAATCTCACGCT
>JBEKBW010000009.1:0-68109 GCA_050015215.1 Candidatus Sulfotelmatobacter sp.
AGTGCTTGCACAGCCGTTTATGCGCAGGAAGCTCCTGCCGTCAGCCTTACTGAGATAAGTTCCGATCCATTCACCGTGGGTCCTGGCCAGCACGCCACCGAGGTTGAGCCGCATGTTTTGTCGAACGGCTTGACCCAGGTCTCTGCGTTTCAAACGGGCCGTATCGCGCCTGGCGGCGCGACGGCAATCGGCTGGGCTACCTCTACGGACGGTGGCACCAGTTGGTCGCACGGATTTCTTCCCGGCTTAACGACAGGCAATGGGGGCGGCCCGTACAACGCAGCCAGCGATCCCGCGGTGGCCTATGACGCTAAACACGGCGTGTGGATGATCGCTTCGCTGCCGATTTCTAATACTTCCGAAACTCCGGCCGTTGTCGTCAGCCGTTCCACCGACGGTGGATTCACTTGGGAAAGTCCCGTGAATGTGGGCCCGAAAATTCCCAGCTCGGACAAGAACTGGATCGTCTGCGACAGCTATTCCGCAAGTCCGTTCTATGGGAATTGCTATGTGGAGTGGGACAATCCCGACAATGGCGACGAGATTTTCATGAACACTTCGAGTGACGGAGGCCTGACTTGGGGCGCGTCTACTCCAACCGCAAACAAGTCATTCGGCATTGGCGGCCAGCCTCTCGTTCAGCCGAATGGAACCGTCGTAGTTCCAATTGAAACTAACGGCATCTCGGCATTCAGTTCTACCAACGGCGGATCGACTTGGTCGGCGCCGGTTACCGTCTCCAACATTCAAAGCCACACCGATGCTGGAGGCATTCGCAGCGGCCCACTGCCTTCCGCCGCCGTGGATGGAGCGGGCACGGTTTACGTGGTGTGGGAGGATTGCCGATTCCGCGCCAAGTGCTCGACCAACGATCTGGTCTTCAGTACTTCGACCGACGGCATTCACTGGTCCGCGGTTGCGCGCATTCCGATTGACGCCACCACCAGCACAATCGATCACTTCATCCCGGGGATCGGCATTGATCCCACAACCTCCGGCGCTACTGCACACGTGGCCGTTCATTATTACTTTTACCCCAAGAGCAATTGCACGCAGTCAACTTGCCAGCTTTATGTCGGATACATTTCTTCGCACAACGCCGGCACGACCTGGAACTCTCCGGTAAAGCTGGCTGGACCCATGCAGCTCACGTGGCTGCCGAATTCGCAGAATGGACTGATGGTCGGCGACTACATCGCAACCGCATTCAGCAATGGCGTGCCGCATGGAGTGTTTGCCGTCGCCGCGGCAAAATCCGGCAGCACATTTAGCGAAGCCATGTACACGGCGGAAGGACTCGCCGTGAAGGAAGAAGGTCCCCAGCTGTCTTCGGCGGGCGACAAGCCGCTGCATCATCTCTCCGATCCGATCGAGAAGGAGCAGCCGGAGAAAGGCATAGTGCCGCCGCCTTCGAAGAAATCGGCCAAACGGAGCTCGAAATAAAAATTGAGGTGATTCCATGTCCAGGCAAACCCCGAGCCTCTTAGGAATTAAGCGCAGAGCCACGGCGCGGCTGGGCCGGCAAATGGAGAAAAATCTGCTGGCTTACGTTGCGGCCGGCAGCGCGGGATTGCTGTCAGCTCTGCCTGCCGATGCCGAAATTGTTTACACGCCCTGCAACACGCCCATCGCCATCGCCCATCAGAACCAGGGGCCTGCGGTCACTGCCCTTGACCTAACCAACACTGGCAATCCGCAATTCGGTTTCGTGATGTCTTCCACCGCCAAGTTTTCGTACTCCGGGACTACGACCCGGTTCAAGTTTTTCCTGAAGATCCGGCCCAACCAGAACGGCAACGAGGCCGTACAAGGTCAACAAGCGCCGACGGCATCGGCTGTGCCTGCGGGAGTCAAAATAGGACCGCAAGAGAAATTTGCCCCCGGCGACCTGTACATGGCGATCCATTCGTTTAATGGTGTCTCGCGAAATTCCGGCACGTGGCAAAACGTCGAGTACGCTTACGTCGGTCTAAAATTTCTGATCAACGGGCAGGTTCATTACGGCTGGGCGCGGATCAAATTTCCGTATCCCGGAGGCATCGGCTACCCGGGAGGGGATTACTACCCCAGCATTTACGGCTACGCCTACGAGAGCACGCCCAACCAGCCGATCGCTGCCGGCCAGACCAGCGGCACGTCGCAGAACAGCACCAGCGGAAGCCCGCAAAGCACCACTAGCACAGCTCCGCCCGCGAGTCTGGGGATGCTCGCAGGTGGCTCGTCCGCACTAAACCTCTGGCGCGCACCAATGGCGAACCCGCTCCTTAGCAGCAACGCTCCTCAGCGCAAGCAGGAAGAGTAATAAGGGAGACGCAAATGATCGACAAACCATCGCTATCATTTTTCGCGTGTCCGCCTGCGCGTGTTTTCGCTGTGGGGTTGGTATTACTGCTCCACGCGGCTGCAAGTCAGGCTGGCGAAACCGTAATTCTTCAGT
This sequence comes from Candidatus Sulfotelmatobacter sp., assembly GCA_050015215.1. Taxonomy (GTDB): domain Bacteria; phylum Acidobacteriota; class Terriglobia; order Terriglobales; family Acidobacteriaceae; genus Sulfotelmatobacter. The sequence continues at coordinate 2,438 of JBEKBW010000009.1, forward strand.
TCGATAAAACTCTTGGCTCGTTTCCTGTTTCCGGTTTAGCCTCCGACGCCGCCGGCGATCTCTACGGCACCACGACCGCTGGCGGAGCAGCAAATTGCGGCGTTGTCTTCGAGCTTACTCCCGGCTCCGGAGGCAAGTGGACCGAAACCGTTCTTTACTCGTTTCACGGATGCGAGCAGGTGACGGAGACCCCTCGCGGCACGCTGGTTTTCGACCAAGAAGGAAATCTTTACGGCGTCCAACAGGGTTTCGACAGCTCTGGATTCGTCTTCCAGTTGATCAAGGGCGCGAACGGCGCGTGGTCCTACAGCATAATTCACAGCTTCAACAGCAATGAGGGACTTCCTAACCCCGATCTAACGTCCGACGGCGCAGGCAACCTCTACGGCACAACCCAGTGGGAGTTCGGCTCCATCAACGGAGAAGTCTTTGAACTGAGTCCCCAGCCGGACGGCAGTTGGACGGAAAGGGTGCTGTATACGTTTCCCGCTCCGAACGGAATGGGTCTTCCGTACGCCGGCGTTACCCTGGACAGCAAAGGAAATCTCTACGGCCCAACCTTTTACGGTGTCCGCGGCAGTGGTGGCGGAGGCGGAGGAGTTTATGAATTATCCCCTCAAGCCAACGGCCCATGGACGTTGACGGTCATTCACAATGGCAACTATCCCACCGCCCGGCTGATCTTCGATTCCAGCGGCAATCTCTATGGCACAACATTTCAGATCGGCGACGGCGAAGTTTTCGAATTGAGTCCAACCTCATCCGGCCCGTGGACGGAAACTACCATCCATTCCTTCACCTCGGGCAGCGACGGCGCCGGACCGGTTGGGACGTTAGTCTTCGACTCCGGCGGAAATCTCTACGGCGCAACTTACGCCGGCGGCCTCGGCTGCAACCAATCTCTTTGCGGCACCGTGTACAAACTCGCGCCGCAAGCTAACGGCGCCTGGAAGGAAACCATCCTGCACCAGTTTGAAAGCGCCACTGACGGTTCCGAACCGCAAGACGGAGTATTCCTGGACATCTTCGGTAATCTTTACGGCACAACCAGCCACGGCGGCGGCCGCTATGGCTACGGCACCATATACGAGATCACTCCATGAGTTATCCACTCGCAAGTGGCAGAGGAGATCGGCGCATGATCGACAGATCGTCCACTGGCATCATCGCGACGCTGTGTTGGGCGCTGAACATAGCGCTCGCTCTTGTGTTCGCCGTAGCCCGCGCGAGAGCTGGGGAGACCGTGATTCACCAGTTCAACCAGAGTCAGGGCTACTACCCCAACTCAGGCCTGGTTTCTGACGCCGCCGGCAATTTTTATGGCACCACTAGCGCGGGTGGAAAGAACAACTGCGGTACCGCATTCGAACTTTCCCCCGGCTCAAACGGCACATGGACCGAAACTCTTCTTTTCTCGTTTCACGGCTGCCAGTTTCCCGGCCCCAGCCCCATCGGCACCATGGTCTTCGATCAAGCGGGAAACCTGTATGGCGCCGCACAGGGTGACTTCAATACCGATGGAGTCATCTATAAGTTAAGCAAGGGAGCGGGCAATACTTGGTCTGAAACGATCATTCACAGCTTTGGGCTAAGCGAGGGCACTCCACTTGGCGATCTTGCATTCGACAATGCCGGGAACCTGTACGGCGCCACTTCAGCGCCGTATACCACGTTCGACGGAGAAATATTTGAATTGAGTCCCCAACCCGACGGTACATGGACGGAAACCGTGCTGATCACTTTTCCTGCGGCCAACGGAGTCGGTGGTCCGGCCGGAGGCCCAATTTTCGACAGCAAAGGTAACCTCTACGGCGCAACCTTTTATGGCATCGGTGGCTATGAAGGAAATTCCAGAGGCGCCGTCTACGAGTTGTCTCCCCAAGCGAACGGCCCATGGACGTTAACCGTACTCTACAATTTCACAAAAGCCAGCACGACCCAGTTTCCGGAATCGCGGTTGACCTTCGATTCCAGTGGAAATCTTTACGGCACCGCTGAGGGCGGCAGCTTTTACGGTAGCATTTTCGAAGTGAGCCCCGGCTCGGCGGGTGGCGCGTGGACGGAAACAACCATCCACAGCTTTAACTCCGGCAGTGATGGCGGGAACCCTAGAGGAACCTTAGTTGTGGACACAGCCGGAAATGTCTATGGCGCTACGTCGGCCGGTGGCATAGGCTGCAATGGCAATCTTTGCGGCACCGTCTGCAAATTCACTCCGCAAAGCGCTGGCACTTGGAAAGAAACCATCCTGCATCCGTTTGAGAGCGCCACCGACGGTTCCATACCGGAAGCGGGAGTATTCATGGATAGCTCGGGCAATCTCTATGGCACCACTTATCACGGCGGCGGTCGCTACGGCTATGGCACGGTGTACGAGATTACGCCGTAGAAACTAGCGAGGGGCGGCGCATTTGTCCGCCCGTTCTTTCTGGGACTCGAATGTTTCCGGGACGGAGGCGTCCGGGGCTCCATGCCTGCTAGACTCTCTCCGTGCCGCGCCCAACTTACCTCGAATGCACCCGCTGCGGAGAACATTATCCCGCCGACCGTCCTCAAACTGTTTGTCCCAAAGACGGTGGTATCCTCTACGCGCGTTACGATCTCGCTGCAATCAAAAAAACATTCACGCCTGCATCGCTGCTTCCGCTGGCGCCAACCATGTGGAGATACGATGCCGTGCTCCCCGAAGCCAAGCCCGTCACGCTCGGCGAAGGGTTCACGCCCATGCTGCGCAGCCGCGAGTATCCGAACGTTTTCATCAAAGATGAAGGCCTCAATCCCACCGGATCATTCAAAGCTCGCGGACTTTCCGCCGCTGTCACTATGGCGCGCCACTTCGGACTGAAAAAGCTGGCCATCCCGTCCGCTGGAAACGCAGCGAGCGCTCTGGCCGCCTACGCTGCAGCGGCTAATATCGAAGCTCACATCTTCATGCCGAAAGATGTGCCGCTAGCGAACCGCGTTGAGTGCGATTGCTACGGGGCGCATGTCACGCTGGTCGATGGCCTGATCTCCGACTGCGCGAAGAAAGTTGCCGAGCTGAAAGAGAAGCCGGAGTGGTCGCGGGATGGTTGGTTCGACGTCTCGACAACGAAAGAGCCTTACCGTGTGGAAGGCAAGAAAACCATGGGCTACGAAATCGCTGAGCAACTCGGATGGAAACTTCCGCAAGGGATTGTCTATCCCACCGGTGGCGGCGTAGGTTTGCTGGGCATGTGGAAGGCTTTTGACGAAATGGAACAGCTTGGCTTCATTGGCTCGGAGCGCCCTCATATGATCAGCGTGCAGGCTTCCGGATGCGCTCCGATTGTTAAAGCGTGGGATGAAGGGGGTGCGACGTCGGAAATGTGGGAAAATGCCTCGACCATTGCCGCAGGATTGCGGGTTCCCAAACCTTACGGTGACTATCTGATTCTCGATATCTTGAAAAAAAGTGGAGGGGTCGCCGTCGACGCGACCGATACGGAGATTCTCGCCGCCACGCGCCATTGGGCAAAAGTCGAAGGCGTCTTCGCTGCTCCAGAGGGGGCAGCTTCGCTGGTCGCGTATCAGAATCTTCTTGCCAGCGGCTTCTTTACTCCGGACGACACGGTGGTTCTGTTCAATACCGGTTCAGGACTGAAGTATCTGGATGTGCTGGAGACGAAAGATGCTCAGGAGGAGCAGGCTCCAGCATCTCGGGCGATCGCCGGGATCATCGGCCCGTACTGAGAGGCTTCGGAGAATATTCCACAGACCCTCCGAACGGACGCGACCGGAAAAGTTCTGTTCGTCGAGAGTTGGAGAAACCATGAGAGTCGTCGTCTTGATTATGCTTTTTGGAGCATCTGCACTTGCCCAAGTACTGCCCGTTGGATCGACTGCGGCTTGTGGCCCAGCCAATGTGAGCTTTAAGGTCAGACAGGACGAGTCGCAACACATGCCGGTGGAACCGGATCCGGGAAAGGCGCGGGTTTACTTTTTTCACGACGCCGGCACCGGCATCACCTTAGGGTATCCGACGGTGAAGGTCGCGATGGATGGAGCATGGGCAGGTGCGAACCATGGCAACTCGTATTTCTCCGCCTCCGTTGGGCCTGGAGAGCACCATGTGTGTGTAACCCTGCAATCCTCCCTGGTCGCGCAACGCGTGGAACTGGCGCATTTCACTGCCGAGGCGGGCAAAGTTTATTACTATCGCACACAACTCGTTACGTCGCGAAGTGTGGAGTTGTTAGAGCTTGAACCGATCGACAGCGATCTTGGAAAGTATCTGATTGCGTCCTTTTCCATGAGCGTCTCAAGTCCCAAGAAATAATGTAAGAAGGACAAAGCGACTCCCGAACGGTTGTTAAGGCCACCGCAAGAATCATTGCAGTATTGGCGGCTGGAGGCCACGAACATGCACGCCAGGCTCTCGATTTTCCTAATTCTGCTTCTCGCGCTCACTGCGGCCCCATCGCCGGCCCAAACGGCTGCCACCCGTCCCAAGATTCGCACGGTCACCGCTTTCATCGAATTGGATCGCAGCCGCTACCAGGCTCAGATCGACGAAACGCTTATCAAGCTGCGCCAGGCGAAGACTGCATTTGAGCATGAGGGTTATGAAGTACAGACCATTCGTATTACGACACAACCATTCTTGGACTACGTGCGTGGCCTCTCGAAGGAACAAGCGTTGGCTTTCTTTCATGACTACGACGCTCTGGCTCACAAAGAAAATTTCGGTGCTTCGATCGGGCCGGCGATGCTTGCCCCGACCGACGACAGCGCTCCAGCCGAGTTGCTCGCCGAAATCTTGAGCACTACGACAGGCTTGGAAGCCAGCATTGTCGTGGGCGGTGAGGATGGGGTTCGGTGGAACGCGGTGCATGCCGCCGCCCGGGTGATGAAATATCTCGAGGCGCATACCACCCACAGCCTGGGAAATTTCAATTTTGCGGCTACCGCGATGCTGCCGCCGCACGCGCCCTTCTATCCGGGCTCGTATCACGACGACGGAGGCGGTGAGTTTGCCGTGGGCATGGAATCGGCGAATGTGGTGGCGGCGGCGTTTGCTTCCGCTGCCGATGCGGCATCTGCGGGGAAGGCGCTCGAAGCGGCGCTTGGCGACCATGCACGGAAGGTGGAGGCAATCGCCCGGAAAATCGAAGCCAAGACTGGATGGAAGTACATGGGATTGGACGTTTCTCCCGCTCCATCCAAGGATGTTTCGATTGCAGCCGCGATCGAGAGTCTGACTCACGCCCGGTTTGGCTCCAGCGGAACCATGACTGCAGTCGCGACCATCACCGCCGTTCTGCGCAGTCTGCCCGTGCAGCGCGTCGGCTATTCCGGCCTGATGCTTCCGATCCTGGAAGACGGTCTTCTTGCCCAGCGCTGGAGCGAGGGCAGGTTGACTGTGGACGATATGCTGGCCTATTCATCAGTCTGCGGCACGGGGCTCGACACCATTCCATTTCCTGGCGACGTTTCCCAGGAACAACTTGAAAAGATGATTGGAGACATGGCCACGCTGGCCGTCAAGCTGCACAAACCACTTTCGGCGCGGCTGCTTCCCGAGGCTGGTAAGAAGGCGGGTGATCGCACGGAGTTCGACGATCCGTTCCTTACGAATGCAACGCTGCAGCCTTTGCCGTAGGGTCCGTGAACGCTCCCGTCACGTATCAAAGCCCCACGCACGATAGTCACCACAAAGGCACGCCTGTGGATCAAAACCACAATGCTTCATGCTACGCTGGCTTTACCGCAGAGAATTTGGCGATCCCGCATTCCGGAGGGGGGAAATGTCTGGGAAACAAGCCGTATTCGCACTTCTGTTTGCAGCGATGTTTTGTCTGGCGCCTTCCGTTGCAGCGCAGGATGAGAAGAATGAAGTAACGGGCATTATCGGCCGGGTCTTTATCAGCGACCAGGGAATTCACGGACCCGACGCGCCTTCGATTAACCCCTTTGTGCGCTCCGGTCACGGCCTTACCTTTGAAGTGAATTATGCCAGGCGGCTGTTTGTTACCCCCGTGCTCGGCATTTCCGGGGAGATTCCGGCTGTTTTCAATTTGGACGAGGATCTCGGCTCCGGCGGCGACGTGGTTCCGAAGGATTACAAGCAGATCTTCGTTACGCCTGCGGTCAAGGTGAATCTGTTTCCGGCGACGGCGGTGTCGCCCTGGGTGAGCGTCGGCGGCGGTTTTGCCCATTTCAGCGAGAACAAGGATCTCAACTACTACGGAACCAACCCCGGGGGATCGACAACTTCGGGCGTCTTGCAGGCCGGTGTGGGGTTGGATTTGGTGCCATTTCGCGGCCGCTTCCGGCATATCGGTTTTCGTGGCGAGTTCCGCGACTTCTGGTCCGGAACGCCCAGCCTGCCTCTGGCCGATACTGGCAAGACTCGCCAGCACAATTACTTTGGCGGGGTAGGGGTATTGTGGCGGTTCTGACTTGCTGCTCGCCCTCCTAAAAGTCCATCTGCTGATGAGATGACCTCCTTGTGCGCCATTGAATTCCTCCCGTGAAATGTGTGGGCTGGTTCGGAGCATTTAGCAGGTGCATAATGGCGGGATGCCTCCCAACCAAATCACTCGCCGTCTCAAAACCTACGCAGGCGCTCAGGGTTTTGTTTATCAATATTACTTTGTCGGCCAGCGCCCAGCGCTCGCGGATGATCCTGAGGCTCCGGCGACTGAGTTCGTCTTCGACGTTACATCCGACCGCAAACTGACCTACGCGGTCAGCGTGTTTTTGCAGGAGAAGGTTGTGAGCGCGTGGGCTGCGGAACATGGGCGGCCACTTACAGAGCCAGAGCAATACGCTGCGGCGAAGATGCGTCTGTTTCGCGCCTTCGATGAGCTAGAGGACCTAAAGAGCGAAGGCCGGCGGCTGGTAATTGACGGCGAGGGCTTAGCAGCGTCATTGGGGAGTCTTGGAATCGAATAAGTTCCCGCTACGGCTGATCTGCCTCGTCCCCGGCCGCAGTTTGAACCTGCCTCTGCGGCGACTGCATCTTTTGCGCTCGCGCTATGAGCTTCTTCAGCTTGCCTTCAATCGAGGCGTCGCCTCAGCGCGGAACTTTCGCACAAACGCTACCATGATTCGAGGCACTACTGTTAGAGATTTCTCGGAGTCGCGCGCGTAAGGCGAAATGCAGGTCTGGCGGGAGTGCAACTGGAGTGACGTGTGATGCAGATCACAATGGCGCGTGACCATTGCCGTATCCGGTCGCCCCGTTTGATGTGCAGAATATAATGCGTGGAAGGGAATTGGGGTCGCTGGGGTTCACCAGAGCTGAGTGGTGAGCAAGCTTTTTAGAAGCTTTTTGCGCCCATCTTGTCGCTTGTATTAGGCTCAGCTGACTCTAATATTTACCTAGTCTATGTCATTGCTTTGGTTACGCTTCGCGCTGGCTTGCTACTTCATCGGGCTGATCTACGCTTTCTTCGCGCTCACCCGTACCAGCGAACTTTTCAGCCGTATCGCGCTGCATGCCGCGAGCGTGGGCATGGTTTTTCATTTCGTGTCGTTGGTCGAGCTTTTCCTTTCCGGACACGTGGTCTGGGCATCTGTCCATAATGGGGAGTCGCTGCTGGGCTTCCTCTCGATGACCTTTTTCATGATCATCTATGCCATCTACCAGACTACTTCGCCGGGCGTTGTCGTTTTTCCCATCGTCTTCTTTCTGACCTTTGTGGCCGCGGTCGACGAGCAACCAGTGCTGCTCACGTCTTTCGTGCAGCACAAAGGGTGGCTGGTGGCGCACATCATCTTAATCTTCACTGGATATGCGGCACTGATGCTCAGCTTTGGGGCGAGCCTGCTTTATCTGATCCAGGAGCGGCGGCTTAAGTCGAAACAGCCGAGCAGCCTGATCTCATTCCTGCCCGCGCTCGAAGTCATCGACCAGATCGGCTACCGCTCGCTGCTGCTGGGCTTTCCGTTCATGACGCTAGGTCTGATCACCGGCTCGATTGTCGCGATGACGACGTACGGGCGCATCGACTTTAGCGATCCGAAAATTCTGCTTTCGCTCTTAATGTGGGCCGTGTACATGGTGATGGTCTTTACCCGCTGGAACTCCGGCTGGCGTGGCCGCCGCGCCGCGTTTCTGGCGACATTTGCGTTTGTAGCGGCCATCGTGGCCTGGGTCGCGAATTATTTTTCTACGATTCACAGGTTTGCCGCTTCATGAGATACCAACTCATCGGCGTGAATCACAAGAGCGCACCGCTTGAAGTCCGCGAGCGGCTGGCGATTCCGGAATCGAAGCTGCCGGATTGCTGCCGCGATCTTACGGCGCATCCCGGAATCGAAGAAGGCATGATCATTTCCACCTGCAACCGTGTGGAAGTGGTTACGCACACGAGCAACGGGTCGGCCGACCTGCGCGGTTTCCTGCACGATCACTTTCATTTGAAGGCCGAAGATCTCGATCCTCATCTCTACGAATTCCGCGAGAAAGATGCGGTGCGGCATATTTTCCGCGTTGCTTCCAGCCTGGATTCGATGGTCGTCGGCGAGGCGCAGATTCTGGGCCAGGTAAAAGAAGCCTACGCGACTGCGCGGGCAGTAGGTTCGGTGCGTGGGCAATTGGATCAACTTTTCACTCGCGCGTTTGCCGTGGCTAAGCGCGTGCGAACAGAAACTGCGGTCGGCTCGTCTTCGGTTTCAATCGCATCCGTTGCGGTCGAGCTGGCAAAAAAAATCTTCGGTACGCTGCAAGGCAAGAACGTATTTATCGTCGGTGCAGGGAAGATGAGCGAACTGGCGGCCCGGCATTTAATGGCTCACGGCTGCGCATCGATCTTTGTCGCCAACCGCACCTACGAGCGCGCCATCGGCCTGGCGCAACGATTCAACGGGCAGGCTATCAAGTTTGAAGATCTGTACAACTCCTGCGACCGCGCCGATATCGTCATCACCTCAACCGGCGCGCCTCATGCCATCTTCCGGCGCGAGCATGGCGAACAGTTCCTCGCCCGCCGCAAGAACAAGCCGATGTTTTTCATCGACATCGCCGTCCCGCGCGACGTTTCGCCGGAGATGGCGAAGCTCGACGGCATCTTCGCCTACGATATCGACGACCTGCAGCAGGCCGTCAGCAGCCATGTAGCGGACCGCCGCAAAGAAGCTGAGCTGGCCGAAGCCATCATTACGAGCGAAGTGGAAAAATTCGAAGCTCGTGTTCACACGCTCGACGTAGTGCCGACCATCGTTTCGCTACAGGATCATCTGGAGACCATTCGCCAAGCAGAAATCGATCGCGTGCGCGGCCGCATGGGCACGCTGACGCCAGAACAAGAGATGGCTGTCGAAGCGCTGACCCGCGGCATCATAAACAAAGTCATGCACACGCCGATCACCACGCTGAAGACCGCCGCCCGCGAGGCGGAAGCTACAACCTTGATTGATGTTGTTCGGCGATTATTCAATCTGCGGGATAAAGACAAAGGATCCACAGTTGTGGGTGCGTGCAAGGACAAAGAAATGGGGACCCGCCACTGATGGCCCGTCTCCGCATCGGCTCCCGCGGCTCGCAACTTGCGCTCTGGCAAGCCAACCACATCTCCGCGCTCCTTCGCGCCCGCGGCCACGAAGTCGAAATCGAAATCATCCACACCACCGGCGACAAAATCACCGACGTTGCTCTCGCTATGGTCGGCACCAAGGGCATGTTCACCAAGGAGATCGAGGAAGCGCTGGCCGCTGGTCGCGTTGATCTCGCTGTGCATTCTTTGAAAGACCTGCCCACAGAACTTCCTCCCGGATTCGAAATCGCCGCGATCACGGAACGACAAGACCCGCGTGATGCCTTCTGTTCGCGCAATTATTCGAACATCGACGATCTGCCGCAAGGCGCGCGTGTGGGCACCTCCAGCCTGCGTCGGCAGGCGCAGCTCAAAGCCATCCGCCCCGATCTCTATATCCATCCTTTGCGCGGCAATGTCGACACGCGCCTTCGCAAGCTGGAGCAAGGCGAATACGATGCCATCATTCTCGCCTCAGCCGGCCTAAAGCGCCTGGGCAAAACGGAACTGATCCGGCAGATTATCCCTGCCGAGATTATGTGCCCAGCCGCGGGGCAGGGAGCGCTGGGAATTGAAATCCGCGAAGGCGATGCTTCGACTCGCCAACACCTGGAATTTCTGAACGACCCCGCCGCCCGCGCCGCAACAACCTGTGAGCGCGCCCTGCTCAACCGCCTCGGCGGAGGCTGCCAGGTTCCCATCGGCGCATTCGCGGAGTTGCGCGACGGCAGGCTGCATCTCGAGGCGATCGTCGCCGATCCCGATGGCTCGAAGCTTCTCCGCGAATCCCGCGACGGCGATGTTCACGACCCTGAAAAGCTGGGCAACGATGTGGGCGCCACGCTGCTTGGTCGCGGCGGCGATGAGATCCTCGATGCTGTATACGGGCGCGGTTTGGCCGTGCCTCCGCAGCCCTGAGTCCGAAGTCCTAATGCGATCGGCCGCACGCTTCACATATAGTTTTGTAATGGAGCAGCTTGACCGAGGCATCTTCGAGCTCAGAGAGTTCCCTCGGCCCGCTGGTGAAAACGCGGGACTTCGGGATGACGCCAGACCGGGAGATCGCTGACTTTCCAGCCCCATGCCATCACTTGCGTTTTGCAAATCTTGGCGAAAATGCATAGAGTCAGGATCGTAGTTCCGTCAGCAATCCTGCCTACAAATCTCGCGAACTGTGACCGACGCCCAAACTACGCAAATTGTCGTCACCAGCCTGATCAAGCAGTTCGGCCGTTTTGCCGCACTGCGTGGCGTGGACGCAGAGTTCAGCGGCGGCAAGTTCTATGTAATCCTCGGCGATAACGGAGCAGGGAAAACCACTCTATTGCGCGCTATGGCGGGCCTCGCCCATCCCACGCGGGGAACCATCTCCATCCTGGGCAAGACTCCGCAAGAAGCTTGCCGCGAACTCGGATATATGGCCCACCCGTCGCTTCTCTACGACGAGATGAGCGGCATGGAGAACCTGCGGTATTTTGCGCGCCTCTACGGCATCACCGGCGATGACCGCTGTGCGCAAGCAATTCGCTCGGTCCGCCTCGATCCTGATCTCACTCGTCCCGTAGGCCAATATTCGCAAGGCATGCGGCAGCGCATGTCGCTGGCCCGCGCTGTTCTGCACGATCCGCAGATTCTGCTGCTCGATGAACCGTTCTCCAACGTTGACGTGAATTCGGCGCGCGAAATGGTTGCATTGCTCAAGCACATGCGCGATGCTGGAAAGACTGTTTTTGTGGTTACCCACCAAGCCTCGCTGCTCGAAGGAGTGGCCGATGAGTTCATCTGGATGCAGGCGGGACAAATCGTAAACCGAACGCCCCAGCTTGTGTCGCCCTCGGCGGAGGCGCAATGAGTTCGCTGCGCTCGATCACGCTGGCCACGCTTACTAAAGACATTCGGCTGGAGTGGCGCTCTCGCGATGCCATCAACTCCATGCTGTTCTTCTCTCTGCTGGTGGTTGTGATCTTCAGCTTTTCCTTCGATCCGAACGCGGAAGAGTCGCGCGAGATCGCTGGAGGGCTGATCTGGGTCGCCTTTTTATTTGCCGCCATCGTCGCGTTAAATCAAACCTGGGCGCGCGAGTTGCGCAATCAGGTGCTCGATGCTTATCGAGTGTCGCCAGCTCCGGCGAATGCTTTATTTATAGCGAAGGCTCTGGGCAATTTCATTCTGGTTAGCCTGCTGGAAGCGCTGATGGCGCCTCTGTTCATGATCTTTTATAACCTGCGAGCTTTGGGTCCGGCTTGGCAATTAATCCCCGTGGCCATTCTGGGAACATGGGCCTTGGTGGTGAATGGAACGTTCTTCGCAGCTATGTCCCTGCGCACGCGCAGCCGCGAAATTATGTTGCCGCTGCTCTTGTTTCCTATTTCGATCCCGGCCGTGCAATCAATGGTGGAAGCTACGCGCATTATTCTTTCCGGCGACGGCTCGGCGCGCTTCTGGATCGTGTTGCTTCTCACCTACGATGTGGTGTTTACTACTGCTTGTCTGGGTTTGTTCGAGACCATTCTGCAGGCGGAATGAAAAGCGGATTTCGCATCCTCGCGGCTGTAACGGCTCTGCTGCTGGTGCAAGGCTTCTATGAGGCCATGTGGGTCGCTCCCACTGAGCGCACCATGGGCGAGGTGCAGCGCATCTTTTACTATCATGTGCCGTCGGCCTGGACTGCTTTCCTGCTGTTCTTCGTAAACCTGGTAGCTTCGATCATTTATCTAGTAAGGAAAAACCCTAAGGCCGACGCAGTCGCGTTGGTGTCGGCGGAAGTGGGTGTAGTCTTCTGCACCGTCGTGCTCGTGACCGGTCCCATCTGGGCGCGGCCGGTGTGGGGCATCTGGTGGACTTGGGATATCCGCCTGACGACAACTTTAGTCTTGTGGCTGATTTACGTGAGCTATCTGGTTCTGCGGAGATTTTCCGATAGCGCTCAGACGCCGAAGCTGGCGGCCGTGTTGGCGATATTCGGGGCGCTCGATGTGCCTCTCGTCTATTTTTCGATCTGGTTTTTCCGCACACAACATCCGCAACCGGTGATCGGCGGCGGAGGCTCCATCGATCCCCGAATGTTGCATGTGCTGCTCATCAACTGGCTCGCTTTCTCCTGCTTTGCCTTCTTGGTTTGCTGGGCACGTTATGGGGTGGAAATACTGCAGCGTGAGGTGGATGAGATTGAAGCCTTGGAGTCTCTGCGTGGGGTTGCGCGATGAATTCGATTAAGTTCCTCTACGCTGCTTACGTCGCCACGTGGCTTATCCACGGGCTTTATCTGGGTAGTCTGTTCCGACGTTATCAGCGCCTGCAACAGCGGAAGCAAGATATACGCAAAGCGGAAGGCAGCTAGCATCCAGTCATCGCTTTAATTCGCCGCTTTCCAATTCCGCTGCAATTCGCTGAGAAATCCGGAACTCTCTGTTGCCCGGAGGAATTCGTAATCTTCAATCATGGCGGCGGTGCCGACGCGCGATGAGGGCAAAGGCGCTTCCGAGCGGATGACGCGAGCAGTGAAGCGGACGCGAACTGCATCGGTGAGTGTGATGTGCGGCGGAAAGGTGAGAGTGACTTCGCAGCGCGTTCCGGCAGGGACCGGGCGATCAAGGTAGAAGAAAACTCCGCGTGCGCTTACGTTCTGGGTTTCAGTTTGCACCTCGCCTTCGGGACTCTGATTCTGCCCTTCCAGTCGCACCAAAGCTGGCAGGCGCATGTCGAAGCGCCGCATCAATCTGCGCTCCTGAGGATTGGGTTGTCCGCGCGGCGTGTTCTCGGTAAGCATTTCTCCCCAAGCAAATCCGGATCGAACAATAATCGAACGACAGCGGAATCAGCGGCCAAGCGGAAAGCGGCTCATCCGCTCCTTGAGCGCCCCCGATAGCTTCACTCTATAGATTTGGCCCACGTTTTCAAGAGCAAAAAGACCCTTGGGAACTGCTTCGGTTAACTGCTTCCGTCTCCTTGCAAAATCCTGCATCCCACTTTTGGGCCATGCTTCTTTTGGGCAATACTTCGGCATCTTTCTGTTGCGAGCAACGCATCTGACAAGTCTTAGGGCGTGCCGAGCGGCGGAGCTTCGCTTGACTTGGCTATCCGCCAGATGTTTTAGTAGTTGTTTATTTTCCGCAAGTTTCTAAGAGACATGTCAGCGGCGGTGGGTTGGCCGTCGCGCAGTGGAAACTCGTGCGTGGTTTCTCGCCCTATAGCATCGGTGTGCACCGGAGGAAAGCATAATGGGTAATGGCAGTCGTTGGTCGGGATGTAGGTTACCAAGCGGGTTGTCGGGCGAGGCGTTGTCCGAAAGCAGGACCGAAGGGGAGTCCGAAAGGAAACGGCAGATGACGAATCTTCTCCGCGTGACCGCCGCGACTGCCGTGTTGCTGCTCACGGCTGGTGCGATATTTTTGGCAGTGCCGCGGCGTCATTTGGAGCAGGCTTCGTTTCAACTTCCCGGCCTGCCGCTTTCATCGGCTGTTGGCCACGTCGCTGGTAAATCGAAGCCTGACGCGCAAGCTCTTCTTAGCCAGCTACCCATGATCTTCGAGCCTAATCAGGGCCAGGCGGCCTCGGGAGTGAAATTCGTTGCCCACGGGCAGGGATATGGTTTGTATCTTGACGATGCCGGGGCGATGCTGGCTTTGCCGATTCCTTCGTCCGGTGCAGGTCAACCGAAGCTAACCCTCGAGGCCGTTCGCATGCGGTTGGTGGGGGCGAACCCTTCGCCGCAGATTACCGGAGCTGATCAGCTCCCTGGCACCAGCAATTACTTCATCGGCAACGACCCGAAAAAGTGGCATCGCGGCATTCCTCAGTTCTCTAAAGTTCGTTATCGCAGTGTTTATCCGGGAATCGACCTGGTTTTCTATGGAAATCAGGGCCGTCTGGAGTACGACTTCCGAGTCGCTCCCGGCGCGGATCCGGCACAAGCCGAACTGCAGTTTGATGGCGCCCACAAGCTGGAACTGATTCACGGGGATGTGACTCTTTCCGGTGGCGGCGCCAGCGTTCGCTTGCAAGCTCCCGTGATTTATCAGCGCGTTGGGGATCGCCAGCAGCCGGTAAAAGGACGTTTTGTTCTGCGTGCCGCCAACCGGGTTGGCTTCGAGGTTGGTGCGTATGATCGCAGCAGGGAACTGGTGATCGACCCAACTATCAGCTACTCGACATACTTTGGGGGCAGCGTTCCGGGTAACGCCACCACCACTTTGCCGTTCGTTGCTGTGAATGGCAACGGCTTTATCTACCTCACCGGTTCGACCACGGCTAGCAACTTGCTCACTGAATATCCAGTGAGCGGGCCGATTCAAGACACGCTGAACGGAGCACAGAATATTTTCGTCCTGGAGCTGAACCCGACGGCGGTCGGCACTGCGCAGGTGGTTTATCTCACCTACCTCGGCGGCAGCGGGACCGACACCGCAGCCGGTATCGCGGTGGATAGTGGCGGCAACACCTACGTCGCCGGAACCACCAGTTCACCGAATTTTCCGACCGTCAGTGGGTTTCAGTCCGGGCCCGTCGCAGGCAGCACCGGAACGTCTCACGTTTTCGTCAGCGCGATCAGCGGCATCGTTCCGACTTCGCCCCCGACGGCACCCACGCTTTCCTACTCTACGTATCTCTCCGGCAGCGGCACCGACATTGCCAGCGGGATGGCTATCGATACGAATCGCGATGTTTACGTCACTGGCACGACTACATCGTTGGCGGCCGGCGATCAAAAGTCGGGATTTCCGTCGACACTCCTCCCGGTGCCTTTTCAGCAGGCTCCGGCGCCTGGAGCGCCAATCCAGTTTTTCGTGACCGAGGTAAACACGGCTAACATCGGCGCATCGAGCATCGCATATTCCACATATTTCGGCGGCGCTGTCGGCGGCACATCGGCCAGCCAGGTGGTCGCCATCGGTGGTGGCATCGCCGTAGACACCTCATTCAACGTTTATTTCAGCGGCACGACGAATTTCTACAACAGTCAGGAGAGCCTGAGCGGCGGCGGCGGGCAGACCACCGATTTTCCAATCCTGAACGCCTATCAACCCTGCCTCGATACGCCTCCTCCTACCGTGCTCACCTACCCGGTGGCGTGTACTGCCCCGGCTACGACGCCCTACCCGACTGATGCTTTCGTGGCGAAAATAAACGTCGCCAACGCCAAGACAGGCGCGGCGCAATTACTGTTCTCGACCTATCTTGGCGGCACACAAACCGATTCTTCCACGAGCCTTACCATCGATAGCTCGAATGTCTACCTGACGGGCGCTACGAACTCGAGCGACTTCGTGATCCCCACGGGCGTTGCGCCCTTCCAGTTGTGCCTGAATACGCCGCAGAATCCGGTGCCTCCCGCCACCTGCACGGCCGCGACACCCACGTCCCCGACAGATGCATACGTGGCAAGGTTTACGAACCCTACTGAGTCCACCGGCACCGGCACGACGACTTCAGCTACCGTCGGCCTCAGTTATTTTTCCTTTCTCGGGGGGACGGCAAACGACGTTGGCCTGGCTGTCGCCGTGGACACGGCACAGGGTGCGCTGCTGACCGGCTACACCCAATCCGGGTCCGTCGGGGTCTCGAGCCCTACGACGGGCTTCCCTGTCACCAACGGAGCGCTCCAGAGCGTTCTGAACGGCCCGCAGAACGCATTCTTTGCACACATCAATACGACGACCACTACCGGGACGAACAGCGCGAACTACTCCACATATTTTGGCGGAAACGGCACGGATCGGGGCACGAGCATCACCGTCGATCCCTCTCTGAATACTTATTTTGCCGGCGATACCACTTCCACCAATTTGCAGGTCCAGGGTGCCTTGCAGACCAGTCTTGCGGGTGCAGTGGACGCGTTCGCCGTCAAACTGAGACCGGCAACGGATCTGTGCATCACATGCATCGCGCCGGTGTTGAGCCCGTCGAGTGGAGTGGTGGGCGCCGGCAATCCCATCACGGCAACTTTCACGCTCACCAATGAAGGACCGGATCTGGCCACGAACATCACCGTCACAGGAGAGCTTACTCCCGGCACGGTTGCCACATTCAATCCGGCGTCGGCTGGTTCGGGTACCTGCAGCACTGCGACCGGAAACGTTGCCGTTTGTACGATTCCGACGTTGCAAGCGGGGTCTACCTCCTCGGTTGTTTTCTCGGTGACGCCGACCCAGGCAGGCGCTGGCGCGGTCACAGCTACGGTCACGTTCGGAAACAACACCAACCCGAGCAACGCTGCCACGGCTTCCTTCACCGCGACGAATTTCTCGATTTCCATCAGCCCTTCCAGTCAAACCGTGGTCGCGGGCAACACCGCAACTTATTCGGTTTTGATATCTCCTGCCGTGACCTTCGGGAATAACGTCTCTCTTTCTTGCAGTTCTCTTCCGGTGGGTGCCAGTTGCGGATTCACCCCCAGTTCGCTCACTTTTAGTGGTCCCGGCGCTGAGGCAAGCACGCTGACCCTAACGACCACTGAACGACCTCCGGTTACGATCAGCTCGACCAAGTGGCGGGGTCTGAGCTATGCGTTTTGGGTGATGGTTCCGGGAATGGCTTTGATGGGCCTCGGCAGCAGCAAACGTAGGCGAGGACGCCTGCTCGGATGGTTTGCGCTGATGATTGTCTTTCTGTTCTTTGCACTGCAGCCTGCATGTAGCAAGGCCAAGCAGGTAGAGCAGGTCACCGGGACGCCGGCGGGATCCTATCCCTTAACGGTGACGGCAACTTCAGGATCGTTTACGCTGAGCGCGGGCTTCAGCCTTACGGTTCAGTAGGGCGCGGACGGCTAAAGCCGGTTCGGATTTTGGTCGCATTTATAGCATCGCGGAAGCGATGCTCTGATACGAAACACGCATTCTTCGCGTGCGCTCTTCAGCAGACATGCTAGATTTGAAAATGTTTGCTACAGGCAAATATTTGCCACGGGCAACGGAAAAACGGAAAGGAGTGGCTACGCCCCGGCGGAAAGCTTGTGATGGCTTTTTGCCTCGGCGATTCCATACTGGCGAATTTTGTAGAGCAGGGCTTTGTAGCTGATCTGCAGCATGCTGGCTGCCTGTTTGCGGTTCCAGTTGGTCTGCTCGAGTGCCTGGCGAATGGCTTCGCCTTCGGCTTCGTCTTTTGCGCTGCGCGCCACCGATTTCAGCCCGCCGGAATCTCCGCCCCGGCCGGCATCGGCATGAACGCCTCCGCCGTGACCATCGGGTCGCGGCTGCAGTTCCGCAGCCGCTAAATTCTCGTCCCCCAGAATCAGATAGCGCTTCAAAAAGTTGTTCAACTCGCGCAGGTTTCCCGGCCAGGAGTATTTCATACAAGCGTCAAGCAGCGCCGGCGTGAGCGGTAACTGAGGACGGGCATATTGCTCCGCCATGCGCGTCATGAATTGCTTCAGCAAAATTGGAATCTCTTCTTTGCGTTCGCGCAGCGGCGGCAGTTGCAAGGTGAATGCGTTCAGGCGATAGTAAAGATCCTCGCGCAGACGCTTTGTAGCCAGCGCCTGCGGGATATCGATGTTCGTGGCCGCTAGAACCCGCACATCCACTTTAATGACGGAGCGGCTGCCCAGGCGGGAGAACTGCTGATCCTGCAAGACGTGCAGCAGCTTGGCTTGCAACGCGGGCGGCATTTCGCCGATTTCATCGAGTAGAATCGTGCCTTTGTTGCACAGTTCGAATTTGCCCGGCTTGGCGTGGGTTGCGCCGGTGAATGCTCCCGGCTCGTAGCCGAACAGTTCGCTCTCAAGCAAATCTGCAGGAACCGCCGCGCAATTGACCTTCAAAAACGTGCGATGCGCGCGTGGCGAAAGCTTGTGGATCAAACGGCCCAAAACTTCTTTGCCAGTCCCGCTCTCGCCGAGCAGCAAGACCGGAATGTCGACGTTGGCAACCAATGCCGCTTGCGAGCGAATTTTCCGCATCGACGCACTGGCCGCGATGAAGAAAACGTCGTCGGAAACTTCCTCAACTTCGCCTGCAACCACTGCACCTTTGCCCTTACCCAGGCATTGATCGATCACCGCGTCCAGTTCCGCTTTTTGAAAGGGCTTAGTGATATAGTCGTGCGCTCCAAGCCGCATGGCTTGCACTACCTTGCGCGTGTCGTTCACGCAGGACAGCATGACGACCTTGGCTCCGGGCCGCTTTTGTCGAATCTGCTCGAGCGTCTCCAGTCCATCGATTCCGGGCATCAACACGTCGAGAAGAACGAGATCGGGCTCCATGCCCTTATCGATGCGCTGCAAGGCTTCTTCACCGGTCGAGGCGGTTTCGACTTTGTAGTCATCCACCTCCAGCAATGTCTTAATGTAGCGGAGCATGGCTGGTTCGTCGTCGACCAAGAGAATCCTGGAACTTTCGCTCATCTACTCTTTCCTTTGGAGGGAGGGTTCGAGGAAGGTTTGAAAGGAATTAAGAAAGAAAATTTACAGCCCGCGCCGGGGTCGCTCTCCACCCAGACTTTTCCGCCCATGGCCTGCACCAGGCGACGCACAATGGCAAGTCCCAGGCCCATGCCTTCCTGATTTTCGGTTCCCGGGAGGCGAAAGAAATCGTCAAAAACTTCCTGATGAAACTCGGCTGGAATTCCGGGACCGGTATCGGAAACGCTCACTTTGGTGGCATTGGGCTGCGTAGTATTTTGCCGGCGCCGCTCAGTTGAAGATGTCGGCTGGCCGGCGGCGCGCCGCTCCCACATGTAAGGTTCGGCGTGCAACCAGACGGTTCCGCCCTGAGGAACAAACTTGAAGGAGTTCTCCAATAGGTTCGAGATTACGCGCTCGATCTTGGGAGAATCGAAAGGAAACTGGGGCAGCTTTTCATTGGGAAGAAAATAAAGAGCCAAACCTTTTTCCTGAAAGCGCGTGGACCACAGGCGGCAAACATCCGACAAACACTCGTTGATATTGCCGAGGGCGAATTGCATCTTCAGTCCGCCCGTTTCCAGGGCGGTGTAAGTGAGAAAGTCCTGAATGTAAGTTTGCAGGCGCTTCCCACTCGCCTGCATCTCGCGCAGAACCTCACGCTGGCGCTCACTAACCGGCCCGAGTTTCTCGCTTTGCAAGAGTTCTACGTAGCCATTCAGAATGGCAAGAGGAGTTTTCAGATCGTGAGCGGCAGAGCCTAGAGCGTTGGTCGTACGTTGAAACCGTTGCTGCAATTCCGCATAGGCCTGCGGAAGGTCTGCCAAACTGGGAATTCCCGCCGCCGCCCCCGGTGGCAACTGTGTCTCCGGCACACTGTCCGGAAGTTTAGGAATACAAAGGTTTTTTTGCGAGGTAGCCATAAAGGAGTGCGGCCACAGACGGGGGGACACCCCAGCCCACCAAGTAAGGGGTGCTAAACAAAAATCGTATGCCAGCTACTTTTCATTGTCAACGAAAAATGAAACCTGATTACCCAACAGTGGCAAAGAATTGCAGTTTCGAGCGGGTTCTTCAAAGTCTCCGAAGGATGAGTAAGAGCCGCGATCATTGTTCCGAAGCTTATGGAAAAACAATGGCTTACCGGGTTTTGCCGAACTTCAACCCCGTAACTTCGGGATATCTCTTGCTTCTGGGGGGCTAACACTGTCGAGCCTACCGCTGACGGCGAATTTGGCCCCCCAGATGCTAAAAACACCCCGTAAAGCTTGACGAAAGTCGCGTGAAACTGAAGCGTCCAGTGACGGAGCGTCGAAAGTGGCCGCGTCTGCCATTAGCAATACCGATTTTTGTAAGGGGCCGACTGCAGCAGGACAGAGAATTCCTCGAATTTGCAACAGCTTTGAACGTATCGGGTGGCGGAATGCTGGTGGCTCTTCGTCACTCGCTACCTCCCGAATCTGAGGTTTGTCTTGAGATCCCGAGTGCTCCGCTGGTCGCTTTGCACAGTCTGCCAAAGGGCGCGCGTACCCTCCGCGCCAAAGTCCTCAGAACATCTCATGCCGACTCCTACAACTTGGTCGGGCTGAGGTTTGTCCGCCCTTTGATCGAATCCAGCGTAAAAACCGCAACGCAGCGGCGGAAACAGCCGATTTTAGTCTGAGAAGTGTTTCCTGTCCTATTTCAAGCGAGCCTCAACTAGCCGCCGCGACGTGATTACCCGTGCGAAACTCTGTTAGAGTCTTTAGTAAGTTGCGCTCGATCAATCAGATAGACTAGCCTAAAAGGGTACCTGTCTGCTCCCCCGCATTCGTTCTCCGGAAGCACAACTACTTTGTTTTGTGTAGCCGATGCGGTGAAGCCTTATGGTTACTGCAAATCCAGTCAGCTCTCTCGTCCAGCCTTTGGGAGAAATGCCTCCCGACCCGATCGTGTTTGGGAACACGGAGGCCATGCGAGCCCTCCGCGAGCGCCTCGCCAAAATCGCGAGCGCAAACGTCCCTGTGCTCATTCAAGGCGAGAGCGGCACCGGTAAAGACATTATCGCCCGCATGATCCACACGGCTTCGCCCTGGAAGACCGGTCCCTGGGTGAAGGTGAATTGCCCCGCCATTCCGGGAACGCTGCTTGAAAGCGAACTTTTTGGCTACGAAAAAGGCGCCTTCACGGGCGCCTTCGGTATGAAGCCGGGTCGCGTGGAGATGGCGCATCGCGGCACGCTGTTTCTCGATGAAATTTCCGAACTCGACATGAGTTTGCAGTCGAAGCTGTTGCAACTTCTGCAGGATGGGCAGTTCTGCCGTATCGGCGCGCAGGAAGATAAAAAAGTGGAAGTGCGCGTGGTTTGCGCCACCAATCGCAAACTGGAAGATGAGATCGCCAACGGTACCTTCCGCGCCGACCTGTTCTATCGCATCAATGTGGTGAATCTGTATATGCCGCCGCTGCGCGAGCGTGCCTCCGATCTGAACGATCTGGTCGCTTATTTTTCCGAGTACTACAATCGCAAGTTCAACGCGCGCGCCAAAGCTCTCTCGCCCGACCTGATGAATGCACTGAGAAAATACCATTGGCCGGGGAACATTCGCGAGCTGGAAAACCTCATCAAGCGCTACGTCATTCTGGGCAACGAAGAAACTATTCTTGGAGACCTGCGGCCACGCGAGGTTGATTACTTCAGCGCCGATATTTCCGTGGATGGCCCGATTTCGCTGAAGAAGTTAACCCGCCAGGCTGTGCATGAACTGGAACGCAAGATCATTCTCAAGGTCCTGCAGCATCATCACTGGAATCGCAAGCAGGCGGCGCGCGCCCTGAACATCAGTTATCGGGCGCTGCTTTACAAGATTCGCGATGCAGGGCTGCCGTCCAACCGCTCGGCTCGCCGGCCGCCGGCTGAGGATCCGCCAACGCCGGTTGCCGCCGCTGACTAACGCGCTAATCTTCTCCCGCGCTAATCTTCTCCTGAGACGTGTCGTGAGAAACGTCCTGAGAAGCCGCTCACCACGCGCCCAAGCTTACCCGCGTAGCTCCGACAGCGCTTTGCGTGCGTCGTCATTATTTGGATTGATCCTTAACACGCGCTCAAGCTGTTGGCGAGCCTGCGACGGCTGATTGGCCTTCTGATAAGCGAGCCCGAGATGATAATGGACGGTCGCATCATCGGGCGCGCCCCGCTTTTCATTGAGCCGCAGCGATTCCTGAAACATCTGAATCGCCGACTGGTAAACCCCTTTTTGAAAGTATGCCCAGCCCAAAGTGTCGGCCGCATTCGACGATTCCGGCATCCCGCGCCTTGCTGTCTGCGCCATGGCCAGGGCGACATCGATATTCCCGCCTTGTTG
This sequence comes from Candidatus Sulfotelmatobacter sp., assembly GCA_050015215.1. GTDB lineage: Bacteria > Acidobacteriota > Terriglobia > Terriglobales > Acidobacteriaceae > Sulfotelmatobacter. Next base: position 24,619 of record JBEKBW010000009.1, read on the forward strand.
CAACATCACGTACGCCAAGTTATTGGAGGCGAGGGGATTGTCCGGCTGAATTTCCAGTGCCTTCTGATACATCGCTTTCGCTTGGTCCCAGCTACTTTGCGATTCATACATCTCGCCGGCAAGAATGTAGAAGCCAATCTCGCGAGGGTGGTCTTTGATCGATTGCTGATACATGGCCAAAGCTTGGCCGACGGAACCTCCCGCCGCCTGCACCTGGCCGAGTTTCAAAAGCGCGTCAGAATTGTTGCCATCGAGATCAATCGCCTTATGGAACGCCGCTTCGGCGCCGCTCAGGTCTTTCTTCTGAAACAACGCAGTGCCCAGCAGATCGTAAAATCCGCTCGTATTCGGTGACTTTGCGATCTGTCCCCGCGCGGCCGCGATGGCCTGATCAACCTGTTTCTGCGCAACGTACACGTTCATCACTCCCTGCAAGCCATCCGTAGAGGAAGGATCCTTGTCGAGCGCCTCCCGATAAAACTTACTCGCCTCCGAATATTTTTTCTGCACTTGATACAGATTGCCCATCTGCACGTAAGGGACAGCGCTGTTGGGGAGAATCCCCATTACTTTCGTCAAATCTTGCTCCGCGTCCGAGTACTTCTGCCGGTTCATCTCGGCCACCGCGCGCATAATATAGCCATCGGGAGCATAGGGAGCCGCAGCGATAATTTGCTGCCCGCTTTGCGTGAGCGCATCGAAATCGCCGCTCCGAAGTTCCAGGGTCGCCAGAGCCCGCTGGGCATCGGTAAGGTCGGGACGCGCGCGTACCGCCTCGCGCAACTCCGATTCCGCGCGGCCTTCGTTGTGTTGCATGTCGAAAGCCACGCCCAATTGGTAGTGCGCAACAGCATTGCCGGGATCGTCCTTCAGAGCCCGCTGTAATGAATCCACCGCGCCCGCTGCATCGTTGCGGTGCAGTTGTACCTGGCCGCGATAGATCAGCGCATCGACATCGCGTGGACTCGCCTTCAGCACTTCATCGTTCAGTTTGCCAGCTTCCTCGAGACGGTTTTTTAGAATCAGGAGCTGGATGTAGTTTTTCTTAACCTGCAGGTCTTTGGGATGTTCACTATAAAGTGACCCGTACTCCGCCGTGGCTTTGTCCAAATCGCCGCTGGCGAAATAATAATCGCCGAGCAACCGATAACCTTCCGAGGTATCCCCTAAGTCTTTCTTAGCCTGTTTGAGGAGATCTTCTGCTTCTTGCTTCTTGCCTTCCGCCATGTATAGCCGTACCAGAGCCTCCCGTGGCGCTGGATCTTTGGGAGCGACCTCGATGGCGTGCTTGAACTGCTGTTCGGCCTCTGGCAGGCGGTTGCGCGACTGGTAAAAGCTTCCCAGCGCCAATTGGGCATTCCCTGCGGTAGGGGCGAGGTCTGCGGCTTTCTTAAAATTGGCTTCCGCCTGATCGGGAAGATTAGCTTTAAGCTGAAGCAGCGCCAGGTCCAGATAGGATTCCGAGCGGGTAGGATCGGCGGCGATTCCCCGTTGCATTTCCTGCAGAGCCGCAGCCAGGTTGCTTTCCCCGGCATAGTAATCCGCCCAAGCCTGGAAGACCTCCGGATTCTGCGGCTGTTTTTGCCGCAGAAGGTCCAGGTGTACGCGCGCCTGTTTCATGTAGTCTTCGTTGATCGAGCCGTCAGGATTTCGCGCGCCGAGCAGGAGATTGGCCAGGTCGGTATGGGCGCGATAGTTATCGGGAGCCAGTTCTACGGTCCGCGAGAGCTCTTGAAAGGCGCGAATGCTGTCGCCGAGCTTGAGAAAGCTCTCGCCGAGCTGATAATGCGCCGCTGCAAACCGCGGATCAACCTGCAGCGCGTTGGAATACTGGATCGCCGCCTCCCGGTATTTTCCCTTAGCAAAGTAACGGTCCCCGCTCTCCACGTATTTTTGTTTGCGCACATTGGGGTCGCGCGAGCAGCCGGTAAACAGGGCGGCAGTAACAGACCCGATCACAAGCAAACGAATTAGTACTGAGCGGTTCATGACTTCTCCAATTCGGGCGGATGGCGCGGAAGAACATGTCCGGCGGCCACTACACAAGGTACTGCAAGACGGGAGATAAGAAAAGCGGTACCCCGGAGAAAACACCTGCCGTTCACACTTGTTGATTCCGGCGGCGTTGAGTTCTAGATTTTGATTGGGATTTGAATCCGATATGAAAATGGAAGCGCGTCTCGCCTAGTTTCCCTCTCCAAGTTCGAGGGAGGATGTCATCGCCAAAATTGGAACTGATGGGTGACCATCGAATTTGACCGTGCGCGATAGGAAGCGTGGCCAACAATTCGGTGCGAAGTCGAGATTTCGTTGAGCAGCGCAAGCGATTGCTGTGTGATCTAGCCCTACGATAAGCTCAGGCATGTTCTCCTCATCTGCTGAAGGCGATGAAAATGTTCAAGACCAATGGTTCCGCCAGCAGCCGACAAACTATGGGAACGATTAGTCGCCTAAACAGCTTCATGGAGCCACTCCTTGGGATGAATATGGTCCGGCGACTGATCCTCGAAAGGCGGGATAGTCTGCGTTGCGAGGACACTCATGCGGCGCTCGATGCGCATGCCTCGAAGCGAATATTCAAACTTCGCACCGCAGCCACAACATACTCGATAGGTTTGCCCACCGAGGGTGAACACCCGGCTCAGGTTGCTGTGGTGACAACCGAATACGAAATCCAACAACGCCAGCAGCTTTTCTGCAAGCGGACTCTCTTCCAACAGATTTTCTGCGCTCGCGGTGTGGCTCTCCTGTGCAGTGGAAAAAGGTAGAGGCAGAGAAAAACCGAGCCTGCTGTATGGCGCCATTTCTTGGGTCTGCATGCATCAGACTTTCTCACGGTCAAGGCCGGTAACACATCACGAGATGCAGTGTTTTTTTGCTACCACGGGAGTCCTGCTGGCAGGTACCACGTTTGGGGAGGAGGGTTGTTCATTTGCGTGAGCGGCTGTTCTCTGAGGAGTGGGCTTAAGAAGTGGGGAAGACGCCGGCCTGATTTTCACAAGCCTCATCTTGAACAGGGTCGAAGCGAGATGCCGAGGCACGCGAAGTGGCGGGTGCAGTGCGTCCCCTGCCTGAAAAAACCTGACGAATCGTATTCACAATCTCGCGCGGCGACATGTTTTTGCGAATGCAAGAACTCGCACCAGCTTGTAGAGCGACGCGAACCTCGCCGTCGTCTCCGAATGTTGTCATCATGATGATGCGGGCTTCGGGGAACTGGGCGCGAATCGCAATCATCGCATCGATTCCGGTGATGTCGGGCAATCGAACATCCATTAACGTGACATCCGGCTGAACCTTTGTGTATTGATCGATCGCTTCACGACAATTGACGGCTTGGGCCACCAACAACAGGTCGGGCTGATTCCGGATAATGGCGGCCAGGGCCTCCAAAAGCAAAGGATGATGATCCACTGTAAGGATGCGAATTCGAGCCGATGTCGTCATTTCGGTCCCCCTGGATATCTCTCATGCGCTCAGTCCGCACACCGCTCCCCATTCTGGCTGACGGGCTGCCGAACGCGATGCAAAGGCGATGTCGGCGGGGATCGACAGCTCCACTTCCGTGCCAGCATCAACCCGGCTCAACAACCTGAACTTTGCACCCATGCGTTCCGCTACGAGCCGCATCCAGGAAAAGCTTCCATAGCCAGGATCGGCGGTACCGAAGCGGTCGGGGTCGATACCCTTTCCGTTGTCCCGAATCGCCATGCGCAGCCGGTTGTGCGCATATTCAAGGTTGAGCTCGACTTCGGTTGCATCCGCGTGGAGAAACGCGTTGAGTAGCGCCTTACGCCCAACTCGATAAACCTGATCGCGTATCGTCCCATCCATGACTCGCGGGCGGCCTTCGAGTACGACACGAAAAGTCGCTGGAACAGCCCCAATCGCTTCCTGCCGAATGCGTGAGAAAGCTACCGCCAGATCTTCCGAGGCGGACCCTTCCTCGACGTCAGCATGCGGCTCAGCAAAAGATTTCGGAAAAAGGAAGATGGTTAGCGCGTTACGTCGCTTCATGCCGGTGAATCCCATGTCTGCTCTCCTAACGGCGATTGTGGCAGTTTTCTTGTCTGTGCCAAGTTGGGCGATTCAAGTTGCTAGCTGTCTATTCCGCGCTTTTTTTCTCGATCGATCCACTCACGTATGTAAGCTGGACAGTTGCTAATTCCGACGCTGTTTATTTCGCACCGGGCGAGGAAGTTAACGACATCTCGATCGATCAACGTGACCTCTTCCAAGTTCAGAGCAATTCGATCGTTGCCCTCTTGATGATCGACTTTCTCTACATCAAGAAGCCTTTGCAGCTCATGCACATGCTCGAGCCTGATTCGGCCGGTTAAGCTGAAGACCACTACTCGGTCGCCTGACGAGCGCTGAATCTTCAGCATGCGTATCCCACAGTGGAACATTGACGTGCAACAGCAATGCCATTTGTAAAGTGTTAAAAAGATGGGTGTTATCGCCAGCAGAAAAATCGCGAAGTCGCGAATTCGCGAGAAAATCGCGAAGTTCGCGAATATGGAGAGAGAGGTCAGGCCCTCTTGAAACGGTACTTGTCTATGTTTAGAGTTCGGATTTTGGATTCGAGGGTAGACGCCGGCATGCCGAGTTGAGCGGCGGCACCCGATGTACCCGAGACTCGGCCACGAGCTTGAGCGAGAGCTGCTTCTATCATTTTTCGCTCTTCATCGGCAGATCGTCTGCCAGAAGTGGGGATCGAGCCCTCTCGCTGAAAGACACGGGATGCCGGCGACAACCACGAGGGGTCCACTGACAAGATCTCCGTATCCCCGATGACCACCGAACGTTCTATGACATTTTGCAGTTCGCGAATATTTCCCGGCCAGGGGTAGGATTGTAGTAATTCGAGCGTCTCCCTTTCGACGCCGCGAATTTTCTTGCCGACTTTTCTCCCATAGCGGTCGATGAAGTACTCGGTCAACATGAGGATGTCTTCTTTCCGTTCGCGAAGCGGGGGGATCTCCACCGGCACGACGTTCAAACGATAAAAAAGGTCGCGTCTAAAAGTGCCGGAAATGATTGCATCGTCCAAGTCGCGATTGGTCGCCGCAATCACTCGTACATTCGCGCCGATACTGACATTGCCTCCGACTCGTTCGAACTCTCGCTCCTGCAAAATGCGCAGCAGGGTTGTTTGAGTTTCCAGAGGGAGTTCGCCTACTTCATCCAGGAAAATGGTGCCGCCGTCCGCCAGTTCAAATCTCCCCAAACGCCGCTGGAGGGCGCCGGTGAAGGCTCCCTTTTCATGGCCAAACAATTCTGAAGCGATCAGCGAAGTGGGAATCGCGGCACAATTTACGGTGACGAATGCTCGAGACGAACGTTGCGATCGCTTGTGGATGGCGCGAGCAATCAGCTCCTTGCCCGTCCCGGTCTCTCCGGTGATCAGAACAGTTGCATCGGTGGGCGCGACCCTGCTTACTCGCGTGAGAACCGACCGCAGTGCAGGCGAGTCCCCGATGATCTCCTCGAACATAGACGCTTTATCGACTTCCTCGCGGAGCGCAATGTTCTCTTTGTAAAGCTGGTCGCGCAGAACTTTGATTTCCTCAAGGGCTTTCTGAAGTTCATCTTCGGCTCTCTTGCGGTCGGTGATGTCCTCATGGGTGGCGAGCACATGTCTGGGACGGCCTTCGGGATCTCGCAAAAGAGTAAATATTACGTTTGCCCAAACCGACCTGCCATCTTCAAGGATATGATGCTTTACCTGCCGGAGAACGTCGCGGGCCCCGGTGCAGATTTCACGATATAAGGCGGCATCCGCTTCCCGACGGTCCGGGGACGTGAGCACATCGTAAGTCTCGATCCGGCTGAGTTCTTCCGAGCTCCGAGAAAGCATTGTTTGTAAGGCACGATTGCTTTCGATGACGCCGGAAAAAAGGTCACAGAGGGCGATCCCTGTGCCCGCCTCATCGAAAATCGCTCGAAATCGCTGCTCGCTCTCCTGCAGTCTCGATTCCACGCACTTTCGATCTTCAATGTCGGCCCCGGTTCCGTACCATTTAACAATCTGTCTGTGCTCACCGCGCAGAGGCACGGCGCGAAGCAGAAACCAGCGATATTTGCCGTCGCTCGCTCGACGTAACCGGGCCTCATCATCAAAAGGCTCGCCGCTCGCCAGAGACGCGCGCCACTTTTCTACGTGAAGGGAAAGATCCGAGGGATGGATGGCCGCTTTCCAACCGTCGCCGGATGTGTCCTCCAGGGAGATTCCGGTATATTCCTGCCAGCGCTGATTCACAAAATCATTAGCGCCATCAGGAGTTGCGGTCCACGCCATCGTCGGGATAGTTTCAATTACGTCACGCAAGCGCTGTTCACTGCGTTGCAGCGCCTCTTCCGCGCGCCTGCGAACTTTCTTTTCTTCCGTTTCCCGCAGCGCGCGCCGCACCGAGGGCACCGTGCGGGAAAGGCGAGTTTTAAAGACATAATCAGTTGCGCCGATCTTGAGGGACTCAATGGCCACTTCTTCGTCGAGCGTGCCAGAGACAAAGATGAACGGCAGCTCTGGGCGGACCTTCTTGGCGATTTTCAGCGCGGAAATTCCGTCGAAAGAGGGAAGGGTATAGTCCGCCAAGATGAGTTCAAAGTCTCCCGCCTCGAGGGCAGCTGAGAACTCGCTCTCGTTTTCAACACGGGCAACCGAACATTCGACCCCTCCCGCCTCCAGCGTCGCCTGAATAAGCTCCGCGTCTTTGGGGTCGTCCTCCAGGCACAAAATTTTCAGTGGGGAGTTCACGGGTGATTGGATTCTCTTCGCTGCAAATGAATGCTGCCTTGTCGTATGCCCTAAGCTGCTTCGACTTAGGGCACACCGGATATTTGGAAACTCCGATCGGCAACCGTCGCTATTTCTTTTTCATGCTTCCGGGAGGCGGCTCGTTGATAATTGCCCAAAACACTCCAAGCTCCTTGATGGCGTTTACGAACTCGTGAAAATCCACTGGCTTGACCACGTAGGCGTTCACCCCAAGTTTGTAACTTGCCACCATATCCCGCTCCTCGCGCGAGGACGTAAGCACGACCACGGGAATCATTTTCAAATTCTCGTCGGATCTAATCCGCTCGAGGACCTCCAGTCCATCTATCTTGGGCAATTTCAGGTCGAGTAGAAGAACAGCAGGGTTGCCGTTGATGCGGGATTCGAACTTCCCCCGCTGATAGAGATAATCGAGCGCCTCCTCACCATCCACGGCAACCACAACTTCGTTGGTCAGGTTGTATTCGGCCAGCGCGGTCATCGTGAGTTCGGTGTCTTTTGAGTCGTCCTCAACCAGCAGAATACGTCCTAGTGTCGCCATGATGTGCGTCCCCTATGACTTCGGAAGTGACAGATAAAACGTTGATCCCTTGTCTACGGCACCTTCGGCCCAAACTTCACCGCCATGCCGGCGAACGATTCTTTGAACCGTGGCCAGGCCGATCCCGGTCCCTTCAAACTCATCGGCTCGGTGCAATCGCTGGAAAACACCAAACAATTTGTGAACGTATTTCATGTCGAAGCCGACCCCATTGTCTTTAATGAAAACCACTACCTCGGGTTTTTCCTTATCGGTGCATCCTATCTCAATTTCGGGTTGAGGGCGCGTTCGCGTGAACTTCACCGCATTCGATATCAGGTTCATAAGGGCGAGCTTTAACATCGAACGATCTCCACGTAGAGTGGGTAGCGGCCCCACCCGCCAGGTGACATTTCGGCCCTGTGTATCGTCGACCGCCTCACTCTGGACTTCTTTTACCACTTCTCCCAAGCTCACCGAGGTCATACGGGTTTCTGTCCGGCCTATCCGCGAAAACGCCAGAAGATCGTCGATCAAGGTTCCCATCCGTTTCGACGATTCCAGAATCATCGTCATGTAGCGGCGGCCTTTTTCATCCAGTATCGAAGCAGCGTTTTTTTGCAGCAGCTCCGCGAAGCCCGACATATGCCGCAGCGGGGCACGGAGATCATGCGAGATGGAATAAGCGAAGGCTTCCAATTCCTTATTGATCGCCTCCAGTTCAGTGCTCCGCTTGCCGAGTTCCTGGTTGAGTTTGCGTACTTCCTCTTCGCCGCGCCGGCGCTGCGTGATGTCGTTGTTAGTTTCCAAGATGGCTACTGGGTTCTTTTGGTCGTCCCGCTGCAAGGACCATCGGCTTGCCACTACGACGCGGGTATCGTCCGATTTTGTTTTCTCGACTTCGCCGTCCCACCTGCCGGTGTTCAGCAACTTGGCTTGAATGTCTTTAACCGGCTCAGGAAAGGTTGTGCGCAAGAGTTGGTGCGCGTTTTTCCCCAGAGCTTCGCTTTCCGTCCAGCCGTATAGTTCGCTGGCACCGCGATTCCAGTAGGTGATGACATCGTTCATATCGCGGACAAAGATGGTGTCGTGCGTGAGCTGCAGAAGGCTGGCCTGCTGGGTCCGTATTGTGACTTCCTTCTGAAGTTCATCGCGGGACCGCAAAAGATCTAACTCGATCCGACGACGAACCGCGCTGAACCAGGTCAGGAGTGAAGCGAACAAAACGAAGATGATGAAATGCGGGAGTTCGGAGGGCGTGATGTAAAAACTGTAGAGGGGCTCGATGAAAAAATAGTTTTCGGCCAAACCTAAAAGAACGACCGCCAGAATTCCTGGTCCCGTTCCGCCAAACCAAACGGCTACTGCGACCGCAATCAAAAAAAGAGGATCGGCGACTCCACTGAATTTGAGGTGAGTCAGAAAAAGAGCCAACCCGAGCGCAATGGCTACGGACGCAACCGCAATAGCGTAGCGACGGATGGGCGCCGAGGTATTAGCCGATGATGGTTTCCACGGTGTCATAACAGGCTCGCGGCGACAAATTATCGCTCCGCTTCCCCCAGTTTGGATAGACATCATACCGCATCGGGCACAGACAGTTCGGCGATTGGGGAGCTGTGCTTCCGCAAAAGCGCCCTGCCAGCCAAGTCATACCTAGAAAGTGGTAGGAAAAGATTCCGAGGGCGTGGGATTCGTGCGCAGTTCGCCGACTGTAGTTTTGGGTGGGGTGTGAGAGGCGAGTCGGGACTATTGATGTCTGGCGAAATTATCGCAGAATCTATCAATTCGCTACAAAACATAATGCGCCGCCTCCGCTTTCGGGCAGCGTTCATTTTGGCATTCGGATGTGTGCAGGTGAGTTCAGAGGCGCAATCTCAGTTAAAGTCTCCCGGTCAGGCGGCCAAATGGGTTCTGACCTGGAGCGACGAGTTTGAGGGGTCCTCTGGATCGAGGCCGGACCCCGCTAAATGGGTTGTCGAAAGCGGCGGGAGCGGTTGGGGCAATGACGAATTGGAATACTACACAGACCGAAGCAAGAACGTTCGCCAGCAAGACGGCAATCTGGTGATCGAGGCGGTAAAGGAAAAATTCGTGGCTCCCGATCACACTCACCACGATTACACCTCGGGTCGTCTCAAGACCCAGGGGCGATTTTCACAGGAATACGGACGCTTTGAAGCGCGAATTAAAGTTCCACACGGAAAGGGACTTTGGCCGGCTTTTTGGATGCTCGGGGAGAATTTTCCGAGCGCAGACTGGCCGGCTTGCGGCGAAATCGACATCATGGAAAAAGGCGGATCTGAACCGTCGACTATCAGCGGCAGCATGCACGGGCCCGGGTATTCGGACGGGAATGCGCTGACCAGCACGTATACGTTTCCAGACGCACACTTTGCCGAACACTTCCATGTTTTCGCTGTCGAGTGGGAAGCCCGGAGCGTGCGCTTTTTTGTGGATGGAAAACTCTACGCCACAAAAGTTCCCGCCGAACTTCCTCCCGGCAAACCCTGGGTATTTGATCATCCATTTTTCATCATTTTGAATCTGGCTGTCGGAGGCAAATTGCCAGGTAACCCGAGCAAGTCCACTGTGTTTCCGCAACAGATGCTGGTGGATTACGTACGCGTCTATTCGCGGAAGTAATTCGTATTGAGAATGATCCATGAAAAATGAAGAAACTCGCACACTTGATTTCGCCGAAAGTGCAAATCGGCGGTCGTTAGGGTACCCTCTGGTCACGGTTCAAAAGGGCCTTGGCTGTCCTTAGCCAGGATTGACCCACCTTTTGTCTTGGGGCGACTTGAGGTTCGCAATGAAAGTGGGGTTCGCACTTTTCTTAGTGTTATTTTTCAGCACGGTGAAGATGCTTGCGCAATCGGACCATGCCTCGATCATTGGGACGGTTAAGGACTCGAGTGGCGCGGTTGTGCAGGGGGCGCAGATTACGATGACGAACGTGGCTGATGGTGTTCAGGCAACATCGGTCACGAATGCGAAAGGCTTCTTCGTTATTGTGAATTTGCCCATTGGGCAGTATCAGATGTCGTGTTGGAAGGATGGTTTTAAGAAATACGAGCGTCCCGATATCCGACTCACCATCAGCCAAGTCGCAGAGATCGACCCGGTGCTGGCGGTGGGACCAGAGAGCGCGAGCATCACGGTTAATAAGGACGCGCCGCTGCTGCAGACGCAAAGCTCCTCCCTCTCGACTACGCTGGGCAATGCCGCTATCACCGAACTGCCGTTGAACGTCCAAGGCGGACGAAATCTATCAGCGTTTATGTTCGCGTATGTGCCGGGAGTGGAAGGAGTCGGCAGCGACCCGCAAAGCAAGGATTACGCTTCGCACATCAACGGCAGCATGAGCCAGAACAAAGAGGTCATGATCGATGGTACGTCGGCAGTGTCGCAGATCGGCGGCTATCTCAGCGAATCGAGCCCTCCCATGGAGGCGGTCGAAGAATTTCAAGTAACCAGCGCGAGCATTCGCGCCGATGAAGGCCGAACCGGAGGCGGGATTTTTCGTTATGAAATGAAATCCGGCTCCAACGCCTGGCATGGCAGCGGTTTTTATTACATGCACAACGAGGATTTCGACGCGCAAGCCTGGGGGAATAAATACAACGAAGCTCTATGTCTGAGTGAAGACGGTGGAGTCTCTTCGCAGGCTGCGAGTTGTCAGCGTGCATTTGGCAAGCCGGCCGACTCCTTGTTTACTTATGGCGCCAGCGTCGGTGGCCCTATAAAGAGGGATAAGCTTTTTTTTTACGCAGCATGGGAGCGCTACACATTTGCGAATTACGGCATTGGCGGTTTGGCATCGACGGTTCCAACAACTGCATTCCTGAACGGCGATTTCAGCGTGCTTTTGAACAAGTCAGTCGTCCTCGGAACCGATAGTTCGGGCCAGACCGTCTATCAAGGCGCCATTCTCGATCCCCAGACCGGAAATGTGTTCCCAGGAAACATGATTCCTGCGGGGCGCATTAGCGCAGTGTCGCAGAAAGTCGTGGATCTCTATAAACAGGACTATCAGCCTCTGTCTTCGGACCTCACGAATAACAATGCATTGCCGCTCGCCAGTCCGGCGACCTGGTACCACAGCAATCAAGTCAGTGTGAAGCTGGACCACAAACTTTCGCAGACGCATTTTTTGGATGGATCGATTATCTATGCGTACATACCACGCCTGTTATCCGACCAGGGCGGGATCTGGTCGGCCGGTTCGCAGAACGGTGGGCCCATGGCGAATGCCTACGACCACAATACGACCGCGCCGTCGGCACGCTTTAGGGACTCCTGGACAATCTCGAACCGGCTCTTGAATGTGTTTGCTGTCACCTTCAATCGCTTCCGCAATCCGAGCGAAGCAAGATCGCGTACGGGCGAGTGGCCGTCCGCATTGGGCCTGGGCGAGTTCGGCGCAGGTAATTTTCCGGTCATTGAATTTCAGGGAGTGAACAGCGACCAGCACCGCTATGTCGATGGTCTACCAATCGACGAAACTCGCCTGGGGAGCCAGTTCAACGATTTCTACGCTGCGAACACTTTTATCTACGATGACACTCTGGTGTGGGTGAAAGGCCGCCACACCTACAAGTTTGGAACAGATTTTCGAGTGCAACAATTTAACTCCCACGGCGACAATGGAGTTCCTGCGTTCGTATTCGACCCCGCGCAAACCGCGGGCGCATTCGGCGCAAACGCCGGATTTGGATTCGCCAGTTTCTTGTTGGGCGATGTCAATCAAGCCTCCGTGAGCGAGCCGGACAATACCTATGGCCGTCGCAAATCTGTGGCGCTGTTTGCGCAAGACGACATTAAAGTTGCGCCAAAGTTCACTCTTAACGTGGATGTGCGCTGGGATTTCAACGGACGCTATCACGAAAAATACGGCCACTGGTCGAACTTTGATACGACCGCGATCAATCCCGTGACTGCACAGCCCGGTGCGCTTGTGTTTGCCGCAAATGGCGGCGACTCGTTTGAGAAAAGGCAGTACCACCATAACTTTTCCGGCCACATTGGCGGTGTGTATCAAGTGACGCCGAGGACGGTTGCCCGCGCATCATTCGGAGTATTCTACGTTCCGCTAAATTTAAATACCTTCAGCGGAATTCCTTACGGCTTCAACCCAGGCTTCGTGCCTAATAACCAAGTGCTTTCACCTTTTTACTGGGACAGCGGCTACCCAGGCTCTACGGTGAATGTGGGCAAGAATCCCGACTTTACCGAGTACGGCATGGTCTCGATCGATTCCCGCATGTTGGAGCTGGGAAATGTTCAAGAGTGGACAGCGGGAGTTCAGCATGAGATCAGCCGGGACTTGATTGCCGACATAACTTTTATTCAAAACCATGGATACCACCTGGAGAGTGGGTACGTCGCCGCGAACCAACCCTCGCTGGCGGCCTACACGGCTTTGGTTAACGCGGGTCTACAATATAGTGTGGTCACGGAGCCTGGTTTTACAGGGCTGGGATGGGCGTCGGTGGCGCCGTTTCCGAACGTGGCCATGACCTACGGCCCGTTGTACTACGTCGGTTCGCCTCTGGGGAACAGCGATTATCAATCCTTACAGGTCACGGTAAAAAAACGGTCGCGATTCGGGTTTTCGATGCTGGCCAGCTACAATTTGTCTTCCTCGCATGGCGATGTGGACAATAGTTTTGAAGACCTCTATTACACAGGACCATTGCAGGACGTCTACGACTTGCAGCATGAACGCCACACAATTTCCGATTTTGACCAGACCCATGTGGTCAAGGGATACGTCTTATACCAACTGCCTTTTGGGCGAGGCAGAGCACTGCTTTCCAATGCCACTCCATCTGTGAAAGCCTTGGCCGGAGGATGGACGGTGAGCGAGGGTTTCCGCTACAGCACGGGTATGCCAGTGCGTATTCCCGCCAACGTCTACTATCCTGGAATTAATAATGTGTATTCCGATATTGTTCCGGGATGCGATATCAGCGAGCACTACAACGGGCAGGTCGGGGGCGCCTACTTCAACCCGGCCTGCTTTGTGAATCCGCCAGACGGAGAATTCGGCAATGCGCCTGGGTATCTGGCAGCCCTTCGCAATCCTGGGTTTGCCTCGGAAGATTTAGGCGTAAGTAAGTCGTTGTTATTCGGCGAGGAGCGTTACCGCCTGAACCTGTACTTCCAGGCGTTCAATGTATTCAACCGTCATGGCTTTGCTGGCCCAAATACGCAGATTGGAACTGCAGATTTCGCCAAGGTGTTGCCCGAAGATCTCAACGGACTTCCGGGACCTCGAGTCGGCCAGTTCGGTGCAAGGTTCAGTTTCTGATGGAGAATAGGATCATCAGCGGCGGCTCTGTTGTTCGATCATCGGGGGCCTTGCCCACGCAGCGATCAGGGAAGTTGAGAGTCGTCTCCTCTTATCTCTCGGCATGGGTCGTGGGCGGAGTTCTGACTTGGATCGTCTTTGCGTCGTCGGCAGGATGTGATGTAGGACGCGTTAATAATGGTCCAGCCGCACCGACCGTCGAATTCACTGACGTTCCGACCTCAGGTGCAGGCAACCCAGAAAAGTTGAGCGCGATCGAAGGGCGGGTTAAGGGTGCCGACCCCGGGCAGCAGATCGTTCTATACGCCAGAGGCGAGACGGCGTGGTGGGTGCAGCCATTCGCAAACCAGCCCTTTACAAAGATTCGGCCCGACTCAAGTTGGAGCAGTTCCACGCATCCAGGAACCGAGTATGCCGCACTGCTTGTCGGTTCTGGCTTTCAACCTCCGCCTACAGCCACTGCGTTGCCAACTGAAGGCGTCGTCACCTTCGCGGTTACCCACGGCGAACCGGCGTTCTGGCAAAGGTGGTGGTTTCCGTTCGCGTTTGTACTTGCGAGCGCAGTTACGATACTGGGTCTCCATCGTCTGCGAATGCACCAAACCACCCGGAAGCTCAACCTGCGATTTGAGGAACGGCTCGCCGAGCGCATGCGCGTGGCGCAGGAATTGCACGACACGTTGTTACAAGGTGTGCTCAGCACGTCGATGCAACTGCATGTCGCCGTGGACCAATTGCCCGCCGACTCACCAGCGCATCCCGCGCTGAATCGAGTTCTCGAATTGATGGGGCAGGTCGTGGAAGAAGGCCGAAATACAGTTCGAGGTTTGCGCTCTTCTGTGGGTAGCGCGCAAGACCTGGAAGCGTTATTCACGAAAGTACCCCAGGAGCTGAGCGTGCAGCGGGAAGTCAATTTTCGCGTCATCGTAGAGGGTTCGGCGGTGCCTTTGAAGCCCGCCGTTCGCAACGATGTTTACAGCATCGGCCGCGAAGCGCTGGTCAACGCGTTCCGCCACTCGCTGGCGAGCAATATCGAGCTTGAACTGGAATATGCGCCCACCCAGTTGCGTGTTCTCGTCCGCGACAACGGCTGCGGAATTGCTCCTGAAGTGCTGCATTCGGGACGCGATGGACACTGGGGTCTTTCAGGAATGCGTGAGCGCGCGGACCGCATTGGAGGCAGACTCAGATTGCGGAGCAGCCCCGGCGGTGGAACGGAAGTGGATTTGCGCGTCCCCAGCCGTCTCGCCTTCGAATCCCGTCGCTCCAGTGGTGCGTCTAAGTGGCAGGCGAAGATTTCTACCACTGATAGGGAAACACCCAAACAAAAGCACGAGGAGCAGGTGGGTTGAGGTGAGTTGAAATGAGCGACATAGCTAAAATCCGGGTCTTCAGCGTCGATGATCATCCCCTCATGCATGAGGGGATCGCCACCGTTATCAGAAATCAACCGGACATGCAGCTGGTCTCGGAGGCTTCGAACGGCAAGGAAGCAATCCAGCGCTTCCGGGAGCACAATCCGGATGTGACTCTGATGGATCTTCGGCTTCCTGACATGAGTGGCGTTGATGCCATGATGGCCATTCGGGCGGAGTTCCCCGAAGCGCGCATTCTAATTCTTACGACGTTTGCCGGCGATGTTGAAGTTCAACACGCCCTGCAAGCCGGCGCTCGCGCCTACGTTTTGAAGAGCACGCCTCCCAAGGAGTTGGTCGAGGTGATACGGCAGGTTCATGCCGGTAAGAAGCGCATTCCAGCCGAGATCGCGGCTAGTCTGGCGGAACACTACAGCGACGAAGCATTGACTGGTCGCGAAGTTGAGGTCCTAAGTCAAATCGCCGGCGGAAATCGTAACCGCGATATCGCCGATAAACTGTTCATCACAGAAGAGACCGTGAAAGTGCACATCAAACACATTATGGAAAAACTGGGAGCCAGTGATCGCACGCAGGCGGTCGCGATTGGCGTTCGACGCGGCATTATCCAGCTCTAAGGAGCTTTTCCATCGAGTTCGGTGATAACTCGAAAGTGGTAAGAAAAAATTCCGAACACTGGGGATTCGGCCGTCGCGCAAAAACAATAGTCTTTCGTTGGGTCGGTCGAGGAGGCTGGGGTTGCAAAGGGCGTTTTCCACGTTCCCGGATGGCTTCCCCGGCGCCGGCATTCTCCTCCTTCGCTCTGCCGTGGGAGCATCTTTCTTGGTCGAGGCCCTCACCTACCTTTTCCATTGGCATGGCTCTGCCTTTCTAAGTCTGGCCATCGGAATCGTAATGCTGGCAACCGGCACGTTGCTCTTAATTGGATATCTGACTCCCTTCGTCAGCGTTTCCGGCGTGTTGTTCTGTGTGGGCAGCGCATTATCGTGGTTTCCGAGTCCGTCATTGTTCGAAGCCAGGCCGAGTTCCGTGTTTGCAGCGGTAATCGTGCTTGCGCTGATCGGTCTCGGCCCAGGGGCGTATTCGCTGGATGCACGCCTTTTCGGACGACGCGAGATCGTCATCCCTGCAATTTCACCAAGAGGTTGACCTTCTTCCGAAAATTCTTGCTTTGCGCCCCGAAGTGTCTTTGGAGCGTCTAAGCGCCCGCGAAAAGTATCGGGCCCCAGAGGGAATTAAACATACCTCCATCGAGGGAGCAAAAAGACATTCGAATTGGGGTTGTTCACGGAAACGCGCCAGCCTACTATTGGGCCATGCTCGACCGAAGAAGAAATGAGCGAGAGAAAACTTCAGGGCAGCGAGGCAGCCTTCCGTGTGATTGTGCCATCCCCAAAAGGGTGTCTCGTGCGACCCGCTTAAATAGGCGCGCAGAATGCGTTCCGGAGATTCAAAAGGAGACACTATGAGCATCGCTGAGGCTGTACCGACCCCGCGAGCATCCTTCGTGCCCACCCCCACCCCGATGTTATTGGGGACGCGCTTAACGGAATTTGACACCCTGGCCAAACCCTACGAACTGAGCGATGAGGTACTAAAGAAGGATTTCGGCACGGAGGGAGTTCGGGTTGAAGGTGAAATCCTGAATGAGCCGAACTTCGAAGAGGTGGTGGGGAGAAGCGGGGTGCTGCGGAGCGTGTTGCGGCAAGTCGAAATTGTGGCGCCGACAGATTCTGGAGTATTGATCCGAGGGGAGACGGGCACAGGAAAAGAGCTCATCGCGCGTGCGATCCACAAATTGAGCGCGCGACGCGATCGGCCGTTCGTCAAGCTGAACTGTGCTGCCATCCCTTCGGGACTGCTGGAGAGCGAGCTTTTCGGGCATGAAAAGGGCGCATTTACCGGCGCCATCATGCGCAAGGCCGGACGGTTCGAGGTCGCGGACAAGGGTACGCTTTTTCTGGATGAGGTCGGCGACATTCCCCTGGAAGTACAGTCGAAATTGCTGCGGGTTTTGCAGGAACATGAATTCGAGAGGCTGGGCAGCACGCGCACGCAGCAAGTGGATGTGCGCATTGTTGCCGCCACTCACCGGAACCTCAGGCAGATGGTCGAAGACGGTGGATTCAGAAGCGATTTGTTTTACCGTTTAGACGTCTTCCCTCTGACCATTCCTGCGTTGCGCGATCGTCGTGAAGATATCCCATTGCTGGTACGCCACTATGTGGACAAGTATTCCAGGCGGATGAAGCGGGGGATCGAGATGATTCCGACCCAGGCGATGGAAATGATGATGAACTATTCGTGGCCGGGGAATGTACGCGAATTGCAAAACTTTATTGAGCGGGCGGTGATCCTATCGCCGGGGACTACACTGCGGGTTCCGCTGGCTGAATTGAAACAGGCCGAGGATCGCACTCCCACTGCGAAGCTGAGCACTCTTGAAGAGGTGGAGCGCGACTACGTGCTGCGGGCGATCCGGGAATCGAACTGGGTAATTGGCGGGCCCAATGGTGCGGCGGCGCGCCTGGGGATGAAGCGGACAACTTTGGCCTATCGCATTCGCAAGTTGAATATCCCGATTCGCCCACTGTGACGGCTGGAAAGAAGCCATCATACTATCGAACGCGACCACTGCTTCTTCTGTTGTTTCTGGGGCTCGGGATACGACGTTGAGTTGGAATTCTGCGTGCACAAATGATGCAGCCGAGCGAAAGCCACGAGCATCGAAATCGAACCTAGGGGAGCAATGCATGCTGAAAGTTACGGGTGTCCTTGTTGTTTGTTTAGCGGCACTGTCGGCCCATTGTCAATCCGCTTCCAAGTATCAGGTAGCTACAATCGTTGCCGTCAAGCCTCATAGTTCTACAGGCGAGTCGCCGTCCGATGTCGCCAGCTACGACGTCTCCCTGAAGGTGGATCATACGGTTTACGTTGTGCAATATACGCCGCCCTTTGGCATGAAAAATGTCGTCTATGCCGCTGGCCGCGACATACTGGTTTTGGTCGGAGACAAAACAATCACGTATAACGACATATTGGGCCAGTCGCAACAGATCCCAATTGTCAGTCGCAAACCGGTTGGCGATACCAAGCCCTCCAAGTAAGCGTCAGGTTTGCCTCGTGACGTGTCAAGTTCTTGCCATTGGCGCCACTCATCCCGGGCATGGAACTTGGCGTCCAGACGATTTGCGGCGCCAATTGATCCTCAGTGCCACAAATCGATTGCCCGAAGAAAGTGCTGGATTGGAACTGTGAGTGCAAACCCCAAGAACATAATGGCACCGAAGAGAATTGCATGAGTGAACTTCCAGTTGCGTATTTGGCAAGGCACGGTAATACCGCGTGGACTCTCTCTGGCCAGCACACGGGCCTCAGCGACTTGCCTCTCACTCCTGATGGCGAGCGCAATGCGCGTCGGCTAGGAGAGCGATTGAAGGGGATGACGTTTGCCAAGGTTTTTACCAGTCCCTTGCAGCGAGCATCTCGGACTTGCGAACTGGCGGGATTTGCCGATGGGGCCAAAATCGATCGTGACCTGGTGGAGTGGGACTACGGTAAATATGAAGGGCTGACCTCGGCTGAAATCCTGCAAGAGCGTCCGGACTGGCAGCTGTTCCGAGACGGAGCGCCAGGAGGCGAATCCCCGGAGCAGGTAGGCGCGCGGGCCGACCGCGTCGTCCAGCGTATCCGCGCCGTGCCGGGAAACGTATTGATTTTTTCCAGCGGACATTTTATTCGCGTATTGACCGCTCGTTGGTTGGGTCTCGAGCCCGCCGGCGGGAAGTATTTCCTGCTAAATCCGGCGAGTCTTAGCGCTCTCAGTTACGAGCATGAGCTTTCCCATCCGGCGATCCGCCTTTGGAATGACGACCATCACGTGATCGGGTGAATCCTTATTTCTGCAGCGAGAATCGTAAGTAGTAAACGCCGAACAACGTCGATTTCAGGTAAGCCAGAGGATGAGGATATCGAATGAGTACAAAGAGTGCGATCCGCCCGGATTCCCTCCAAGTCGTCCCCAAAAAAGCTCATGGAGACGGTCTCGGCGACCTTCTTGAACAATACGTGGGCGCTTCGGTTCCTTTCATCGGAACCCAAAACGCTTTTTACGAACGGCATCTGGTTTTCGATAGGGCAATCGACCCGAAAGTCGTGAGTGAGCGCGAGCGCTTTGAGGCATTCGCCCGTTCTGTACGCGATGTTCTCGCGCATCGCTGGGTGCTGACCAAGAAAACCTACGAAGAAACAAATGCCAAACGCGTTTACTACCTTTCAATGGAGTTCCTAATCGGGCGATCACTGGCCAATAATATTACCAACCTCTTGCTCGACCCACTTTTGCAGAACGCGCTCAAGCAGAAAGGTCTTGATTGGCTCGAATTGGTCGAGCAGGAACCGGACGCGGGCTTGGGGAACGGAGGCCTGGGACGGCTTGCGGCGTGTTACCTCGATTCGATGGCCACCATGCAGCTTGCGGCCACGGGGTACGGTTTGCGCTACGAGTACGGCATGTTTAGGCAATCCATCGTCGATGGCTGGCAAAAGGAAAGCGCCGACAACTGGCTGCGCGACACCGATCCCTGGGAGATCGCCCGCCCGCACGAGAAGGTAGAGATAAAGCTGAACTGCACCTTCGAGTTGCGTGGGGGACATTACGAGGTTATTCCGAATCGGCCCTCCAGCTTGTTCGGTATCCCTTTCGATCGGCCAGTGGTCGGCTACGGAGGAAAGACCGTCAACACGCTGCGGCTGTGGGCGGCGGCCGCGCCCGACTATTTCGACTTCCAGGAGTTTGGCACCGGCGATTTTATTGGCGCTCTGGGCAAGACTCTTCAAGCGGAATCGCTGACCCGAGTGCTGTATCCCGATGACTCCACCACCGCGGGACAAGGCTTGCGATTTTTGCAGGAATTTTTTCTGGTCGCATGTTCTCTCGCCGACCTTGTGCGCCGCTTTCAGCGCCACAATACGGACTGGAATGCGTTGCCCGAGAAAGTCGCCATCCAGCTCAATGACACGCATCCTTCGATGACGGTCGCTGAACTGATGCGCATCTTACTCGACGATGTGCATATGGGATGGGACCAAGCCTGGGACCTGACTAAGAAAACGCTGGCATACACTAATCACACCCTGCTGCCGGAAGCGCTCGAAAAGTGGCCGGTCGCATGGTTTGAGGTGCTTCTTCCAAGGCAGCTAGAGATTATCTACGAGATCAATCGCCGCCTGCTTGATGAAGTCCGTCTTCGGTTCCCGGGCGACGAGGGGAAGGTTCAACGCGTGAGCCTGGTGGAAGAAGGCAGCCAGCGCAAGATTCGCATGGCCAACCTCGCGATCATAGGTTCGCACAGTACCAACGGAGTTGCGGCTGTGCACTCCCGACTGTTGCGGACGATGACTGTCAAGGATCTCGCCGATGTGTTTCCCGAGCGGTTCAACAACAAAACCAACGGCGTGACGCCGCGCCGCTGGTTGTTGGAGGCGAATCCTGCGCTCTCGGCCGAAATTACGCGAGCTATCGGCGACCGGTGGATCACCGACCTGAGCCAGCTCAAAGACCTTAAACCTTGTGCCGACGATGCCGGCTTTCGTGAAGGGTTCCTTACCTCAAAGCGGGCGGCGAAGGCAGAGTTTGCCAATTGGCTCAAGTCAACATCGGGTCAGATTGTGGATCCGGACACAATCTTCGACTGCCAGATCAAGCGCATTCACGAGTACAAACGGCAGCTGCTGAACGCGTTGCGGATCGTTGTAGTTTATAACCGGCTGCGGGAAAATCCCGACCTGAAAATGGTGCCGCGCACATTCTTCTTCGCCGGTAAAGCGGCGCCAGCCTATCACGTGGCAAAGCTGATCATAAAGTTCATCAACAATCTGGCGGGCACCATTGATGTCGACCCGGTGGTGCGCGGAAGACTGAAGGTGCTTTTCCTGCCCGAATACAACGTGTCCCTGGCCGAGCGGCTGATTCCGGCCAGCGATGTTTCCAATCAGATTTCTACCGCTGGGTACGAGGCCAGCGGAACCAGCAATATGAAATTTATGATGAACGGAGCGCTGACGGTCGGAACCCGCGACGGCGCGACCATCGAAATGGCCGAGGAAGCTGGCGAAGAGAATATGTTTCTTTTCGGCCTCACTGTGGAACAAGTCGAGGCCCTGCGCGCATCGTACAACCCGCACTGGCATTATGAAAACGAGCCGGAGACGCGGAAGGCTTTGGATCTTATTTTTTCCGACTACTTCAGCCGCAATGAGCCGGGAGTGTTCGCTCCGCTGCGCGATGTTCTTCTAAACGTCGATCATTATATGCACCTTGCCGACCTGACATCCTACGTCAAGGCGCAGGAAAACCTGGGTTCATTGTATGGTGACCGGGGAGCATGGGCGCGTATGGCGATCTTGAACGTGGCAAGCTCGGGAAAATTTTCCAGCGATCGCAGCATTGCCGAATATGCATCTGAAATCTGGAAGGTGACACCATGCCCAGTTCCGTAGAAAATCGCGTTTTGGTAAGCGAACCGAATGCAGAGAAGATTTCGCCACTCGCAGGCAAGCCAGCTCCGAAAGACCTGCTCATAGACGTTTCCGCTTTGGAGAAGGCTTACTTTGAGCGTTTGCCCGATTTGCAGGATGTGAACCAGCTCGTCAGCTTCGGCACCAGCGGACACCGGGGCTCACCGCTGCATGGCACATTCACCGAGGCACACATTCTGGCGATCACCCAGGCGATCTGCGACTACCGGCGAGAGCAGCGAACGGATGGCCCGCTTTACATGGGTAAAGACACCCATGCCGTCTCTGGGCCCGCACAGCGCACGGCGCTCGAGGTACTGGCGGCAAATAATGTGGAAACGATCATTCAGGAAAACGACGGCGTAACTCCGACGCCTGTAATCTCGCGAGCCATTCTCGTTTACAACCGCGGCCGCAGCCAACACCTCGCGGACGGTATCGTCGTCACGCCCTCGCACAATCCGCCCGAGGATGGAGGTTTCAAGTACAACCCAACACACGGCGGACCGGCGGATACGAACGTCACACGCTGGGTGGAGGACCGGGCGAACGAATTGTTGCGAGCCAAGAACGTCGGAGTAAAGCGAGTTCCGTTCGAAAAAGCCCTGCGTGCCAGTTCCACCCATCAGGAAGATTTTGTTTTGCCGTACGTTCGCGATCTCAAGAACGTGGTGGATATGGACGCGATCCGCGGCGCAAAGCTGAAACTCGGCGTGGACCCGCTCGGCGGGGCTGCCCGGCCATATTGGGAGCCAATCAATTCGATCTACGGACTGGATGTTACCGTCGTCAATAAAGTCATCGATCCAACCTTCTCGTTCATGACCGTGGACCACGATGGCAAGATTCGCATGGATTGTTCCAGTCCGTATGCGATGGAGCGCCTAGTTGGACTGAAAGATCAGTACCAAGTTGCTTTCGCCAACGATCCTGACTCCGACCGGCACGGGATTGTCACTCCTCTCGCGGGTTTGATGAATCCGAATCATTATCTTGCGGTCGCGATCCAGTACCTGCTTACACATCGTCCGCAGTGGCATCGTGACGTGGCGGTGGGGAAGACTCTGGTGAGCAGCAGCATGATTGACAGGGTGGTGCAAAAGCTTGGCCGTGAATTGCGCGAAGTGCCCGTGGGCTTCAAGTGGTTTGTTCCGGGGCTCTTCGGCGGTTCGTGCTGTTTCGGCGGCGAGGAGAGCGCTGGAGCGAGCTTCCTTCGCCGTGACGGCACGGTTTGGACTACCGACAAGGATGGTCCAATCATGGACTTGCTGGCGGCTGAGATTATGGCTCGCACCGGCAAAGACCCCGGGGAGCACTATTGCGAGCTGACGGAGGAGTTCGGCACTCCGTATTACACTCGCATCGACGCGCCGGCCACTCCTGAGCAGAAAACAAAATTGCAGAAACTCTCGCCGCGCGAAGTCAAGGAATCCGATTTGGCGGGCGAGCGCATCACGGCCAAGCTGACTCGAGCTCCGGGCAATGATGCTCCGATCGGCGGGCTGAAGGTCGTGGCAGATAGCGGGTGGTTCGCCGCTCGGCCTTCGGGAACGGAGAACATCTACAAGATTTACGCAGAGAGCTTTAAAAGCCAGGCGCATCTCAACGCGATCGTGAAAGAAGCCGAGGAGATGGTGAACCGTGCGCTAGGTTCCGACCCAGGTGTTTCTACTGACGAAGCGGCCCATGATCAATAGCGCCTGGCACACCGTCGTTGCTCCCTTCCCGCCTGAATATCGCGCGTCGGGCTTGCTGCTGCATGTCACTTCTCTTCCATCGCCTTACGGCATTGGCGATCTTGGACCCTCTGCATTCATGTGGGTGGATCGCCTTCATGACGCTCGGCAGACATGGTGGCAGGCGCTGCCCCTGGGTCCAACCGGTTACGGGAACTCGCCCTACCAATCGCTATCGTCGTTCGCCGGCAACTACCTGCTGATCAGTCCAGACCTTCTGATTTCGGACGGCCTCCTGCGAGCGAGTGATTGTGAATCTGGCTTCGCTCCCCATGAAGTCGACTACGATGCGGTTATTCCGTTCAAAAAGCGCCTGCTCCAGAAGGCGTGGACGAACTTCAAAGCTGGCGAGCGCAGTGACCTGCGACCCGCTTACGACGAGTTCTGCGGGCGGCAGGCAAGTTGGCTGGAGGACTACGCTTTATTCCGCGCGCTGAAAGCCAAGCATAACGATGCATATTACCTGGAGTGGCCGGCGGAATTGGTTCAGCGTAGTCCGAGTGCACTAGCTGCGGCTCGGGGGGAGTTGGCGAGTGAAATCGATCAGATCCGTTTCGGCCAGTTCCTGCTTTCTCGCCAGACTGATCGACTCAAGGAATACGCCCACGGTAGAGGAGTGGGATTAATTGGTGACCTGCCTTTTTTCGTGTCTCCGGATTCCAGCGATGTTTGGGCAAATCCTGAACTGTTTCTCCTGGACGAGCAGCGTCGCCCGCGCGTGGTGGCAGGGGTCCCCCCGGATTATTTCAGTGCGCAAGGCCAGCTGTGGGGAAATCCCGTGTACAACTGGGATGCCCTTCGTTCGACCGGTTATCGTTGGTGCATCGACCGCATGCGCGCGCTTCTTGCTCACGTAGACGTAATCCGGTTGGATCACTTCCGCGGCTTCGCGGCTGCCTGGCAAGTTTCCTCCGGGGCGCAGACGGCACAGTCCGGGCAATGGGTACAGGGTCCGGGCGGAGATTTTTTGCAAGCAGTGCAAAGAGAGCTAGGCGGGTTGCCCTTCATCGCGGAAGATCTCGGTCTGATTACACCCGATGTTTACCAATTGCGCGATCAGTTTCATGTACCCGGTACGCGTGTTCTGCAATTTGCGTTCGATGGCCACGCGGACAATCCATATCTGCCGCACAACTTTGTTTCCAATACTGTCGCGTATACCGGAACTCATGACAACCCCCCCACTCGGCAGTGGTATGAAGAATTACCGGATTACCAGCGGCAAAACTTTTGGAACTATTTGAAGCGCGCACCGGGGGAGCCTGCCGAAGCGGCGCCGTTGCTCATGCAGCTTGCGTGGTCGTCGATCGCGGCGCTCACGCTTGCTCCGTTGCAGGATCTGCTCAACCTGGGAGCGGAAAGTCGAATGAACGTGCCCGGGCAAGCTGGAGGAAACTGGCGATGGCGCTTTACCCAAGATATGCTGTCGCGCGCGGCGTTTGAATGGTTGCGGGAATTGACGGAGAACTCGAAGCGTTCGAGACCAGCGAGCGACCAGAAGGTGATGGCGGAGGCCGCCGATCTTCAGAGAGTGGCGTCGGGTTGAGTTGCGCTTGTGCAACTGAACTTGAATCGGGAATGCGTGGAAAAAAGTTTGATTTATTGCGAAAGGATAATGGTATGGCAGCCAGCGTAGCAGTAACAACCAAGCGACCAGTCGCCAAACGTCAGGCATGGAAAGACCTTCGAACTCACTACAAGAAAGTTGAGGAATTACATCTGAGGCAGCTCTTCGCCGATGACTCAACCCGTGGCGAGCGCTTGACTGCCAAGGCCATTGGCCTGTTTCTCGACTACTCGAAGAATCGCATCACAGACGAGACGCTCCAACTGCTGATCGCTCTCGCCCAAGAGTCGGGCCTGCGAGCGCGAATCGACGCCATGTTCCGTGGGGACAAGATCAACGTCACGGAGAAACGAGCGGTTTTGCATGTTGCCCTGCGCGCTCCGCGCGACGCCTCCATCGTAGTCGACGCCGAGAACGTTGTGCCAAAAGTTCATGCCGTGCTCGATCAGATGGCCGACTTTGCCAATCGAGTGCGGAGTGGCGAGTGGAAAGGACACACCGGCAAGCGCATTCGTAACGTGATCAACATCGGTATCGGCGGTTCCGACTTAGGCCCAGTCATGGCTTACGAGGCTCTTAAGCACTACTCCGATCGAACCATGACATTTCGTTTTGTATCGAACGTCGACGGCACCGATTTCGCGGAAGCTGTTCGCGATCTCGATGCGGCGGAGACGCTCTTCATCATTTCTTCGAAGACCTTCACCACTCTGGAGACGATGACGAATGCGCAAACGGCGCGTGAGTGGTCGCTCGCGGGACTGGGAGGAGACGAACAATCTATCGCGAAGCATTTTGTGGCGGTTTCAACCAATGGTCCCGCGGTCGCTAAATTCGGCATCGATACGGCGAATATGTTCGAGTTCTGGGACTGGGTGGGTGGCAGGTACTCGATGTGCTCGGCGATCGGCCTCTCGACCATGGTTGCAATCGGCCCGGATAATTTTCGCTCCATGCTGAGTGGCTTTCATCAGATGGACGAGCACTTCCGCACCGCTCCCTTCGCAAGCAACCTGCCGGTCCTGATGGGACTTCTGACCGTTTGGTACAACGATTTCTTTGGAGCGCAGACCGTGGCGGTGTTGCCCTACGAGCAGTACCTAAAACGGTTTCCCGCTTATCTCCAGCAACTGACGATGGAGAGCAACGGCAAGCACGTTACGCTCGGCGGCAAGAAGGTGGCCCACGACACGGGTCCGATTTATTGGGGTGAACCGGGAACCAACGGTCAGCACTCGTTTTACCAATTAATTCATCAGGGCACGCGGCTCATTCCGTGTGACTTTATCGCTTTTATACAAACTCTCAACCCGCTTGGCCGGCACCATGACATACTGTTTGCCAACGTCTGCGCGCAGGCTGAGGCGCTGGCCTTCGGCAAGACTCCGGAACAGGTTAAATCCGAAGGCACACCGGAGTGGCTCGTTCCACACCGGGTTTTCGAAGGGAATCGTCCATCGAACGTGATCCTGGCGGAAAGGCTCACTCCCGAAACTCTGGGGAAACTCGTGGCGCTGTATGAACACTCCACGTTTACCCAAGGCGCAGTATGGAATATCGATTCGTTTGACCAGTGGGGCGTCGAGTTGGGGAAGGTGCTGGCGCAGCGCATCATTCCTGAGCTGGAGAGTAAGGAAGAACCAAAGCTCGCTCACGACAGTTCGACCGACAACCTCATTACTTATTACCGGAAATCCCAGAGCAGCGTGGCCGGAACTCAATAATAAGAGACTCAATAGAGACTCAATAAGGAGACAGAGATGCAACTTGGAATGATTGGCCTAGGAAGAATGGGTTCGAACATGGTGCGGCGGCTATTGAAACACGGCCATGATTGCGTGGTGTTCGATAGATCGCCGAAGGTGGTGGGCGAACTGGTGAAAGATAAGGCAGAAGGTTCTGCATCGCTGGCAGATTTGGTAAAG
Organism: Candidatus Sulfotelmatobacter sp.; assembly: GCA_050015215.1. GTDB lineage: Bacteria > Acidobacteriota > Terriglobia > Terriglobales > Acidobacteriaceae > Sulfotelmatobacter. Next base: position 51,359 of record JBEKBW010000009.1, read on the forward strand.
AAGCTCGTGAAACCACGAGCGATCTGGCTCATGGTGCCTGCCGGGGTGGTTGACTCGACCATCGCCGAGTTGCTTCCTCTTCTGGAGTCCGGAGACGTCCTGATCGACGGCGGAAACTCCTACTACGTGGACGATATTCGCCGTGCCAAAGAACTCGCGGCCAAAAAAATTCATTACGTGGATGTTGGCACCAGCGGAGGTGTCTGGGGACTCGAACGCGGCTACTGCATGATGATCGGTGGAGATGATGAGGTTGTCGGGCGTCTTGATCCAATCTTTGCCGCACTTGCTCCAGGAATAGGCGACATTCCGCGTACCGCAGGCCGGGAGAAGATCGGAGGAACCGCTGAACAGGGTTACCTGCATTGCGGTCCAAACGGCGCGGGGCACTTTGTCAAAATGGTGCACAACGGAATCGAATATGGACTCATGGCGGCATACGCGGAAGGTCTGGGCATTTTGCGCTCGGCCAATGTCGGCAAGCATGCAGGCAGCGAGTCCGATGCTGAAACCACGCCCCTGCGAGATCCCGAGTTGTACCAATACGACCTGAACCTGCGCGACATTACTGAAGTATGGCGCCGTGGCAGCGTAATCGCCTCGTGGCTGTTGGACCTGACCGCCAACGCGCTGGTTCAGGACCAGAATCTATCCAAGTTTGCCGGGCGTGTTTCCGATTCTGGCGAAGGGCGCTGGACGATCAAAGCGGCGATTGACGAAGCCGTCCCCGTGCCGGTTCTGACCACTGCTCTTTATGAGCGATTCAGTTCGCGGGGAGAAGCCGACTTCGCGAACAAGTTGCTGTCCGCGATGCGCTATCAATTCGGCGGCCACCTGGAAAAATCCGAAGGCAAAACCGAGGCGGCATAAGGAGATGACTGTGAACAATTCGCATTCCGACGCTCTCGTCTTCTTCGGCGCAACGGGAGACCTGGCTTATAAGAAGATTTTTCCAGCGTTGCAGGCCATGATCAAGCGCGGCCATCTTAACGTGCCCGTTATCGGAGTTGCCAAGGCAGGCTGGACACTCGACCAACTCAAAGCGCGCGCTCACGATAGCCTCGAAAAGCATGGCGGTGTCGATCCCGCGGCGTTTGAGAAGCTCTCCGGCTTGCTCCGTTATGTTGATGGGGACTACCAGGATCCCGCCACATTCAAGGCACTGGGCAAGGAACTGAAAACAGCCGAGCGGCCTGCGCACTATCTGGCGATCCCGCCGGACATGTTCGAATCGGTCCTTGAAGAATTGCCGCGTTGCGGCCCAACGAAAGAAGCGAGGGTGATCATCGAGAAGCCGTTTGGTCATGACCTGGAATCGGCGCGGCATCTCAATCGGGTGCTGCTCCAACATTTCGACGAAACTCAGATTTTCCGGATTGACCATTACCTGGGCAAGCGTCCGGTGCACAACATGGTCGTTTTCCGTTTCGCAAACACGTTCATGGAAGCGTTCTGGAACCGCAACTATGTGGAGAGCGTGCACATCACGATGGCGGAAGACTTTGGCATCCAGGGCCGCGGCGCTTTTTACGATCAGACTGGCACGATCCGTGATGTTGTCCAGAACCACCTGTTTCAGGTCCTGTGCAATCTGGCGATGGAAGCTCCGGTGAGAATGGACAGCGAAACGATCCGAGACGAAAAGGTAAAGGTGCTAAAGGCGATTCCTGCGCTGGATGAGAACAACGTCATTCGCGGCCAGTTTAAAGGTTATCTTGACGAGAAAGGTGTGGCGCCCGAGTCGAAAGTCGAAACCTTCGCCGCACTTCGACTCGAAGTCAATTCCTGGCGTTGGCAAGGCGTTCCGTTCTACATTCGGGCAGGGAAGAACCTGCCGGTCACGAGCACGGAAATTATCGCCCGCTTGCGCAAGCCTCCCTCTATAATCCCCGCGGAGGTTTTGCATTCCAACTACCTGCGCTTCCGCATCAGTCCAGATGTGGCCATCGCCATGGGCATGACAGTGATGTCTCCGGAGGAGAAATTAAGCAGTCAGCCCGCCGAGATGATAGCCAGCCACCATCCCGATGCCGAGGAAATGGATGCTTATGAGCGAGTACTGGGAGATGCCATGGCTGGCGATCCGACTCTGTTTGCGCGGGAAGATTATGTCGAGGAAGCGTGGCGAATCGTCGATCCGCTCCTGAAGAAAGAGACATCGGTTTATCCTTACCAGCCAAAAACCTGGGGACCGAGTGAAGTTGAGCGGGTGACGCCGTTAGGGGGATGGCAGAACCCAGTTGTTGGGCAGGAAAATCCGGCGTCCGTCAAGCAAGCTGCTTGAGCGTACGATTTTAACGACACGGAGAGTGTTCGGGAGGGAAGAAGCCGTCATGAAGACGGAAGTAGTTTCCGATGAGGTTCAGAGCGCGCAAGCCGCCGACGAGATCATCGCAGCGGAATCCGGCGCCGCGGTTAAGAAGGCTGCGATGGATGAATCGAAGCGGCCCGAGCACGACCGCCTGACTTGGCTGACCACCGAGGGCAGCCCTTTGCCTCTGGGTGTGACGTGGATCGAAGAGGAGCAATCTTACAATTTTGCCGTTCATGCCGAACATGCCGAGAGTGTCACTCTTTTGCTCTATTCCTCCGGAGACTTGGTAAAGCCCCTCCTGACGTTCCGCTTCGATTTTCTGCGGAACAAGTCAGGACGAGTCTGGCACTGCCGGATCCCGATTGGAGAGATTGGTGAGGCCAGCTACTACGCATATTCCGTGTCGGGAGAGAGTACTTCCCAACTGCATAGCTTTGACCCCCAGAAAGTTCTCCTCGACCCGTACGCAAAGTGCACTTTGTTTCCGCCGGGTTTTGATCGTCAGGCCGCAATGCGGGAAGGATCGAACGCAGGCCGGGCTCCGCTGGGTGTTCTTACCGCTCACCGCTCGACATTCGATTGGTCAGGCGACCAGTTTTCGCATCATGAGTCGGATGCGATCATCTACGAACTTCACGTGAAGGGTTTCACCAGGAACGCCAACTCCGGCGTCCATCCATCCCGAGCCGGTACGTATGCCGGACTGATGGAGAAGATACCTTATCTGAAAGAACTGGGGATCACGATTGTAGAGTTGATGCCGGTTTTTCAGCGCGATCCGCAAGAGGGCGACTACTGGGGCTACATGCCCTTGAATTTCTTCGCACCCCATGCGCAATACGCGAGTACCTTCGACAACGATGAGCAGCATCTTGAATTTCGAAACCTGGTGAAAGCCTTTCACCAGGCGGGTATCGGCGTAATACTCGATGTTGTGTACAACCACACTTGCGAGGGCGACCAAAAGGGGCCGATTTATAGCTTTAAAGGCCTCGATGCCGCCGATTACTACATGTTGTCCTCTGACCCGGCGAACCCCTATGCCAATTATTCCGGCACAGGCAATACGTTGAATTTCGGCCAAGCCCACGTGCGCAAGATGGTGACAGACAGCCTGCGCTACTGGAGGCGAAAAATGCATGTAGACGGATTTCGCTTTGATCTGGCCTCAGTTTTCAGCCGCAACGCAGACGGATCTCTCAATTGGGGAGACGCGCCCATCTTTAGTGAAATTGCGGCCGATCCGGAGTTGGGCCAGTTGCATTTGATAGCAGAACCATGGGATACGGGCGCCTATCAACTCGGCCGCGGATTTCCTGGCGTGACCTGGTCGCAGTGGAACGGAAAGTTTCGTGACGATATCCGGCGTTTTGTGAAGGGCGACACGGGGATGGTCCCGGACCTGATGCGGCGCATCTACGGAAGCGACGACCTTTTCCCCGATGCGCGCGAACACGCTTATCACGCTTATCAGAGCGTTAACTATGTAACTTCGCATGACGGCTTCACCCTGTACGACCTTGTCGCTTACGACCGCAAGCGCAACTGGGCGAATGGCCAAAACAACCTGGATGGCACCAACGATAACTACAGCTGGAACTGTGGTCACGAGGGCGACGAAGGAGCGCCGGAAGCAGTGCTGGCATTGCGGCGCAAGCAGGTCAAGAACCTCTGCTGCCTGCTGATGCTGTCCAATGGGATTCCGATGTTCCGCGCCGGCGACGAATTCCTGAACACGCAGTTCGGCAACAACAACCCCTACAACCAGGACAATGAAACCGGTTGGCTGGACTGGAGCCAACTTCGAGCAAATGCGGATATTTTCCGCTTCTTCAAAGACATGATCGCCTTCCGGAAAGCTCATCCCAGCCTGAGCCGCAGCAGGTTCTGGCGCGAGGACGTCTCCTGGTATGGAACAACTGCGAGCGCCGACTTATCCACCGACTCTCACAGCCTGGCATTTTGCCTGCACGGCGCCTCTCAAGACGATGACGACATTTACGTAATGATCAATGCGTACTGGGAACCGTTGGATTTTCATGTTCAGGAGGGAACACCGAAGGAGTGGAAGAGAGTGGTCGACACGTCCTCGGCAAGTCCCGATGATTTTTCGGGCGCTGGAGTCGTTTTGGATCAGGCGAAGTACGTGGTGACTGCTAGGTCCATCGTGGTACTAGTTCGACCGAGGAAAGAGAACTAGGTGGACTTGAGGTTTGCTACGACCGCAACGTACGCCGACGCCTGACTAATTTCATTTCCTTGCGATTGCACTTGGCCCCGGCGTCAGCAGTTTCTGAATCGCGCGATCCATCGTTCGATTCATCTCGGATACAACTGTGTGAACATCCCTGTGAGAGACAGTTCCGGTTTCGGAAACAGAGTTCATCCAGACGATTTCGCCGGTCGTGGTTGAAGCCATCTGAGCGGAGATGGCGACCTCAACCTTCACTCCGCCGTCATAATCCACTTCCTCAAGTTTTTCCAGTCTTCCACTTACAATGTAGTCTGCCTCCGAGCGTCCGTCGTAAAGTTTTACCTGCGCGAAATTGCCGCTGGCACGCAGACGGTCTGCGACAACGTTCGTCACGAAGTTTCGCGGATCGACCGCCCAGCGATGGTAGTTATAGAAACCTATCTGTTCCGGCGAGGTCTTGTACACGATGGCACCTTGCCGAAGATATCCGGGCGATCGAAATTCACGAATCGCCAAGATGGTATGAACGCCTTCCTGGACCGGCGGATCGGGCGGCGGCGGCACGTTGAGCGTGTAGTACTCTGGGTATTTCACTTTGCCCATACAGCCGATCAGGGTGATCGAGAGCGCGAGCGTGGTCAGAATCGCTAACAGATGCCTTTTCATGATGGCCCTCCCTTGTTGCGTGACTTATTGCGGGACCTTGCGCTCTTTCGGTTCCTTGATGCGAATCAGGCTCCATGGACGCTGCTTGAGCGAGTCCGTCAATTGATCGATGTTATCCGTGGCCTCGCGCAGGTTCTCTACGGTGTCGTCAATCTTGTAGTCGTTGGCTCGCACAATAACCTGCATGTTCGCCAGGAGACCCTTGGCTTGCAGCAAAGTGCTTTGCAGCTCAGCGAGGTCTTTTCCCATCGGTCCGCGCAAATCCGTTACGGTGCCATTGACGTTCTGCACTGTGTCATCCGCATGTTGGCTGAGTGTGATCAGTTGGTCGGAAATGCGATCCAGCTTCGGCCGTTCCGTCGCCAACATTCCGTTTACCTGATCCAGAACGGCGCGTATCCTCTGTTGGTTTGGCGGTCCAGTTACTGTGTTCAAATTGGCGAGAAGATGACGCGCGTCGCCGCTGATACCAACAAGTTCCCCTTGCACCTGGGTGATTAGAGAGTTCGCATTATCCGCGACTGTTACCACTTTGTCCGCGATCTCGTCGAAGCTGGCCGCTTCCTGAGACGGGATTGCCGATCCCGGCGGAAGGCGCTTGGCGTCGTTGCTGCCGGTGGTGATCGACAGGGCGGCGCTGTTCATAATGCTTACCAGTCCAAGCTTGGCGACGGATTTCTCATTCAACGGCGTCCCGTCGGTGACCTCCAACAGAATCTCGATCCGAGTGGGGTCCGTTTTCCACGGGCGCACGGCGGTGACTTTACCCGCGCTGATGCCTCCGAACAACACGGAAGCTCCAGACTCCAGACCACCGGCGTACCGGAGGTAAGTCCGATAAGGAACGGTATGCCGGCCGATCTGCGCGTTGAGCAGATAGATGAGCGTAAATGCAAAGATCGAGAAACAGGCGAGCACGAAGGCGCCGACCTTTGCTTCTGTAGTCATGATTTTGCCTCCGGGGTTTGTAGATATTTATGAAAGTGGGCGGCCACGGCTTCGGCCTTCGCCGTAGTCTCCGGTTCGCGATCGAGGAATTGCCGCACGCGGGGAATCTTGCTTGACTTGATCTCTTCCTTCGTTCCAATCGTGAGAAACGATCCCTGGTAAAGCATGGCGATACGGTCGGCGATGCGGAACGCGCTCGGCAGTTCATGTGTAACCACAATCACGGTCATCTGGAACACCTGCTTCAGCAGCAGGATGAGTTCGTCGAGTTCTGCGGCGACGATCGGATCTAATCCTGCGGAAGGCTCGTCGAACACGATCAGCTCGGGATCGAGCGCGAGAGCGCGCGCTACGGCCGCGCGCTTCTTCATTCCGCCCGACAGTTCCTGGGGCAGTAATTTTCCGCAGTCGGCCAGATCCACCACCGCCAACTTCATCCAGACGATCAGTTCGATGATGGAAGGTGCGAGTTTGGTGTGCTCGCGCAGTGGGAGGGCGATATTGTCCTCCACCGACAGCGAGTTGAACAGAGCGGCGCTTTGGAAAGCGACTCCAATCGAGTGTCGCACCGACTTCATTTCAGCTTCTGAGCAGCGTGTGATGTCGATCCCTTTAACCAAGACGTTCCCGGACTTCGGGCGCTCCAGCCCGATGATGTGGCGTAAGAGGGTGCTCTTGCCGGAACCGCTGCCGCCTAACAAAACCATCGTTTCGCCTTGCTCGATGTCGAGGTTTAAGCCATCCAGGACTTTTCGTCCATCGTATTCGACTACCAGGTCGCGAACCGAAATCATTGCCATTAGTACGCTCCCGTGAAGTAAAAAAGTGCGGTGAAAATGGAGTCCGCGACGATGACGAGGAAAGTTGATCGCACCACCGCGCTTGTCGTCGAGCGGCCCACCGCGTCTGGACCTCCACGGACGCGCAATCCTTCCAGGCAACCAACGGTCGCGATGATGGTGGCGAAGGCGAGACTCTTGATAAAGCCTGCGATAACGTCGTGCAGGGTGATAGTAGTCAAGACGTCGCGTATGTAGACCACGAAGCCCAGATGCGTGCTGAAGTACATGAACACCCCGCCGGCCAGGATGCCGAAGACGTTCGAGACAACGCTGAGGCAAGGCACCACAATCAGCGCGGCCAAATATTTTGGCGCTAGCACGAACTCGACCGGATCGAAGGCCATCACCCGGAGCGAATCAATTTCCTCCGTTACCTTCATCGTCCCGATCTCTGCGGCGAACGCGGATCCCGATCGTCCGCTCACGGCAATCGCCGTAAGCAGAGGCCCCAGCTCGCGGGTAAATCCGACGGCAACCAGTTCGATGACGTAGTGCAGAGCCCCGAAGCGACGCAACTCCGACGCGCCTTGTAGCGCCAGGATGAAGCCGGTGCAAATCGCCATCAGCGCCACCATGGGCAGGGCGTCGACGCCGATCTCCAGCATCTGGTGGACGGTAGCCTTCCAGCGATAGCGATTTCCGACAAAAGGCAGAGAAGCGCCCATCGCCCGCATCGTGGTCCACCACTGAATGTTCAGGCTTCCAATGTAATCGAGTTGGTTCAGAGTTCGTTTTCCGACGCCTTCGAGAAAAGTCGCCATCAGAACACCTTCGGTGCAGATGAAGCACCAGGGGGGCCACTCGTTTCGCTCCTGTTAGCTCCGACCGCGTTCGTTTCGAACAAAGACGATACCCCGGTAACTTCGAGCAGTCGTTGAACGGTCCCGTGCAGTCCCCGTAGGCGCAAACTTCCCCGGCGGTTCGTCGCAATCTTGAGTGCCTCGACGACAGTTGCAATGCCCGAGGCATCCATGTAAGTAACACCCGCAAGATCGATGACTACTGAAACAGGAGGATTCGCCCGCAGCATGGCTAGGAGCCGGTCACGCAGGGCCGGTGAGGAATCAATGTTGACGCGACCATTCAGCAGTAAGACGGTGGCCTCGCCGCCGGGAATTACCGTAATCTCCAAGACGCTGTTAGTCAGGACTTTGCCGGTCGCCAATGACATTCCGCCCTCATTACTTGGATGAAAGCACCTTGGGGTCCATTGGGAATCTCTGGGTCAAGTTTCCTTACGTCCCCAATTACAAGGCATTTACATTAGCCAGTACGTGAAAGCGAATCGTTCGGTGTCATCTTCCAACGCCACTGATGACAAGAAGTTGACACTTGACAACCCAGCCAACGAAACAAGTGGGACGAGTTGCCTCCGTCAGAGGGCGAAGTACGGCAACTGATACCCTTAAGGTTTGGAGATGTTGACTTCGTGGGCTCCGCTGAGGATTTGGATTTATGAATGCTCGTGATTGAATCACCAACTTGCTCTTTTCGAAAGGAGAGCGTAATGGACGAAGTCTCGACTCCGACTGAACCGGATCGCCGGTTCGGAATTCCGGCCGATGCGACAGTGTGCGAAGGCAATGGCGCGCTGCCCAAGGTGAGGGTTTCAGGCTCCTTCGGGGAAGGCGAGATGTATCTCCATGGCGCCCACGTGACATCCTGGAAGCCCGCGGGTCATGACGAAGCGCTCTTTGTCAGCACGAAATCACGCTGGCAGGAAGGCCAGGCGATTCGAGGGGGAATCCCGATTTGTTTTCCATGGTTCCGTGCCAAGGCAGACGACCCTAATGCGCCAGCGCATGGATTCGTGCGCACAAAATCGTGGCGTCTCGAGTCCATAGTTGAAAACGAGAGCGAAGTCTCTGTGAGCATGTTCACCGAGAGCGACGACCTCACGCGGCGTTGGTGGCCTGGAGAATTTCGACTCGTGCACCGCGTCACATTTGGTTCCGAGCTGCGCATGGAACTCGTTTGCACCAACACCGGAACGAAGCCTCTTAAGTTCGAGGAGGCTCTCCACACTTACAACCGGGTTGCGAATGTTCAGGACGTCCGCTTGCAGGGACTCGATGGTGTGAGCTTTCTCGACAACATGAAATCGAACCAAGAGAAGACGCAGGGTGGGGACGTCACGATCGCGTCACAAACCGACAGCGCCTACCGGAATACCCAAAGTGCGGTCGATCTGCTAGATCCCATCAAGAATCGTCGAATCCGGCTGAGGAAGGAACATTCGCTCAATACAGTTGTGTGGAATCCCTGGACCGACGGGGCGGAGCGCTTGCGAGATCTGGGCCCTGGCGAATGGAGGCAATTTCTCTGCGTCGAAGCCAGCAACATAATGGGCGCTGCGGTAGACCTTGCCCCTGGGCAGCAGCATATGATGGCTGCCATGATCACGATCGAGAAACTCTAGTTCAGCTGGCCACTCACGAATGTCCTGCGTCGCAGCTTCTCCCGGTCTCTCATCAAGAACACTCAATCGCTCCGACAGATGGTGGACGAAGGTGAAGAGAGGTGCAATCACAGGCAGTGCCGGGGTATTATCTTCTGGTCACGTTTTTCGCGGCGGGAGTAGCTCAATGGTAGAGCATCGGCTTCCCAAGCCGGTGGTTGCGGGTTCGATCCCCGTCTCCCGCTCCAGAAACTCCCCAAACCGGCCGAGCTTATGGCTGAACGCCGATCTCGAAATTCAAGGTGGAAAGCGACAGCCGTGATAAAAACATAGAGCCGATTCCGCGTGACACCCCTAAGCATCTTCGGTCTCTTTGCCGTATCTGCAATGCTAATCTGCTACGCCTTCGAAAATCGAAGCCCCTGGTTCGTTCTCGCGTTTGCCGGATCGTGCGCGCTGGGATCGATCTACGGATTTTTGCAGGGAGCGTGGCCGTTCGGTTTGGTGGAGGCCGTGTGGTCGGCTGTTGCCCTCCGCCGTTGGATGCTTGTGCGATGGCCGAGGTAGCTGTTCGCCGTACTAAGCTCCACTCGCGCTTGTGGACACCTGATCTGCACGGCGCTCCAAGCTAACTTCCCTACGCCGGCACGCTGCGAATTTCCTCCAACATCTTCGGATCGATATTGCCGCCGCTCAGAATCGCCACCGCTAGCTTTGCCGGCGGCAGTTGATCTGCATGGAAAATAAACCCGGCAACCGCGACCGCCCCACTGGGCTCCGCCACGGTTGCGGGATTGGAACTCAGATACTGCATGGCAAGGCGAATCTCATCCTCTGTAACCGTGATAATGTCGTCGACAAACTCCTGGATGTGAAGGAAATTGATCTCTCCCACGCTCTGGGTTCGCAACCCGTCGGCGATCGTGCGCACAACTTCGGCAGCAGGGAATTGCACGATCTTCCCGGCACGAAGGCTGGCCTGCGCATCGCCGGCTAATACAGGTTCAACGCCGATCACTTTGATCGACGGCTTGCTCAGCTTGACCGCAGCGGCAACGCCGCTGATCATTCCCCCGCCGCCTACCGGTGCAAGAATCATTTCAACATTGGGCAGGTCTTCGAAAATCTCCAATCCCATTGTGCCCTGGCCTGCAATGATCAGTTCATCATTGTAGGGTGGCACAATCACGTATCCACACTGCGCGGCTAACTCTTCGGCCTTAAGCTGGCGCTCGAGGCTCCCCGGGCCGACGAAGACGATCTCAGCTCCCAATGCCGCTGTGGCTTCACGCTTGACCGCCGGAGCGTTGTCCGGCATGACGATGACAGCTTTAGTGCCCAATGCGCGCGCCGCGTAGGCTACACCCTGGGCATGATTGCCGCTGGAGTAGGTGATGACTCCACGCTTGCGCTCGTCGGGAGAGAGCGAAGCGATCTTGTTGTAAGCTCCCCTCAGTTTGAAAGCACCAATCGGCTGCCGATTTTCCGCTTTGAGAAAAAGTCGGCGCGGGTCCGCGTCGCAGAGCGGGAATTCGATGAGCGGGGTGCGGATAGCAATGGCCCGGAGCCGCGTTTGTGCATTTCGAATGTCGCTGAGAGTAACCATTGTCTTAATTGATTATGCAACAAGTTGTGGACAAAAGACGTTACGGTTGACATCATGATGTCTTCATTTTTAACATCATGATGTGCGCACTACTCTGACTCTCGACGACGACGTCGCCGTACTGGTGAGCAAGGAGGTTCGCAAGTCCGGCGAACCCTTCAAGCAGGTTGTGAACTGCCCGCAGCGCGCTGGACTGAGGGCGCCGAAACGCCCGGCGCGAAAGCCCTTTAAGGCGAAACCTATGAATCTCGGACTGCCTCCGTTCACTAAAACCGAGGAATTGCTGGAGTGGCTCGAGGGCCCGGACCATCGGTGATTGTTATCGACGCGAACCTTCTGCTCTATTCTTACGATTCGCGTTCGCCCCACCACGACAAGAGCCTCGCGTGGATGGAGAAAGCATTCTCTGGAACAGAAGCCATAGGATTGCCCTGGCAGACCGTTTCTGCTTTCCTTCGCATCGTCACTCATCGCAAACTTCCGGGATTTAGGCTGACCCTTGAACAGGCCGCGGAATTTGTGGACGAGTGGTTGAGGCAGCCGAATGTGCGTCTGCTGCTGCCCGCGGACGACTATTGGGCCGTGCTGCGGCGAGTGATGATCGAGGGCCAGGCTGCCGGGCCGCTAGTCAGCAATGCAGAAGTCGCGGCCTTAACGATCGCGTATGGTGCGATGCTGTACACGGCCCACCGGGATTTTGCGCGCTTTCCGGGTTTGAGGTGGAAGAATCCGCTGGCGTAGCGCCCACCGTCAGTTGCGAAGCGTATCGTACTTGCTAGATCTCTAGTATCACCGGCATAATCAGTGGCCGCTTCTGCGTTTGCTTAGAGATATACCGCTTCAAATCCGCGCGGATCTTCTCCTTGATCACGCCGTAATCGGCCTTCTCCTCTTCGCTGGAGAACGCGAGGGTATCTTCGACTATCTTTCGCGCGCCATCAAGCAACCCGTTGTCACCCGGATTAAAGCCGCGGGTCACAATCTCAGGGGTGGTTTCGACTTTTCCGGAAAGTTTATTGATCGCAATAATAGGCAGCACAATACCGTCTTCGCTCAAGTGCCGCCGGTCTTTGATGATCAAGTCCTCGACCACGTCGGTGCGCGATCCGGAGTCGATGCACACCCGCCCCACGTTGACACGTCCGGCCTTTCGCGCGCCGAGTTCGTCGAACTCAAGAACATCGCCGCTCTCGATGAGCATCACTTTGCCTACCGCGTTGTGCATGGCTCCTGCCATCTCAGCATGCAGCTTCAACTGCCGGTACTCGCCATGAACTGGAATAAAGTACCGCGGCCTCACCAGATTGATGATCAGCTTCAACTCTTCCTGGCTGGCATGCCCGCTAACGTGAATCGGAGGCGAGGTGCCGTCCTCGTAAATCACGTAGGCTTCGCGCCGGAACAGGTGATCGATCATGCGGTATATAGTTTTCTCGTTGCCCGGGATGATGCGCGACGAGAGCACAACCGTATCGCCTTTCTCGATCTTGGCGTGCTTGTGATTGTCCACCGCCGCGCGCGACAGCGCCGACATCGGCTCGCCCTGCGTGCCGCTGATCATCACGCACACTTTCTCTGGAGGGAAATTCTTCATGTCGCCTGGATTGATCACCAGGCCGTCGGGAATTTCGAGATACCCCAAGTCTTCGGCAATCTCAGCGGAGTTGTTCATGGAGCGGCCAATGAACGCGACTTTCCGTCCATGTTGATGCGCCAACTCCACGGCCAGCTTGATGCGGTGGATCGAAGACGAGAAACAGGAGATAAACAGCCGCCGTTTCGTATGCGCGAAAACCTCGTCGAACTTGCGGCGCACCGCTCGTTCACTGGGCGTGTAGCCTTTGCGTTCGACGTTTGTGGAATCCTGGAACAGAGCCAGCACCCCCTGTTTGCCGTATTCGGCAAAGGCATGCAAATCAAAAAGATGATTGTCCGTAGGCGTGGGATCGACTTTAAAGTCGCCGGTGTGAATAATCACGCCGAGCGGCGTGTGAATCGCCAGCGCTACACAGTCGACGAGGCTGTGCGTTACTCGAATGGGATGAATCGTGAAGACGCCGGCCTTGAAGCGCTCGCCCGCGCGCATTTCGCGCAAATCGGCATCATCAAGCAATCCATGCTCATCGAGTTTGTCTTCCACATAGGCCAGCGTGAACTCGGTGCCCCAGACCGGCACCTTCAAGTCTGAAAGAATCCACGGCAGCGCCCCGATGTGGTCCTCGTGGCCGTGAGTAAGAATAATTCCGCGCACCCGGTGGCGGTTTTCGGTGAGATAAGAGATATCGGGCACAACGATGTCCACTCCGAGCAATTCAGCTTCGGGGAACATCAGGCCTGCATCAACGACAATAATGTCATCGCCCCAGCGGAGGGCCATGCAGTTCATACCGAACTCGCCGAGGCCCCCGAGAGGGATGATTTGCAATTTTCCAGTTGGCATGGATTACTGATGATGCTAGCAGATGCCTTGCGGGACGTATAGAGTACGCTCGCCTACAGTTTGCTGCGGATACCATTTTTGCACTCTCTGGGTTAAGGTTAGAGAGTGGAAAGCGACGGATCCAAATCGTGGGTGCGCGGTCGCGTCGAGAAGGCGCTGATGAAAGGCCTGACGCGCGCCTATTCCAAAGTGCAGGTCAATCCCGAAAAGTTCTTGCTGCAATTGCGCACGGCCTACCGAGTCCCCATTAGCAGCTATCGCGGAGTCTATTCGCTGGAAGTCGGCGAACTCGATGCGGTAGCTGATGACGTGATTCGTGCCGGAATGAAGCTTGCCGCCGCCGAGGGAGCGGGTTTCGGCTTGGGCGGCCTGATCACCATCGTGCCCGACCTCGGTATCCTTTCGGCTATCACCATGCGCACCATCCAGAAATTGAGTTTGATTTACGGATTCCAGTTCAACACGGACAGCGAGATTGCAGAGTTGTGGATCGCGGCGGCAAGCGCCGCGGGAGTCGACATCAGCCGTGAATTGCTGGAAAAAGAAGTGGTTAATAGATTTGTTCCGCGCGTAATCCAAGCCATCGCGGCCCGCGCCAGTGCTGAGGTTGTTGAGAAGTGGGCGGGCCGCATGATTCCTCTGGTAAGTTCCGCGATTGGCGCAGGCCTGAACTACTGGTTTGTTCGCGCCTGGGGCGAGCGTGCGAAGGCGCACTTCCGGGAGAGACATCTAAAAACGAGGCTACAGGCTCAGCACTCGGATCTACTCTTAGCACCCCGCCTCATTCTTCCTGCACAGACGCAATAGTGCATCCGGCCCACATCCTCTCAGCAAAATCGACGATCTGTGCTAAAAAAAAGCATGCCCACTTTTCTCTGCTCTGCCATACTCTTCGATCTCGACGGCGTCCTCGTCGACTCCACCGGTGCCGTAGACCGCCACTGGCGAATCTGGGCGCGGGCCCGAGGGATTGACGAGGAGAAAGTGATTGCGATCGCGCATGGCGTGCGGGCGATCGAAGTAATTCGTGCTGTCACGCCGCACTTGGACGCAGAGGCGGAGTTGCGCGATTTGGAAAGAAAAGAGTCGGAGGATCACATTTCTCTCACTGCGATGCCCGGCGCCATCCAGCTTGTCAGCTCACTGCCAGTAGACTCCTGGGGCGTAGTCACGTCCGGCTCGCGGCATTTAGCCACTGACCGGCTTCGAGTGGTTGGCGTGCCAATCCCCAGGGTAATGATCACGGCCGATGAGGTGGAAAATGGAAAGCCGCACCCAGAGCCTTATTTGAAAGGGGCAAAAGCCTTGGGTGTAAAGCCGGAAGAGTGTCTGGTCATCGAGGACGCGCCTGCCGGAATCCGCTCGGCTCATGCTGGCGGAATGAAGGTGATCGGATTTGCCAGCACGTACCGGTCGGAACAATTGGCAGAAGCGGATGCGGTGATCAAGAATTTCGTCGAATTGAAGGTGGTCCGCGAGGGCGATTCACTGCGCGTGAGTACGAGCTAACTTCGAACTCAAGAGCGCGGGATCTACCGCAACCAATCCTCGAGTTCAATCCCACGATCGGTTTTTTCGTCGCGGTACTTTACGATGACAGGCGTATACAACGAAACTCCCATGTCCGCCGCCGGACCTTTTTTTACCGCGCGAGACCCAGGCACCACCACAGCCCCCTCCGGAACTTGGAGCGGGGCTTCCGCCGTAGCGCGATGCACCTCTCCGTGGACCAGATCGTAAAGCGGTGTCGATTGCGTTAGGATCGTTCCCGCGCCGAGCACTGCACGGCTGCGAACTACGGTGCCCTCGTAAATACCGCAATTGCCGCCAACGAGCACATCGTCTTCAATAATTACCGGTGAGGCATTTATCGGTTCGAGCACGCCACCTACTTGCGCGGCAGCGCTAAGATGCACGCGCTTGCCAACCTGCGCACAAGATCCTACCAACGCATGAGAGTCCACCATTGTTCCCTCGTCCACGTAGGCGCCAACGTTGATGAACATAGGCGGCATGCAAATCACCGAAGGAGCAACGTACGCTCCCAACCGAACCGAAGATCCGCCGGGCACAACCCGAACCCGATCGGCCAAAGAAAATTGCCGGGCAGGGAAGGTGTCTTTATCGACAAAGGTGAGCCCCGGGCCGCCACTCTCGGTTAACTCGCCCAGTCGAAAGCCCAGCAGGATGCCGTGTTTCACCCAGGTGTTGACCACCCATCGGCCATCGATCTTTTCGGCGGCGCGAATCTTGCCCTGTGTGAGCGCGTCGCGGAATTCCAGAAACGCAGGCCGCGCTTCGGGATTGTGCTCGATTTCGCCCAGCGCCGCCAGGCGTTCGATGGAAGATTTCAAGGATTGCATGCGGAGAAGTATAAAGGAATGCAGCAAGCAGAATGCAGGAGCGCAAACTCAGCTCAGAACGGAGAACTGGCAACTGCCTTCAAATACACTTGCACTCGCTGCGAATCAGAACGCCGGTCATCGCATGAGCCGCTTCGCGGCCGTGAGCGAGCGTCGCATAGGGCCCGTGCCAATTCGAGTGGTTGGCATCGTGGCCTGAGGGACGGCCCTTGCCCTGATTGCACTGCCCGCACGACCCGCGATGCAAGACGATCTTGCGCGGCCCCGCCGCCCAGTTTTCGTAGATAAAGAACGCCGCCGCTTCCGGCGCGGCAGTCGCCGCTTTCGCGATCACACCAGCTTCCATCGCAATTTTCTGCAGCTTCGAGCGTGTATCGCGACGCATGGGCAACAAGGGCAGGCGGTAGGTTTCTTCGATCTTGCCCATCATCGCCAGCACGGCCTTTACCGGCAACGGGCTCGACTCAATGAAGTTGGCCTGCATTAACGGTAAGTATTTTCTGTTGAGCGCGCGCGCCGTAAGCCAATCGTTGTTCAGCGCAGCCCGCGTCAGCAACGTCATTTCGTGCGGGATTTCATTCGACGCTACCGACACCACGCCCACTCCACCCAGCGCAATAACCGGCAATGTCACCGCGTCATCCCCGGAAAAAACCAGAAATGTTTCTGGAACCGAGTTGATGGCCTCGGCGATCTGCGTCATGTTGCCGCTGGCTTCCTTCACTCCGATGATGTTCGGAATCTCAGCCAGACGCGCCAGCGTGGCAGGCTCCAGATTCGCGGCCGTGCGCCCGGGCACGTTGTAAAGAATAATTGACTTCTCTGGAACGGCCTCAGCGATTGCTCTGAAGTGCCGATACTGGCCCTCCTGCGTCGGCTTGTTGTAGTAAGGAGAAGCCGTAAGAATGGCGTCAACCCCCGCTCGCGCGGCAACTTCTTTAGCTTTCTCAACGGCGTCGTGAGTGGAATTTGAAGTTGCG
>JBEKBW010000010.1:0-67678 GCA_050015215.1 Candidatus Sulfotelmatobacter sp.
CAGAAGTTCGCAGGTGTCACGCCTACCCACCTTGCCTTCAACACGGCCGCTTCGTTCACTACGAATACGAACTGGCAAGCCTATTCGGGCGAGTCGACGATGAGCTACTTCACGCAGATGGCGGGACTGGCTTTTCACAATTTCATCTCCGCCGCAACCGGAATAGCGCTCGCAATTGCATTCATTCGTGGTATCGCGCGTCGGCAAATGCAAACCATCGGCAATTTCTGGGTTGATATGGTTCGCAGTTGCCTCTGGGTGCTGTTGCCGTTCTGCATAGTTGGTGCGTTGGTGTTGGTTTCACAGGGAGTGGTCCAGAATTTAAGGCCCTACGACAAGGCGAAGCTCGTCGAACCGATGCAGGTACAGAGAGTTGGGGCCGACGGCAAGCCGGTGGTTGGAACTGAAGGCAAGCCGTTAATGGATACAGTTACCGAGCAGACCATCGCGCAGGGCCCGGTTGCCTCGCAGGAAATCATTAAAGAATTCGGCACCAATGGCGGCGGGTTCTTCAACGCCAACAGCGCGCATCCTTTCGAAAATCCGACGCCGCTGACGAATCTCATCGAGATGCTTTCGATTTTTGCGATTGGGTCGGGACTTACTTATACCCTCGGCCGAATGACTGGATCGCCGCGCCACGGCTGGGCGGTTTGGGCGGCGATGGCCATTCTGTTCATGGCTGGCTGTTTGGTCGCGTATTGGGCCGAGGCTCGCGGCAATCCCTTGCTGGCTAGCGCGGATCAGAGGGTCACCGCTTTGCAGCCTGGCGGAAACATGGAAGGTAAGGAAGTGCGGTTTGGAATCGCCAACAGCGCACTGTTTGCGACCGCGACTACCGATGCAAGCTGTGGTGCGATCAACGGCTGGCATGACTCATTTACACCGCTCGGCGGCATGGTTCCGCTCACCAACATCATGATGAGCGAAGTGATCTTTGGCGGCGTCGGATCCGGTCTTTACGGAATGTTGGTCGACGTCATACTCGCAGTTTTCATTGCCGGCCTAATGGTCGGCCGCACGCCGGAATACCTCGGCAAGAAGATCGAAGCGTATGACGTGAAGATGGCGATGTTGTTCGTTCTCGTATTTCCGCTTGTCATCCTGACCTTCGCGGCGATTTCTGTGGTCAAGCCCTTCGGCACCGTGGGTATTTCGAATCCGGGCCCGCATGGATTCAGCCAGATTCTTTACGCATTCGTTTCGGGTGCCGGAAACAATGGTTCTGCCTTTGCCGGCTTGACTGTGAACACACTCTGGTATGACGTAGCTATCGGTTTCGACATGCTGTTTGGCCGCTTCTTCATGATTATCCCGATGCTGGCAATTGCGGGAAATCTCGCGCAGAAGAAATACGTTCCGCCGTCGTCGGGCACGTTCCCTGTGACCACGCCGCTGTTTACCGTGCTGCTCATCGGCGTGATCATCATCGTCGGGGCGCTTACATTTTTCCCGGCGCTGAGTCTGGGGCCAGTCCTTGAGCACTTGCTCATGGCCACAGGCAAGACTTTCTGAAGGAATCATCTATGGCAACGACGCAAATACCGCCTGTTTCGGAAGTGCAATCGGTTCGCGTGGGATCCTCGCCCCGAAAATCCAGGAAGAAAGCTGTGTGGGAGTGGAAGATCGTCCGGCGTGCGGTCCTGGACGCGCTTTTCAAGCTGAACCCGCGAAAGATGATGGGCAATCCCGTCATGTTCGTGGTCGAGATCGGCAGCGTGATCACCACCGCATTGTTATTCCGCGCCAGCGCGTCATTTAAGTTCAATTTACAAATCACGCTTTGGTTGTGGTTCACGGTGCTGTTTGCAAATTTCGCGGAGGCCATGGCGGAAGGCCGTGGCAAGGCGCAGGCTGACGCACTGAGGCGGGCGAAAGCCGAGACTATGGCCAACCGCCTGCTGGCTGACGGGAAAACCGAAACCGTGCCAGGGTCGAAGTTGCGCGCTGGCGACATGGTGTTAGTGGAAGCCGGCGATTTTGTCCCCGGCGATGGCGAGATCGTAGAAGGTGTCGCCTCGGTGGACGAGTCCGCCATTACAGGAGAATCCGCGCCGGTGATTCGCGAGGCTGGCGGCGACCGATCGGCCGTGACCGGAGGGACTCGCGTGCTCTCGGATTGGGTCAAGGTGAAGATTACTTCCAATCCCGGCGAGACTTTTCTTGACCGCATGATCGCGCTCGTGGAAGGCGCTGAGCGGCAAAAAACACCAAACGAAATCGCCTTGAACATCTTGCTTGCCGGTTTGACGATTATTTTCCTGTTGGCGGTGGTGACGCTGCAGCCTTTTGCGATCTATTCCGGTTCGCCGCAAACCGTGTTCGTGCTGGTTTCGCTGCTGGTCTGTCTCATTCCCACCACCATCGGAGGTCTGCTTTCTGCGATCGGTATCGCCGGCATGGATCGGCTCGTGCAGCATAACGTGCTGGCGATGTCGGGGCGGGCGGTTGAAGCTGCGGGCGACGTGAATACGCTGCTACTCGATAAGACAGGAACGATTACGCTCGGCAATCGACAGGCCACCGAATTCTTCACCGCTCCGGGAGTAAGCGAAGCGACAATGGCCAACGCGGCGCAGCTTTCTTCGCTGGCCGATGAAACCCCAGAGGGCCGTTCTATCGTCGTCCTCGCGAAAGAAAAATATGGATTGCGCGGGCGCGAAGTCGGATCGCACGATGCGGAATTCATTCCCTTCAGCGCGACCACGCGCATGTCGGGTGTGAACATGGACGGGAGGGCGATTCGCAAGGGCGCCGTGGATGCAATTGCGAAATATCTCGAACAGCAGGGAAGTGCGCTGCCGAAGGAAGTGCGGGAAAGCGTTGACACCATTTCGCGCGCTGGAGGAACCCCGCTGGTAGTTGCGGAGAATGGCCGCGCACTCGGCGTGATTCAACTGAAGGACATCGTTAAGGGTGGTATGAAGCAGCGGTTCGACCAGCTTCGGGCGATGGGCATCAAGACGGTCATGATTACAGGCGATAACCCGCTGACTGCGGCTGCCATTGCGCGTGAAGCCGGAGTCGACGATTTTCTGGCGCAGGCTACTCCTAAGGAAAAGATGGACCTGATCCGCAAGGAGCAGGCCGAAGGCAAGCTGGTGGCCATGACCGGAGACGGCACCAACGACGCGCCGGCGTTAGCTCAGGCAGATGTGGGCGTCGCAATGAATACGGGCACGCAAGCAGCGAAAGAAGCCGGCAACATGGTGGATCTCGATTCGAATCCGACCAAGCTCATCGAAATCGTGGAGATCGGCAAACAGTTGCTGATGACACGCGGTTCACTCACGACGTTTTCTATCGCTAATGACGTGGCCAAGTATTTCGCAATTATTCCGGCGATGTTCGCGGGCACTTTCCCGGTGCTGAATGCGCTCAACGTCATGCACTTGAAAACGGCGGAGTCGGCCGTTCTCTCGGCTGTGATTTTCAATGCTGTGATCATCATCGCGCTCATCCCGCTTGCGCTGCGCGGTGTGAAATATAAGCCCATGGGCGCGGCTGCACTGCTGCGCAACAATCTTTGGATATACGGCGTGGGTGGAATCATCATCCCTTTCATCGGGATCAAGCTGATCGACATGCTAATTACCCGGGCAGGGCTTGCGTAGGGAGATTTGTCATGAACATGAAAAAGAATCTGATCACTGCAGTCTTAATGACCATCGCAACCACCGTTTTGCTGGGGATCGTCTACCCGCTCGTAGTAACTGGACTGGCGCAAGTTCTGTTTCCCAAGAAAGCCAACGGAGAACTCATCGAAGCCAACGGCAAGTTGGTCGGATCGCACCTGATCGGGCAGGCTTTTTCAGGTCCAACTTACTTTCATTCGAGACTCTCCTCTGCGGGGAACGGCTATGATGCAACTGCTTCCAATGGCTCGCAACTGGGGCCGACGAATCATCAACTCATCGATCGCGTGAAAGCTGATGTGGCGACGTTTCAGGCCGAGAATCCCGGTACGCCAGTGCCGATCGACCTGGTGACGTCTTCTGCGTCCGGCCTCGATCCGGACATTACTCCTGCGGCCGCCGAGTTTCAGGTTCCACGCGTGGCCAAGCAACGCGGTTTAAGTGAGGAGCGCGTGCGAGAGGTTGTGCGCCAGCACACTGAGCAGCGGCAGCTTGGATTCCTGGGTGAGCCGCGCGTGAACGTTCTCGAACTGAACCTTGCACTTGATCAGATCGCGCAGAGGGCATCTCGCTAGGGAACGCCGCCGTCAGAACCTTCGGCTTCGCTCAGGGAAGGCCGCCCGCGGAACAGCCGGCCGGAGGGCGGCCACTTAAGCAATTCTCCGGCCTACCGCCTCACTCACCTCTCCGTCTGCAAACACCACAGTAACGTCCAAAACTAAAGGTGCTCTACCGCGGGTTACTTTTGCCCGGATAGGATCGAGGAAGACACTCGGGTATATCGGGGCGGATATGAAAAAGCTAAAGCAATCCGGTAATTTGGCGATGATCGTGGCAGCCGTGGCGCTAATGCTGCAGATGACGTTGAGCGCGAACGCGCAAGATTCCACTGCCGATCAAGGTTCACAAAGCGCGCAAGCCGGCGACCAAGATGCTCCCGGCCGCGTGGCCCGGCTTAACTACATTGACGGATCGGTTTCTTTTCAGCCTGGTGGCGAGAATGACTGGGTCGATGCCGCGCTTAACCGTCCGCTGGTGACTGGCGACAATCTTTGGACGGATGAAAACTCGCGCGCCGAGGTACACATTGGATCGACCGCCCTCAGACTGGGCGAGAAAACCGGGATTTCGTTTCTCGAAGTAAGCGATCATGCGTCGCAAATTCGGCTGGTGCAAGGCTCGTTGATCGCGAACGTCCGGCACGTCGACGATGAAGACTCCTATGAGATCGACACACCCAACGTTGCTTTCGCGGTCATGCAGCCGGGCGATTACCGCATCGATGTCGATCCTAGCGGTGGCCGGACGGATGTGACAGTGTGGCGCGGACGCGGCCAAGTTACTGGCGGTGGTTCTTCCTACAGCATGGTGGCCGATCAGTTCGCGACTTTCACGGGCAGTGATCGTCAGGAGTATGACCTCAGCAGGGCTCCCGACCATGACGGATTGGATAATTGGGCTTCAGAGCGCGACCGGCAGGAGGACGATTCCGATTCGGCGAACTACGTTTCACGCGACATGACCGGATATGAGGATCTCGACACCTACGGCGACTGGAGTTACGTATCCTACTACGGTTATGTGTGGCGCCCGCGCGGCGTGTCCGCAGGATGGGCGCCATATCGTTCTGGTAACTGGGTCTGGGTCAGTCCGTGGGGTTGGACGTGGGTAGCCGAAGAACCCTGGGGATTCGCTCCATTTCACTACGGCCGATGGGCATTCGAAGGGAACGGTTGGGTTTGGGTTCCCGGGCCGAGCGTTGCGCGGCCGGTGTATGCGCCTGCGCTTGTGGGCTGGATCGGGGGAAGGTCAGCGCTGCGAGGAGGAGTCGGATGGGTGCCGTTGGCTCCGGGAGAAGTTTTCGTTCCGGGCTATCGCGCGAGCCTTGCTTACGTGAATCGAGTAAACGTAACAAACACGACGGTGAACAATAGCCGAGTCACGAATGTTTACAACACAGTTGTCGTCAATCGGAGTGCGAACGATATATCGTACGCGAACCGAAATCTGAACGGCGGCGTGACGGTAGTTTCGCGGGACACCTTTGTGAATGCGCGGCCAGTGGCGGGGGGCCTGGTTTCGGTTTCGTCGGTCGATCTGGCGGCTGCGCCCGTGTCAAATACGGTTGCAGTCGAGCCGGCTAGAGCCAGCGTATTGGGCTCGGGTAAACCTGTGGTGAATCGTCCGCCTGCGGCGGTAACGAGCCGCACTGTGGTTGCGGTAAGGACGCCGGCGCCGATGCCACGCTCTTTTGCGCCGAGGGAAATGCAAACGGGCGGGCACTTAAATCAACCGTTGCCCACTCAGTCTTTGGTACGGCAAGAGCCATCAGGAACTCCTGTGCCGCTAACTCCAGTGAAGCGGCAGCCATCGCAACCGGTCGAAGGCCTCCATCCCGTCAGCGAAGGTGCGAGCAGCATTGATAACCCGGTTAAACCTCAGCCACGCGTGTGGGAGGAGCAAGGAACTCCCGAGCCAGAGGTTTCCCGGTCGCAACAAGTAACTCAAAGTGCGCAGCCCGCGCACCAGCAGTCGTCGCGTGCGGTTGTCAAGCCGGTGGCTCCGGTGCAAAAAAGCAGCTCCCAGCCACAGCGCCAGGAAGAGGAGAAATACAGCGCATGGCACTCACCGACGCAAAAACCTGCGACGACCGCAACGACCACAACGCAAGCGCAGCAAAGTTCGCATAGCACGACGCAGGCTCATTCGACTACGGCCCCAGTCAGCGCTCCTCCTAAGAAGTGAGGTTGACGCGGGCGGGCTAAGTACGGTCTGATAGCTTCGAAAGGGAAAATTATGCCGGGAGCAGCATCGCTCCCGGCATAATTGTTTGCGCCTATGACGAGTGACCAGAAACGTCCGGCAATGATTTGGATGGATGTACTCTGGTTGTTGTTTCTGGCCGGGCTCGCGCTGCTGCCTCCGCTACTCGAGATCCACAAGCAGTTGGTCCTGCTGGCGTTTGGCGTGACCCAGTTCAGTGAAGGCTGGATTCTCAGCAAAGCCCCGCGGCGTGGCTCCGCCTATATCGTTCTGATCAAAATCGCTTTGGCCACGCTGCTCATCGATCACACTGGCGAACTCAGCATCAACAGCAGCTACTGGCCGATTTATTTTTTGCCGGCGGTCACGGCGGCGGAATATTTCAGCCCATTAGGGACGCTGTTGTGGACAACACTCGCCTCGGCAGCTTACTGTTCATATCTTTATCCCGCGCTGCAGGAATATGAAATTAATGAGGAGGCGTATGGGTTGCTTGCCATCCGCATTCTTTTCTTCTTTCTTGCCGCGATGGTCGTGAACCGCTTCGTGGTGGAGAACCGGCGCCAGATCAAACGCTACCAGGAACTTGCCGGGACGCTGGCCGAAACCAATCGCCGGCTGGAACAGGCGCAGGAGGAGGCACGGCGCTCGGAGCGTTTGGCGGCTCTAGGGCAAATGTCCGCCGGGCTGGCACATGAAATTCGCAATCCGCTCGGAGTGATTAAGGGATCGGCGGAGATGCTGCAGCAAAAGCTAAGCGATGCCAATCCATTAGCCAGCGAACTTGCCGGTTATATCTCCAGCGAGACCAACCGTTTGAGTGCGCTGGTAACGAGGTTTCTCGATTTTGCCCGGCCCTTGCACGCGGAGCTAATTCCGCAGGAGGTTGGGCCATTGCTGGATCACGCGCTCCATTCTGTTTCGTTATCTCACAAAGACGAAGGAAGAGTGCGCGTCGAAAGGGAGTATGAACCGAACCTTCCTTTGGTGCCGCTGGATGAGGGGCTCTGCGAACAGGCTTTCGTGAATCTTATCCAGAACGCTTACGATGCTATGGGTAATCAGGGGACTCTGAAGGTATCAGCGATGAGGTCGAACGGCGATCGAGAGGGAGTCGAAGTGAGGATTGAAGATAGCGGGCCGGGAATTCCGCCTGAGTTGCGCGAGCAAATTTTCAATCCATTTGTGACCACGAAAAAAACCGGGGTGGGATTGGGACTCTCCATTGTCTCAAGAATTATCGATGGACATCATGGGACAATTCGGGTTGAAAACGCGAATGAGGGAAGTGGATTGCACGGAGCGCGCTTCGTCATTTTCTTTCCCGCCATCGATCAAGCCGCCTCAAACCATGCATCTTAGGGAATGATGAGTACCGGTCGAGTTGTGGTGGGTGGAACGCAAGCCGAGGAGCGGCGCAAACCGATGCCGACCATTCTGATTGTCGAAGACGAAGCGAAGATGAGGCGCCTGCTCGAGTTGAATCTCGGCGAGGATGGCTTTGACACGCTTTCCGCCGGCGACGCGGAGAGCGGCTTGAAGATGCTGCGCGAAAATACTATCGATCTTGTAGTCACGGATCTTAAGTTGCCGGGTATGAATGGGTTGGAATTCCTGCATGCAATCAAACGGCAAAATGCAGCGCTTCCTGTGGTGGTAATGACGGCGTACGGCACCGTGGAGACTGCCGTAGAGGCCATGAAAGCCGGGGCCAGCGATTATGTGCTCAAGCCATTCTCATTGAGCGAGATGAGAATGGTGATCCGCAAGGAATTGGACGTGCGCAATCTTCGCGAAGAGAATCGCTCTCTGCGCGAGGCTTTGGGTAAACGGTACGCGCATCCGAACATAGTCGCGCGCAGCGGAAAAATGCAGGAGGTGCTGGCCACGGTGGATCGGGTCGCACCCACGAATTCGACGGTGCTGCTGGGCGGCGAGAGTGGAGTGGGCAAGGATCTGATTGCGCGAGCGATTCATGAGAAATCGCGCCGAGCTACGGGACCCTTTATCAAGATCAACAGCACGGCGATTCCGGAGAATTTGCTGGAGAGTGAACTGTTCGGCTATGAGAGGGGCGCATTCACGGGCGCGAACGTGAGCAAGCCGGGCAAGTTTGAGCTGGCGGACAAAGGCACTCTCTTTCTGGATGAGATTGGAGATGTTCCACCCGCCACGCAGGTAAAGCTGCTACGCGTGTTGCAGGAGCGCGAATTCGAACGACTGGGCGGCACTAAGACGGTAAAGGTAGATGTGCGGCTCATCGCCGCAACCAATCGCGACCTTCGCGAGGCACTCGAACAGGGAACTTTCCGCGAAGATCTTTACTATCGCTTGAACGTGGTTCCCATCGATATCGCGCCGCTGCGGCAGCGGAAGGAAGACATCCCCGACCTGGTGAATCTGTTCATCGCGCGTTTTTCGGGAGACTCCGGCAAGCCGGTGGAAGGCATAACTCCGGAGGCGATGCAGACTCTGGTGAACTATCGCTGGCCTGGAAATGTTCGCGAGCTGCAGAACATTATCGAAAGAGCCTGCGCGCTGGCTAAAGGAAACTTATTGAAGGTGGAAGATATTCATCTGGACGTTCGTCCAGCGAGGGCGGCGAATGGCGCAGGAAACTTTCTGCCGGAAGGGATGACTCTGGAGCAATGGGAAGACGAGATGATTCGAGAGTCGCTGCGGCGTGCGAACGGAAATAAGAGCCAAGCGGCGCGATTGCTCGGATTGTCGCGGAACGCGCTGCGGTATCGGCTATCGAAGATTGGGATTGCGGATGAGGACAAAGAAGTATAGATCCGCCCCTTATGTTGCCTGTTGGCCGAAAACCACCAACTTGGTTTGAAGCGGCCACCGGCTTCGAATTTCAACGATCTCAAGCCTACGAGAGACCTTATTTTATTTAAGAAAACAAACGGTTTACGCGAATTTGTATTTCGCGGGGTTTGGCCTGCTAGTTGCTTTGCTTACAGCGCATTACTCTCTCAAGTTTAGGATTTTTAGGACGTGGGTACGAGTTCGGGAGTCGGTTATGAAAAACGCGTTGATAAGAAGCTTAGCAATTTTGGCTCTGGCATTCGCCGGAGCGCTTGCGCTGCGGGCGCAAACGCCTACGACAGAGCCGGGTAACGGTCCTTCGGAGCAGCCCGGCGCTCCTATGGAGATGGGGCAGCCACAGGCGCCTCCGCCGCAGGCTGGTCCGCCTCCGCAGCCGGGACAGCGGCCGCAGCCGGGGCAAGGCCCGCAAATGGGGGAGGCTCAGCCGGGAGGGCCTTCTGGTGAGGAACCGGCCAAGACCGATCAGGGTGTGGGCCGAGTTAGCTTCATGCATGGCGACGTGTCAACGCAGCGCGGCGATTCAGGCACATGGTCGGCTGCTACTTTGAATCAGCCGGTGATGAATGGCGACAAAATTTCTACGGGAGATGGCGGCCGCGCGGAAGTGCAACTCGATTATGCGAACATTCTCCGCCTGGGGCCGAACGCGCAGGCCAACCTTGCGAACTTCACGCAAAAGTATATCCAGATTCAGGTAGCCCAAGGTGTGGCGAATTACACGGTTTTCGGAGAAAGCGAAGCTGAGCCGGAGATTGATACTCCGAATGTTTCCGTTCATCCGGCGCATCAGGATGGCGTGTATCGCGTAGAAGTGCGGCCCGATGGCGACAGTGTTGTGATCGTGCGAAAGGGCGAGGCGCAGATTTCAACCCCGCAGGGCATCGCCGATGTTAAGGCTGGTGAAATGGCAACCGTGCGCGGTGCCGGAGCAGATGCACAATACAAAGTCAGTGCTGCTCCCGCCCGCGACGATTGGGACCAGTGGAACATTGAGCGCGACCGCATAATCCATCATGCGAATGCGTGGCAGCATACGAACAAGTATTACGTCGGGTCGGAAGATCTGGACGCCAACGGCCAATGGCAGAACGTGCCGGATTACGGCCAAGTCTGGGTTCCTAACGAGCCGGATGATTGGGCCCCATATCGCGACGGCAACTGGGTTTACGAGCCTTATTACGGATGGACTTGGGTTGGCTACGAGCCTTGGGGATGGGCGCCGTATCACTATGGCCGTTGGCTGTGGTGGGGCGGCGGTTGGGGATGGTGGCCGGGACCGGTGTGGGGCGCGGGATTCTATCGTCCTTTCTGGGCGCCAGCATATGTTTCGTTCTTTGGATTTGGCGGGAGTTGGGGATTCGGCTTTGGCTGGGGCGGATGGGGAGGCTTCGGCTGGCTGCCGCTTGGGCCTGGGGACTGGTTCCACCCGTGGTGGGGTGGATACGGCGGCCGCTTCGGAGTGGTCGGCTTCGGACGATTTGGTGAGGTTAATCGCTTCGGCGGAATCGCGCCGCTCCATGCGGGCACACGATTTTCCAACATTGCTCACATTAACGATGAGCACATCAGTCATGGCGTGTCGACTGTCGGTGCGGGGCAGTTCGGTGCAGGACACATTACTGCAACCGCGGCTACTCACGGGCAGTTGAGCAACTCCCACATGATGACCGGCAATATGCCCGTGGTTCCTACGCATGCCAGCTTATCGGCGAGCGGACGTGCAGCGGCACCGTCGACGATTCACGACACGGCTGCGCAGCATTTTACCGGAACACAGAACGCATCGCGCCTAGAATCATTTCAACAGCAGACGGCACATCTGCAACAGTCGATGCAGCAGAGCCATTTCAGTCCGGTGACTGCCGGCAGCCGGACCGCCGGTGCAACGGAATCTCGCGGCGGAACAAGCGCGTCCGGTGGAAAGCCCAGCGCCGGTGCGTCGGCCGCTGGCAGGGCAACGACCAACTCCGCGAACCGAGTGGGGGCGAATCAGTCGGGCCGATCGAGCAACTCGACTGCTTTCTCCAACCGGCCTGAATCTTCGAGTGCGAATCGAGGCGGAGGACAGTCCTATGGCCGCAGTGAGAGCGGGAGTTACTGGAATCGCACCGCGCCCAGTTCAAATTACTCGCGGGGATACGGTTCGAGTGGGTACGGTGGTAGCGGCGGCTATTCGCGTCCGCAGCTTAATATGCGTCAACCTATCGTGCAACCGCGATCGTCGGGAGGTTATGGCGGTAGCCGTACCGGGTATAGTGGCTACAGCGGTAGCGGATCGCATAGCGCACCGAGCAACGGCGGAGGTCATTCCTCCGGAGGCGGTGGGCATGCCAGCGGTGGGGGGCATCGCTAGGCTTTGTTGTGGTCGGCAGGGTGATTTAAGAACGTAAGAACCAAGTGAAGGTCAGAGGCGAGAAGGGCGTGCTAACCGCACGCCTTTCTTATTGGTTGGTAGAAACCTACGGTCTCGCATACGCGGGGTTGTCGGGATCGGGGGGGTCGTAGTCGCGTCCGTATTTGTTCTTGTGCGCGAGTTCGAGATCGGATTCCGACAGGGTGAATGTTCCCAAGTACGTATCGCGAGAGCTGACGGTGATCTCGCGTTCTGCGGCACGCAATGTTTCCGGCGATACCGACGGATGAAAAACATGCATCTGGTAGCGCCCGGAAGCGACATCCCGAATATCGATCTCGCCGCGACCATCGGAGATCGCGTAGTAGGGAGTGTCAACGGCGATCACTACGGCGTGCATTTGCGCATGGATATTGCAGAAGATGAAAGAGATTCCCGGCTTGTCGAATTGGACGAAGCGCGTGGTGCCGCTTTCATACAGTCCGAGATCAAAGCGCTTTCCGTCAAACATGGAAAAAACGTTGTGAAAGAAGGGATCGCGATTCGGGAACTCGACCTTGCCGCCTGCGGGAATCACCAATAGTGAAGGCTGAAAACTTTTGTCTTTTTGAACGAGTTTGGGAATCTGAGAGAGCGGTTGCTGCGGAATCGCGGGCGCAGGAGTACTACCCACGGGCGTGAGCCAGACGACGAGTTTTGAGGCGTCTTTTATCCGGTGTCCGCTGCGTGTCAGCTGAACCTTGCCTTTGAGCTCAACGTTTTGCGCGCTGGCAAAGACCAACGGCAAAAGAAGAGCGCAGGGCGCTAATCGATGGATCTGTCGACAATGAAAGAAACGAAGCATGTTCAGAAAAGTATCCCCATAGCGAGGCCGATTTGGTTGGTGACGCTGGCGGCATCGTAGATTGGAAACGTGTGCAAACGCTTGAACTCGGCGGAGAGCAGCAAATCCGACCGGGGCCGATAAACCAGGTTGCCGAGCATATCCTTATTGCGCCCCAAGATTGGGCCGAAATTATTGGCGTCAGAGGCGAAGCCGCGTATATCCGCAGCAAAGGCATCGTCCTCGCCGAAGGCCCCATTGAACTCCAGCTTTGGTGTGAGTTGAAACTTCAGTTGGCTCCATCCGCCGGCGGAGTTGAGCCCGCGAATGGGGGAGGTCGGGTAGGAGGGGTTGGCACCGTAAACGATCGTTTGCCCAATTGCTCCGCCCAGCCCTCCGGCGGCACGTCCGCGATAGAATTCTCCGGAAAGCGTCAGGCGGCGAACGATCGGAATCTGCCAGTCCGCCATGCCTGCCCAACCGTCGACGTACCGGTCCCAAGTCCAGTCCTGGCGACCGTAGTAACCCGCGGCTCCAAAGCTTAAGGGACGACCAAACAACGGCCGTGACCATGCCGTGCGAACAGCGTAGGCTGGCTGTCCCGAGGTTTCCCCTGCTTGAGGGGAGCGGGTGTACGTGTAGGTGAACTGGTTGTTCGGAGGCTCCCAGTCGAGATTGTCGAGAATTCCGCCTTGGATTGTCAGTGTTTGCTGATCGGAAAGATCAAAGCGATGCTCGACGCGAATCTGCGGCGTCCAGCCCCATAGATTTCCAGCATAGGCGAAAGCCGGAGTGGCGAGCGAGGCAAACGACGTAGGCGATAGCGGCGATATAAATAGCGCATCCTGCCCACCAATAACGGAGGTGCTTTTCCAGTCAAAGCGCAGACTGGCTGTTTGCAGGCGAACGATCCCGAAGTTAACTCCGTTTGAGGTGGCGGGAAATCCTCCTGCGAAATCGAACTGCACATCGGCTGAACTTTTCGCGCCAGCCAAGGTCGGGCCGAAAACTTCCAGGCCAATCTCACTCTGACGGAGGGTAGCAGCGAAGCTTGCTTGTGAGGTCGTACCCATCGCCGGGGGCTGGGCGTAATTAGGAAAATCAAGGTTGTCAGAAGCGCCCACGTTGCGGGATGCGTTCATCAAAATAATTCCCGAGAGCCGGGCGCGGTATTTAGCGGCGGATTCTACTTTCGTCTGGTATTGCTCGTCGATCTTCGAGCCGAGCAATTGCGTGGATTCTTCGAGTTTCTGAACGCGCTCGCCCAGGTTGGTGGCGGAAGCGGTATTTTGCGTAATTGGCGGTGTCATGGCAGAGGCGTCGACGGAGGGAGCGGCTTCGGTTGAAACGGAACTATTCAGTGCGGTGGCAACCGGAGCGAGCAGCCTGCGGGTATCCTGCAATTCCTTCCGCAGTTGCTGCATTTCTGTGCGCGATCGTGCGTTCTCAGCTCGCATCTGTTCAATCATGGCGCGCAGTTCATGTACTTGCGAGGCGAGTTCGTGCACAGAAGAACCGCCGTCTGCGGGTGGAGAGTTGGCGGTATTGTCCTGCGCGCGGCAGGGGGCAACTGCAAGTACGAAGGAGGCTATCGCGATGGCGCTTGAACGCAGCGCAGGGGACCAAGGTTTTTTCACACATCCTCCTGGGGGACATGCGGACGGTGCGAGTCTGGAACCGAAAAAGGAGAATGCCTATCCGAATGTCGAATTAACTTTTTATGTGCTCGATCGTTTCGATGAAACCAAGGGACGGGACGAAAGCTTGTCGTCGCTTTCTTCTCCGGAGCCCCGGCCAGAACGATCGGGGATTGTAATGCGAAAAACGGTTTGGGCATCTGCAGTACGTTCCATAACGACTTCTCCACCATGGTCCTGAACAATCTTCTGCACCACAGTAAGGCCTAATCCCGTACCGTTTTCCTTGCCATAACTAACGAACGGATGAAAAAGCTTGTCGCGAATGTCGCTGGCAATGCCAGGGCCATTATCGGAAACCGCAATGGTGAGCGAGGATTCAGTGTGTCCAATCGTCACCTGAACCAGCCCTTCGCTGCTCGGCGCAGCCTCGCAGGCATTCAGCAGAAGATTGTACAAGGCGCGTTCCAGTTTTCGCGGGTCGAACCATGCCAGGTTCTGGCCGTTGCTGGATACTTCAATTCGCGTGCCTTGATGCCGGGGGTTAAGAAGGACAGCTTGCATCGCCCGATGCACCGTTTCGGAGACGCTGGAATAGCTCGGCGTAAGCGATTCCCTCGTTCTCGCAAATTCCAGTAAGGAGTCGATCAGGTCGGTCATCTGTTTTACGCCAATGCGGACTTCTTCATACAATTCCTCGCGCTGCGCGTTGGTGAGCCTTCCGTCGACCAGGAACTCGGAGTTGGCTACAATTGCCGCCAGAGAATGGCGCAGGTCATGGGTAATGGAACTGGCCATACGTCCGATCGTGGCCAACTGTTCTGATTCGAGGAGTGCTTGCTGAGTTTTGAGCAGGCTGGAACGCATGCGGTCGAAGGCGGAAGTTAATTCCGCGACCTCATCACTGCCGCGAGGATCCAGCGGATGGTGATAGTCTCCGTGCTCCAGCGCCCGCACGCCTTCCACCAGGCTGGAAAGAGGGCGGGTGAAGGTGTGGGAGATCAGGAAGACCAGCCCGCTGCCGATCAGCACTGCAGTAAGACCTAGCAACAAAAGCAGGCGGTTGAGATTCCCGAGGAACTTGGCGGCCTGATCGTAGGAGCCGAGCACTATCAAGCGGACCGGAGTTTCCTCTCCGGTTGAGAGATCGAGCGATGTTGCCAGAAAGAGTTCGTTGCCCACTGTGACGTCGCGCGGGCCATCCTGGGGCGACCCAGTCGCGAAGCTGTGGACAGAAGAAGTTTGAGATTGGGTTGCGGTAAGAGTGGATGCGACGATCTCGTCTCCGTAGGAGAATGCAACCTGGCTGGCCGAGACCTTGCTTACTTCACGCGCCAGCCGGTCGTCGATTCCATAACCGATGATCAGAAATCCGAGCAGCGAGCCTTCCGTCTTCGAACCAAAGTAAATCGGCTGGACAAAGGATTGATAAAGATGATGGGCGCCGAACCACCAATGACTCGAGTCTTCCTCATTCAACGACCGCACGAAACATTGCTGTGCTGCGTCCTGGGTGAAACCGGGCGACCTTGTATGAAGAGCGACCACTTTGCCATTCCGATCCGCCAACGCGAAGAGATCACTGCCGGTCAATTGCCACACGTCTTTCGAAGCATCCTGGATGGTGGCAGGATCGTGCGAGGTCATGATCGATCGCATGTTGGGAAGATCGGCCACTAGCTCTGCAGACCGAGTCAGCATAACCTCACGATCGTGCTGAAAATTTTGGAAGGTGGTAACTGAGTTTCGCAGATCCTGAACGATGCCCTCGCGAACATGGCGTTCCATGTTGTGCCGCACCACCAACAGGCTCATCGCCGTGAGGCCTGCGGTGATGAGCACCATCGATAGCAGGAAACGAGTGCGGAGGCGGGTTCGATGGACGAGCGCAGCTCCAGGCTGCTTGAGGGTTTGCAATGCGGATTCTGATGTAGGGTCCAAAGACAATCTCAGCGGACGAACTTATAACCCATTCCATGCACGGTGCGGAAGTGAACCGGACTGGCAGGATCGCGTTCCAGTTTCTGCCGCAGCTTCAAAATGTGATTATCCACGGTGCGGGTGGATGGGTAATTCTGGTATCCCCAGACCTCGTTCAACAGCTCGTCACGACTGATGACGCGGTCGGCATTCTGCACCATAAACTGCAAGGTCTTGAATTCCTGCGCGGTTAACACGACAACCTTGCCTTCCCGCACAACTTCCATTTTCTTGAAGTCGACAGAAATTCCATCGAAACTCACCAGACTGACGTTCGCCGTTCTCGAAGTGTGCCGCAGAGCCGCACGCACGCGTGCTAGAAGTTCCCTGGGGCTGAAAGGCTTGGTTACGTAATCGTCAGCACCTAATTCAAGGAGAAGAACTTTGTCGGAGACGTCGGTGGTTGCACTCAAAACCACGATTGGCAGGGTAGGCGCCTGGGCCTTGACCTCCTTGCATAGGTCGCTGCCGGACAGTTTGGGGAGGCGAAGATCGAGGATAATAACCGCCGGCGGGGCCGTCTGAAAGCTCTCCAACGCCGACCTGCCGTTGCCCTGAACTTCAACCGTGTAGCCCTCGGTTTCGAACAAACGCCGCAGTGCCTTCTGCACCGAGGGATCGTCTTCGACGATGAGGATTCTCCCCATCGGACGGGTTGGGACTGCAGGATCAGCCAATCTGGCTGTGCTCACTGGCGTTGCGATTTGACCCATGGGAAGCCATCCTTAGCTTGATAAGAATTAGGCTGAGGTTCATGCTCCCCGCCTTAAGCCAAGTGAAGCTTACAACGATTTCTCCCCGATTCTCGGCCAGTCGCTGACGTTTGACAAAGATTTTACATTATCAAGGCTATGTAAAAAGAGCTTGCGGCAGCAGGCGTGCAAGCGATTTAGGTGCCTGGCAAGGACATGGGCCAAGTGCCGTAAAATAGCGAATAGCTTGTCCGCTACCCACGAACTCGAACGCCTGAGCGTTGTCCTGGTTGACGTTCGCAATCCTCTCAACATCGGCGCCGTCGCGCGGGCCATGAGCAACTTCGGTTTTCCGCATTTGCGGTTGGTGAATCCGTACGAAGTAGCATTTCGCAACGCCCGTTCCGCCGTGGGCGCTGCGGAAACTTTGGCGGCTGCGGAGGTCTATAAAACAGTTGCAGAAGCTGTTGCAGATTGTTCGCTCGTAGTTGGAACCACCGCGATTCGTCATCGCGACTTGCAGCATTCCCTAGTACCGCTGGCCGCGGGGGCGGGCCCCATTCGTGAGCATCTCGCGGCGTCAGCCGGATGTGCTCTGCTGTTCGGATCGGAAAAATTCGGCCTCTCAAACCTGGAGATGAGTCATTGCCACTGGCTGATGAACATCCCTACGCGCGAAGATCATTGTTCGATGAATCTAGGCCAGGCCGTGGCGGTGTGTCTTTATGAGTTGGCCAGAGACCCGAGCATCGTGGCGAAGCCGCGAGAATCGGCGCCGGCTTCGTCCGCCGATATTGAACGGATGACCGATACGCTACTCGAGGCTCTGCGCGCCAGCGAGTATCCGAAGCTGAATACTTCGAAATCATTTCACGGAGCGGTTCGCCGCGTGATCCGCAGATTGGGTCTGCAACAGGGTGATGCGGAATTCCTGCTTGGCATGCTGCGCCAGATGATTTGGAAGATGAAGAAGAACGAACGAACCGAGGCTGAACGCTGATTTCAGGGTTTTATTTGCGCGGGAAATACCTGCGTTGATCCTCGGCCGAATTGAAAACGAAGGGTCCAGGTGCTGGGCGAGGGTTGTCCGTCCACCTGTGGGGGCGTAAATTTCCAGCCATGCGCCGCCGCCAGCGCCTTACCGGAAAAGTAATGGCTGGGCCCGGCGGAGACCAACATCTCTTTGGCGACGTTGCCGGAAGCGTCCACCGTCACTTCAACGACAACTTTCAGATGGCCATGCAGTGTGTTCTGCGCCTGCCGCGAAACCTCTGGCAAGACCTGATGCAGGACACTGCCGCGAGTCGTTCCAGTTCGAGTTGCACTCGCAGGAGACTGCGGTTGCGATTCACTGGGAGGGGCGGACTGTGTTTGTGGCGCAGGAATTTCCGCGGGCGAGGCTGCGGGATGGTTGTTCTTTATTCTGCCTGCCAGCAACGCCACAACAATCACAACCGTTGCGAGGACTAAGGCAGGACGGATCCAACGATTTTTGGCGTCTTGCGGAGCCTCCTGCTCTACCTTCTTTACTTTCTCTTTCTCCACAAACGCCGAGGCCGGTTCGTGAGGCTGAGGCTTGCGTAAAATCTCGTCAATCGTGCCACGCTGCCTGGGATCAACCCGCAGGCATCTCTGCGCGATACGGCGATAGGGTTCGGGAACCGCATCCGATACCACGACTTGGCCGGACTCACGTTTCAGCTCGGCGGGCTCGTTTTGGGTCAAAACAGTAATGAACAGCACGCCGAGGGACCATACATCTGCCGCAGGAGTGAGCCCTGTGACCACTTCGGGCGCATCGTAGGCTCCGCTTATCTTCTCGCCGTGCTCTCCAACATTGTGCAGGCTGTCGCTGGAGATTTTCAGCTGATTGTCCACCGCCAAAATATTGGAAGGCTTGATGCGGGAATGCACGATCCCCTGTGCGTGCAGGAAAGATAAAGCTTCAGTTAGAGGAGGGAGCATCTCGGAAACCTCGTTGGGCGACAGGGGCCGTTGCGGAACTATTTGTCCAAGGTTCTCCTCCGCGTATTCCATCACCACATACAGAAAGCGAGCTTCCTCAATCTGGCAGCGTCCGAACTCAAACAATCGGATCAACTGGGGATGCGAAAGGCGAGTCGTAACCGCCCAGCGAGATAATTGGTTTTCTTCGCTGTGATCACGTGAAGAAAAACCCTGCGCTGGAATGAGTTTTATGACAGCTTTTCCGGTACCGTCCGTGGTTCTCTCGGTGAGGAAAACGGCGCTGTGGTCGGATCCGCCCAGCCACTGGCGCAAAGGAAACTGGCCATCGATAACGCGGTTTTCCAGCGCCTTCCAAACGTCGTTCGAATTGCTCATAGGGCCAAACTTCGCGAAACCGTAATTCTAGTCCAGGGCGCGGCATGATTTTTCAGAAATTATCCTGTAGTCGCACGTATTTGGGCGGCCCTGGCCGCGGGTTCACTCTGTTGGCAGAAAATCACAGAAACCGGGCAGCCATGTGCAACGTTTGACCGGCAGCCGGCACTATCAAGTTGTAGCTCATCGGGTACAACACGCGCTTCTTGCAAGCGCACCCCGGCCAGGGGGCCGATGAATACGAGATCCCGAGGGAAGCGTCAAGCCGCCGGGGGGAAGGGCAGACGTTTCCGGCGACTGGAGCCAGTAGGATATGGCTCCATCGCTTTCGGGAGACCTGCCCTCGTAACGCACAATTGCTCTGCATCGTTTCAACCTTACGCCTTTCCGGTTGTATGATCCAGAAATCGTTATGCTGGGGCAATTTCCAATTTCCAGGGATCGTAAACTGATTCAGATTGTGGATTCTGCCCTGGCTGATGCGGCCCTTCGTAGCGGGCATTGGCTAGTCTGTCGCCCCGGATGCACGCACTGCTGCATCGGGGTTTTTCCCATCAATCAACTCGATGCGATGCGCTTGAAAAGAGGATTGGATGATTTGGCAGGAACCGCACCCGAGAAAGCCAACCGTATAAGGGAACGAGCGCGAGATGCAGTCGCTCGGCTATCGGCGGACTTTCCAGGAAATCCCGCGACCGGTTTGTTGGACGAAGGAGAAGATGCAAAGCGGCGTTTTGCCGGCTTCGCGAACGATGAGCCCTGCCCGGTCCTCGACCCCACAACCGGCAGCTGCGAGCTGTACGAGTCGCGTCCCATGACCTGCCGCGTTTTTGGACCGCCTGTGCGCTCCGAAGGCGGGCTAGGCGTATGCGAGCTCTGCTTCCGAGGCGCGACTGACCGGGAAATTGCCGCCTGCGAGATGAAGCCGGATCCGGATGACTTGGAAGCCGCCCTGCTGGAAGAATTGGGAAGAACCACGGAAGTTGGGGGCAATACCATCGTGGCGTTTTGTCTAACCAGATGAATGCTAAAGTCTTTCGGTTCCCTGCCGATGTGTCTTGGGTCGGAACCCCCATGAGCTGCGAACAGCCCATCCAGTGCGAGCCGGAACAACTTGAGGACTGGCTGCCGGTAATCGAACAGGCAACGCGGGAGGTCTTCGCGCAGATGGTCAACAGCCAGCTCGATGTCCCGAAAAGCCATTCCGCAGCGGTTTCTAATGTTACGGCGATGGTCGGTCTCGCCGGAATGCTTACCGGAGTGATGAGCATTCGTTGCGAGGAGGAAGCGGCGGCACTCATGGCCTCACGAATGCTGGGGATAAATTTGGAAGACGCCAGTGCCAGCGTCGCCGATGCAATCGGCGAAATCTGCAACATGGTGGCGGGAAATTTTAAGTACAAAGTTCCGGGTTTGGGCGATGGGTGTCTGCTCTCCCCTCCCACAGTGGTTAGGGGAGGAGACTATACAGTGCACGCCCGCCCCAAAACACCCAGGATTCATGTACACCTTCTGCTTGAGAATATGCCTGTAATGATTTCGCTGTATGTGGCAGGGCGCTCGCCGGCCAAAAGGAAAGTGTGATGAGTCTTGCACGGCCTACTCCCTTGTTAGCGAATTGCCGCCTTGCAAATAACAAATCTCGATTGGATCAATAGATAGTTTGGATTTCCTTTACGACTAGCTCACGAGATAAAGTGGGCGGGCGGCTGTGTGCCTTTGTGATTTCGGATCGTTCTACGTCTGATAGGCAAGAGTTCGACGTTCAGGCCGGGACGAAGGGCTCACGAACTGCAAATGATCCACAATGTGGACTTGCCGCGGAAACAGGAGGGAAGGATACTGTATCAATGGCGGGTTGCGCTGCTGACCTGATCAGCGGGCCGGGGAGCCGTGTTATGAGAAAGACACTATGACTAAGGTTGAAGCGGTCATTCAAAACTCCAAGCTGGAAGCGGTCAAGAACGCACTGCAGGAAATTGGCGTAGAAGGCATGACGGTGAGCGAAGTCCGTGGGCACGGCCGGCAAAAAGGTCACACCGAGGTCTATCGCGGCCGCGAGTACAGTGTGGACCTGATTCCGAAGACGAAGCTCGAGGTTGTGCTGGCCGACGGAATGGTGGAAAAAGCTGTGCAAGCCATTGTGGCAGCGGCAAGAACAGGCAAGATCGGAGACGGAAAGATATTTCTCTCACGCATCGACGAGGCGATTCGCATTCGCAATGAGGAGCGCGGCGAGGGAGCGCTGTAAATCCGCTATTGGGCGTGGCCATTAACCAAGGGAACTACGGAAATTCCACCGGGACGCGACCGGACGGCATCTTAAAGGCAGCGTGTCAGAAGCCATTACGGACATTCTGCTTGAGAGCATCGACCCATCGTCATGACGCCAGCGTCTCCACTAATCAGTGAACTGCGAAGTTCTCTCAGCGAGGAGTCAGCGCGGATCGCGCGAGATTTCGCCGCCACTGGAGACGGTCGAGAAGCGGTTGCGCAACGAACTCAGCTGATTGAAGAAATCCTCAAACGCCTGTGGCGGCAGGTGGTTTCAGCCGAGGAGCCGGGCCCTCGCGGGATGGCTCTAGTTGCAACCGGCGGTTTCGGGCGCGGCTGGTTGTTTCCGTACTCGGATATCGATCTCCTATTCCTTCATGCGGATCGGGGAGGGGAAGAGACCTACAAAGATGCCACCCGACAGTTCTCCCAGGAACTTTGGGACTTAAAGCTCAGGTTGAGTCCTGCATCGCGCATCTTGTCGGAGTGCGATCGTTACGATCCCAATAACACCGAGTTCACAATCTCTCTCCTCGATTGCCGCTTTCTGCTCGGCGATCGCGACCTTTTTACTCGCCTGCACGACAAGGTGATTCCCAAGCTGGTGGTGCGGGAGTCGAGGCCGTTGCTGCAGGGATTGGCAGAAGTAACGCGAGAGCGGCATGGAAAATTCGGGAATACGGTTTTCCATCTGGAACCGAATTTGAAGGAGTCGCCCGGCGGCCTTCGTGACTACAACGTGGCCTGCTGGTTGGCGCTGATCTCGTCGATGGGTAAACTCGGCGATTGGCCGGAGGCGACCTTGCTGCGTGCCCCCGTTCGGAAACAAC
Organism: Candidatus Sulfotelmatobacter sp.; assembly: GCA_050015215.1. GTDB lineage: Bacteria > Acidobacteriota > Terriglobia > Terriglobales > Acidobacteriaceae > Sulfotelmatobacter. Next base: position 22,166 of record JBEKBW010000010.1, read on the forward strand.
TAGATGCAGCTCTGGAATTTCTTATGGCGGCGCGAAGCTTTCTTCATTTTCGCCATGGCCGCGACGACAACGCGCTGAGTTGGGAGGCGCAGGACGAGGCTGCCGTGCGCAAAATCGGCGCTTCCGATTCCGCGGATCTTTCAGCGGCCGATTGGATGCGGATTTATTTTGGCCATGCTCGCGCCGTGCAGCGTACAGTCGTGCAATTGCTGGAGGAAATTCCTGAATCATGGTCCTCACTGCGCCGGCAATTTCAGGGGTGGAAGTCGCGAACGCCGCACCCGGATTTTTCCGTGGTCGACGGCCTGATTTTCCTGCAGCAGTCTTCGTCGCTGAAAGACCCTGAGGTTCTGCTGCGTCTTTTTCACTTCATGGCTCTTCACGGCCTGAAGTTGAGCACGACCACGGAGCATCGCATAGAACAGGCTCTCCCGGCGCTGGCCGTGGCTCCTCCACGTGGAGCGGAACTGTGGCTTTATCTGCAGGAGACGCTTTTGCAGCCGCATGCCGCCGAAGCTCTGCGGGCTATGCATTCGCTTCGTCTGCTTACTTTATTACTGCCGGAACTAAAGCCGATAGATTCGCTGGTGGTTCGCGATTTCTACCACCGCTTTACTGTGGATGAGCACTCTATCCTCGCCATTGAGAGTCTCCACAGATTGAATCAGTCAAAGTCCGAATGGGATAAGCGCTACGCGGAGTTGCTGGGTGAACTCGAAGACCCGGAGTTGCTTTACCTCGCGCTATTGTTGCATGACACCGGCAAAGGCGTGCCGGGCGGCGATCACGTTGCCTCAAGTGTTGAAATTGCCGGCCGCTGTCTCGATCGTTTGGATGTTGATCCGGAAGAGCGTGCGGCGGTGTTGTTTCTCATCGAAAATCACCTGGAAATGTCGGCGCAACTGCGGCGCGATATTTACAATCCCGAAACAGTGGCTGCGTTCGCCGAGAAAATCGGGACTCCGGAACGCCTGAAAATGCTCTGTCTGCTGACCTACGCGGATATCAAGGCGGTCAATCCAGAGGCGCTAACTCCGTGGAAAGCGGAGAATGTTTGGCAGCTCTATATTGGCGCTGCGAACTATCTGAACCGCAGTGCCGACCACCGTGTGCACAGCAATGGCGGCGATGAGAAACTGGCCCGTCTGCGCAGCCTCGCGCCAGTCACGGGCGCCAAGTTCAAGGATTTCGTGGAAGGATTCCCGCAAAGGTATTTGCAGGTCCACTCCGCCGAAGAAGTCATGCACCATATGGGAATGGCGGAAGAGTTGGGCCACGATAGCGTACAGATCGATCTCAAACGCGGCCGCCACTGGTATGAACTGACTTTGGTTACGAGAGATCGGCCGTCCTTATTTGCGACTCTGACCGGCGTGCTGGCCGCGTGGGGAATGAACATTGTGAAGGCCAACGCTTTTTCCAATGAGGCCGGAACCGTGGTCGACTCGCTACACTTTACCGACCGCTTCCGCACTCTGGAGCTGAACCTTTCGGAGTGGCAGCGGTTTAAAGACAGCATTGTAGCGGTTCTGGCTGGCAAGGCCGATCTGGACAAAATGCTCCGAGATCGTCAGCGGGCCGAGAAGAACTCGCGAGTCAAAGTGGCAGTGGAGACGCGGATCGATTTCGACGACGAATGTTCCTCGACCAGCACACTGCTGCAGGTGATTGCTCAGGACCGTCCCCGGCTACTGCACCGAATCAGTTCGTGCCTTTCGCAGCAGAAATGCAATATTGAGATTGCCTTGATCGATACCGAAGGCCAAATGGCAATTGATACCTTCTATCTCACGTCAGGGGGAAAGAAGTTGCTGCTGGAGCTGCAGAAGAAAGTTTCGAAAGCGTTGCTGGATGAATTGAGAGTTTCGGAGCCGTCCAATTCGAATTAATTCTCAGAACTACTACCAGGCGGATCTCATCTCGCTCGAGGTCCCTCCTGCAGCCGGGATGTAGCACTTCAAGGTATAGTCCATCACCATGCGATCGGCATTGAAGCGCCAGCCAAGAGTTCGAATCGTTCGCTTCATGCGCTTGATCCAACCGCGTGGAAGTCCGTCGCGGTCGCGCTGGTAGTAAAGCGGAATTACCTCTTCCCGAAGGGCGCGATACAAATCGTCTCCGTCACGCGCATCGTGTACGTTGACATCGGCATGCGTTCGCCCGGTTCCGATGGCGAATCCGTTCATGCCGTCGTAAGCTTCAGCCCACCAGCCGTCGAGAACCGATAGATTCAGTCCGCCGTTCAATACAACCTTCTGACCGCTGGTACCCGAGGCCTCGAGTGGCCGCCGCGGGTTGTTCAGCCACACATCGACGCCCTGCACAAAATAGCGGCCGACGTTAATGTCGTAATCTTCGACGAAAACGAATTTATCGGAGAAACGTGGATTGCGCATCAGTTCAGCAATCTGCTGCAGAAGCCGCTTTCCCGGTTCGTCGTTGGGATGGGCCTTCCCCGCGAATACGAATTGTACAGGCCGCTTAGGGTCGTTCACCATGGAGGCTAGATTCTCAATGTCACGCAAAATCAGGTTGGCTCTTTTGTAGGTCGCAAAGCGGCGGGCGAAGCCAATGGTTAGCGCATCGGGGCTTAGAACTCTCGCCATGCGCTGTATGACCTCGATCGGTTCCGCGCGATACTTCGCCTGCTCGATCGCACGCCGGCGTACAAACTCAAGCAAGCGCGATTTCAGGCTCAAATGGGTTTCCCAAAGCTCGCCGTCGTCCACATTCTCAATACCGTCCCAGGTGCGAGCCTCGCTGCTGTGCTGGTGCCAATTCGTGCCAAGGTGGCGATCATATAGACGAAACATCTGCGGAGCCAGCCAAGAGGGAACATGCACGCCATTCGTAATGTGGCCGATGGGCACTTCATCCTCCGGTTTGCCGGGAACGAGACCGGTCCACATGGCGCGCGATACTTCTCCGTGCAAGGCGGAAACCGCGTTGGCGTAACGGGAGAGCCTAAGCCCGAGCACTGTCATGCAGAAGGTTTCCTGCAGATTGCTTGGCTTCTCGCGTCCCAGTCCCATCAAGCTTTCTTGGGAAAGACCAAGTGCATCGCGCAAAGGCCCAAGATGTTCTTCCACCAAATCGGCATCGAAGCGATCGTGGCCTGCGGGAACCGGTGTATGGGTAGTAAAAATCACTTCCCGCGACACCCGTGGCACCGCTGCATCGAAGCGAATTCCTTCCTCCTCCATGCGCATGCGCAACGCTTCGAGCACGGCAAAAGCGCAGTGACCTTCATTCAGATGAAGAACTCCGGGCGTGATGCCCATGGCCTTCAGCGCACGGAAACCGCCGACACCTAGAAGTAACTCCTGCCGCATTCTGGCGCGGGAGTCTCCGCCGTACAGGCGGGAAGTCAGCCCGCGATCGTCGGGTGTATTTTCTTCAACGTCCGAATCGAGCAGGAATAGGTCGCAGCGTCCCACTGCAACTCTCCAGACCCGTGCATGGATCGAGCCATTGCGGGTGTCGATCCTCACCACGACCGGGCGGCCATTCTTGCCGATCGCTACCTCCAGCGGCAACTGCGTCAGGTCGGTAGGCGAGTATTCTTCCTGCTGCCAGCCGTTGCGGTCCAGACGTTGGCGAAAATATCCCTGACCGTAAAAGAGACCAACGCCAACCAGAGGGATCGCTAGGTCGGACGCGCTCTTGATGTGATCGCCAGCCAGAACGCCGAGGCCGCCGGAATAAACCGGAAGGGACTCATGGATACCGAATTCGGCGGAGAAATACGCCACCGGACCTGGCCGCAGAACGCCCGCGTGCCGAGTACCCCAGGTGCGATCCGCATGCAGATACTCCTGCATCCGACGATAAGCGTAGTTAATGCGGCTGTGCAGTACTAGTTCGGTAGCACGACTCTCCAATCGTGCGAGCGGAAGAGCCGACAGCAGGGATACGGGGTTCTGGTTGACCTGTCCCCAGCGGACTGGGTCCAAATCCCGAAAAAGGCTTCCGGCGTCGTGATCCCAACTCCACCACAAATTGCGCGCAATGGCCCAGAGGCGTTCTTGCAGAGGTGCGATAAAGCGATCCAGGGTCCGCGCTTCGCTGACCACCGGCGCCACTTGAGCCGCGGCCTCGGTCAGCATTTGAATCTCGTCTTCGCGGAATGCCCGCGGCGCTACGGTTTGCACCACGAGAACACCCTGCAAAACTCCTCGATCAATAAGCGGTACTCCGAGAAACGATTGATATGCATCCTCACCGGCCTCGGGGAAGTATTTGAACCGCGGATGAGTTTGTGCCTGCTCCGCGGCCACGGGGCGAACCTGCTCAGCCACAAGACCAGCGAGTCCTTCATGAATCGCCATGCGAAGTTGGCCGATGCACTCCCGCCTCAACCCCACTGTCGCAGCGAGCACCAGGTTGGCCCGGTCGGGCTCCAGCAAATATGCGGAACACACGTCGGTTTCAAAGCGCTTGGCAATCAAGGCCACCACGTTCATGAGGGTTTCGGCGGGCTGACCCTCCTCGGCTGCGAGATTCGCAATCTCCTCGAGAGTGAGAACATAACTTTCCTCGCGCGCGTGGTTGGGCGAACTGAATTCCTCCACATCGCTATGATTCGCTTCCAAACTTAAGCCTTCAGGTTCCATTAGTTAAGCCTTAAATCGCGGGGGCTTTGCGGCCCTCCCCATTGGATGGCGGCATGTTGCTCATTATCACCTAGGTGGCTGTGGAACGGCTATTTACTCTAGTCACTCATTTTTGTGATAACGCTAATTCGCGTAACAGAGGTAACTGCGTGGGGGAGCCTCGTGCCACCGCAAACGCGGCCCCACACAGCAAGTTCAATGAAAGGGCCCAGGGAGTGAGGAGAGGCAAGTCGGGATAAATGCGTGGAATTTCTGAGGACTGGATGCGCAACCGGGATCGAGTCTCGGGCATGGTTAACGGACCGGTTGGTTCGCCATTGTGAGACGACGGTGTCTCCCTGGGGGCTTGATTCGGGTCACGTGTAAGGCTCACGGCTGTGAAGGGCTGGCGCTGCTCTTGGGCGAGCCTTTACAGAGAAGGAGGCAGAGTACCACGACTCCGGCTCCTGCACCGCCGCCAATCTCGATCCACTTTGTGTTCAGACCATGCGCCGGACTTTCTGGGGGTGAGGCCGCTCCGCAGGCTTGCGATTCGTCTCTCGTCCCTTGCTGGCCCTCATGGACTACCGATGACAGAGAGGAATTCTCCGATGAAGTCTTCCGCACTGAGCCAGATTGCGTGATCTTCACGTCGTCTTTATGCGCCGCCACCTCGACCTTTCCGGTTACGTCAGCAACGTCGTACTGCGTGCGGTCGTTGGAGAGAGGCTCGACGCGAATGCAATTCACATGCACGCTCATCGCGGTCGAGGTTCCCACGGAGACGCTTCCGTGTTCCAGTGTGAGGAATGTGCCTTCGAATTTCACGATCGTTTGGGGCTGGATGAGAACGGACGAACCTTCAACGTCGAGATTGGCTACGAAGCCGGGCTTAGTTTCAAGCGAGTCGCCGGCAAATATGGCGGTGGAACCGGCGATTTCGTTGCCGTTCACCCACACGCCGCCTGCGCTGCGCAAGATTGCCGAGCCTGTGTCCGCCGCCCTCAGCGAGAGAGGAAACAGGAGTAGCATGACCGCGGAAATAAACTTGCGTAGAACAGGCACACTCGTACCCAGATTAAATTGCACACATACTAATGGCAATCGTAGCCGCGGTGAGCCTTATCGTCTATTAGCTCTTCGGGTGCGCCTGTCCAGGTATTTGGTGCATTTCACAACTACGCGCGCGAAGCAAACGCGCAGCTTCCGGTATGCTGATCGGCTAAGCTGGGAAACTCGTACTTGCATCGCTCCGAACAATGCAGACAGATTCCGCTGACGGGCCGGTGATTGAATTTCGCGATGTTGTCTTCCGGCTGCCTGACGGCCGCGAGTTGTTGAAGGACTTGAATCTGCAGGTGCAGCGCGGCGAAACCCTCATTCTGTTGGGGCGCAGCGGCTCCGGGAAAACCACTACTCTGAAGTTGATCAACCACCTGCTTGCCGCCAGCAGCGGCACTGTCCTGGTTAACGGCGAGGACAACAATGTAGGCGACGTAATTCGCTTGCGGCGCGGCATCGGCTACGTCATTCAGAATGTGGGGTTATTCCCGCATCTGACGGTGGAGCGCAACATCAGTCTCGTGCCGCGAATGGAGGGTTGGCCGGTGGAACGGATTCGCGCTCGAGTGGAAGAGTTGCTGCATTTGGTCGGACTCGATCACGCCATCGGGTCGCGCCATCCGCATCAGCTTTCGGGAGGCCAGCAACAGCGCGTGGGAGTGGCACGCGCCCTGGCCGCCGATCCCGCAATTTTGCTAATGGACGAACCGTTTGGCGCTCTTGATGCGATCACCCGCGACGAGTTGCAGCGGGAGTTCCTGTCTCTGCAGCAGCGTTTACACAAGACGATCGTCTTTGTCACTCACGACTTGCGCGAGGCGGTGCGGTTGGGTTCTCGCATCGCTCTCATGGAGGCCGGCCGGTTGGTGACGGTGCTTTCGCCGCAGGAGTTCTTGCGATCGGCGAATCCGATCGCCGCGGCTTATCTGCGAGCGTTTGGCGAGGGATTGGAATCCGCAGCAAATCGAGGGGCGTCATGAACGTTGCTCACTTTTTCCTGCAGCATCACGAAGAGATTCTGGAGCTTACGCTGGAACATCTGTGGCTGGTGGGCGTTTCCACGCTGTTCGCCATTGTGATTGGAATCCCTCTGGGCATCGTGAGCGCACATTGGCCCGTGTGGAATAAGCCGGTGCTGGGAACGGCGAATGTGATCCAGACGATTCCAAGCCTCGCTTTGTTTGGCTTTCTGCTGCCGGTGCCCTGGATCGGCGCGCGCGCCGATCGGCTCGCGATTCTGGCGCTCACTCTGTATGCTCTGTTGCCGGTGATTCGCAATACCTATACGGGGATTCGCGGCGTCGATCCCTCGGTGGTGGAGGCTGGGCGCGGCATGGGAATGACCGGCAGCCAACTTTTGTTTCAGGTGGAGTTGCCCTTAGCGGTGAGCGTGATCCTTTCAGGCGTGCGCGTGGCCGCGGTTGTTTCCGTGGGACTGGCCACGATTGCGGCGGCGATTGGCGCGGGCGGTCTGGGAGAATTTATTTTTCGCGGACTGGCCATGGTGAATAACCAGCTTATTCTTGCGGGAGCAATTCCGGCTGCGGTTCTGGCGCTGACGGCGGATTTCTGCCTGGGATGGCTGGAGAGGCGTCTGCAGCCGAGATGAAATGCAGATTTCAGCTCGCACTTGTTTGTGTTTTGCTTGCCGCGCTGCTTCTTCTATCTTGCGCGCCATCGCGTTCCGACCGGGTTGTGGTGGGATCCAAAAACTTCACCGAGTCCATGATGCTGGGCGAACTTCTGGCTCAAATGATCGAGGCGCGCACGCATCTGAAGGTCGAGCGGCGCTTTTATCTTGCGGGGACCTATATCTGCCAGCAGGCGCTGCTGGCGGGGAGAATCGATATTTATCCGGAATATACGGGCACGGCTCTCAGCGCCATTCTCAAACAAAAAATCGCGGGCGGTCGGGATCAGATTTATCAGCGAGTGAAGAGCGAGTATGAAGCGCACTTCAGCCTGACGCTCGGGCCGCCATTCGGCTTCAACAATACCTTCGCCATGGAGATTCGCGGCGACGATGCACGGCGCCTAAAACTGGAGACCCTGTCGCAAGCGGCTGCATATACTCCGCAGTGGCGGGCGGGGTTTGGCTACGAGTTTATGGAGCGGCCCGATGGATATGCTGGCCTGGCTGCGGCTTATGGCCTGCACTTCGCTGTGCCGCCGCGGATCATGGATTTGGGATTACTCGCTCCGGCGCTGAAAAATCATCAGATTGATATTGCCGCTGGAAATGCGACCGACGGGCTTATTCCGGCTCTCGATTTGTTCGTTCTCAAAGACGACCGTCGTTACTTCCCCCCTTACGAAGCCGTTGCTGTGATTCGGCAGCAAACTTTGCAGCAACATCCGGAAGTGGCGCAAGCAATTAGCGAGCTTGGCGGGCAAATCTCAGACGATGAGATGCGGAAGCTGAACTACGCGCTGGACGGCCAACGGCGGGACGTGACGGATGTTGCGCGCGAGTTCCTGAAGAGCAAGGGACTGGCGCCATAAACCTTCCTGACGCAGGATTTCTTTCAGATCAACAACTCTCCGCGTAATGTGAGCACTGCCTGCCCCTTGAGGATTACGCGATTGCCTGCGATTTCGCACCGCAGTTCTCCGCCGCGAGCAGAGACCTGGCGCGCGTGTAGTTTCACTTTGCCGAGCCGCTCAGCCCAATACGGTGCCAGCGAACAGTGACTCGATCCCGTCACTGGATCTTCAGGAACTCCATAGCTCGGAGCGAAAAATCGCGATACGAAGTCGCAGGAATCGCCTGGCGCGGTGACCGCGACGCCGGCGGGATGAAGTTTTTCCAGGAGTCTGAAGTCGGGCCTTATCTGGCGCACATCTCGTACCTGCGGATACACCGCGAAATAGTTGTCCTCAATCTGCATGACGGCTTCGGGGGCCTCGCCCAATCCATCTAATAATTGTTCCGGCGGATTTGCGCACTTCCACGGCGGTAGAGCGGGGAAGTCCATCGAAAGCCCGTCGCCAGCGCGAGAAACTGTGAGTATTCCGCGGAAGCGCGTCTCAAATCGCACCGAATCCAGCTCCTTCGCCAGGAAATGCAGGATAAGGTAAGCCGAGGCCAGCGTGGCGTGTCCGCATAACTTCACCTCGCTCCGGGGAGAGAACCACCGTAATTCATAGGCATCCCCGCGCGGCACGAAAAAGGCTGTGTCAGAAAGATTATTTTCTGCTGCTACCGAAAGCAGGGTTGCGTCATCTAACCATGCCTCAAGGGGGCACACCGCCGCTGGGTTGCCCGCGAACGGCTTTGAGGTGAAGGCGTCTATATGGAAGACGGGAATCGACATTCCACTATGGTACGCGGGTCGGGATGCGGATAGAATCGTCAGACTGCCTATAGCCTTATCTTGTTGGGCTTGCTTTCTGTAGCCAGATTTGGAGAACTTAATGCCAGCCACCAGCGAAGTTGCGGCTACGCATCTACTGCAGCAGTTAGCTGAGGCCCGACAACAGTCGGACGCTCTGTTCGCCATCGTGAAACCGGATTCGTTGTACGAGCGTCCGATTGCCGAGCGTCACCGCATTATTTTTTATGTCGGGCACCTGGAAGCGTTCGATTGGAATTTGCTGCACGAGCGGGTTCTGGGACTAAAAAGCTTTCATCCCGAATTCGACCATCTATTCGCCTTCGGCATCGATCCTGTTGACGGCGGCCTGCCCAGCGATCAGCCGTCCCAGTGGCCGTCCATTGCGGCGGTGCGGGAGTACGTCAGGAAAAGCCGGAGCATTCTCGATGAGAAGCTGGAGTCAGCGCTCGACTCCGGTGAGATAGGCCGCGATGGATTCTCGCTGACTACCTTGCTCCATGTGGCGATTGAGCACCGCCTGATGCATGCCGAGACGCTGGCTTACATGCTGCACCAGTTGCCGCTGGATCGAAAGATAAGGCAGCGCGAACCGCACGACCCTTCCAGTCCGTCCCTTGATCATCACAGCATCGAAATTCCGGCGGGAGAAGCTACGCTTGGCTTGGCGCGTGGAAAAGGCGCATTCGGTTGGGACAACGAGTTTGACGAACACACGGTTGACGTGCCCGTATTTGCCATCGATCGCTACAAAGTAACCAGTCATCAGTATCTTGAGTTCATCGCAGCGGGTGGATATAAGAATTCAACCCTATGGAGCGCCGAGGATTGGAATTGGAAGTCGCAGCGAGGAATTTCTCATCCCGCATTCTGGAGACGGGACGGCGAACAATGGCTCTATCGAACTATGTTCAACGAGATTCCACTTCCGCTGGAGTGGCCCGTGTATGTGAGCCAGGCGGAGGCGAAAGCTTACGCCAAGTGGGTGGGGAAATCGTTGCCGACCGAGGCTGAATGGCAGCGCGCCGCATACGGTACTGCGCAGGGTGAAGAGCGTTTGTATCCTTGGGGAAGCGACGCGCCCTCCCCTGAATTTGGCAATTTTGATTTTGCGCGATGGAGTCCTGCACCTGTGAACGCGTATCCCGCCGGGCAAAACGCTTTTGGTGTACAGGGAATGTTGGGCAATGGCTGGGAGTGGACTTCGACTGAGTTCGGTCCCTACGCCGGATTCGAACCGTTTCCCTTTTATCGCGGATACTCCGCCGATTTCTTTGATGGTAAACACTTCGTCATGAGAGGCGGATCGGCACGCACGGCCTCGTCCATGCTGCGGCGCACTTTCCGCAACTGGTTCCAGGCGCACTACCAATTCATGTATACCGGCTTTCGTTGCGTGAGCCGCTAACGACCAAGGAGCTATGAAATGCTGGTTCACGCAGTTACTTCCAAGCTCGAGTACGAATTCGCCGCAGACGTTCGCGCCGGTCTCACCAAGCCTGTACAGAAGGAACTGCTATCGAAGTATTTGTACGACGACGTGGGTTCGGCGCTGTTTGAGGTAATTAGCCGGTTGCCGGAGTACGGGCTTACGCGCGCCGACGAACGTTTGTTAACCCGCCACGCGGGCGATATTGTGGAGCGCCTTCCGGGGCCGGTGATCGTTGCCGAACTGGGCAGCGGCAGCGGCAAGAAGACGCGTCGGATACTGGAAGAGCTTGGGCAGCGCCAGCGCACCCGCTATTATCCGATTGAAATTTCGCATACGGCGCTGGTCATGTGCGAGCGCGAACTTAGCGACATCGAATCGCTGAGCATCGTGGGCTTCGAGCGCGAGTATCTCGATGGCTTGCTCGAAGTAGCTGCGCAAAGGCGACCTGGGCAACATCTGCTGGTGCTTTTCCTGGGAAGCACGATTGGAAACTTCGATCGCATGGCGGGCCTCAAGTTCTTGAATCAGGTTCGCCGCACTTTGCAGCCCGGAGATTCTCTTCTGCTGGGGACCGATTTGGAGAAATCGAGCGCGCAATTGATTGCGGCTTACGATGATGAGCTAGGCGTTACGGCGGCGTTCAATCTGAACCTCTTGTCACGCATCAATCGCGAGCTGGGTGCGGATTTCGACCTGGCATATTTCAGGCACATGGCGAAAATAAACCAGCAATGCCGCAGCGTGGAGATGCATCTTCAATCCATGCGGCGACAAGTGGTGGCCATTCGCGGAGCCAACATCGCCGTGGAATTTGAGGACGGCGAAACGATTTGGACCGAAAGCAGCCACAAGTATTCGCCGCAAGATATCTCTGGTATGGCCATGACCGCCGGCTTCCGTTGCGAGGTGCAGTGGATCGACGAGCAGTGGCCATTCGCGGAGAATCTGCTGATCGCAGAGTAGTGCCGCTGCTTCCGAGCGACCGCCTAATACCCTGCCATTTGTGTCTCCAATGTTAAGAAAGTTCATGTGGAAGTAAAACTTTGTAAACCCCCGGTTTTTGTCGCTTGTGCGGATGTAGATTAATAAAAAGGCATGGGCGCAAACTCAAACAGGGTTCCAGCGGGTTTATTCCGCATGGCAAGGGCCTTTGGCTTGGGAGCTCTTTTGTGCTGCGTGGCGCTCTCCGCAGCGCAGACTCAGCCCCCGGCTAATAAAGCCATCGGCGCGGTTAAAACGGTAACCGATACAACGATCACTCTCACTCCTGATTCCGGAGCGGACGTTACGGTTACGCTTCAGCCCACGACCCGCTTTCTCCGAATTGCCCCGGGCGAAAAGACTCTGAAGAACGCGACGCCGATGGAACAGCAGGACGTTCATATTGGCGATCGCATTCTGGTTGGGGGTAAGCCTTCTGATGACAACACGTCACTAGTTGCTTCGACCGTGGTGGTGATGACTCGGTCCGACCTGGAAGCGCAGCATCAGAGGGAGATTGAAGACTGGCAGAAGCGGGGAGTGGATGGACTGGCGACCGCCGTGGATGCAGTCGCAGGAACGGTGACGATTACAGTGCGCAATAAGAGCGTCGTGCTTCATAGCTCGAAAACGACAGTCGTTCGTCGCTATCCCCCCGATTCGGTGAAATTTGACGATGCCAAGCCGAGCAGTTTGCAGGAGATTCATGCGGGCGATCAGGTGCGGGCGCGTGGCGAACGCAGCGCAGATGGAAATGAAGTGGCGGCCGAGGAAATTGTTTCGGGATCCTTTAGCAATATTGCCGGGACCGTAAATTCTGTCGACGCAAGTTCATCGACGCTCACCGTTCATGACCTGTTATCGAAGAAAAATTTGACGGTGAAAGTTACGCAAGACTCGCAGCTTCGTCGTCTGCCCACGGAAATGGCGCAGCGGTTGGCTCAGCGGCTGAAACGAACCGCGAGCGGAGCAGCGGGACCGGCTTCGGCCTCTGCCGGTAGTGAGCAAACTGCGCGTCCTGCGGGGGCCTCTGGTGGAACGGCAGCAGGAGACGCTGGAGCGGGCAGGCGTGCGGGCGGTGCGCCGGACTTGCAGCAGATGTTGAGCCGCATGCCGGCAGTGGCTCTGGCCGATCTGCATAAAGGCGATGCGGTGGTGATTCTTTCGACCGTCGGTACCGCAGGAGTGGGAACTGCAATCACCTTGCTCACCGGCGTGGAACCGATTCTTGAAGCAGCTCCCAACGCGAGCGGAGCTTCGATACTTACACCCTGGAGTTTGGGCGCGCCCTCGGGCGATGCTGGAGGTCCGTAGCGTTAGCATTTACTCGCCGCACCATGAAGTGCGTTCGCAGTTGCCGCTCGTCGCGAGAATTCTTATTGCAGAAATGGATTGATGGATGAGATACGGGAAGTGTTTGTGTTTATTGTTGGCCTGTTGTTTGCAATTGTGCGCTGCGTTCGCTCTTTCTCAGACGCCCGCGCCGCAGGCGTCTTTAGGCGCATTGCGTGGGCAAATTACCGATCCTTCCGGGGCTGCCATCGCTAACGCCGATGTGGTTCTCGTGCCCGCGGCAGATTCGTCGAAGACCATTAAGGGAAAATCGAATGATCAAGGGCAGTACGAGTTCACTGCGCTGCCTGCGGGCCAGTACACGCTGAATGTTGTGGCTCCCGGGTTCTCCGTATTTGAAAACGATAACGTCGTAATTGCGAATCAGCCGCTCCGGCTGAATGTGGCGATGGCGATTGAGGTTGAGCAGCAACAGATTCAGGTTTCGGACACGGCGCCGACGGTTGACGTCAATCCAGCGAACAATGCGGGCGCGATCGTGATTTCCGGGAAAGAGCTGGAGGCTTTGCCTGACGATCCCGATGAGTTGCTGACCGACCTGCAAGCGCTCGCTGGACCTTCCGCGGGCCCGAACGGCGGACAGCTTTATATCGACGGATTCACTGCCGGCCAGCTTCCTCCGAAAGAATCGATTCGCGAAATTCGTATCAATCAGAATCCCTTTTCGGCGGAGTATGACAAGTTGGGCTATGGGCGAATTGAGGTTCTTACCAAACCGGGCAGCGACAAGTTTCACGGACAGTTCACGACCGACGACAACGATTCGGCATTTAATTCACCGAATCCGTTTGGAGGCACCAACCAACCCGGCTATTACTCGACGCAGTTCAGCGGCAATGTCAGCGGGCCGATTAATAAAAAGTCGTCGTTCTTTTTCGATGCGCAGAGGCGGGACATCAACAATCTATCGATCATCAACGCGCTGACGCTCGATCCCACGACGCTCCAGGCAATGCCGTTTATCCAGTCTGTGGCAAATCCTCGGTACCGAACTAATATCACGCCGCGGTTGGATTATCAGCTCAGCAAGAACAATACGCTGACGGTGCGCTATCAGTATTACCGCGATAGGGAAGACGCCGAAGGCGTGGGACAGTTTACCCTGGAATCGCAAGGCTACAACTCGCAATCGATCGAGCATACGCTGCAGATCAGCGACACGCAGGTGCTCGGCGCGAAAGTTGTGAATGAAACGAGATTCCAATACTTGCGCGAACTCGATAATCAGTTTGCACTGAACAGCGCGCCGGCGTTGAACGTTCTGGGCTCATTCAACGGCGGAGGCAACAGCCAGGGGAATATCCTCGATCACCAGGACCATTACGAACTGCAGAACTATACCTCGATTATTCATGGCAATCATACGGTCAAGTTTGGAGCGAGGCTGCGCGGAATCCGGGACGCTAATTATTCGACGTCGGGATTCAACGGCACATTTACATTTTCATCGCTCACCAACACGGCGGACGAAACCGGTTGCGTCCCGGTTGCGGGCCAAAGACCTTGTCCGATTTCGTACGCGCAGGCCCTCGCGAACCCCGGCAATCTTACGATCCCGGTGGCGACTCAATTGACTTACACGGTGGGCAGCCCACCGCTGGTAGTCGGCAATTTCGATGCAGGGCTTTACTACCAAGAGGATTGGAAAGTCCGCCCCAATATCACGTTCAGTTACGGAATGCGCTGGGAGACGCAGACCGGAATATCGGATCATGACGACTGGGCGCCGCGTTTGGGGATTGCGTGGGGAGTTGGGGGCAAATCCGGGCCTCCAAAGTTTGTTTTGCGAGGAGGTTTCGGCATTTTCTACGATCGCTTCCAAGAGGCCCAGATTCTGGAGGCCGACCGCCTGAATGGCGTTACGCAGGAACAATTTGTGGTGAACAACCCGGTTTGCCCGAACCTCACCAATTTTGCGGCATGCACCGGAGCGGTCACGCCGGTGACGCCGACGATTTATCAGATTAATCCGCGAGTACACGCGCCCTATACCATGCAAGCGGCGGCGAGCTTGGAGCGTCAGCTCACGAAGTCTTCAACCTTAACTCTCACCTACCTGAATTCACGTGGTTTCGATCAACTGCTGACGATCAACGCGAATGCGCCGTTTCCGGGGACACCGTGCAGTCCGACTTGTGCTACTCCGGGTGGAGGAAATATTTATCAGTACGTCTCGGAAGCGGTATTTCGCCAGAATCAGTTGATCGTGAACACGAATTGGCGTGCCGGATCGAAGGTTCAGTTCTTTGGCTTCTATGTG
Source organism: Candidatus Sulfotelmatobacter sp. (assembly GCA_050015215.1). GTDB lineage: Bacteria > Acidobacteriota > Terriglobia > Terriglobales > Acidobacteriaceae > Sulfotelmatobacter. Next base: position 37,178 of record JBEKBW010000010.1, read on the forward strand.
CTGAACTATGCCAACAGCGATACCTCGGGTGTGTCCAGTTTTCCTTCAAACTCGTACAACATCAGCGAGGATTATGGTCGGGCGTCGTTCGATAATCGCAACCGGCTTTTTTTCGGGGGCTCATTCGCTCTGCCGTATAACGTCAGGCTGAGCCCGTTCATCATCGCCAGCAGCGGTACTCCGTTCAACATCACAACCACCAACGATCTCAACAATGATTCCATTTTTAACGATCGCCCTGGCCTGGTATCGAGTGCAACTTGCCCCACCGTGGTGACGCCGACGCCGCCCTCCACCGTTTACTGCACGCCGCTGGGGACATTCAATGCGTCGCCGACGGCTGGCGAAAAAATCACTCCCATTGACTACGCACAGGGACCGTCTCATGTGGTGGTGAACTTGCGGCTTACAAAAACTTTCGGTTTTGGTCCCAAAACCACTCACGCCGCCGGCAATCAGGGTGCTGGCCCTCCAGGGAGCGGAGGCGGAGGACGCGGTGGCGGAGGCCCGCGCGGGCCATTGTTTGGCGGCGGACCAGGAGGAATGTCGAGCGGCTCTGATCGCCGCTACAATCTTACATTTGGAGTCTCGGCGCGCAACGCTCTCAACAAGGTGAATTTCGGCAATCCGAGTGGGATTCTGGGATCGAGATTTTTCGATACACCGAACGATCTCCAGAGCCCTCCATTTTCAAACAATTCGGCCAACCGGCGTATCGATTTGCTGGCAACGTTCAGTTTTTAGACTTCTGCTGTTTGCAGACAAGCTTCCGTGGCTCGGAAGTCGCGGCCATTCAGGTATTCTAAGTTCGGACGCTCGCTCCTCCACTACAGCTAGATTAAGGCCGCAAATTCGTTTGCCTTCTTTCTTCCATAACAGGCGCAAGTTTTTATTCGGGATGGCTGGGGTCGGTGCCGCGGCGTTGGCCGCCGACTCGATTCTGCTGGAGCCGAATCTTCCGCACATCGTGCGGCGGGAGTACGCATTGCAGCGATGGCCGGAAAGGATGAACGGATTCACCATCGCGCTGCTGAGCGATTTCCATTACGACCGGTTTTTTTCTGAACATCCTCTGCACGCCGCCGTTCCGATGGTGAACAAGCTGCGGCCAGACATGATCCTTCTTACGGGAGATTTTGTCTCGGTGCCGGTAACGGGAGACGATGCGAAAGGCGCGCTAGCAGCGGAGCCCTGTGCGGAGATGCTTCGGAAAATGACCGCACCTTATGGACTGTGGGCGGTGTTGGGAAATCACGACGACAATACCGATCCGGTTTTTGTAACGCATGCAGTGGAAGCGGTGGGAATCCGTGTTTTGGCAAACCAATCGGTCGCGATCGAACGCGAGGGCGCACGGTTCTGGCTGGCAGGAGTCAGCGATGTGCTTAGTGGAACCGCCGATCTGGAAACGACTTTGCATAATGTTCCGGCGAACGAGCCGGTCATCCTGATGGCGCACGAACCGGATTTCGCGGATGAGGCGGCGCGCTTCCCGATTGATCTGCAGCTTTCCGGACACTCGCACGGCGGGCAGGTTCGGATTCCATTTCTGCCTCCGTTATACCTGCCTGAGCTGGCGAAAAAATATCCGATGGGCGCGTATCAGGTCGGCGCCCTGCCGCTGTATACGAACGCAGGGTTGGGCACGGTGGACGCTCCAGTTCGTTTCAATTGCCCGCCTGAGATCACGATGCTCACCCTGCGAACCCGGCAATCCTAGTCCTTGATGTGCAACACTGTTCACATCTGTAACTTGTCACTCTCGCTTTGGTCCCACAACTTATTGATATTGCTAGGGTTGCTTTACGTGAAAGCTGGCCTCAGGGTTGCCGATACATGAGGTGTAGGGCATCTGAATCGAGGATCTCGATAATGCTTCGTCGCCTCTGGTTTTGGTCATTGATTCTCGCCATTCCGTGTTGCGCTTCGGTTCAATCGGCGTATCCTCGTCCCAGCTCGTCACAGTCGAGCTTGTCAGCTTTGGAAACACGCGAGCACCGAACGTGGAAGTCGCCGATGCGCGCCGCCGAGTTCAGCGAGGTGCCACACGTGAGCGCACGCGCGCGATGCGAAGACACGCAGCCTCCTGAAGCACTTACCACACCCGACCCTTTGATGGTGCCAGCGGTTGTCGGCGTTAAGGTAAAAGTAAGCTTTATTGTCGGCGCCGACGGGAGGGTGCATAGCCCGCTGATCCTTGAAAGCGCCGGTCCGGTGGGCGACCGCAACGTCCTGCAAACGGTTCGGGGCTGGCGGTACCGGCCTGCAACCTGCAACGGAGTGCCGACCGAGGCTGAAGGAAAGATCGAATTCTCGCGCCGCTAAGATTTCTCCAGCTTTGGGCTAGAATGAATTGTTCCGTACGGAAGACGGCTTGAATAGCCCGATTGCGTCGTGGGAAAGAGTCGTGGAAAAAGACAAGAAACTCGGGAAAGTATTTGGCGCAGTGCCAACGGCGGATACGGAAGAGCCGACGCCAAGTGTCGGTCCTTACAATCCAGCTCTGGGCGAAATCTATCAGCGTTTGTATCCGGAAATTAAGCGCGCCAAGCCGAATCAGGAGGCGATTGCCGCAGCGTTGAAGGCCATGCAGCGGCTGACCATGAAGATGGATTCCGAAGTGGCGGCTGAGGAAACGCAATTGAGTCCTTCTGTTGCTTGCCCTTCGTGCGGCCATCCCAATCGCGCGGGCAACAAGTTCTGCGGCACGTGTGGGCTTCCGCTGGAAACGTCGCATTCGGAGACGCCAGAAGCGCAAGGGTTGGGAACAAAGCCCTCAGTACCCGTGGGCGGCGACGAAAGGGCGCTGCAGGTTCCACCGCAAGCGGCGGAGTTTCGATCCCCGGAAGGCTTGCCAGCCGGTACGCACCATTATCATCATCACTACCATTATTTCCCCGGCGGAGCAGAGGTGGTGTCCGCGCCGCCGCGAGCCAACGCTGAGGAAAGTGCGCGCGAAGCAGACCGGTTACGAATTGTGGCCGCCGCCAAAGGGGAACCGATGACGCGGAGCGAGGCCGTCGTGCGGCGACTGACCCAGGAGTGGGTGCTGGCCTGCAATACGCGGCAACTCGACGAACTACTCGATCTTTATGCGCCGGATGCCCTGGTGCTGCGTTCGAATATGCCGCCGCTGCGAGGTGCGGCCGCGGTCCGCGAGTTCTTCCACTCTGCGCTCGAATCAGGGCTTGGAGAGGTGGCGGTCGAGCCGATTCGCGTGGAAGTGGGGGGAGACCTGGCTCATGAAGTGGGCCGCTACAGTGCCCTGGTTCCGGGCACCCTGGGCAAGCGCCGCGAAGAGCGTGGCAAATATCTTTGGGTGTTTGCCAAGCAGCCCGGCGGAGAGTGGAAGCTGGTTTCGGAATGCTGGTCGGCCGATCTGACTTTGAGCACTAACGAATCCGATGTTCCCAAGTCCGCCAGCACCCCTCTATCCAAGACCCCGATTCGTAAGTGAAGGCTGCGAATTGTTGGGTTGATTCCCTCAAAACCCTGTTGCGGCATTAGTGGTGTAACTCCCATGGCCGCCAGCTCCGCGCAATTGTTCGAGATTAAAATTTATCCATTCGCTGCTGAGTGTAGATTCAATTCCTCTCAATGTTTGTAAACGGTCGTGTCGGGATGGTAGTTGCGCCAGTCGAACCAGTAGTCTTTCAGCGCAGGGACGCGATCAAGGCACTTTCCCGATGCTGGGCCCGAGATGGCGCAGCCCTGGAAGTTCCATTGGCTGGCGGTGGTGGTGTCGAGTAGGGACCAGGTTGTTTTGGTATCTGTCGTTGTTGTTGTGTCTGGCACAGGTGCGGTGCCGGAACTAAGAAAAAATTCCGCATCGCTTCCATCGATCCTGCTCACGAAGACGCGGAACGATTTGCCGTCAGGGCCGAGGACTAGAAGCAGCGGTGTGCCGCTCACTCGATCCACGATTGGCGATTGCTTTACGCATGCTTCCCAAGGATATGCTCGAGATACGTTGCCAATAGTGAGTCCGACCACGACATCGCGCGACGTCAGTTCCGTGCCGGGAAAGCTGATGACCACAGGCAACTTGGCGACCTCAGGCTCCCAATTGCTGTCGTAGTCCTTCGCGTACTTGGCGACGGGCGCAAGCACTTGTCCAGAAGGGAACTCGGCGCGCCACTCGCCGAAGCTGAGCTCGTCGCTGAGAACGAGTTCGAGGGCCACGCCTTTCAACGGACCGTAGATCGCCTTGCCGGTGATCTGTTGCCACCAGCTTCCGGTTTCCCTGTCGCGCATGAGGAAGTTCTGGTTGTTGATGCCGGCCAGATAAAAATGCAGCACTCTTCCGTTTGCCGTTCGCGTCCACACCAGACCGGTGTGACAAAGCGTTCAATACGTGACCGTGATGGGCACGCCTGCAACCGTATCGTTGAGCACATGGTGGTAAGCCATCTGGCTGATGGGATAGGCGCGGGCATCATTGCCAAAGCGGACCGCCATGATCATCTCTTTTGGATCGAGTTTGGCGGCCGCCTGCTGCAGAAATTGCGTGCTATCGATCGGGTGGAACATCCACTCGAAGTAATTTAAGCGCGACATAATGGCAGAGAACGCGACTGGCAAGAGTGCTACTACGAGAAGCGACTTTTGCCAGCGGGGGATTGTTTCCCAGAGAGCGAGGGCGAAGATGAAGCAGAGAAGCGCGCCAATGAGTGTGCCGAGCGGTGCCCGCTGGCGCAGAAACATTGCCAGCCACAACGCGCGCGGAGACTGGTAGCGGAAAGGACGAATGATAAATGCGGGGATGAAAAAGAGAACAATGCTGATCAGAGCGGAGACTAGAAAGCCGATCCAAATCCAAGCAGGACCGCGGCGGGTGCTTGCGGAGTTGTCTCCGATTTGGGTTAGAGGAGGTGATGTCATGAACTACTCGCTGGAACGATGGAGCAAATTCGAATCCGACGAATTTACCGAAGCAGTGGCCGCGAGGCAATAGTATAAAAAAATGAAAAACCCCGATCCGCGGAGCGGGACCGGGGTTGCTGATGGTGCGTTGGTTGCGAGTTTATTGTGGGGTGAAGTTCTGGTGATAACTTAGGCTGACTACGTCCTGGAACATGGGTGTTCCGGGAGGCAGATTGGCCGGATTCAGGAATTGAGTGTCGAAGAAATAGTTACGCGTCGGAGCGCTGTATACCGAGTTGCAGCACTTGAAATTGCCGGTTGCGTACTGCGAATAGTACATGCTGACCAACGATCCGGCATAGTACACATTCGTACCGCTGCGGTTTTCGAGATAGCGAAGGAAGTTGTGCATACCGCCATCCGTGCCAAAGTCTTGCGGTGCGCCCCAACTGGGTTGAGGGAAAGGAATGCTCTTGCCGGCTGCGATAGCTACGCGATAGTAGCTGTCGGTGGCATTTCTTCCTGACATCAGTGATGGCGAGGTGAAGCTATTAATGTCAAGCCAATTCGGAGACAGAAGAGTTACGGAGTCCGCAATGATGGCGGCTGCCGAGTGTGGAGTAGTCGCATTTGCGCCAAAAGTGGGAAAGAAAGGATCGGCTGGCCCGCTGTTGTAGTTTCCCCAAATGTAGACGGGTTCTTCGGAGGCGACCGTAAAGCCGTTCCCTGAAGTAGCCGGGGCAATGGGTTGTGGCAAGTAACTGACGCCGGCAGCGTTCATGCCACCATCGACCAACCGAAGCACGTGGCGAGGACCAGTGACCAGGTTCCACATCGCAGTGGTTCCGACAACGCCGTTGGTCACTCCGGGAATATAGTAGGGCTGGTTCATCGTGCCCGACGATACTCCAAATCCGGCGCCCAGATATTTTGCTCCGAAGGTGTCGAGGATGCCGTTGCCGTCCACATCTTCGGGGGAAAAAGTATAGTAGCTTAACGGTTCTAATAACCCGTCAGGTGTGCCGTTTGAAGAGGCAGAGTTGACGACGTCCTCCAATCCCGAGATACCAACGAAGCCGTTATAGAACCCGGTTCGGTTAGCGTCGGGATCGGGCTGCATGCCGCGATGATCCGAAAAATATAAGATGTAGCCGTTCTGGTTGGTATTGTTGACTTGGAGTCCGCTTCCACCCGCGTACGGCCCTGTTCCTTGCAACCAAAGCCACAAGTTCCCTACGTCTAACTCGACAGCGTTCATAACGCCACTGGAGCTGACGTCGGTCGCGGTGCCGCCAGATCGACTGTCGCGTGGCTCGCCTTCGCGGGAATCGTAAAAGTTGATGGGCAGCCAGTTGTAGGCCGTGCTGCTGGAATCAATCTTGTCCGTTTCGTACGCCGATCCCACGCCCGTACCCTTGCCGCTCTGCAATTGTTGCAGAATGATGATTGCCGGGCTGATCGGGTTTGCCCCCGCCGGAGGAGCATTCGCCCCAGTGCTGGTATAAGGAACGCTTGGCGAAGTGCCATAGGCTCTGCCAAAGCCATATCCGAGCCATTGTTGTGTTACCCCGACCCAAGCGCCGGCGTTGTTAAGATATTCCACTCGCAGCCACACGCTGTGACATGGAGCGGCCGTCCAGGCAACCTGGCCCAGTAAGGGAAATGCGCCGGCACCGCAACCTGTCGGCGCGGTTACCCAGTTCGCATTATTGGCGTGGTTTGCCATAGCGTAGTACATGTAATCGCTGTTGGGAGTGCCCGAGAGCTGGAAGTAGGCGGTTCCCGGAGTTCCCAGTTGGACGTCATTAGCATCGAGCACACCCGCGCCGCGATCCGGATGCAATTGCGAAATATCGTCGGCCAACAGAATTCGGATCTCCGCCTTGGTGTAGAGGCGGGAGTTCGTCAGGAGCTGGGTATCGCCGGCTTGCGGCCGGCGAATAATGTCGATTGCTCCGATGTTGGAATTCTGTACGAAAGGCAACTGCAGCGTGGTAGCGCCGGTTTGGCCGGTAATTACGAAGCTATGGAATGTATTCGTGGAAACAGTACCCCATCCAGAAGCAGCGGAGCCGGTGTTGGGGGGAAAGCCGCCGGTCCAGCTGCCCTGCGTGAGTTGCGGACAGTATTGAGCGGGGCCGGTTCCAGGAGCGGCGGGGCAGCCGCCGCTGGCATCGGGCGCGTAGACGGTGCCGCCGTATCCGGATGAAGTCGGGTGGCCGTTCTCTAACTGATCCATGACGATCTGGCCTACGGCTGCGATCTTGTCGGTAAATGTTAGTTTCGCACCGGAGGCGAGGAACAGGCTGCCGTTAGTATGTACGCGGCCTCCAAAATTGAAGTTCGGACCGGCGAAGTAATCGCAGTCACCGTCGCAGAAGACGCCGAACTCGAAAGCCGGAAGGAGAGCCACTTCGACCGTGCGCGTGAGATTAACCGACGCTCCGCTCTGAGCGAGCGCGTTGTTCGTGGTCGCGAGACCCGCACTAGAACCACGGGTGGCCGTTACCTGCAGGTTAAATGGAATGATCGAAGCCACCATTCCCTGGTCGGGACCGGCACCCACGATATCCCATGTGCCCGTAGGATTGCCGTTCGCGTCCGAGTACGGCCATGTAATTTGCGGGTTATAAACAACGTTGGTGATGTTCGACCCGACTATATTGGTGGGCCAGTAAGTAGCGCCTTCGAGAGCGGTAATGGACGCAGCATTGGGGGTCTGGGACGACTGATAAAGCTGCGAAAGCTGAGCGGTCAGATTCTCGATTCCGGACTCGGCGTCATAGAAAGCCAGGTTGCCTTCCAGATCATTGCCACCCATGCGCGCTTCATCAGTGACCAGATACAGAACGCCGACCGCCAATGCGGACAGCAAAAGCATCATCAAAAGCGCGGCGATGAGCGTGAAACCACGCGAATCTCGTGCTTTGTTTCCCATTGTTTTCCCCCTGCCAACACAGACACTCATTTCAAAGCTTTCAATTGCATTGTGTGGTGCTAAAGCCGTACGAATTGCAGAAACTCATGTTGCGCATGCTTACGGAACTGGCCAGATACATGCTCTGAGCCTGACCTCCCGCTGGAAGCAACCCTTGCCCCATCATCCAGATGTTGACTTTTTGAATATATGCTGGGGAGAGGCCGGCGCCGATCGGATTGGATTGATTGGCGCTCATCGTCTGGTTAATCGAATCGATGACGTCGTAGCTGAATTGCAAATTGATGATGTTGTCTGCGACCGGTACGGCATTCAGTCCGTTGACCTGCCTCATGAGCCGGGGCGTTTGAACCGTTCCGCCGGCGGGTGGGACTTGCAGAAAATAAGTGACAACATTGAGGCGGCAGGCGGTTAAAGTTGAGCCCGCGACAAAGTTGGCTGCGATGGTGGCAAGACTGTTGGCTGCGCCAACCTGATTGAAGTTGAGAGCGTCGTTGGCGGCAAAATCGATCGCGCCACCGTTCGGGATTCCTGTGATTTCAGCCACGGCCGCTGCCGTTTGCCCCACCGCGTTGCCCTGTGGGCCCTGCCCATTGCCGGGGCTGGTCACGAGGAACAGCATCACGTCACCAACGTTAAGTCCGCCAGGGGCGAGGATGTTATTGGGAGAGACGGCGTTATTGATAACGGTCACATTTGCCGAAGTGTCATTGGGGAAGGTGAAGTTGAAATTTGTCAGCGGAAAATTGTAGTCGCAGTAGATGGAAGTGACGCTGTCGTTTACCACGCCCGGAGTGTTTACAATCCCGGTGTTATTCTCCACGCCATTGCTGAAATTCGGGATGATGCCGTACATGAAATTTGCATTGGGGTAGGTGTTGCCATTTACATAACAGGTTCTGGCCTGATTACACGCGATCAGCGAGGCCGCTGGAGGCAATTGCAAACCGCCCGATGGCAAGCCTGCGCCAGCCATGCTTAAGTCCTTCGACATGAGTTCCATTCCTGCGCGCAAATTCTGCTGGGTTTCGGCGCGCTGGGTAACAGCGATCGTAGTCCGCATTCCTGTACGGAACAGGCTGAGCATGGCCAGCATAACGATGAGGCCCAAAGTGGCAGCCACCAACATTTCCAGGAGACTGAAGCCGCGTTGTGAATTTGTGCGCTTGTGCATGGTTTTCTCGGATCAGTGATAACTGGAGATAAGAGCGTTCACCGTGTAGGTTCGGGCGGGCCAACCCGGCTTTTGGTAGGTCACGGCAATCGTGACTGCGATCAGGTTGGAGTTGACCTGGCCGCTGGGGAGCAGCACGTTACCAAACGTTATTGTGCGACTGAAATTGGTGAGGCTGTAGGTGACGTCGTCGACCGTACCGAGAATGCCATCGGGGCCCGGCAGGACTAAGCATTCCACTCCGTTGGGGCAGGCAGCGCCCGTATCCGGAGCGGTGCAGGCAACATCGTCAGCCGTGCCTACGAGGCCATCGGGTCCGGCGCACTTAAGCTGCTGAGCGCCGCCCAAAAAAATCCCGCCACTCGCTACATTGTTAATCTGAGCGAAGGGAACCTGCTGGCTGTTGCGGGCGGTGTAAATGCTCTCCAGGGCGTCAAGCGCTTTGTGCCGGGCAACGAGATCTTCCTGTCCGGAAGCGGTGGCAGCGATGGCCGTGGCAAAGCTTGCGATGACGGCAAGCAGGCCGATGGTCATAATCAGAATTGCGATCATCACCTCGAGCAGCGTGAAACCGCTCTCCCGTTTGCGCTTTTTGGCGGATTGCATTTTCTGTGTCATTGTTGGTTCCAAATCCAGTTGGCGCCCTGCTGAACCAGACGCCACCCGCGGACTCTTCCAGTTGCGCCCCACACGGTTACGGCTCGCGAACTGAACTTGAGATCGTTAGGGCGGGTCATGTAAACAACGCCATTGTTGAAGTTGCCGAGAGGATCTTGCGCTGAGCCATCAGGGAAAAAAACGACGCATTGACAACCCAGGGGGACGCCTGGCGTGGATTCGAAGTCGATGGCAGTCGTGCCGTTGCCAAAACCATCCGGTGTGCTGGCGGGAAATCCGTTCTGCACCGCAAACTGGACATCGACAGGGATGGTGTAAGTGATCACCTGCTCAATTGGTTGTGCTATTCCATTAAGGGTGGGAGGCTGATATTGAATCTGGATGGTGCCCGCCGGAAATCCCGCAGGATTGAAGTTGACGTAGTATTCGCGGCTTTGCGCGATCGCCAGGTTGCGCGTTCTGCGCAGAGCCATCAACGTGGTGTCGTAAGCTGAGTCCACGTCGCTTTGGTTGAGCGCCGGCCGAAACGCGATAAAGGTGACTGCCGACAAGATCAAGGCGATGCACAGCGTGATCACCATTTCCAGCAGCGAATAGCCGTTTTGTTTACGCGTCGCCATAAGCTCTTTCGGTACGTCGAGTTGCCTTCCAGCTAATGCTCTGCTCAACTTCTGCGCAATCAATCGTGTAGAAGACTGCGAAAAGTGCTTCTTATAAAGCCTTCGCACCCGTAGGCACTGGGGCAGTCTTCATACTAGGAACGCATTGGGAGAGCGTCAAAGCACTACGGTGTCACGCCGGAGCATTGGTCTTTTGTAATTACGGTGGTGACTCGAGTCACCTGTTGAGATTAGTGGAGTTAACAGAACACTTAACCTGCGAAGCCGTGTGGGAGGATGACTCCGGTAACTTGTCGAAGGAACTGGGGTGATCCTAGGATGCTTGTAGGTATGACTCTCTCATCACTCCTCGTTTGCGTGGACGCGGCTTCGGTGGAAGTGTTGAAGCGCGTCCTGGAAGAACTCGGCATTCAGGTGGAGTTGTGTTCAGATCCCGTGCGCGCCTCGGTGAGGCTGGCCCAGGAACACTTTGACCTGATAATCCTTGACTGCGAAACCCAGGCGGATGTGACTTCACTTCTGCATGACACGCGCAGCTCACGATTGAATGACGCTACGCTTGCCGTCGCGGTGGTCGCGGGACAGGAAAACATCCGCGAGATGTTTTCGCTGGGGGTGAACTTCGTTTTGTACAAGCCGGTCTCGTATGAACGCGCGCTAAGCAGCTTGCGCGCGGCGCAGAGCGTGTTGTTCCGGGACAAGCGGCGTAAAGCGCGCACCCCGGTTCACGCGCACGCGATCATTGATTACGCAGGAGTGGAGCAGGCAAGGGCGACGTTGGTGGATCTAGCGGAAGACGGCATGGCGGTAAACTTTGGGAAGAAGGTTCCGCCGACCTGCAAAGTGTATTTTCAATTTCAACTGCCGGGGCAGACGGCGAGCGTGCGCCTTTCCGGACAGATTGTTTGGCAGGATTGGAATGGGCGCGCCGGTATTCAGTTTGTCGACGTGCCCCAATCTTCGCGGCGTGTATTGCGCGAGTGGCTGGAGATGAATCTGCACAATCACTTAAAGCAGGAGCTGGCAGCGGAAGATGTGCAGGTGGAGCATTCCATTCGTCCCGCCGATGAGAGCAAGCTTGGTACCGGGCGCGGAAAGAAGAAAGATGCAATGGCCAGCGCCGCCGGCAAAACATCCGAGGCTGAGGCAGTGACGGCTCAACATCTCGACGAGCCGGGCAATCGCCGCGGGCAAGTTCGCTATACTTGCCATCTGGGGGCGGAGGTTTATCAGCAGGGAAGCTCAGTGCGGAATTATTGCCATCTGAGCGATCTGAGTCCCGGTGGGTGTTACCTCGAAATGCCGCTGGCGTTTCCTCCAGGGACTGCGGTTGAAATTGTGGTGCGCACAGAAGACATGAAGCTGCGGTTGGGCGGCAATGTCAAGGGTTCTCATCCTGGCTACGGGATGGGAGTGTCGTTCCGTTTGAACAGCAAAGAGGAACGGCAGGGCGTGCAGCAGTTGATCGACTTTGTGGCGGCGGCGGCGGAAAGCTCAAGCTAAGCCCAGAGTCGACATATTCGATGTTCGTCTACGAACCAACCTTCATCACGTTAGTTCTTGTTCCGCTTTCCGAACAGAGCCGACTGCAAACCCACTTTTTCCTCATCGTTATTCGTTCATTCATAAACAGCCCACCTTGTAGTATCCACTTGCACTTGCGGCCGGTTGATGATCACGGGTGTTTCGATTTCAGAAAAAATCGTTCGCTGTGTTTATAGCTGGCAGGCAGCACTATAGAATCCGCCAAACTCCCGCAAAGTTCACTTTTAACGACCTGGGCTTTGTTGGGATAAGTGTCCTTGGAGGGATTTATGAGAAGCCAGCAAAATACAACTTGTCGTGTAACTAACTGCCTATCCCTACTGATGCTCTCTCTGCTGCTGTTAACTGGAGCTGTGTGGGGGCAATCGGGAACTCTCTCAACCACGGCCTTCGGCATGCAGTGCGGACCGAGCACGTCTACAAATTGCCCGCCCAACAGCGAGGGAGTCATCACGTTGCCGACCGAGCCGGGTACCTTGCGGCTCTGGGATTCTAAGGTGAATTGGAGCTACCTGAATCCCAGCAGCGGCACCTACAGTCTTTCCAACCTGGACACCTATCTCTATGCCATCAATGCGGCGTCGAACGTGAAAGATGTTATCTATACGTTCGGTTTTACACCGTGCTGGGACGCGGGCCTCGCACCAAATTGCGGGACTAACAGCACCGCACCAAACGGAACACCGCTTCCGCCGACAGACCTCGTGCTTACTTCATGCGGGCCGAACGGCACCGGCAGCAGCAGCTTCAACGCATTTGTGCAGCAACTCACGACACACTGCGCTCCGGCTACCATGACCGAACCCCAGGTTTGCGTGAAGGACGTCATCAAGGAGTACGAGATGTGGAACGAGGCAAATACTACGAACTTCTGGGGCGAAACGGCCTGGAGCACAGCGACCTCGGCCGAGGAACTCTACTGTATGGCGGCGCCAGGGGCCAAAATCATCAAAGCGAACGTTACCGGAGCGAAGATACTCACTCCTTCCATCAACGCTGCTACAACCAACTACGAAACTTGGATGGAAGATTGGCTGGGAGATGAAGTGAGCGGCGGCATCATCTCCAACCTGTATAACTTCCATATCTATTTGAAAAGCGCGACCTATACCCCTGAGTATACCTACGCGAATGTGGTGGTAAACCAACTGGCCCCCAATAATGGCGGCCTCGTGAGCGGTTGGACAGCGCTTCCTTGGCTGGTGAGTGAAACCAATTTCGATCCCGGCACATTAGAGTGTGACAATTCGCACGCAGCAGACTGCACAGGGCAGATTGTGCGCTGGCAGGCGATCCTCAACTCGGAAGGTGCTTTGAATCTGAGCTGGTATTGGTGGAATACCACGATCGGGGACTATGGCGACAGCTCCGACTTAAACCCCGCGTACGCAGAAGCCTACTATTACATGATGCAGTACATGGTGGGCGGAAAGTTTACGGCGGCGTGTTCGTATACGACCAGTGGCAGCATCGAGACCTGGACATGTCCATTTACCGAAGCTGGTGGAACTGGTGCATTATTTGTGTGGGCATATGAACCAGGAGCAGAGGCGAGCACAACCTACACCGTGCCTAGCGGCTATGTGGACTATCGGACCCTTACAGGCGGAACGACTACGGTTACGGGAGGGGAAAACATCACGATTGGCGTAGAGCCCTTCATGCTTGAGAAGTAAACGTCTAAGGCGCTGCCGCAGGGATTTGAGCTGCACACCAGCGGGTCATCTGCGGTTTTTCTTTTGGCTTCGGCGGCGCTGGCTACGGGAGCGCGGCGCAGAGGTACTTTAGAAACCAACGCGCCGTTGGGATGAGGTCGCGGAGCGGAACTACTTCGCTGCCGTTGCTTCTTCTGCAACAGCTTTCTTAAAGTAATCCAGCGAAAGCTGCAGGCCCTCTTCCAACTGAATTCTTGGTTCCCAGCCGAGCAGCGTGCGGGCTTTTGTGATGTCGGGCTGGCGCTGTTTGGGATCGTCTTGCGGAAGTGGTTCGTAGGCCACTTTGCTTTTTGAGGCGGTTACTTTCAAAACCAGTTGCGCGCATTCAAGGATAGTGAACTCGTTGGGGTTGCCGATATTGACGGGCAGGTGTTCGTCTGATTTTGCCAGGCGCAGGAAGCCGTCGATCTCGTCGCTCACATAACAGAAGCTGCGGGTTTGCTGGCCGTTGCCGTAGACGGTGAGCGGTTCGCCGCGCAAGGCTTGCTTCATGAAGTTCGAAACGACCCGACCGTCGTTCAATTGCAGTCGCGGGCCGTAAGTATTAAAGATGCGGACGATGCGGGTATCGACCTTGTGATACCGGTGGTACGCCATGGTGACGGCTTCGGTGAAGCGCTTGGCTTCGTCGTAGACTGAGCGCGGTCCGATGGAATTGACGTTGCCCCAGTAGGTTTCTTTCTGCGGATGCTCGAGTGGATCGCCATAGCACTCGGAGGTTGAGGAGACTAAGTATTTCGCGTTGTATTTGCGAGCAATGTCGAGAGCGTGGAAAGTTCCCCGCGACCCGACTTGCAGCGTGGCGATGCCATGCACGGTGTAGTCGACGGGACTGGCGGGGCTGGCGAAGTGGAAGACATAATCGACTCGGCCGATATCGAACGGTTCGCAAATGTCTTTCTCTACGAATTCGAAGCGCGAATCATTTCTGAGATGCGCGATGTTTGCCGGGCGGCCAGTGAGCAGGTTGTCGACGACGACAACACTCCAGCCTTCAGCGAGCAGGGCGTCACACAGATGAGATCCTAGAAAACCGGCGCCGCCGGTGACCAGAGCGCGTTTTTGGTTCATGCTTTCTTAACGCCGTTGCCGTTCTTCGTTATCCCGTTCTTCAGGGCGCCGGTGGGAACGCCATCGGGGTGCGAGGCAGCGCGTCCGACTGAGTAGTACGTGAAACCATTCGTCGCCATCACTTCGGGATCATACAAGTTTCGGCCGTCGATGATGATTGGATACTTCAATTCGCGATGCAGGCGTTCGAGGTCGAGGTTGGCGAACTCCTCCCACTCGGTGAGAATCAGCATCGCATCGGCTCCGCTGGCGGCTTCGTAAGCCGAGTTGGCGTATTTGAGACTTGAGTTCATCACTTCCTGCGTACGCTCCATGGCTGCGGGATCGTAGGCCGTGATTTTGCAGCCTTCCTGTAATAGTGCCTGAACGATCAGAATGGCGGGCGACTCGCGAATGTCGTCGGTACCACCTTTGAAGGCCAGACCAAGAACGCCGAGCCGTTTGCCGCGAAGAGTCCACAGCGCGCTGCGAACTTTGCGCAGGAAGCGGTCGCGCTGGTCTTCGTTAATTCGCATGACTTCATCCAGCAGGCGGAAGTCATAACCGCATTCGCGGGCTACGGCGCGGAAGGCCATCACGTCTTTCGGGAAGCAGGAACCGCCGTAGCCGATGCCGGGATTCAGGAAGCGCGGGCCGATGCGGTTGTCAGTGCCGATGCCATGGCAGACTTGATTCACGTTAGCGCCAACGGACTCGCACACGGTGGCGACGGCGTTGATGAAAGATATTTTCATCGCTAGAAATGCGTTGGATGCGTGCTTAATCAGTTCCGCGCTCTTGGTGCTGGTGACGATGATGGGAGCGGGAATCGAAGTGCGATCGGGCTGCGGGATGGCATCGGCCCGCCGATAATAGCTGCCATCGGTGAGCGGCTCGTAAACTTTGCGCAGAACTTGCGCGGCCCGTTCCGTGTCGCAGCCAATCACGATGCGGTCAGGAAAAAGGAAGTCGGTGACGGCCGTGCCTTCGCGGAGAAATTCCGGGTTGGAAGCAACATCGAAGCAATCGGGATCGGCGCCGTTGCGCAGGATGATGCGGCGAACCCATTCGCTGGTGTAGACCGGAACCGTGCTTTTCTCCACCACGACCTTGTATTCGTTGATGGCGGCCGTGATCTCGCGCGCAACCGACTCCACGTAGGACAAATCGGCATCGCCGCGATCGGTTGGCGGAGTGCCAACTGCAACGAAGATGGCGCTGCTGGCGCTGACAGCTTCGTGTAGGTCTGCGGAAAAACTAAGACGATGACCGCGGTGACGGTTCAGCAACTCGGGCAGAAATTTTTCATGGATGGGAGTCTGGCCGCTTTTCAGAGCTTTTAGCTTCTGCTCGTCGTTATCCACCAGAATGACATCATGTCCGAGGTCGGCGAAGCAGGCGCCCGCAACCAATCCCACGTATCCGGAACCCACAACAGCGATCCGCATATTCGAACTCCTGAGATTAACAGCCTTGAGCATTGTCCGACATTTTTACGGAAGGGGAGAAGAAACGGCTTGAGGACCCTGAACCACCCCAAGTATGGGACGATTTTAACATCGGGGCGAACGTTGAAAGCACCCAAAAGTTCTGTAGCACGACTGTCCTATAGTGTTTTCTTCCATTTTGGGATCGGCGATGGCGAGATTAAAACTGGACGGCGAGAATTGCACTCGCCGCCCATCATGATGAGTTAGTCCACCGTCGTGGTAGCGGTGGAGGTGTTGTTTTTCGTATTCGGGTCGGAAGTGGTTGAAGTCACGGTGGCAGTGTTCGTGATCGTGCTTCCCGAGGATGCATTGACGTTCACGACAAGTGTGATCTTCAGCGTAGTTCCGCTAGCCATGGTGCCGACTGTGCAGGTCACGGTACCCGTTCCCCCAACCGGGGGCGCGGTGCAAGTCCCGGTATTCGTGGTGACGCTGACAAAGGTGGTTCCGGTAGGAGTGGCGTCGGTTACGCTGACTGCAAGCGCAGTGTCCGGCCCGTTGTTCTTTGCGGTCAGAGCGTAGGGCAGATTCGCTCCGCTCTTGATCGTCGTCGAGGCCTTTACGGTTATCGACTCGTCAGCCGAGAGAATGATTTTAGAGAACCAGGCGTCGAAGAAGCCGCCGTTGCAGTTGCCGTCAGTACCGCAGGTTTTCTGCGGCGCGTGGGCAGTGACGGCGAAGTTGGTGGAAAGGGTTCCGCCAGTCACATAAATGTTATTGGAGGGATCGAGGGTAAGCCGGTAGGCGAAATCCTCGCCATTACCGCCAAAGTAAGTGGAGTAACCGATTGTTCCTTGAGGTGTGAGTTGAGTGATGAAAGCATCGCTCGATCCTCCACCGTAGGCCGCCTGCAGCACATCGACCTGCGGAAAGTTCGGCGAATCAGTCTGCCCGACGACATACATATAGCCGTTGCTGTCGACTGCCATGGAGAGGCCGGGATTCTCGTCGAGCGAGCCGCCGAGATAAGTGGAGTATTGCAGGCTGGTAAGAGCGGTGTTGAACTTGCTGATGGTGACGTCTCCGCAGGCGCCTGTGGTGAAGACACATCCTGCCGAATTTCCACCGTAAGTGGACTGAGCCGCTTTGGAAGTGACCGGGAAATCGGGTGAGACGGTGCTGCCGGAGACGTAGACGGCCGTCGGTTTCACAACGATGCCGGCTGTGTAGTCGAAATTATTTCCGCCAAGGAATGTCGATGCCAGCACCGCAGTTCCAGTGGGGTTGAGCTCGGTTACGAAGCCGTCATAGGTGCCGTTGCAAAGTCCATCAGTTCCGCACGTGGTTTGGTAGGCGTTCGACGTAGTCGGATAGTTGGGCGAGCCGGTAATGCCGCTGAGATACGCGTCGTCATTAGCATCGAGCGCAATGCCGTAGGCGGACTCGCCTAGTCCGTTCGAGCCGCCGAGATAAGTGGAGTAAACCAGAGCTGTACCTTTGGGATTGACCTCGCTTACGAACGAAGTCGAACAACCTCCGCTACTGTCGACAGGGCATGTTGTTTGGTACGCGCCTGCGGTGACAGGGAAGTTTGTCGAAGTGGTGTGCCCGGAAACAAAGACGTTGCCGGGGGTATCGACGGCCACACCAAAAGCTTGATCATCACCGCTACCGCCGAGATACGACGACCATTCGAGATAGAGATCGGCAGATTCCACTTCGACGACTATTGCATCCCCGGTAACGCTGCCGCCCTTGAAAGTTTTCTGGAAAACGGGCCCCCTGACGGGGAAATTTGGAGAGGTGCTGTATCCAACGAAGAAAACGTCGCCGTAGACATCCTGCGTAACCTGCGAGGGAACGTCGTTGCCCGAACCGCCAATGTAGGTAGAGAAAATTAGCTCAGTAAGCGTGGGGTTGTATTTGGAGACGAAAACATCCAGGTTGCCGCCGTAGGAATAGAGAGCTTTCACCTGCGGGAAATCTACGGAACTCGTGCTGCCAACGAGGGTCGGCTCGCCGTGATCGATGCCGTAAGTTACGCCGTACCCAATGTCATTGCTGCTGCCGCCCAGATACGTGGAGAAGCTGAGAACGGGATCGATGACCAACTGCTTCGAACGATCATATGCCCCGAGTTTGAATCCCACCTTGCCATCTGCCTGGAGAGTGTAGCGGCCATCGACTGGAATTTTCGACTTGTTGTTGTTCTGGTAGACGATGGGCTTGTGGAAGCTGACTTCGCCGTCTGGCAGCGCCGCGACCAGATCGCCGGCATCGTTGACGCTCAACTGCGTCGGCTTGCTCGCGTCTGCACCGCTGGCAAAAGTGAGGGCGATCAATTTAGGATCGGCGCCGGGGTTCACAACGAAGTCGTACTCCAATTGTTTCTGCTTGCCGTAATACATGAGATCGATACCGGGATAAATTCCGGCGTAGCGTACCTTGCCGTAATTCGCTACGTTTTTATGCCACTGCGAAGGATCGTTGCCGATGAAGTAGTTGCATTGAGCAAGCTGCTTATCGACGCCGTTCGCGCGAGCATGCTGGTTGGCCCCGACCACTCGCATGGTCAAAACATCTTCCCCGCGGTAGGGTCGCTGATCGGGAGCATCGAACCGGGTGTTCGCTCCCACGTAGGGCAGTGCATTTGCCGCGACTACAGGCTGCTCTTTGGCCGTGGCTGGCTTCGCCGATGGAATCGGCAGCGCCAGAACGGCGGAGTCGTGGGTCAGGAACAATGTGTACCCAGCGCCACGCGAGAGAAATTGCACTTGCTTGTCTGTCTGGCCGCGATTCACTTCGAAGCTCATCGGAATTTTCGCGATTGCCTCGATCATTCTCTTCTTCGTGGCGTCGTCCATGGGCGGCTTCTGGGCAGGAAGCGTTGGGATTGCATGCTTCGGCGTTGAGGCGGCGACGGTCTGTAAGGGTTGGCGCGAGTTGCTATACGTGCGAACGGACAGAGCGACAAAAAGTGTCAACACTGCGGCTACGACTGCCAGCGGTTTATATCCTGCCATGGAATCGACCCCTCCAGAATTACAGTCCGCGCACAGGAAATTCCCGTGTCAACGGCTCAGTTGAAATGTTTGCGAAAGTGCTCGGGATAAGGCTTTGGGGTTGGCCGCGACCGAGTAATGGATGACAGTGTGACCGAGGTGATGCCCCCTGTCAAGATGCAGGAATTTGCAACTTTTTCGACCGTCGTGGCCTGCAACCGTCTTCAGAAACCTCGGTCTCCGTCGACGCGCTATTCCACGTTGACGTTAAAGTTGACAGCCGTTAACCCTGAAACAGAAGCCGTGACGCTTACCTTGCCGGCTGTCGATGGAGTAACGTATGTCACGCTGGCGCGTCCGCTACCGTTTGTGACCACCTGCGAGTTCGATAGCTTGCCATCAGCTCCGTTGTCGGTAAAATTCACCGTCGCGCCGGAAACCAGATTTCCGTATTCATCCTTCACGGCGACTACCAAGGGCAAGGTCAGTTGAGTGTTGGGCTGGGCCGATTGGTTGTTGCCGGAGACGTAGTTGACGGACGCGGCGCTTCCTGCGAGCGACCGCTCAGAGGTGCCGACCTGGAAACTTCCCGTGGTTGCGTCGATCGTAATGCTGGTAGCTTTCGTGGGCAAAGTGTAAATCGTGGAAGCTTGTCCCGAGGAATTGGTGGTTGCAGACGCCGGATTGAAAGTTCCACCGGCGTTGTCGGTGAAGTTGACCACAGCATTTGGCATCAGGTTGTTGTAGGGATCTTTCACGGATACCACAATGGGAGCAGGGAGGGAGGTCGCCACGGTTCCAGTCTGGCCTCCACCGGAAACCAACGTTATCTCCGCTGCGGGACCGGCGGCAGCGGTCTCAGTAAAGTAAGTTGTCGTGGCAGATGTGCTTGCAGCCGTTACCGAGATGTTTTCCGGCTTTGTAGGGAGTTTGTAGGTAGTAGTGGCGATGCCGGAACTGTTCGTGACTGCGGTAGCGGTGCCAAATGAGCCTCCGGACGGGGTTGCGCTGAATGTGACCGTAACGCCCGGGACCGGCTGGTTCGTATAAATGTTGAGTGCCTGCACCGAGAGCGAGGTCGGCAAGGTAGTTCCCACGTACGCCGACTGATTATTTCCTGCATTCGGGGTCAACGACGGCATCAAGCCGTAAACCATCAATTGAGACTGACTAGCCACGAAAACTTTTCCGTTGGCGACGGTCGGGGTGATGAAATTGGGTACATAACCCAGGTTGTCGCGCCCACCAGAAGCCTGATTGCTGCCATAAAACTGAGTTTGCAGATTGGTGGCGTCAAAGGCACGCAGGACTCCGGCGTACTGCCCTGGTGCTCCATTGCTCCACGTGATCGCCCAATAAATCCCGCTGCCATCAGCATTCGAGGAGATGGAACCGCTGCCGGTTCCTCCCGGGTAAGTTGCGGGAGACTTTACCGGAGTCGTGTTCAGTGTGGTGCCATTGAGCGAATAGGAAACGATTGGGCCTGGCACTTCAGAAAAATAAATGTAGCTGGAGGTACCGTTGCTCCAGTAACTCGGGGAGCCATATCGGCAAGTGTAGGTGGGCTGCGTCCCCATGCAGCCGCTTAGATACGAAGGGGGAAGAACATCCTGCACGATGTTGATGTTGCCGGTGCTGGTATTGCAGGTGCTTGGACTGCAGAATCCGCCGAGGTTGTCAGTGTCAAGCACGTAGATCTCCTCGGCCTTTCCGGTTGCGATGACGACCGGATCCGATCCCGGGGGATTGAGCAGAAGAGGTCCGACGGAACTGAGATCGAGATCGTTGGGTTCGAGTAACGTTCCTTCGTTGTAAGGAGTGAAGAAATCAAGAAGTTGAAGTTGCGGGCTCAACTTCAAGACACTGAGGCCGTAGTCGGAGCCTCCATTATTCTGATCAAAAATTCCGTCCGCGGTTTCGACGTAGATGTTTCCGCTGGGGTCTGTCGCCAAGCCGCCACCCGACTGCCAGATTCCCGAGTTGTTGGTGGTCGGGCTGGTGACGAACATATAGGGAGTTTGTGAGAGGCTCAGCGTGTTGTAGCCGAGGATCCATCCGTGATTGTTGATTTTTGGGAAACCATTGAGACCCTTACAGCCGGTGGAACCAAGTGCGACATATAAGTAGCCGTCGCTGAGAAGAAGCCCGGGACGGCTCATCTGATATTGCGGCATGAAGGTTGGTCCCGAAGGCGGCAGGACTACCACTGGACTGCCGGGCTCATCGAGGCCAGTAGTTATGTAAACCGCATGAAGATAGAGCGCGAATGGCGAAGAGCTGCCGTCACCGGTTTTGGTCACAAAATAAATCAGGCCAGCAACCGGATCTATGACAGGCGTGCCGACTATGCCGGCGCCCTTCGACGGTGAAACCTGGTAGTTTGAGTCCTTGCACAGATCATCGTATGGCGTGGGTGGGCCATAATTGGCGTACCAGAGTTGCACACCGGTATCTGCATCGAACGCGTAGACGCTGTTATTGAGAGTCGCGACATAGACCACGTTGTGCGTGCCCTGTCCCGGAATGGAAACATTCGGCACATAAAGCGGCTGGGCGGCTGCCCAACTATCGAGCGTCCCAGTTGTCGCGTAAAGTTTTGCGAACTGGTTGGGGTTGACATTGGCCGGGGTCAACAGGCTCTCATTGAGGTTCTGGCCGGTGCGCGCGTTATCGTTGTGATAAGTGGTTACGCTCACTTGCGCTGCGGCGAAAGGCGTGGCGGCCCAGCTGGCGAGCGTAACCGCAACCGCGAGAAATGTCATTCGTCTCGAGCGCTGCGCAGAACTGCCAAGTAAGTTCGAAGAAGTTGCCGTCTGGAGTACTCCCACAGAAGCTGCAGTCATCCCGCACCTCGATCTTTGACGTAACGTTTGAGCCCTGGGGGGGAGGGAAAAACAGCTAGATTAGAACAATGAGAAGCATCATCCTCTGACTTCGCTTGTGTGTCAAGGGGAATGCAAGTGGGGCACGACGTTCGAGCATCCGAACAGGTCCGTGGCAAGGGGTTGTGCCTAAGCGATATTGACAAGCCAACGCTTTGAGGAGAAACTCCGCTACAGAACGCGATTGTCGGCAAAATAGTTAGTACATCGTGTTTATGGCTCATCGTCCTATGTTGGGGCCTGATTCCGCGAAACTTATCCCTTCGGAAGCGACGACTGCGTCCAGCGCAGCGGAGAAGAGTACACGGGATTCCCCGTCCCTTCAAAAGACTTCCGCGAAAGTCAGTGGAGAATCTGAATTTGCCCAGGTGCTGGTACGAATTAGGGCCCATGCCGGGGAGAAGATTTCCGCCAAAGTCTCCGAGGACTTGGCCCTGGAGGTTGTGCTGAATGGAATTGTAGAACAAGCCTGTTTGGCCACGGGAGCGACGGGGGCTGCAATCGCCCTGGGACGGGGCGGCGAGATGGTTTGCCGCGCCACCAGCGGGGGAAAGGCTCCGGGATTGGGAATGCGGCTGGATACGAATGTTGGCCTCTCCGGTGCCTGTGTTCGAAGCGGGCAAATCCAACGGTGCGATGATGCCTGGAACGATCATCGAGCCGATCCTGAACTCTTGCGTCAGTTGAACGTCCGGTCGGTGCTGGTTTACCCGATCTTTCGCAATCGTGAGTTAGTCGGCATTCTCGAGGTTTTCTCTCCGCTCCCGGCTGCTTTTGGCGATCGTGACCTGCAACGTCTGGAAATCCTGGCTCAACGGATCGTCCATAATGTTGAAGCTCATCGGAATTTCGTGAATGTGAGCAAGATTTCGGCCTCGCCTCCTGCTGTTCCTCCGTCAGAGGAAAATAAAGATCATACGAACGGGGAAGCAACGGCGGAAGATGGCTCTGAGCAGGGGAAAATAGCTGCGCCCACAGCGCCAGGCGACGGCGTACTGAAAGGAAACGAAGGCGAGTCGCCTGAGCTTGCCGCGAACGTCGGTGGCACTCCGGGCCGGCGAGTGGATTGGTTCATGGTTATTACCGCGACGATTATCTTCGCTATTGCGTTGCTGATGGGCGCGGTAGTCTCGGTGCGCATGGGATGGTTGAATGTGGGCGGCCGACGTGAAGTTCAGCGCACAGCGGCCAGTCCGCCCACCGCTCAGCCGCAACCTGTCGAAAAACAGATGAGCGCAAACAGTGTGGCGGCGCCTGCGCAGCAGGCAACCCAATCCATTACTCGACAACCTGCACTGAACAAGCGCAGCCCACCGCTTGAGGAACGTGGAAGCCTGAAAGTGTTCGCCCGGGGGAAGGAAATTTCTCAGATGCCTCCGCCTGCTCGTGATGGCGCCGGCGCGACCACCGCAATGGAAGGCCGGCCGCCAAATTCAGCGGAGTCCGGCGCAGTCGCTGCGCTCTCGCCTGAAACCGCAGAAGGCGAAATTATCCAGCGGGTCGAACCGCAATATCCGCCTCATGCGCTCGCGCAACGCGTGCAAGGAGCGGTGTTGCTTGATGTTCAAGTCGGGCGCGACGGCAGAGTAAAAAAAGTCGAGGTGTTAAGCGGGGATCCGCTTTTGTCGGATGCCGCCGTCGCAGCGGTGCGGCAATGGCGATTTAAGCCGCACACCTTAAATGGCCGTGCTGTGGAAACCGAGTCGAAAATTACTTTGAAGTTCACCCTGCCTTCCAATCAGTGAAACGGATATCACTCGTAAGCACCGAAAAAATCATTTGCCACAAAATACTGGACGCAAGAATTGCGTGCTGGCTGAGTTTGCAAATTCTTGCGCACATTTTTTCTTGAAGAAATAATCTTGTGCACGAACGCGACAATCAGTGCATGATAGGGTTCGAAAACTGGGCGTGCCCAACGCGATCTGGTCGAAGAGTCTTTTTCTAAAGTCTTTTTGCGTTGCGGATGCTCAAAAAATCCCCACCGGAGAAAAATTCAGATGCAGTTGCAGCGTCACAGCGCCGCATGGGAGAGTTTTTGTCAGGTCCCAACCGGGAAAATGAAAACAGTGATTCGCACACTGATTTTCGTTGTCGCAGTCGCAGGGAGCGCAGTCGCGCAGGTGAATGTTGTCACCTACCACAATGACAACTCGCGCTCGGGCGAAAATCTTCATGAAACCGTTTTGACCACGACGCTAGTGCAACAGAACACGTTTGGAAAGTTATTTTCGCAGCCGGTGGACGGGCAGATTTACGCCGAACCGCTGGTGCTTGCCAATCTGAAGATTGCCGGGAAGGGCACGCACACGGTGGTCTATGTCGCCACCGAAAATGATAGCGTGTTTGCTTTTGATGGAAATAGCAATACCGGCGCAAATGCCAAACCGTTGTGGCAGGTGAGTTTTATCAACCCGGCACAGGGAATTACGACAGTGCCGAGTTCAGATTTAGGGACCAGTGCGATCTACCCGCAGATCGGCATTACCGGAACTCCGGTGATTGATCCCACGAACGGAACCCTCTACGTAGTGGCTGCGACAAAAGAAAATGGAGTGTACGTCCAGCGCCTGCACGCCCTGGATGTGACCACGGGCGCGGAAAAGTTCGGCGGGCCGGTGGTTATTGCGGCCAAGGTGAAGGGAACGGGGTCGGGTTCAACCGGTGGCATTATTTCGTTCGATCCGTTTCGCTCCAATCAGCGTCCCGGTCTGCTGCTGTTGAACGGCTCGATTTTCATCACTTGGTCTTCCCATGGACTCGAGGACCAATTTATCTACCATGGTTGGGTGATCGCCTACAACGAGACGACGTTGAAGCAAGTTGGCGCGTTGTGCGTCACGGCGAATGGAGACCAGGGTGGAATTTGGCAGAGCGGTGACGGTCCGGCGGCCGATACGCTGGGAAACATTTTTTTGATGACCGGCAATGGCACGTTCGACGCCAATACTGGCGGCGTGGATTACGGCATGAGTTATGTGAAGATCGGGACGAAGGGAAAATTGGCGGTCGCCGATTACTTCACTCCTTACAACGAGGCTGAGGAGAGTTCGAACGATCTGGACCTGGGATCCGGGGGCGCGCTGCTGCTGCCGTACCTGACCGGCGCAACATACCCTTACCTCGCGGTTGGCGCAGGGAAAGATGGAACGTTGTATGTAGTCAACCGAAATAATATGGGGCACTTCAACGCCTCCGGAAATACGCAAATTGTGGAATCGATTCCCAACGCGTTTGCTGGACATGGCTTATACAGCGCTCCGGCATATTGGCAGGGATATCTATACTTCTGGGCGCCTTACGACATTCTGCGGATTTACCAGATGCAGAGCGGTTTAGTTTCCACTTCACCGATTGCCACCGGAGCCACAGTTTTCACCTCTCCGGGAGCGTCGACCGTGGTTTCCTCCAACGTCGCATCGAACGGAATCGTATGGGCAATTGATCCGGGCGGGTACGCTACGGGTGCGCCGGCTGTGTTGCACGCGTTGAACGCCACTACCGCCGTGGAACTCTACAACAGCAGTCAGGCAGGAACGCGCGATACGGCCGGGGCTGCCATCAAGTTCACGCCTCCGACAGTCGCGAACGGCAAAGTCTACGTGCCAACGGCGGTGGAGTTGGACGTTTACGGTTTGCTGCCCGCGGGCGAGGCGAGATAGAGACTTTCGTTATTAGTGCTTTCTTCCTCTTGCTCCTAATTTGCGCGTGAAGGTACTATCGCAGACACTCTGATCGCGCAGTGTGGGTTGGCGTGTTTCGGAATGTGGTTTCGACCGGTATCTCCCCCCAACTAGAGATCCAGCACTCAATTGACAGCCCGCGCGAGGCCCCCGGATTTCAATTTGCGCGGCGAGGCAGATGCCGGGACAGCGTTTTCGGAGAGTGCATTCAACTGGCCAGAAAATTGGGTTCAACGGATTGAAGTTCAACCTTAGCGGGGGAAGGTACAGAACAGCGATGAGATCGCGGCGCTTCGTCAAGCGGATTGGTCATTGCGTGCGAATCATACGGGCGACAGATCAAAAATTCCCAAACCGAGAATTTCCAAACCAAGAATTCCCAAACAATGTGCGGAGGTAGTCTGTGAAATCGAACGGCAGCGGTTGTGGCATCGTGAAACCGCAAATTTCCCTGAGCCTCGCGGCTCTTTTCGTTGTGTGCCTGGCGCTCTCTCCAGTCGCGTCGCAGGCGCAAACCTATACGCCGAATTATATCTACACCGTTGTGGGCGGCGGTGCTACGGCGAGCGCGCCTTTCAGTGCGACTCTGCCGGGAGCGAGTGCCGCGATTGAGGATTCTTCGGGCAATGTTTATATTGCCGCGCCGGATACGGCGTATGTGTTCAAATTGACTTCTGCCGGGACGTTTGGCAATTACGCCGGCCTTGGCTACGGCGGGCACAATGCCGACGGCGGGCAGGCGAGCAAGTCTTTGATCTTCGCCGTGACCGGGCTCGCGATGGATAGCAAAGGGAATATCTATTTCGCCGATGCTGCGGGGTCGCGAATTCGTGAAGTATCTCCGAAGGGCGTAATCTCGACCGTCGCGGGAAACGGCGACAAGTGCGACCACGCAGAGGTTTGCGGAGACGGCGGACTGGCGATCAACGCCAATCTGAACCTTCCGGAATCGGTAGCGCTGGATGCTGCAGGCAACATTTATATCGCCGACGCAAACAATAATCGAATCCGCGTGGTGAACACGCAGAAGACGACCATCACGATCGCGGGCGTCAGCATTCCCGCGGGATATATTCAGGCTGTTGCGGGCCTGGAAAATGACATCGCGGGATGCTCGAATTCGCAAACCGCATGCGGCGATGGCGGACCGGCCACGAGCGCGTATCTGAATCTGCCGTACGGCGTGGCGTTGGACCATGTCGGTAACATCTACATTGCGGACACTGACGATCATAAGATCCGCGTGGTAAATGCGCAGTCCTCGACCATTACGATTGCTGGCGTCTCGATTGCGCCGGGAAACATTGCGACCGTTGCGGGCAACGGCATTGCGTGTACGAATCCAGTGAGCAAGTGCGGCGACGGGAAGGTTGGCACCTCAGCTGAAATAACTCGGCCGCAAGGTGTTTTTATTGACGCTTCGTCCAATATTTTGATTGCGGACACAGACGACAGCCGGATTCGCGAGGTTACCGCAGCGACCAGTCTCATGAGCACCGTGGTGAACACCGCAGGGACCCCGGGATTTACGGGTGACGGCGGCGCCGCGTCAAGCGCGCAACTCGACTTGCCTGGCGGTATCTGGGAAGACTCGCAGGGCGACTACTTCATACCGGACAGCGGCAATGCCCGCGTCCGTGTGGTGAATAATCAGGCGGCCGCGATTACGGTGGGTGGAACTACGATTCAGCCTGGCGATATCCAAACCATTGCCGGCGGCGGTAACGGCGGCGACGGCGGATCTCCGACGCAAGCGACTCTCGCGTTGCCCTGGGATGTAGTGGAATATGGCGGCAACCTTTATATCGTGGACCAGGGCGACAATCGGGTCCGCGAAGTGATCAATCCGCTGAGCAGCTCTCCGACGATCACGACCGTTGCGGGTAACGGCACCGCTGGTTACAGCGGCGATGGCGGCCTGGCTACTGCGGCTGCGTTGAACGCGCCCAGTTCGGTGGCGTTCGATGGCAGCGGCAATATGTACATCGCCGATTCCAATAACCTGGTGGTTCGCGAGGTAGCGGCGGCGACTGGCATTATCAGCACGGTGGTGGGCAATGGCAGTTCTTGTTATCCGACGACCGCGGCTTGCGGAGATGGCGGAGTGGCGACCAGCGCCAGCTTCTCCTTCCCGCTGAATGTCACGTTTGACTTGCCGGGTAACCTCTACATCTCCGACTGGCAGGGTTACAAGATTCGCAAGGTTGTGCCTTCGGGCGGGAGCATCGCTGCCGGCACCATCTCGACGATCGCCGGAACGGGTACTTCGGGATCGAAGGGAAATGGCGGTCTGGCAACGAAAGCAAATCTGAACCACCCGGCAGGTTTGGTGGTAGACAGCAACGGCAACGTTTATATTTCCGATCAGTACAACAACGAGGTTCGGCAGGTAGACACCAGCGGCATCATTAGCCAATGGGCATTGAACGCGGATGCGAAGCTGGCTGGAGATGGACTCCCTGCGTTGCAGGGCAGCATGTGGAACCCGCTGGAGCTGGCGATTGACCCTTCAAACAACGTCTATATTTCCGGCGGTAACAACAACGTGGTACAGCGCATCAGCGCCGCGACCACGATTTACAGCACGGCAGCGGGCACGTCTACGAATTCCATTCAAGGCGGGTTCAGCGGAGACAACGGGCCTGCCGCCAACGCCCACATGGCCAACCTGGGAGCATGGGTGGATGGCAACTCGAACTTGTGGATCGCCGACGGCGGCAACAACCGAGTGCGTTATGTTCCACTTACGCCAGCGGGAACCGCGACACCGGCGACCTTGCCGCTCGGCCAGTGGGCTTTGGGCGTGGCGGGCGGATCGCAGCCGGTTACATTGACCAGCAGCGGCGGCGAGGATCTGAGCCTGACCGGGTTCAGCTTCAGCGGAACGAACAGTGCGGATTTCTCGCAAACCAACACTTGCGGATCAACTCCGGCGACGATTTCGCCGGATGTAAGCTGCACAATCAGCGTGACCCTGACCCCGAGCCAGTATGGCCCGGAGACGGCTACGATGAACATCAACGACAACGGAGCCGGCAGCCCGCAGACGGTGACGCTCACGGGATCGGGCCCCGACTTCGCGATCTCGGCCTCACCCAATACGCTGACGGTGACTCACGGAAATGCCGGGACCTCGACCATTACGCTCAAACCGCAGGCGAAGTTTACGGCGACTGTGGCAGTCACGTGCAGCGGTGCTCCGGCGAATTCCACTTGCACGCTGAACCCGGTGAACGTCAAGGTTCCGCCGGGATCCCCGGCAACAACGACACTGACGATCCAGACCACCGCGACGACGGCGCCGGGAACTTACACGCTGACGGTAACGGGAGTGTATTCGAATCTTTCGAACCCGACCACGATCTCGCTCACGGTGCAGTAGGATGAAGTGCGAGTATTCGGACGAGGCGGCGAAAGAGTTGACGTAATCAGGAGGCGGATTCCCCCCGTGGGAATCCGCCTTTTTGCTGTAAGTTAAGAATTCGATTGCTGCTGATTTTTTTGGGGGAATCTTATGCATATGAACTCCTATATAGGGCGGTCCGCGATATTAGCGATTGTGGCATTAGGCCTGCTTGCTTCCGCGGAAGGGCAGGGTTTCACGGGTGTTTTTACGTCGCGCAATGACACCGCGCGCACCGGCCAGAATCTGAATGAAACGGTGCTGACCACGAAAAATGTGAACTCAAGCGCTTTCGGCAAACTGTTCTCTTATCCGGTGGATGGCCAGATCTACGCGCAACCGCTTTATGTGCCGAATGTTTCGATTCCGAATCAAGGTGTGCACAACGTGGTTTATATCGCGACGGAAAACGATTCGCTGTATGCCTTCGATGCCGATGGCCTGACGCCGAACGTTTTGTGGAAGGTGAGCTTTATCAATCCGGCCAACGGGGTTACCACCCTGAACTGCATTTCATTGGGCTTTGAGTGCAACGTATGGCCAATCACCGGAATCACTGGGACGCCTGTGATCGATCCCAGCAGCAACACCATTTACTTGCTGGTACGCACTCAAGAACCGGGTAACAACTCGGTGCAGAGATTGCACGCCCTCGATATTACAACCGGAGCGGAAAAGTTCGGGGGACCGGTAGTGATTTCGGCAACTGTTTCCGGAACGGGCTCAGGCAGTTCGCGTGGGAAGATTCAATTCAACACCTTGCATGATAATCATCGGCCGGGAATTTTATTGGCGAACGGCAATGTGTATATCGGCTGGGCAGGCGATGCGCATGGTTGGGTGATGGCCTATAACGCGACCACGCTGGCACAAGTTGCGGTGTTTAACACTACGCCGAATGGCACGCTGGGCGGAGTTTGGCAGGGCGGCAACGGCCTGGCAACGGATTCGCTAGGAAACATCTATTTTGCAACAGGTGATGGAACGTTCGAC
Source organism: Candidatus Sulfotelmatobacter sp. (assembly GCA_050015215.1). Taxonomy (GTDB): domain Bacteria; phylum Acidobacteriota; class Terriglobia; order Terriglobales; family Acidobacteriaceae; genus Sulfotelmatobacter. The sequence goes on from JBEKBW010000010.1 coordinate 67,094, forward strand.
GCCTCTACGGGGGGACTCGATTACGGCGATACGATCGTTAAGATGAATGCGAACTTGCAGGTGCTTGATTATTTCACCCCAATGGATCAGGCATGCCGCTTGTTGCCGAACGATCTGGATCTGGGATCGGGTGGTCCGCTGGTGCTTCCGACGCAGGCAGGAGCTTATGCGGACGAGATCATTCAGGCGGGCAAGGGCGGATCGCCTTGCGATCTTTTTGGCAGCACCTACGCCGTGCCAATTTATCTGGTGAACCGCGATGCAATGGGCGGATACGACCCCAATCAGGATCAGGATATCCAGACGATTGAAGGGACGATTCACGGCTATTGGAGCAGTCCCGCATACTGGCAAGGGCCGGCGGGGCAGTACATTTACTACTCGGGCATGACCAGCGAGACGGGCAACGGAGACTATCTCAAGCAGTACTCGCTCACCGATGGTGTGGTTTCGAGTGCGCCGATCGAGCAAACGCCGAATCTTTTTCCGGTTGGCAGTACGCCTGCGATTTCCGCCAACGGGACCAGCAATGGGATTTTGTGGGCTATCGAAAGGAAAGACATTCTCTCGGCGTTGCCGGGCGTG
>JBEKBW010000011.1:0-93319 GCA_050015215.1 Candidatus Sulfotelmatobacter sp.
TTGTCGCTTGTCGCGGCTGTCAGGAGGACAACCTGCGCATCTACGCTTCGACTGATGTCAATTGCGTCTGCCACGCACTGCCATTCAACCTCCGGATCGGCCTCAATGTACACGACCCTATTCGGACGGAACTTGAGGGAGTTTCGGAGCGTTGTCCCCAAGCGTTCCCAGGAAACAGGTTGCGAATCCAAGTCTAATTTCGGCTGCTGACCGGGGCTTGTCGACCCAATTCGAACGACCAAAGGTTCGGTCAGGAGCAAGTTTGGAACAGATCGGACCAGATGGACTTCGATACCTATGGAAGGAGGGAACTGTAAAGTAAGGATCAATCCAATAAAGAACACGCTGAATATTATGGTGATGGAACAAAATAGGCCGAACGAGGGCAGTGAAGAAAAGCGCGGCCTAAGCTGCCTCAAGCTCGATCCTCAACACGTCCTCGTTGTTGCGGCGGCCCATTTACTTAGTTCTGACAACTGCCAGCGAAGAAAAGTTCCAAGGGTCCGTCGCCCGGTTCTACAATTCTCGCCACACATCCTTGAAATCGTAAAAGCCCTTCTTGCCGGCGAGCCACTCTGCCGCCCGTACCGCACCCTCCGCGAATCCGCGGCGCGACTTGGCATCGTGGCAGAGATAGATCCGATCCGCACCGGATTCGAAGACGATTTCATGCATTCCGACGACATCGCCCTCACGGAAAGATGTGATCTCAAGACCTTCGTTCCGGCCGCTTGCCTGGCGAACCACCTGCTGAATGCTTATAGCCGTCCCGGACGGCGCGTCCTTTTTATGCGAATGATGTCGCTCAAAAATCTGCCCCGAGTACTCATGCTGCAGCGCTGCCGCTGCCGTCTGCGCCACATCAAGAAACAGATTTATCCCAACCGAAAAATTCGCCGCATAAACGAACCCCGTACCTCCAGCCTCCACCAGTTTCCTAACCTGCTCGACCTCGCCGTGCCAGCCAGTCGTGCCAACCACCATATTCTTTCCGCAGTGCACGCAGGCCTCAATGTGCGGCAAAACGCAGTGTGGCCCGGTGAAGTCGATCACCATATCGATGTCGCTCAACTTCTCCGGGGTGAGAGCGGCACCTGCGACGTTCTCCGAGGACCCGATGGCCTGAACGCGGTGTCTTCGCTCTCGCCCAACATCGGCAACCAACGATCCAGTCTTGCCTCGGCCAAGAATCAGTAAGTGCATAGTGACGTCCCATCACGAAGGAACAAGAGAAGATTTAATCACACATTGGAGGGGAAAACACGGCAGCGAGCGCGGTTTTCACGCGTACACTTCCGGATCCAAATCCCGGAAGAATGTGCTGTGCAGGCGCTGGATCACAGCGGGCACATCGTCTTCCTCGATCACAAACGTCAGATTGATCTCCGAAGCTCCCTGGGAAATCATGCGGATATTCTTGTCGGCGATTTCACTGAACACGCTTGCCGCAATTCCCGGCTTCTCGCGCAGGTTTTCTCCCACAAGGCACACAATGGCCTTGCGGCCCGAATACTTCACATCGGCCAGTTTGGCCAAATCAGCAGCCAGTGCGGGAATCGCCTGGTTGGAATCCACAGTTAGCGAAACGCTCACCTCCGAGGTGGATACTACATCAACCGCAACCTGATGGCGGTCGAAAGCTTCGAAGATCGCCCGCAGGAACCCATGAGCTAAAAGCATTCTCGGCGCAGCCACGTCCACGATCGTGATTCGTTTCTTCACAGCAATCGCTTTGAAGATGTTATTTCCCTGCGGCGCGCGGGTTGTGATCTTTGTCCCTTCGCAAGATGGATTTCGCGAATTCAGCACATAGACCGGAATGTTTTTCTGAATCGCAGGAAGTACCGTCGCCGGATGCAGTACCTTGGCGCCGAAGTAAGCGAGCTCCGCCGCTTCGTCAAAGCTAATCACTTTAATTCGCCGCGCCTCCGGGCAAATCCGCGGATCGGTGGTAAGAATGCCGTCAACATCGGTCCAGATCTCGATCCGCTCCGCGCCCAAACCCGCGCCCACGATGGCGGCAGAAAAATCGGAGCCGCCGCGCCCGATCGTGGTAGTGATCCCCGCGCGATTTGCGCCAATGAATCCGCCCATTACCGGCACCTGGCCAGCATCGAGCAGCGGCTTTACCTTGGTTTGAAGCCGCGTATTGGTTTCCTCGAACTGCGGCACCGCCTGCATAAAGTTGCTATCAGTCACCAGCACGTCGCGCGAGTCCACGTGCGCGCAGTTGAGCCCGTGAGCCGAAAATGCGGCGGCGACAATTTTGGCGGAGAGCATTTCCCCGAAGGCCGCAACGTGGTCGGTGGTTCGTGGAGTAATTTCGCCAACGGCGGAAATGCCGCGCAGCAGTTCGTCGAGCGCCTCGAAATCGCTACCTAGTTCCGAGTGGAAGTCGGTAAAAAGTGCGGTCCCCATCAACTCGCTGGCAGTATTGTAGTGGCGCTCCTGCAGTGACCGGCATAGCTTCAGCGCGGCTTTTCTTTCCCCGGCACCAGCGGCGCGCGCCATGGTGAGCAACGTGTCGGTAACTTTTGCCATCGCGCTCACCACTACGACAGGGTTCTGCGCGAGACGGCCTTTCACAATCTCCGCTACGCGTGTGATGGCCTTGGCATCTTCCACCGAAGTGCCGCCGAATTTCATCACGATCATCGGCGTGGCTTCCTTGTGGAAGGATTAGGGTGAGTCTCGGATTTCAATCCAGATATCCCTTGGCCTTGAGCAACTCGGCGTTCAGCACGGCAGCTCCGGCGGCGCCGCGGATGGTGTTATGCGATAGCACTGTGAACTTCCAATCAAGCACGTGGCAAGGCCGCAATCGACCGACGACCGCAGTCATGCCTGCCCCGGCATCCACGTCAAAGCGCGGCTGCGGACGATCAATCGCTTCCACGTACACCACCGGACGGTCAGGCGCGCTGGGCAGCTTCAACTGCTGCGGCTCTGCGCGGTAGTCATTCCACGCAGCAATAATTTCGTCCGGCTTCGCTTTAGTTTTCAACCGGACTGAAACCGATTCAGTATGTCCATCCTCAACCGCAACCCGGTTGCACTGCGCGCTCATGGCAAACGCTGCGGGAACGATCTTCGTACCGTTCATTTGCCCCAACAGCTTGAGCGTCTCCTCCTCCATCTTTTCTTCTTCATTGCGGATGTAAGGAATCACATTGCCCAGAATGTCGAGCGAGGCTACACCGGGATACCCCGCGCCGCTCACCGCCTGCATGGTTACAGCCATTACCGCTTCGAGCCCGAAGCGCTGCTGCAGCGGCGCCAGCGCGAGCACGAGTCCCATGGCCGAGCAATTCGGGTTCGTCACGACGTAGCCACCGGATTTCTTTCGCCACGCCTGGGTTGGTATCAATCCGATATGCGCAGCATTCACTTCAGGAATCACCAAAGGAACGTCTAATTGCATCCGTAGCGCGCTGGAATTGGAAACGACAAAGCAACCGGCCTCGGCAAACTTAGGCTCAATCTCCGCGGCGATCGAAGCATCGAGCGCCGCAAAAATAATCTTGGGTGCGCCCTCCGGCGTGGCCGGAGAAACCTTCATCGCCGCCACATTCGCCGGAATCGCCGTTTTCAGTCGCCAGCGCACCGCCTCGCCGTAAGTCTTGCCTTCCGACCGGTCCGAGGCCGCCAGCCACACCGCCTCAAACCACGGATGCCGCTCCAGCATCTGGATAAACCGCTGTCCAACGACACCGGTAGCGCCGAGAATCCCGATTGGAAGCTTATTGCTCATAAGTGAGTAATCTGAATTTTACAACAGAGTCTTTACTCCTCTTCCGACCGCTGGTAATCGTCCCGCCTTGAGGGCGCAGAAGCACTTGAAGCAGGGGCAAGAATCGGGGCTGGAAGCCCCAAACTAGCAGACTCCAGTACGGCTCCCCTTTGCCGATAGAGGCATTGGGAGGCGACCATGCCGGAGCTGCGCCAGAACTTCTTTACGAAAGAGTGGGTCATCATTGCTACGGAGCGCGCCAAGCGTCCGGAGGAGCTGGCAACGCACAGGCCAACTCAGGACGCGCCACCGTATGTAGAAAGCTGCCCGTTCTGTCCCGGCAACGAAAACAGAACCCCTCCGGAACTACTGCGCTACCCCGCAAACTCCGGCCAGCCGTGGGCGGTACGGGTCATCCCCAACAAGTTCGCCGCGCTTTCTAGTGACGTGCAGCCTACCCGCAGCCTGCAGCACCTTCGCCGCCGCGTGGAAGGCTTCGGCTACCACGAAGTGATCATTGACGGTCCCGACCACTCTGGCTGCATGGCGCTGCTCCCGGATGCCCATGTCGCAAAGATTTTAGGAGTTTTTAAGGAGCGGTACCATGTCTTAAGCGCCGATCATCGCATCACGCACGTCACGATTTTCAAAAACCACGGCGTTGACGCGGGCGCGAGCCTGCAACACCCACATTCGCAGATTATCGCCACACCCGTGATTCCCAGCCAGGTCCGTCATCGCCTCCACGAAGCTCTGCGCCACTATGACGATTGTGGCGAATGCATGTTCTGCCACATGGTGGAGCGCGAACTTGAGGATCAAACCCGCATCGTTCTGAAGAGCGAACTTTTCGCCGCGATGGAGGTCTTCGCCTCTGCGACGCCATTCACCACTCACATATTTCCCCTGCGCCACATGGCGACCTTCGGAGAAATTACTGCCGCCGAGATCTCCGACCTGGCGCGAGTTTTGCGAACCCTCCTGGCCAAGCTCTACATAGGTCTCGACAATCCCGACCTCAACTTCACGGTGCGCAGCGGCCCCTCGGACTACGTGGGGGCGCGCCATTTTCACTGGTACGTCAGCGTGATTCCTCGCCTGACGCGAACCGCCGGGTTCGAGCTGGGGTCGGGCATGTTCATCAACACGGTCTTGCCGGAAGCAGCCGCAGAATTTCTTCGTGGCGTAGGTGTGGAAAAAGCAGCGGGCGCGAACGTCTAAGTAGCCTGCAATAAAACTCTGGGTCGAGCTGGGATTCGGGAAGGGCACGATTTCAATCGTGCCGTAAGTCGCTGTATTAACTCCGCGCTTTAGCGCATGGAGTAGGCTTGGCTGAAGGCCTGGATCGAAAGCTATTTCTTCAACCCCACTTGGTTGCCCAACACATACTCATCCAGCGGACCGAACTTGCGCTTCTCGGCATATAGCCGCCAGCGACGGAAGACGATCCGCAGACTCGCCATAATAGGGATCGAGAGAAAGATTCCTAAGATGCCCGCCACTTCGCCGCCGGCCATCACGCCAAAAATCGCCGCCAGCGGATGAAGTTCCATGCTGCGGCCCATGATGCGCGGCGAGCTCACGTAATCCTGGATCATCCGCCAAGCCCCAAGAAAGATGACCAGGACGAGCCAGTGCGGATAACTGACCAACAAAGAGACGCCGATAATCAGCAGCGCAGCAAAAAACGGACCGACGACCGGCACGAACTCAAACAACCCCCCTATTGTTCCAAGAACTAACGAATAAGGCACCCGCATCGCGCTTAGAAATCCCGAATAAGCTACCAGGGTAAGAGCGGCGAGAATCAGCTGCGCCCGAATGAACTGTGCCAGCATCTGGTTCAGATCACTGAGCACCCCTTGCAGCAGTTCGCGTTGCGGTCGTGACTGCACCAGATCGAGCAGAATGTGGCTGAAAGCTTCACCATCTTTCAGGAAGAAGATCGAGAGCAGCGGCACTACAAACAGCAACCAGGCCTGTTTGGCCACGTCTGCTACGCGGAGGGTAGCCGCCTGCGCCATGTTGACGATTTCGTCGCTGTGACTCGCGAGGTAGTCGCGCACAAGGTCCACGATGCGGCCGTTCCAGCCGTGTTGTTGTCCTAACTGCTCGGCAATCTGCCCGGAGCTCAAACGCGACAATGCGGGCAAGGACTGGCCCAAGCGCGCGCTTTCCCTCGCAATCCGCGGCCCGGTAGAAACAAAGAAAAGCACCACCAGCCCGAGCAGCAGTACATAAATGACAGCGATCGCGCGCCCGCGCCCATGCAGCACCTTTTCCAAATGAGAAACGAGCGGGCTCATCAGGTAGGCGAAGAAGATGGCAAACAGGAAGGCGATCAGGGTCTGCCGCGCCGCATACAAAAAGCCCAACAACAGCGCAAACAACAGCGCCGTGACCAGAACTCGGGCAGTTCGTCCATCGGTAAGCAGCAAGTTTTTACCCAAGCGGGCAGGGAATTCAATTTAGCGAGAAATCAGGCCTGCCCTAGTCCCGCACTACCTCTGTATTATCGTCCGGGATGTCGATGCGCACCAGCTTGAACTGATCTTTTTCGTCCACCCAAAGAGTCCACCCGAAATTTTCGCCCTTCAGATTGAGTCGCAATAACTCCCGCTCGCTTCCGCGAATCGTTGTCTTGTCCCTCCCGACCAACTCCATCCGAACCCGCATTGACGTTCGGTCCTGCGGCACCAGCACGCCGAATTCCACCGGTCCCTGCTGACATTTTAAGTTGCCGCCATCCGTGTGGCAGTTGGTTGCCAGATAGCGCCAGGTCAGCACTTCACGATGAATAAAAAAGTTATTGTCCAGGATCGCCGATGTATTCGGCATTAGAAATGGCTGTTCCGCGGTCTTCGATGAAGCCCCGGTCGTGATCTTCTCGATCAGAAACTCGTCCTTGGGGGTCACGACCAGCGAACCGTTGTTATCGCTCCAGTCGTATTTAACCAACTCCCCGCTGGCGGTCATCGAGAGCTCCGACCTCTGCATCGCTCCCGCTGAATTTGCAGCATCTTGCAAGTGAGCCTTCACGGTGCTGATGCCATTATCCTGCTGGACGGTGAAACTCTCCGTCACGACTCGCTGACCCTTGACGAAGACCCCAAAGGATCCGGAATCCACCATGCTCGCGCCATGAGGCTTTGCCTCGTCCTTCTTGTCCTTCGCGTAGCTTCCCACCGCGCACGCCAGCACTACAATCATTCCCCATCGCATACCCGCGATAAGAGTCACCGTTTTTCTCCTCGCCTTCGACCTCATTTGCGGCGCAACCCCAACGCCTCAATCAATTCCGCCGCGATCTGCTCCACAGTTTTGCCGCCGGTTTCCTGTCGCAGTGACGCTTTCAGGTAGTGTGGACGCCTTTCCCGGTACAGATTCCGAAAGCGCTGCGGATCTCCCATCAGCGGGCGTTCGATCACCAAATGCCGCGACTGTCGCTCGCAACGTTCCCACAATTCCTCGATGTCAGCATCCAGGAATGCAGTTGGAATCTTCGCAGCTGCAATCAGGGCGGCATTCGACTTCTGAACGAACGCCCCTCCGCCCAAGGCGATCACTTTTTCCTTTTCCTTCAGCGATCCCAAATCATCGAGCAATTCCTTCAGAGCGGTATGCTCCAACTTGCGAAACGTATCTTCCCCGGACTCGCGAAAGATATCGACAATCTCTCGGCCTGCGCGCCGTTCCACCCGCTCATCCAGATCCTCAAACGCCCAACCCAAATTCGCAGCCAAAGCGCGTCCCACGCTGGTCTTGCCCGCGCCCATGAACCCGATCAGAATCACGCCCCGAGCGGACCAAGTATGATCGCGTTCCGAAACGCCGCCTTGAGGCGCAACAATATCCGAGGCCGACTTTTTCGCAATTCGCGCGCGTCGCTTCAGTTTCTTTTCAGTTATGGCTGTTTGTCAGTGCGTTTTCTGAGGTGGATTTTACCACTGAAGGTTCGCAGCACCACGGTAGATGAGACTGCGACGCGTCCCATAGTACCTGCGAAGGCACGTCCCTTATCGAGAGGAAAATAGGTGTGGGTTTTGGGTTGGAGAGGGATGTCGTCATGAACTTCGCCGCGAACCGAGCGCGCGCTCACGTCCGCTGAAGTCCATTCCGGAATGGTGGCGTCAATATCGCCACTGTGGCTGGTCAGCCGGTACTCTCCGCTGTTGCCGAAGTCGCCAATGTAATTGATTCTGCCGCTGGTAGAAACCACCTGTACCAGCGAGCCATTCACTTCATGCAGGGTCACTTCTCCGCTCAGGGAGTCGACCTCGACATGCCCGTTCTTGATGTTGTCCAGATTCACCGCGCCATTCATGGTTTTCACGTGAACGTGCGCATCTGAAATGTCGCGAACCTCCACCGCCGCGCCCGGACCTTCCAGATTTACGTCCCCGTGAAGCTTTTCGGCGCGCAGGGTTCCCGAACTGGAGTGCAGAGTAATGCTGGCGTCAGCGGGCACCAGAATTTCGTAATCCACGCGGCCGGAATCCGCATCCGCGCCGGGAAGCAGATGGGAAGTGAGGTCAACCCGGTTCCCGGTCTGGTTGTTATCGACCTCGACCTTATCCGAATGCAGGATGGCGGTCACCAGAACCGTATTGCCCGAAGACGGCTTTACCACAATCGAACCATACGGATTGACCACGGAAACTCCGGATCGTGCTCCAACCGTGAAGTGGAATTCTTTTTTATTCTGCGCCAACAGGGTGCCCGCCACGATTACGGTTATCGTGGCGAGTTGTGCCGTGCTCCTCAACATTCGATCTCTCCCGAGCTTTACCGCAACCGCCCCGTTGCAGAAGGCTCTTCACCAATCGCTACGGCTGCAGATGTTCCATGGCCATCTCGAACAGCATTGACTTTTGCTGGTAAGCATCCATGAGAGCCCGGTGCGCTTCCACGTCGTTAGGATTCTCATTCACCACACCCTGCGCATCGCGAATGTAGTCATTCACCCGGCGCAAGTTCTCCTCGTACTCGCCCCGCATCGCCGGAGAATTGGCCGCGACTTCCTCAATGAAATCTGCGTCATTCAGCCCAGCCGGATTGGAAACAGGGGTAACCGTCGCTACTGGCTCAGTTGGGCGCAAAGCCGCCGCCTCGCGCCGCTGGTGGATTCCAACCGCGATGAGCAGCATGGCTGCCGCGGGCACCAACCATCGCGACCATCCCCATCGGAGGCTAAAGGAAGGCGGATGCACACCTCTGCCGGAAGCCTGAGGACGAATCAGGCCCTCCTGCCGCAATGCAATTTCAATGGAATTCCACACTCGCGGACTGGGCTCGTCGGCTTCCTGCAGTTCGCCAGCCGCAGCAATAATCAGATCCAGATCCGCTACCAGATCCGCACATGCCGCGCAGGTTTTCAAATGTGCAATTTGTTCCCGGCTGCGGCCGCGTTCCACTTCCGCCAAGCTCTGTTGCAGCTCAACGCACGTCATACAACTCTCCCCGAATCAGGCTGCGCTTTTCAGTTACGCAGCGTGAACGCCCCTGCAAACTTAACAGTATTCAACTACAGGTCTTGCTGGTTACTAGCCCGCTCGAGATTTTACGACCTTCTCGGTTCTATTCATCTTAAGCAGGTCACGCAATTTGATGCGCGCCTTATGCAACTGGGACTTGCTATTCCCGACCGAGCAACCCACCAGTTTCGCGATCTCATTATGCTCGTAGCCCTCGACATCGTGAAGTACAAAAATGGTTCGATAACCCGGCGGCAAGTCGTTGACCGCTCTTTGCAACTGCAGCCGGTCAATCGAACCGGCCAGGGACATATCTTCCGTCCCAAAATCCTTTTTCGGCGAGTCGTCCTCCGTTGTCTGCGTAGTCTCTTCCAACGAAACCACTGGAAGGCTCTTCTTCCGCAGGTGCATCAGCACTACATTTACCGCCAACCGGTGCAGCCACGTCGAAAACGCTGACTCGCCACGAAACGTCGCAATCTTCCGGTAAAGCTGAAGAAATGCTTCTTGGGCCAGATCTTCCGCTTCCGCCGTATTCGCCGTCATCCGCAGGCAGAGAGAATATACCCTCCGCTTATGCTTGTCATAGAGCGTCCGGAACGCTTCTGCGTCCCCCAGCTTTGCCAGTTCGATCGCCTCGGCCTCACTGGTTTCCGCGCCCCGCTTCTGTTGTGGCTCGGTCAAATTAGCTGTCCCGGCCGCACTCATTGGGATGCGGCGTAAGTATTTTGTGTTGTATTGGTTGCGCGTCTTTGTGGCGATAGGTATCAAGGTATTGAATCCAGAATATTAGAGAATTTCTACCGAACTCCGGAGGCTCCTCCGGGTAGCCGTCCCATCCTCGGCTACCGTCCGAAAGCCTTTGCATTTCTACGCTTGGATGCACGAATCCCCACAATACTTGAAACCCGCCTCGCGGGGAAGAGTAGCGATCTGCGGAAAATGGGATTTTTTTGAGACACTTAGGCGGCGCTCGTCGCCGTAGTAATACTCTCAAGGCCATGTCCATGTGGTCCCAACTCGCGTTGCCGCAACAGGAACGCGAAGGTCAGCCCTAGGAATCCGAGTATCGAAAATATCCACATCCCGAGGTTATAGCCGCCGGGATTCGCCGCCCCCGCGTGGGTGTGGTCGTTGGCCCAGCCAACCGTCAGATTAAATCCTGCCAGCCCGATGTTCTGGATCATGGTCATTAGCCCATAAGCCGTTCCTAACTTCGACTGCTCAACCAGATAAGCCACCGAAGGCCACATCACCGCGGGAATCAAGGAAAATGCAATCCCCATCATCGCCATGGTCAGCAGCAAGATCGGCGGCAGATGATGCGCCACCAGCGCGAAATGCCCATCCGCCGAGGAAGGCAGATAAACCGTCACGTAATTGGCCGAGTGGATGTAAGCCATCATTAAATAGACGGGAATCAGCAGCAGCGAACCAAGCATCATCAAAAGCGCCCGCTTGCCCAGTTTGTCGACAAAAAGGCCGAAAATCGGCGTTCCAAACATCGTAAACAGCGTCAGCATTCCCACCAGATCGCCGCCAGCCTCGCGGGTTACATGATGAGCATCCATAAAAAATTGATACGCGAAGGTCTCGAAGGGAAAGATCGCCGAATAGAACGTGATGCATAGCAACACAATGTACCAATAAGACAGCCCAAAGCCTTTGATATCGCTGAGGACAACCTTATCGGTGGCTCCAGCAGGCCCCACCTGATACCTCTTTTCAGCATAAACCTCGAGCGCCCAATAAATGATCGCTCCGACGATGCAGAGCGCCCCAAACCCCACAGAAATCAGCAGCGGATTTCGCCAGTAGTTGTAAGCGAATCCCGCCCAGGAAGGTGATTGCTGCGCCAGCAGTGTACCAGCTCGCGAAATCATCAAGTTGATTCCGAAGGCGAAACTCAGCTCCTTGCCGCGAAACCACTTGGCGATTGCAGTGGTCACAGCCACAATCAACGACTCCGCGCCCAGGCCAAAGATGAGCCGCCCCGTTGCCATTACACTCAACGCCCCCGAGAGGGTGGTCACGCACGCGCCGACGAAACAAATCATCCCAAAGATAAAGAGCGCCTTTCGGGTCCCAATGCGATCGACCACATAGCCGCCGATTAAAACCATGAGCACGTTGGGAATGCTGTAAATCGCCTGCAGCAGGCCGATATTCGACTCAGAAAATCCAAGCTGCTTGGCCAGAAGATCCGCAACCGGAGCGATGCAGTCGTAAACGTAATAATTCCCGAACATCGTCAGGCTGACAAAAATCAGCACCAGCCAGCGAAACCCACGGCTTGGGTCAGGACGCACAGATTCGGTCATGAGAGTTCTTTTCTCAGAGCAGATTTAAGTCAAGAAAAGTGAAGAGGAAGACTAGCAGATTGGTAGACAGTTCGCAGCGCCAGCCCGGCCACCGTTCCGACCAGAGCGCAGCGGCCAGCGACTGCCGGAGTGGACAAATCTCTGCAGCTGCACCATGCCAGCCATTCTCACTTAGTACTTCACAATCGCCGCAAACGACCGTGGATCCAGCGAAGCCCCACCCACCAGCGCGCCGTCGATCTCTTCCTGCGCCATGAGCGACGAAACGTTGTCCGGTTTCACCGAACCCCCATAAAGAATGCGCAGCTTGGCCGCAAATTCCTCGCCGAACACTTCGGTGGCTTCTCGCCGAATCACCGCATGCGCTTCGGCGGCAAGCGCCGGCGTTGCGGTCTTGCCGGTGCCGATTGCCCAGACCGGCTCGTATGCCACGACCAACTTTGCAGCCTTCTTGGCGGAGATGGCATGAAAAGCCCGAACACACTGCCGCCGCAGCACATCGTCAGTCAGTCCAGCTTCGCGCTCTTCCAGGACTTCACCTACGCAACAGATCGCTTCCAGTCCCGCCTCCAGCGCTGTTTTCAGCCGCATGTTCACCGTATCGTCGGTCTCACCGAAGTACTGCCGTCGCTCCGAGTGTCCGATGACCGCGTGCGTTACGCCAATCGCCAGCAGCATCGCCGCCGAAGTCTCACCGGTAAATGCTCCCTCAGTTTTCCAATGTACGTTCTGCCCGCCAATCGCCACATCCGAGTCTTTCGCCGATTCCACCGCGGCCGCAAGATCAATGTCCGGCGTGCATACGACAATCTCATCGCGGTCGTGCCCGGCAATCAGCGGCAGAAAATGGCGAAAGAACTCACGAGTCTGCTCGGGAGTCTTGTGCATCTTCCAATTGGCGGCCATTACTTTCCTTCTCATTCGGATCCCTTCTCGATCTTGTAGGACGAAACACTCGCCAGCTTTCCAGCGGCGCGCGTATACGCCTTTGCTGTAGGGACATCAAACAGGACAAAACGAATCTTGCTGACACACTTGGTGAAGTTCAAAGCATCGATTGCGCTGGAGACGGCAGCCGGCGCGGCTTCTGAAACTGGATATCCAAAAGCGCCGGTTGAAATCGCCGGAAAAGACAACGATTCGAGCCCTTGCTCATCCGCAATCCGAATCGATTCGCGATGGCAACTCGCCAGCTTCTCAGCCTCGTCGTGTTGCCCGTCGCGATAGATTGGCCCAACGGTGTGGATCACGTGTTTTGCAGGCAATCGGCCGCCGCAAGTAATAACAGCTTTCCCCGCCGGAAGGCTTCCGATTTTATTCACGATTTCCCTGCATTCGGCAAGAATTGCGGGACCACCAGCCCTGTGGATCGCCCCGTCCACGCCGCCTCCGCCCAGAAGAGAAGAGTTGGCGGCGTTCACGATGGCGTCGGTAGTCTCGGAAGTAATATCGGCCGGACCAGCGAACTCAATCGATTTGCCGCCTTCGAGCACCAGCCGCATTATGAAATCCTGCGCACGATCGTCCAGGGCAATCACTTTTTATTCGTCAGCGCTTCCACGCCCGGCAGCTTCTTGCCTTCCAGAAATTCCAATGACGCTCCGCCGCCCGTCGAAATGTGGGTGATCTTGTCCGCGACCTCAGCGCCATGCACCGCCGAGACCGTATCGCCGCCGCCCACAATCGAAATCGCGCCCACGTTGTCGGCTACGGCACGCGCAACCTGAAAGGTTCCGCGTGAGAATCCCGGAATTTCAAATACGCCCATCGGACCATTCCAAACAATCGTTCGCGCCGCCGAAATCTCTTCGGAGAACAGTTCGATCGTCTTGGGACCAATATCCAGCGCCATGCGATCCGCCGGAATCGCCTGTCCCTCGCCGATTTGCTGCTGCACCGCGTTCGCCTCCGGCTTTATCGCCACCACGTGATCGACCGGCAGCAGGAACTTCACGTTTCGTTGCTTCGCTTCTTCCAACAGATGTCGCGCCAGATCCACTTTGTCGGCCTCGACCAGAGATTTGCCAATCTCCTGCCCCTGCGCCTTCAAGAATGTGTAAGCCATGCCGCCGCCGATAATCAGGGCGTCCACTTTCGTAAGCAGGTTGCGAATCACGCCAATCTTGTCGCTGACCTTCGCTCCGCCCAGAATCGCCACAAACGGTGGCTCGGGATGCTCAAGCGCCTTGCCCAGATATTGCAGTTCTTTCTCCATGAGCAATCCAGCGGCGGACTTCTGCATAAACTTCGTAATGCCGACGGTGGAAGCATGCGCCCGGTGCGCCGTGCCAAACGCGTCGTTCACATAAAACTCAGCCAGGTTCGCCAATTGCCTCGAGAATTTCTCGTCATTGGCTTCTTCTTCGGCATGGAAGCGCAGATTCTCCAGCAGCAGCGTCTGGCCCTTTTCCAACTGAGTTGCCACTTCCTCAGCCTCAGGGCCAACGCAATCCGGCGAAAAGCCGACGTTTTCACCGCGCGCTAGTTCCTTATCGAGCACCATGCGCAGCCGCTCCGCCACAGGTTTCAAACTCATCTTCGGATTCGGCTTGCCCTTCGGGCGTCCCAGGTGGGAAGCCAAGATTAGTCTCGCCCCGTGCCGCAACGCATACTCGATCGAAGGCAGAGTTTCCCGAATGCGCGTATCGTCCATCACACGCCCATCTTCGAGCGGAACATTGAAGTCCACACGCATAAAAATCCGATTACCATTCAATGGGAGATCACGAATGGAAAGCTTGGACATAGGGTTGATTGTCCTCAGGAGAAAGTAGCGCCGCCGTTCCTTCGACTTCGCTCAGGACAGGCCCGACGGCTGTTGGGCGGGCGTCTCGCCTGCCCCTGTGAATGCCGGCGCAAAGCTAACGATAGACTCTACAGCCCTTTGCCGCCGATGTAATGAATGAGGTCGCGCACGCGGCAAGAATAGCCCCATTCGTTGTCATACCAGGAAATCACTTTTACGCAATTGCCGCCTACCACCAGCGTCATCGGTGCGTCGACGATCGAAGACCGCGAATCGCCCTTGAAGTCCGAGGAAACCAGTTCCTCTTCCTCGAAGCCAAGATAACCCTTGAGCGGCCCGCTCTCCGAAGCTTTTTTCAGCGCGGCATTCACTTCCTCTTTCGTCGTCTTTTTCTCGACCCATACCACGAGGTCGACCACGGAAACATTCGGCGTGGGCACGCGCATCGAAAATCCATCGAGCTTTCCTCCCAGCTCCGGCAACACTAGCTTCAGCGCCTTGGCTGCGCCCGTAGTAGTCGGAATCATGTTAATCGCAGCTGCTCGCGCCCGCCGCAAGTCCTTATGCGGAAAATCCAGGATCACCTGATCGTTGGTGTAGGAGTGAATCGTGGTCATCGTGCCGCTGACGATCTTGAACTCGTCATTCACCACCTTCGCCACTGGAGCCAAACAATTCGTGGTGCACGATGCATTCGAAATAACGTGATGCTTCGCCGCATCATATTTCTCATGGTTGACGCCCAGCACCAGCGTAATGTCCTCATTCTTCGCCGGAGCCGAAATGATGACCTTCTTCACCGATCCCCGCATGTGCTTCTTGGCATCGTTCGCATCGGTAAATCTTCCGGTCGATTCAACTACCACCTGCGCGCCAACCGATTCCCACGGCAGCGCAGCCGGATCTTTTTCTTTAAAAACCTTGATCGTCTTGCCGTCAATCGTGATGCTGTCGGCGCCGGCGCTGATCTTGTTCGGCAAATTGCCCAGAATGGAATCGTATTTCAAAAGATGCGCCAGCGTTTTCGGATCGGTAAGATCATTGACCGCTACAAATTCCAGCTCCGAGTCTTTCAGTGCCGTCCGTAAAACGTTGCGCCCAATTCGTCCGAAGCCGTTGATGCCTACTTTTATAGCCATGCTTCCTCCGTTCTTATGAATGCGACATCACAACATCTTTCCGCTTGCCAATCGAACCAATGATGTTAGCAGGTGAGGGAATCGACGTAAATGATTGCTGACCCTGCAACGCACGCTTGTGTTCCCATCACGGACTTATGTATGTTCGGTCCTTGACAACAGACGCGGTTCGTATCAGGGCATCGCTTCAGCGATGCCGTAATTACAGCAACAACCGGAATCGGCTTTAGCCGCCGAGGTGCCAGGATGAGTTCCGAGCAACCGTTCAGCCGCCGCGGGAGTTTCTATCATAGAAAAGAACCCTTCTGCGGCACCCTAAGGAAAAGTTAATTCCAAATACGTATCGGTTCTGGCCCAGACCAGCGGTAGCCGCGCCATCCAATATTTACGGTTGATCATTTGCCTGGCATGAGAATGTTCTTTAGGCAGAAGAATCCGAGCATGCGCGAAAAGTTTATCGCCGGTCACCTTCCCGCGTATCGTGCAAGGAGCCACCTCCACCAGCGGATTATTGCGAATGCGCTTCACCTTGCCCATCGAACTGCGGGTCATGACGTAAAGCTTGTCACCGTCCTCTCCAAACCACACCGGCGTAGCCACTTTTTCGCCGTTTTTGCGCACGGTAGTCAAAGATATATATTTCTGACCGCTGATCGTAGGTGGAATTGGTTTTGGCATAGTAGAACCTTCGAAGGGTAAGGAACCACGGCGCTCGACTCCAGCGGCTGTCCGGGCTGATTCCCCCGCAGCCTCGGCGATTGATCCGGCCCTCTCTTCTGTGTTAAAAGCCTTGCATGCGCAAATGGATGCGTGAACGCTTGCAGCGCCGCAAAAAAAATACCGCAGCACCAACCGACCAGCCCGCCGCTCCACCCTTACAGCCTGCTTATTTCGATGCAGACGCCGCTCCTGACTCCCGCCAAAACGAGAGCAGCGAACCGGAAGACACGGCGGATGAGGGGTCGCCGGTCGAAGAGCAACCGGACGATGCTGCCGGCACTTCCGAGCAACAAGCTTCTGGCGCCGAAGAACGCCTCGCGCAACCATCCACGCGGCAGTCACGCACAGCGGCCGGAGGCGCCTCTCGCACCCGCCGCCGTCGCGGCGGCCGAGGCCGCGGAGGACGCGGACGTGAGCAGGCCGTAGCGCAAGCTTTCACTCCCGCCGCAGTAAAAGGGGCCATCCCGCCATTGACCGTAGAGCCTGCGGAAGAAGAAGGTCCAGATATCGACGACTCGCATTCGGCTGGCGAAGCAGAAGCAGAAGCACAGGCCGCCGAGCCCGGGGCAACGTCCACTCCCCAAGCTCCTCAAATTCCGACGGCGCCTCCGCGTCCCCCCAAAGGGATCGTCGTGCTGGCCATCGGCCTTCCAGGTTCCGGCAAGAGTTCGTGGTTCAAACGCCACAGCCTCGTGCCACTCTCCAGCGATATGGTGCGCTCGCTGCTCTTTGATGACGTCCGCGAACAGCGCTATCAGGATTTGGTTTTTTCTAATCTCCGTTCTATGTTGAAAGCCCGCCTTATCGCCAAGCGCCCAATGAATTATGTGGACGCAACCAATCTGACTCCCCAGGAACGCCAGCACTGGATCAAACTCGCCAAGGATTACGGCTACGAAGTCCATGCTGTGTTTTTCGACGTGCCACTCGAGGTCTGCATTGAACGCCATCAGCGCCGCGACCGCGTGGTGCCGGAGGACGTAATGCGCCGCATGGCCGCGAAGCTGAAGCCGCCCGCATTCGAAGAAGGTTTCGCGAAGATTACCGTCGTACGAGTGAAAAAGAAGGACTGAAAAACCCGACTGAAGCGGGAAAGCTGATTCGATTTCACTGACTCGATTGAGCAGTTAATTCGCTCGTTGATCCAGCAGCCGCACGTTTAGCGCGAGCGTGCGAGGTTAACGCCGACTGACCCGGCTTAAGAACGGCGTTGCGCTCCGAAGGCGTAGAACTTAATCGAAACTGCCCCACCAACCGCTGCAGGTCCGCGGCCACGCGAGAAAGTTCTTCGGCTCCCCGGTTCGCATCTTCAGCCCCTTTCGCCGCTGACTCCGTAATGCGCGCGATTTCGCCAACGCTGCCGTTCACCGACTTGGAAGCGGCCGATTGCTGAATGGTCGCAGTCGCAATGCGTGAAGTCATGTCTTCCACTTGCTGCGAAGTCATGATCATTTGCAAAAAAGACGCACCTGCCCGCTCCGTGGCCTGCAACCCGTCTTCAAACTGCCGCCCACCCGAGTGCATAACGGCCACAGCATTGCGGACTTGCTCTTGAATGTCGTGAACCATCCCGGCAATTTCCTTCGTGGACGCTCCGGTACGTTCCGCAAGTTTGCGGACTTCATCGGCAACGACCGCGAAGCTCCGGCCCATATTGCCGGCGCGCGCGGCCTCAATCGCCGCATTCAGCGCCAGCATGTTGGTCTGATCTGCGATGCCGTTAATCGTTTCCACAATCGTACCAATCTTGTCAGAGCGGTTCGCCAGGTCCTCAACCATGCGCGCCGCCTCGCCGAGGGTCGCACATGCGGAACGAACCTTGTCCTGCATCTGCTCGAGGATGGCTCCGCCACTTTGAGCAGTCTCCGCAGCCTGCCGTGCCGCGTTCGCCGCGTCCGACGAATTCTGCGATACCTGCTCAAGAGCAATATCCATTTCCCGCACGGCATCGGCCGCATGTTGCGTCTGGTCACGCTGCGTCTGGCTCTCCTGCGCCCGCTCGCCCGCCGCGTTCGACATGTTATCGCTCGATTCCGCCAGTCGCCTCGTGTTGCCCGCAATCTCCTTGATCGTATTGTGCAGTTTCTCAAGAAACGTGTTGAACGCCGTGGCCAGTTCTCCCAGTTCATCCTGATTTTCCACCGGAACTCGTTTGGCGAGATCGCCCTGGCCTTCTCCGATGTCGCGCACTCTCTCCAGCATGTGGTTCAAAGTGATAAGAACGAAGTGCGCCACGCGGCGCGTGAGGCTCAACAGAACGATCAGGCAGACAAGCGTGAGCCCAGCCGCAACCGCGGCATCCCGATGCCAGGCCATTGCCACGTCGTCGACGTAAATCCCGGTCCCCAGCATCCATCCCCATGGCGAAAAGCCTTTTACAAAAGAGAGTTTGGGTTGCGGTGCTGCCTGTCCCGGCTTCGGCCACATGTAAGGCACGAATCCCGATCCCTGAGCGCTCACGACGCGCACCATCTCAACAAAAAGCGCTTTGCCATTCGGGTCTTTGTAGCCACCTAAATCATGGCCATTAAGCTCAGGCTTGACGGGATGCATCACCATCGTGGGATGCATGTCGTTTACCCAGAAGTAATTGGTACCGTCGTAGCGCATGGCCGCGATGATCTCGAGCGCGCGCCGTTGGGCCTGATCACGGGTTAGTTTACCGTCGGCTTCCAGTTGTTGCTGCTGCACCACAATGGAATAGGGAACATCGATCAGATGCCGTACTTTCTCTTCCTTGTCCTGCCAAATGCGGTTGTATTCTCCGCGAATCCAGAATGCCGCAAGGGTCAACAGGCCCGCCGCAGCCACCATTTCCATAATTCTGAATTTGGCTTTTAAGGACATCGCCCGATCTATTACTATCGGCAGCGGGCAGGGAAAACATGAGGGGAAAGCTTTTGTGCAGATTAATCGCTCACCCTTTCAAATAGGGAAGCAGTTGCTTGAAAGCCGGCGTGGTTGAAGAACGCATCAACTCGTAAATCATCATCTCCGTGGACGAAATCACCGCACCTGCCGCACGCATCCGGTCCAACCCAATTTTCCAGTTCCATTCGGTTCGCGAAGCAACCGCGTCAGACGCGACATGTACCAGGTAACCATCCCGCAGCGCCGCTAGAGCCGTCTGCATCACGCAAATATGGCTTTCCATGCCGCACAACAGCAGAGTATTGCGGTTGCCCGGCAAGCGCTTGAGCAAGGTGCAAAAAACGTCGCTGCCAAAGCAGGAAAACAAATTCTTATCGATGGCCTCGGTGTCCGGCAGCAGGGAAGCGATCTCCGGTACCGTCCCGCCCAATCCTTTCGCATATTGCGTGCTAACAATAGCAGGAATGTTCAGAATGCCCGCCGCGCGAATCAGCAACTGCGAATTGCGCACCAGTTGTTCCTTTTGGAAGATCGGCGGGAGGAGTTTATCCTGAATATCAACCACTATCAGCGCGCAGCCTTCCGCTTCCAGTGGCCGCCGCGCCATCTCAGCGTAGTTTTCTGGCAAAGTCTCAAATCGAGTGGTCACAAAACCTCCCGGGCAGTGATTTTATTTGAGTTGAGCTGTACAGGCCCCGTCAACCAGAAAAATCGGCCCCGTTCTCATTGACCACATTGCTCACTCATCGGATAATGAAGCCACTGCCCCCTCGTTCAACGGCAGGACAGCTGACTCTGGATCAGCATATCGGGGTTCGAATCCCTGGGGGGCAGCCAACAAGTATCCAGTATTTACGCGGTCTTCCTCGCATCTCCCCTCAAAAGCCATGTCGGCAGATTAATCTGTGTCGCCGTTGTGTCGCCAACCGGGGGCGTTACCGGCGGTTTTAAAGCATCCGCGGCCACTCCCCGATGTGGTGACCTGCTCCCCGCTCGTCTTGCTGTATCGTAAGAGTCAGACTAAAACATCCCAGGAGCCGAGTCGAGCAAGGAATCCTCGGCTCACTCTGTCACGGTGACAATCTGGTTGGCTTTGACGTGCTCTAGAGTGTGAACTGTGCCACTTGGAAAAGTGACGACTACACGGGCTGCTTCGGCTTCGTTGTTTAATCCGAAGTGTGCTTCCTGGAAGTTCTGCGACAAATATGAGGTTTGGCCGCCGATCTCTTCGCGGCGCGTGATCGTCCCTGCCTGCACTTCTACCTTTGTCCCAAAGCCCGTACGGTTCGACTTGGTGCATTTCACGCGCACTTTCAGCCAGTTCTTCCGATTGCCGCCGTCATTGCGCAACAACATCGGGCGTCCTTCCTGATTTACAACAAAAACATCGATGTCACCATCGTTGTCATAGTCGGCAAAAGCCGCACCGCGGCCAACATGCGCCTGTTCAAAAACCGCGCCGCTAACCGCTCCAACCTCGAAGAATCCATCATTCGGATTCTTCTGCCAGAAGAGGAAATTCTTCATCGGCACCAGATGTCGCGGATCTTTGTCGTCCTGAAAGGTGCTCCCGTTTACGACGAAGAGATCAAGCTGACCGTCATTGTCGTAATCAAAAAAAGATGTTCCCCACCCGATGAAATTTCGCGAAATTTGCCCGAGGCCTACTGTCTCCGCAATGTCCCCGAAAAATAAAGCCGGAACCTTCGACGAATCCGCAAGCGACGACCGGAGATTTTCGAAAAGGGCGTTTTCCTGATATATCCAATGAGTAACGAAAATGTCCGGATTGCCGGCGTTATCCCAGTCGCCGATGGCAATGCCCATTTGCCCGCGGAAATCGGATATGCCTGCTTCGCGCGTGATGTCCTTGAACTTGCCATTATGCAGGTTGAGGTAGAGCTTGCTGCCCCAAAGATCGTTCGCCACGTAGAGATCGGGCCAGCCATCGCCATCAAAGTCATACCAAGCGGCGGAAAGGCTGCGCCCATTCGGATCGTCGACGCCAGCTTCACGCGCTACGTCAGTAAACGTTCCGTCTCCATTGTTGTGAAGCAGCAACTTCCGTTCTGGCGGGTAAGCAGCTGGATTCAGCATGGTGGGAACGAGGGTGCTGTACTGCAGTGAATTCCTGTTCACCTGGTCTTTTTGAAACTGATACTTCACGTACCCACAAATGAACAGGTCTACATTGCCGTCGCGGTCATAATCGCCCCACGCAGTACCGGTCCAAAATCCACGGTACTTGTCCAGCCCCGCTTTCTCGGTCACGTCTGTAAAGGTTCCGTCGCCGTTGTTATGGTAGAGGACGATACGGTCGAAGCTGGTCACAACCAGATCAAGAAAGCCGTCGTTATCATAGTCGGCCCACGCCGCTGCCATGCCGATGCCTTTGAAGCCAACACCTGCCTTCTCCGTAACATCGGTAAACGTACCGTCCCGGTTGTTGTGATAGAGGCGGTTGCCGCCCGGCGAATGTGCCAACTCTTCGGGCGTAGCGGTTAAAGGCGCTGCGACATCGACAACGTACAAGTCAGGATATCCGTCGTTGTCGTAGTCGCCCCATGCCGCACCAGATCCCATGTCCTCTGGTAACTGTGTGCTGCGTGTCCCGTGGAAGTGCTGAAAATGAATTCCCGCTTGTTCGGCGACGTCTGTGAATGTCACGCGTGGGTAGTCTGTGGAAGGCGCGCGGTTAACCCCGCGATACATACCGCGGGCTTTTTGCCCGCCTGATGAGGGGGGAAGGGGCGCTTGCGCAGGCACCCACGAACTAAACGTCATCAGCAAAAATACCAACCTCGCATAACGCGGTGGGTTGCGGGACAAGTTGCGCTTCTGAGCGTTTTGATTGTCGGGTACTCCAAGCGTATCCTTCAGCATATCCTGACTGCGACCTGCCCCAGTTCTCGTTCACGTAACAATACGACAACTCTGCCGTGGAGCCACGAAGAGTTTCGAAGTAAGAAACGCCTGGGAACCTTGGCACCCTTTCCAGTAATTTCTGGCTCATTAATCCCGAGCTAGTTCCATGATTTCAATCCGGGCGCCATCGGGATCCGATAGATTCGCTCGTATTGGCAGGTTGTCGCCACTCTGCACTGTAATCGGTGACATCGTTAAACTGCTGACCGCCCGCGTCTGAAGGATAGCAACCGTCTGGCGAACGTCGGAAGTTGTCAGGCAGAAGTGGTTTTGCGCTTTCACGATGGAAGGTAAAGGCTCGCCCACTGGAGAAAGCAGTTCAATGGAGTCGCTGCCGTCTGGCGTTCGGAGTTCGACCCTGTCCGTCTCTCCACTTGCATTGCTACCGTGAGAGGTTTCACGAAAACCCAAAACCTCCTCATAAAACCTCACCGCACGCTCCATCGAGGTGACTTGAATTCCGACGTGATCGATGTGGCTCGAAATGCGATTAGGAGGCATGAATTTGCCATGAGATTGGTAGGTGAGGCTGTTTGGCAGGTACTGAACAATCTCGATTTGATAGCCGGAGGGATCGCGGACGACGAGAAACGGATTGCCCATTCGCCCTTTATGAACATCTGCAAGAATCGGGACTTGCTGAGCCAGGAGATACTCTCGCATAGGGGCAAGATCGTCGGTATAGAGCGCGAAGTGATCGAGCCGCCCTCGGTCATGAGCAGCCCCCTGCAAGAGTTCGACATATTGCTGGTCATTTATCTTTACGGTTGCCATTGTGACTCGACCGTTCTTGTCCGTGAGCGAAAACGGCGGGGCATAACCGAGAAGGTTCTCGTAAAACGTGCTGGTCTTGACTATGTCACTGACACGGATTGCTACATGGGCGAGACCCAAAATATGAGGCCGCGGGACGTCGGCTTGTGCGAACAAAGACGACGTCATAAGTATGACTGCCAGAAAGCAACGCATGAGATACCTCCTGGAACCGAATAACTGGCGGCGCCGCGCCTGCCAGCCGTCCCAACGCGACCAATTGTGCACAAAGACTCTCGCCCAAGCCGGGCTACTTGCCGATATCACGCCGCACGTCACTGAATCGTGCCCGTGGTTACAACTGAAATAGGCGCGGCACCCGCCCCAAATGGCGATCCGGG
Organism: Candidatus Sulfotelmatobacter sp.; assembly: GCA_050015215.1. Classification (GTDB taxonomy): domain Bacteria; phylum Acidobacteriota; class Terriglobia; order Terriglobales; family Acidobacteriaceae; genus Sulfotelmatobacter. The sequence continues at coordinate 23,081 of JBEKBW010000011.1, forward strand.
CACTGGGGTCAACGCTCCCGAACCGGCGCTAATCGAGAAGGCCGAAACAGTTCCGTCCCCATTATTTGTCACATAGAGGAACTGCCCTGAAAAGTCCACACTCAACGACACTGGTCCCGTTCCGACCGCGTAGGGCGACCCGGGAATAGGTGTTAGCAATCCCGTAGACGAATTTATCGTATATGCGGAGACATCGTTGGTGGTTTGATTCGCAATGTAAACAAACTGGCCGTACGGATCGAGTGCCACTGCGGACGGATTTCCGTCTGTTGCGAACGGAGAACCCGCCACCTGGCTGTACGATGCAGTGGAAAACACTGACACGGTATTCGATGCACCATCGGGGACAAGCACAAAGCGCCCGCCGGGATCCACGCCGATCGCCGTCGGAGCCGTACCCAGCGTCGCAGTTATAACCGGCGGCTGGTAGATCAATTGGCCCTCGTAAAGGAATAGGTCATATCCATAGAGGACATCGTTGGCGCAGCCAGAGCATGACGTAATCACGTAAAGGTAACTTCCGGTGGGATCAACTGCGGTTGCGATTACACCATTGGCAGACGTATATGTCGGCGACCCTGTGAACGTTGTAAGAACGCCCGTTGCAGGATTCACGTTGTATTCAAAGAACTGACCATTTTGCGAAGCTACGTAGGCGTACTCGTTGGACGACTCGGCATTAGCGCCAGGAGGCTGAAGCGCAACACTGACCGGGGCAACACCGGCTGGGAACGGAGAACCAGCTGCGGCAGTGAGCGCGCCCGAACCCGGAGCAATCGCGTAGCCAGAGACGCTTCCGTTGCTCGCCGCGCAACTGGGATCGGAGCAAGTATTTGCCAGATACAGCGATTGCCCGAACAGGTCTGCGGTCCCGAATACGGGGAACAATCCCTCAGCAAACGGCGACCCCGCCAGCCGCGTTAGTACGCCCGTCGCCGCACTGATCGAGTAGCCAGCGATGTTATTGGCTCCATTCGCGGCGCCGCTGTTCACCACATAAGCAAACTGTGGAACATAAGCGATCGGGGCGGGGCCTCCGCTGATTACGATCGATGCCCCCCCGATTGGACTGCCTCCGGGAAGCGCGGTAAGGGTGCCCGTACTTGAGCTGGTGCCGATCTCCTGCAAGCCATTTCCTCCCTGCGCGTAGGCAAATAGACCAGAAGGATCAAACACAATTGGTCCGACGCTAAGGCTGAACGGAGCGTTGGCCAGTGGCGTAAGGGCTCCGGCGTTAATGGAGAGTCCCAGCACCGAATTAAAAGTTTCTCCGTACAGATACTGCCCTGTGGGGTCTACTGTAATTGATGACAGGGCCGAGGACACAGTGAAGGGCGATCCAGAAATCGCAGTCAATGTTCCCGCATTGGAATCCACCGTGAATGCCGATATTGAGGGCGAGTTACTACCTCCTCCTAGCTGGAAGAATGATCGTCCGAATGGATGTCGGGCCACAGCAAAGTCTCCGCCATCTGTTGCTCTCCCAGAGAATGGGGAGAAGCTATTCGCATCCAAGCTGGCGAGCAGAAGCGGGCTAGTTGCCTTGGTCGGCAAGTCGGAACCAGCATGGTTGACGCTGCCATGCGAATCGTTCTCCTCTGAGTAGGCATACGGTCGCAAAGCAGCATCGAGATCATTCGACGGTTTCGGCTGTCGCATTCGACTCGAATTACTTTGCCCCTCGTTCGAAACATAGAGATACTTCCCTGCCGGGTCCTGAGCTAAGGCCACTGGACTGTCTCCAACCTCAAAAGGTGAGCCGGAGATCGGCGTTAGCGCGCCGTTAGTCGAGTTGATCGCCAACACGGAGACACTTCCCGGGGGATCGGCCCCTCCTACATTTTGACCCTGGTTGAGCCCGAACAAGAATTTGCCCGATGGATGCGCAAGCAGAGCAAGGGACTCGCCACCGGCGGGATAAGGAGATCCTGGCAGGGCGGTCAACGCACCGCCCGCGCCAATGCTGAATCCGAAAATGCTGTCACTGCTCGGATCACCCACGTACACGAAGCGATCGGACGGTTCAGCCACTACCGGACCTCTCGACGTACCCGCGGTATAGGGAGAGCCCGGAATCTGAGTTAGTGCGCCGCTGGCCGGATTCACGGAGAAAGCAAACAAATTACCCGCGGCTGAGGGCACGCTGAAGTACAAGTAACTCTGTGAAGGATCCAAGGCAAGATTCCCGCTCTGGTTCGAGACTTGGACGGAACCGTTGGCTCGAAGTTGTCCGGTCTGAGCATTTACGCTGTAATTAAATATGCTGCCGCCGCCACTGCTCACATAGAGGAAGCGCGGATAGCTGGTAGCCGATGAGTTCGCTACCAGCGCGATACCGCTGAACGATCCCGAAGACGCGGTAATAATCGCAGTTCCGGGTCCCACGCGAGTGACAAGCCCTTGGCTTCCCGCAGCATTGCTTACAACTGCCACGTCCGCCGCGGATGAACTCCAAGTCGCGGATTGGGTCACAGTCTGCGTGCTGCCGTCCGTAAATATGAGGTTGGCGGTCAACTGCAGCGTCCCACCTGCGCTGATTGTGGCCGGGGACGGGCTCACGCTGATCGCCGTTGCCACGGGCGCAGTCAACGTCAGCAAGGTCGAACCGCTGATTGACCCGACAGTCGCACTGATCGTCGTCGTCCCCTCTGCAACGTCCGTGGCCAGTCCGTCACTAACGACGGTTGCGACGCCGGGATTCGAGGAACTCCAAGTCACCGAACTTGTCAAGTTCTGTGTACTACCATCACTCAGTAAACCTGTGGCCGTGAATTGTTGACTGACTGCCTTCGGAATGGATTCGTTCGCCGGGGTTATCGATATGGAGACCAGCGCCGCCGTAACTGTCACGGACGAGCAACTTGAAGGACCACCGGACACGGAGGCGCACACACTGGTTGTCCCAGCTTTGATTCCGGTAACCAATCCGGGCGACGTCGTTGAGTTCACGGTCGCTACATTTGTATTGGTGGAACTCCAGCTTGCCTGGCTGGTGACATTTTGGCCCGATCCGTCGCTAAATATTTCTGTTGCGCTGAGCTGCTGACTCGTCTGCGCAGGAATATTCGGCGAAGGAGGCGTCACGCTGACCGAAACAGGGGTCGCAACCACAAGTGTCGAAGAGCCGAGAGATGCGTTGTAGTTCGCCGTTACCGTAGTTGTGCCGGAACCAACTATCGTTGCCAGCCCCTGGCTTCCTGGCAAATTGCTGACCGTAGCAACGGCCGGGTTCGATGATCCCCAGGTCGCCGCCGCCGTGAGGTTCTGGGAACTGCCCCCCGTATAGTAACCTGTCGCTGTAAACTGCTGCTGTTGTTGCGCTCCGAAGTGAACTGAAACGTTTTGTGGAGATACTGCGAACGAAATGAGCTGATTGGTCACGTTGAAGTTTGAGCCAGACGTCGCGCTTTGTGTACCCACGGTCACTGAGATCAGACCGGTCGTTGCCGAAGCAGGCACGGTGACGGTCAGAGAGTTGGCGCTCGCTGCCGTAACGGCGGCAGCAACTCCATTGAACTGCACGGTGTTCGAGGAAGGTATTGTGCTGAAGCCCCGGCCTTGAATCGTTACGCTCTGTCCAACCGGTCCGCTCTGCGGCGTGAAGTTCAAAATTGTTAGTCCGTTGTTTGCGGGAAGGGTCGAGCGCGTAATCGAGAGTAGGTTGCCAACCGCATCGTAAGAATAGGTGGCGACATTTCCGTTCTGGTCAACCGCACGAATGAGACGGCCTATATCATCGTAGAAGTACTGAATACCGGTGTTCTGGCTGAAAAGCGGCAGCACGAATGCGGTCAGCAGGAGGAACGTGAGCGCGCGCATTCTGGCTATTCGACACATCAGCGATTTCGTATCTCAGCGCATCGAGTTCAATTGCTGCGTGCCCGTCATACGTCGCTTCTAAATGCGTGGGGGCTACCCATTTCAATGTGAGGTGGACAGTGCCGACTTGCGACGCTGTAGCATCGTGACTAAAACCCAGAACCTTCTCGGGAGGATGGGAGTCCTTGTTGTTGCGCTCGAGGTATACATTCGTTTCCTCCCCCGGTGTTCCCGGCCCAAACCACCGCGTGGTGCGTGCGCTTGCAAGCCATCGCCCATCTGGGGACAGAGCTTCAGTGGATGAAAAGTCTCGTACCGAGATATCGATGCCGCCGTCCTTGACGACCTGGAATCCCAGATTTGCATGTCCGTCATACGTAACTTCCAAATGCGATGGGGTCTCCCATTTCATCGCAAGGTTTATCGTCCGTCCACCCGGCGAAGCATCGTGAAAAAACGACAAGATCGTCTCCGGAGAAGTTGAGCCACTCGTCCGCTTCAGATACACATTAGTTTGGATGGAACCTGTGCCGAACCCACTGTTTTCTATGGTGCGCGCTCTGGCAATCCATCGCCCATCCGGAGATCGGAGCTCCGCCGACCAAATCGTGTCGCCCTCTCTCTGACAGCTAATCGCCAGGACACAGACTCCAAGGCTGACGAACAAAGGAGTCGTAAGAGCTGCACGGCATCTCGTTGTCCGGAACCCCATCGTCCTATTGGCAAAATCCGTCGCTGTTGTCAATTCGAAGGCGTACATAAAGTTCCACTTTGTTCGTCGTTATATCCCTGGGTGATGTTCGCGACATTGGAGGCCGGCAAATTCGGGTAGTTCGGATCCATTGGAACCCCGTTGTTCAAGTAGGTATTTGTTGCACCTGACTGAGCCGCATACGCGCAGGTGGCGACATTCCTGCTCTGATCCACTGCCCGGATGAGTTGACCCAGGTCATCACAGAAGTACTGAATGCCACTATTCTGGCCAAGAAGCGGCAGGGCAGCCACGGCTAGCAAGATGATGACAGCGCCGACTTTTGCGGCTCGGCACAATCGTAAGTGTCTGTTATGTCTCATGCGAATCGCCGCATTCATCCAACGATTTCCTCTACAAAGTCACTGAGGTCATTCCCCTTCGCATTCTTTCGCTGAGCCGCAACCGGCCGCCGTTAGCCTTCCCTACTCTCATTCACAATTCTCTAGTAGGTGAGTATGGATCGTTTCCGAGGGGCTGCCGTTTACCCTCAAGGTCACTTGGTTGTGAAATGAATTTGTAAACCCTCCCTGCAAACAAAGCTTCACGTTATCCCGATCAACCCAGGTAATTTTGGAAATATCCAGATACTCTCCGTCCAGCACTAGCTTTCTGTCCGTCTCGCCGTTGAGTTCAAGGTGCGCATACACTCGGATAAAATCAGCATCGACAGGACCATGTCCCTTGAAGGTTTCTACCGTGTAGAACAGTCCTTTCTCTGGAGACTCAATTTTCATGACATGATCGGGTTTGGCGCACCCTGTTTCCCCTACCGTCAAACTCAGCGCTGCGAAAACACTAAATCTCCTCATTACGGACAACCATTTAACGCCGCGTCGCGCACAGCATTCGCGCTCGCTCCGATTGCAGTGCAACTCGCTTCACCGCGCCGCCATTCCTTCTAACCATCCGTGCGAACGACGCCGCCCGAACTCTCGTGGAATTCTACAATCGACTTGGCCGGTCGATCAGGATCGATCCGTATTTGAATTTGCGAACCCACGGAAAAACGCCTCAACAACGCAATCGTTTCCGGATCTGATTCTGCTTTCGAGGTTTTCTTCGCGACGATATATTTGCGGAACTCGCCGGAAAAAAAACCTCCCCGAAAGGTATAGCTATACCAAGTGCTCAACCACCCCGCATTAGTGGCAAATCGTAAAAATTCATGAGTCTCAATTTTCGCCGTCACAATCTGCCACTCTCCCGCTTGGATTCGCCAGAGCCAATATCGAGCCGCCCACAGTAACTGTCCCACGCCAAATACTTGTCGCACGGATGGTCGGGGCGAAAAATCGTTCGACGTCATAATTTAGTGAGGGCAAATTGGGATGAAACCTGACGCAACGTTCAACCCACCGCTTCCACCCCATCCCCCTACCCCGACCCCAATCGTCCCCGTAAACACTCCTGTTTGCGGACTAACATCCACTCCTGCTCCAAGCCCCGCAGCCGCGGCAAAACCCACGGAAACGGAAGAATTCACCACATCTTGCACCGTGACGTTTGTATTAAATGTTGAGGTCATGTACTGGATGCCGCCAAGGACGCCTGCCCCAGCTTCTCCAACTGTAGGGCCACCGCCAGCAGACCAATACAATCCCTCCTGCCCGGTATAATCCGCCATCCACAATCCCTGCGTGCTTCCGCCTCCACCGGCCAAACTGGGAGGAGAGAAGGCAGCTGCCCCGCCTCCACCAAACGCGCGTACGCCACCGCTCCGCTGCGCCAGTGCGCTCAGTCCATTCAATATCAATTTCTGGAAAAAGCTTAACGATGACCAAGGAATACAATTGCAGAGGCCCAACGGATCGTTCGTGTTTATTGGGCTATTTTGGGCATACGTGTAGAAATTGATTCCCCCGGTAAATCGAGCCGAATCCTCACCGATGAACCTTCCGATCTGGGGATTGTAGTATCTGGCGCGGTAGTAGTAGAGGCCGGTGCCATCACTTTCCCGGCCCGTGTACTGATACGAGTTTGTTGACGTCCCAGTTACGGTTGTATTACCAAAGGGTCCGTAGGTGTACTGTGCGATGGCACTACCCGTTCCCCCAACGATTGAAACTGTGCTGCCTAGCGCGTCACGCAGCAACGCACCCGTTCCCGATCCATCGGTACGCTGAAAGAATTCATCTATGTTCAATCCGGACAGCATATTCGCCGATACTAGGCCACCAACTAACTCCTGGACAGAATTAGGGCCATCATATACATAGCTGGTAGTCGCAACGCCAACAGTCTTTCCTACGCGTCTGCCAAACGGGTCATACTTGAAGCTGGCAGACACTCCGCCGCTTATTGTGACCAGACGGTTACGTGCGTCCCATGTATAGGTATTGGTTCCGTCCGAGAGCAGATTCCCATTTGCATCGTATGTGAAACTGCTGCCATTCCATTGCGTAAGCTGATTGTCACCGTTTACGGCGCCCCCGGCGGCAGCTGTCGGTAGTGTGGTCTGTGCGAGGCTGCCGCTGACATTTGTGCGGTGCCCGTCGGCATCATAGGCGTAGGTGAGGCTTCCAAGGTTGACGCTGCCTATTTGATAATTGATGGCAGTCAGCTCGGAATCACTGTCATAGCCATAGCTGGTAACGGTTCCGTTCGGCAACGTCACGGCCGTTCGTCGCCCGTCCTGATCGTAAGTTAAGCCTACAACAGATCCGTTCTGCGATATGTTCAGTAGCTCGTTATCGTTGTCATAGCCGTACACAACCGCGGGCTGCCCCGATACCTGCATCGAAATTCGCCGCCCCGAGGCGTCATACGCATAGCTCACGCTTCCGTTCGCCGCGCCCTCCAGAACCATTCGATCCAAAAGGTCATAGCTGCGAGTAATTGGGCCGGTTATCGAATCGACTGCTTGGGTCATGCGGTTTACGGAATCGTAGTAGTAATTTACCGTCCCACCAGAGCCGTAATTCGCCGTAATCTTCCGGTTCAACTGGTCATAGCTGAAGCTCGACGTTGTTCCACGTCTATCCGTAAATTGTAATAGATTGCCATTAAAGTCGTATTGATAGGTTTCTTTGTGACCCATTGGATCAGTCCGAGTTTGCAGCCGGTTCATCGAGCTATAGGAAAATTTAGTTGTGTTGCCTAACGGATCGGTAACGCTAAGCAAATTTTCATTTGCATCATAGCCGTAAGACAGCTGATGCCCAGACGGGTCGATAGTGCCCACGATCTTGCCCAATGGATCATATTGATATTGAGTTGTCTGTCCCAGTGGGGTTGTAGATGATACTTGCCTTCCGATGCCGTCGCTGAGGTAAACAGAGACTCTGCCCATTGGATCGGTCATGCTACTTATGGCTCCGGCAGAATAGACGTATTGGGTGATCTCTCCAGTCGGATCTGTGAATTTCACCTTTTCGCCATTGAAGTCGTATGCGTACGCTGTCTGTCGACCCAACGGATCTTTTACGCCGAGCAAGTTTCCATTTCCATCGTAACTGTACGTCGTGAGGTTCCCTAGCGGGTCAGTCGTGCTGGTGAGCTTGCTGAATACGGGGTCGTAGACATACGTTGTAGTGGTTGGCCCAACCATGTCCAGAGAGCTGCCACCCAAGGACTCCCCGGATGGCATTGCCTGCAGCAGCGTGATGCTCGTCTTGTTTCCGTTACTGTCGTAGGTATAGCCCGTAGTGCGCATCAGAGGATCGGTGACGCTCGTTTTCTGATTAGTCGACGAATTGACGGTATAAACGGTTTGGTTCCCCATGGGGTCCGTAATGGATTGCAGGTATCCGGCGGGATTGAATGTGTACGTCGTGGAATTCATTCGCGGATCTGTGACCACTGTGGTCACGACCGGGCTGGTTGCCACGTTCGGATTCAACAGTGTGTATTGGAACTGCGTCACGCCACCATCCGGAGCCGTTTGTTGGATGACTCGGCCGTTGGGGTCGTACTGATTCTGATATGTATTGCCATTCGCATCCTCCACCGCAGAGAGTTGGTTTAGGGCGTTGTAGGTATAAGTAGTGACTCCTCCTTTTGGATCAGTAACCGTGGCTAGTTTTCCAATCGAATTGTAGGTGTAGGAAACCGACCGGCCAATCGGATCGGTGATCGAGGTGATTCGATAGCTGCCGTCATAGCCAAAGGTAAGCGCACGCCCGACGGGATCTACGATCCGATCGATCTCGCTGGGTACACTTTGATCGTGCACGATTGTCGTGACATTCCCATTGGGATCTGTGATGGACATCAGGAAGCCAAAAAATGGTTGACCAACCAGCAGCGGCTGGAACTGATAAATTGTGCCGTCTCTCCAGCGGAGTGTACCGGAGCAGGGAATTCCATACCCGTTGTTTCCGCCACACTGAATATTGCTGAACGTAGCGCCGGCAACGGTGGGGGTAGAAGAGGTGATAAATGTTTGACCAAGCTGCCCGGTGAACCAGAACTCGTTTCCATCTGGCATCAGCAAACCAACCACGCTCGTCTGGTCGGGGATGGTCGAGACAAAGCTCGTGTCCATGAAGACGTTGTAATTGTGATTCGTTCCTAACCCGAAGGGTCCGCCCGCGGCTATGCCGGTCGGGCCGACGGTAGCGGCCATCTCGCGATAGGTTCGGGTCAATGCGATCTGTCCACGCGCGCTGTTAAAGGCGATGTCCGTCTTCGTCTCCACCAAAATTCCAGAACCAAAATCGACCGGATCCCCCGCGCAAGGGCAATCAGGATCTGGGCTGGGATTTGTAGGGTTGGGCGCCGGCAGCGGGAAATGCCAGTCGAAATGCGAAATGCCGTAGAGGTGGCCGGGATTCGCCGGGTCGGGGTCAGGAACGACCTGCGTCATATCTGGCGAAACTGTGCCCGTGCCGTAGTTGACCATCATTCCCAACGTCGGATTGAGGGACGTCAACGGCATGTTGCTGCCCGGCAGCGAGTTTTTCCGGTTCGGATAACTGACGGCGATCGGTTGGCTCGAACTCGAATTGAACGGCTCAATCGACATTGCGAATACCGGATCTTCAGTTGGGTTCGGCGGCATGTAATCCGGAACTTGGCTATAAGGAATCTCGATGACGCTCAGCGGGAACGGGTCCGGTTGCGTACCGTCAGCCAAGGAGAGGGTTGTTCCCGCATAAATCGTGATGGTTACGCCCGGAATCGTCTGCGAGACAAACGTTTGGTTTTGAGATGAATTCTGCGAAATATTAAAAGTCTCCGCGTTCGTCACGTTCGGCAAGTGGACGACAATTCCGGGCGTCGTTGTCTGCCCGGGAGTGATCACATAACTCAGAGTTACTCCGGAGTATTTGCCTGGAGGAGATGTAACTGTTGACGGGTCGTACTCGATCATCTGCGATCCAGTGCAAGAACTTGAGAGGCCATTCAGCACAAAATTTCCGCCATTATCCGTGGTCGTCGAGCCTGTGCATCCAGTTTGCTTGCCTGTGTAGTTCGTCCCTGTGAAACTTACGGTAACGCCTACGAGCGGGATGTTATAAGGCCCTGTAACCGCAACTCGTCCTGCGAAGCTGGCGCTGCCCGCCTGTGTTTGAACATTGAGCGAAACTTGTGCCGTCTCGGTCTGCGAGATTCCCTGTACAGTTGCACTGGCGGAAATCGTCAAAACCGAGGAACCAGGGCTCTGCCCGCTAGGCGCAGACAGGGTAAGCAGGGAGGAGCCGCCTTCAGTGATCTGCGATGGCTGGAAACTAGCCGTTATCCCCGATGGAAGACCGGAAACACTCAAGGCGGCGGGCTGAGTGAAGCCGTTCGTACTTGTCAGGGATACCTGAACGATAGCACTCTGGCCCGGCAGCAAAGTCACTGAAGCCGGCCCTGCGCTTAAGGAGAAAGTGGACGACGACACGACGGACAGTGAGCTCGACGATACGGTTGTGAGGCCGTCCACAGTGATGGTGATGGGACCGCTGGCGGCACCGGAGGGGAGGACAAAAGAAAGCGTGCCGGAACTGGCGCTTGAGATGGGCGCCTCGATTGTGCCGCCACCCTCCTGATTGAGAGTAATTTCTGGTGAGAACCCGGTTTGTGCAAAGCCGGAGCCTTGAACGGTGATGAGCGAGCCGATGGTGGCGGAGGACGGGCTGAAGCTGGTAATTGCGGCGGGAACGATGAGCGTTGCGTTCACCGATTGGGACGCGGTATTCCCGGCCACATCCGTAGCCTGCACCGTGATCGTATCCGTACCCGCACTAAGCGGGACCGAGCAACTGTAGCTTCCGTTTTGCACCGTTGCCGCTGCGCCATCACAGGTGACGGAAGCCACGCCAGACAGTGCATCCGACACAGTTCCTGAGACGGGTGTGGGCGACGAGGTGAAGGAAGCTCCGTTAGCGGGCGACGAAATAGCAAGTGTCGGGGGGGTAAGGTCGATATTCAACGTTATGGAAGCTTGCGCGGTCGCGCCAGAAGAATCCTTTGCCGTTCCTGTGATCACCTGGTTTGCGCCCTGCGTCGAAACTGTTTGAGGCGAAGGGCATGTCACCGGCGCGACTCCTCCGCTGCAGGTAAAACTCACGGTAACGCTCGCGTTATTCCACCCAGCGGAATTTGCCCGCGGCGAAGCGCTCGCGCTTACAGTCAGGGGAGCGCTACCGCAACTGGTTCCTTGGACCGTCAGCGTGCTCGTATTGGATGCACCGATCGCCGTGGTTACGACAATCGGACCTGTGCAATCGGAAGACACGACGGGAATGGTAATGGAGTTTGTGCTCCACGAAGATGGAGTGAGAGCCGAGCCATTCAGAGTTACCGTTCCTCGAGATGAGCCAAAATTCTGGCCTACCACCGAGAAGGTCCAGCCTACGCCGACATTAGAGGGAGATAGATTGAAAATCGTCGGCAGAAAATTGAAGACGAAGCTATTACTATTGACTCCCTGCCAGCTCACGACTACAGGGCCCGATCCGGCGGAACCGTTGGGTGCGGTGACAATGATCTGTTTATCGCTCCAGCTAACAATCGTTCCTGCTACGCCATTAAAGCTGACGGTTCCCTGAGTGTTGGCTCCAAATCCGGTGCCGGTTACAGTCACCTGAGTATTCGGCGGCCCAAAGATTGGACTGATGCCACTCACTGACGGCGCAAATTGGACATTTAAGGTTGAAGGAGGCGATGAACCTATTGACGACGTGACTATAACTGGGTCTGCGCCCGTTGGAGCATTCGCCGGAACCTTAATGCTTATCGAGTTAGTGCCCCAAGAAACGATCTGAACCGTTTCGCCGGCCAGGGTCACAGAACCGGTGGCCGACCCGAAATTCTGCCCAACCACCGACACGGTTTGCCCGGATGGAACATTCTGCGGACTGATGCTGTTGATCGTGGGGGTAAAGCTAAAGGTAAATGAGCTGCTGTTCCAATTTACTTCTACGGCACCCGACCCGGCCGACCCATTCGGAGCATCGACCAAAATCTGGGTATTAGTCCAACTGACGATTGCGCCAGCGACGCCATTGAAGCTGACCGTTCCTTGGCTCGTGCCAAAACCACTACCTTTTACTGTGACCTGCGTAAATGGCGGACCAGAAGTAGGGCTGATCGAGGTAATCGTCGGGCCGGCCCATGCTAGCGCGGTAAGCACGGACCAGCAGAGCACTAATCTGAGATTTAGGCGGCGCGAGAGCGTACGGTCCCCCCACCCCGCTCATCCGGGGTAAGATTACGTTCTTCCAATTCCTGAATAAGCTTGGAAGGTACTGGGGCCCTAAATCGATAAAAACTTTTTCAACACCCTCGGGGGTAAATTAAGCCGAGGTTTCTGGGAATTAGGCCGTCATCCTAGCAGATTGTAAGTTTTCGTCAAGACATATTTTTGTTAAGTTTTGCTCGCAAAGCATGGTGGCAAACTTTACCAACTCGACTGACGGGAACTGTGCATTAGTGGAGTGTTGAGAAATCACGATGTGTGTGACAGAGCGGCTAGCGACATTCCAGTATCGCGAGTATTATTTCGGCGGCTTTCCTTGCGCCGTCCATGGAAGACGCGATAGCAGTGATCTTTGTATCTTGCAGAGCGTCGTGCACAAAGCGTGCTAGATCGTGCGCGGAAGAACCGTTAAAGACTCTGAAATGCGGATAGGTTTCTACCAGTCGCCTGGCGCGTGCATACTGATCATCCCACTGCCGTTCAGCCGGAACGAGAATTGTGCGCGTCCCAACGCAAGCCAACTCGGCGCAGACGTTATACCCAGCAGCACAGATCACCAGGTCAGCTGCCAAGAATGCGCCGAGCATATCAGGCTCGAAAGGAGCAATCGAGATACCCGCTTCCGGTTGCAGCTTTGCCCAGTCCCGAAAGAGGGGACCAGTAATCAACCGCCCAGTGATCGATGGCGCCAGACGCCGTAGCGCGGTGAGTGCTTTAATGGCGAGGTTATAAAGAGAGACGGTTCCCGGATATCCCCCTCCGCCGCCCGTGACGAGGACCGAGCGTTCTGCCGACTCTGAAACCGCTGCGAATTTTCGGGTCAAGGGACGGACAATCTCGCCAACGAAGCGGCTCTTTACTCGAATGGCCTCCGGCAGTTCAAAAGCGTCGGCGGAGTGCGGAATTATGATGTGGGCGATCTGGCTTAACAGGCCGTCTATGTGGCGAAGGTACTTATGGATGTCCCGCATTTCGCGGAGACAGAGAAGGGTCGGAATCTTTTCCTCAAACACGGCTCTAGCGAACGCTGGATTTGGGAAACAGTCAAAGACCACAAGCTGTGGACGCACGGTTCGCAAAATAGCTCGGGAGACTTCTTGTGACAACGTGCGGCGCTCGTCACTCGACCAGCAGCTCCACTGTTCCGTTTCGAACAAGTCATGGTCACTCGGCAGCGACAGAGAAGGAAGTTTCAGCACATCTAACAGCACATGACTGGAGCCTTCGACAGCAAAGACGGAACGTATTGACTCGGACATTTCTGTGAGTGCAATCGCGATCGCGGACAATCGATTGATATGACCCAGTCCAACGTGATTAGGCGGCTGAAATAAAACTGTCCGGCGATTATTCATGGAGAAAGAACCGCTTAAGCATTAGTGATCCGACCAGATCCTCTCCATTTCAGGGTTCCCATCGGCCCAAGTTGCAGAGGAACAGTCAGCTCACGGATAAGAACGCAGTGGAAATTCCAGCTGCTGAAACGCCGAGCACAGATTTGCCCCCGTTGGTCGAGAGACTAATTTCGGCACGACCGTTTGCGAGTTCGACCGTTCGTGAAGCTCGGGTTGTTCCCAAGTCATCAATGAGCTTGCCATCTCCGGCGAGGCCAAAAGATACCCGGTTCCTTGCGTCAAGGCAACAGACATTGGCGGCGTCAAGCAAGCGCGCCTCTACTTTCACAATGTCGGAGTCGCGGGTGAGTTCGGTCAGCACAAGACGAGCCGGTTCTTTCCATTTCTCTGTCTGATAGTGAACGCTGATTTCATCGATGAAGGTGTCGCCGCCTTTAGTTCCGATGGCCTCGAGCCGATTCTCGCCGGGGATAAATTGAGCCAGCCAGTGCAGGCCCGCGGCCGGGAAGTTCTGCGAATTGCGGTTTTTCCTGCCGCAGGAAATGCCGTTCAAGAACAGCTCGACCGTTTCACAATTGGAATAGACCTTAATCAACTTCAGCTCATCCGGATCGCCCCAACGCGTCGGCCAGGAATGCCCGAAAATGTGAACCATGGGATGGGTGGTCCAGTAAGACTGAAAGACGTAGTAGCCCTCCTTCACAGTCAAATCGCGTTCGGTTAGCCCCTTCTGATTGACGTACGGAACTGGATTGTTTGGCCGTAAGGGAGTGGAAAAATCTTTGAAGATCCATTGCGCTGTCCCGGTCAGCCAAGGCATATTGTCCTGTTCCTTTAAATGCCAATCGAAGAGGTTGCAGGCGTAGTTCTCCGACCAGTCACTATTCTCGGGAGCTCTGTCGACGCCGCCATTGAGCAGATAGTCCATGCTCTGGCCATTCGTTTGCCCCGAGATGAGCATGGTCAGGAGTCGATCATGGTCTTCCGAGTACCGGCCGGCGTGACTGTCCGCGCCCCATTCGAGATGCAGAAAATGATTTACCTTTTCCATTTCTCTCTGCGAGACAATCTTGTAGCCCGTATACGGACCGTGGTACCAGCCGGCCCAGATCGATGGCGAATAGATGTCGACAACATCTTTACAAAAGTCGCAGCGCCGGATGAAGGTTTTCCGGGTCTTATCCAGAGCATGGCACTGATCGTTTAATTCTTTCGCGAACGAGCGGATTTCCTGACGATTGAATTCGGGGAAATCGCCCGGCCAATCATTCTCGTTTCCCACACCCCAGAGAAAGATTGACGGATGGTTGTAATGCTGATCGATCATGGCGCGAAGCATGTCACGAACTTCTCGTTTGTAACCCTCCCCGCCGACGCCGCCTCGAGACCACGGAAGTTCCTCCAAGACCAACAATCCCAACTCGTCGCACAGGTCGAGCACCCGGCGCGACTGCTGGTGATGCGCTAGCCCGAGGAAGTTGGCGCCCATATCTTTAATTAGTTTGAGTTCGCGCGCGACCAATTCATCGTTCATGGCAGGTCCCAAGCCGGAGTGGTCCTCTTCGCGGTGTGTTCCGCGCAAGAGCACCCTCTCCCCGTTCAGATGAAAGGGACCGTGCGGAAGAAACTCGAAGAAGCGCAAGCCAAAGCGTTCGGTCATGCTCGTGGATCCGTGCTCGCTTCGCAGAGTTATCTCGCAGCGATACAGTACCGGATTTGCAGGAGACCACAACTGGGCGTCGTTCACGTCGAAGGACGCAAGTTCTTGCTCTCCCGACCACACCTCGGACGACCTCGTGGATGAATAGATGACTCGGCCGTGTGGATCGAGAATGCCGATCTCAACGTGTACTGGTTCCTTTAACGATTCAGGATTGTAGAGGCGAGCTCGGAGAGACACTTTGGCTTCTTTTTTTGATACCAGTTCGGCATCGATGTGAATACGTTCGAGCGAGACCGCCGGGACATAAACGAGATTGACGGGGCGATACAGGCCGCCATAGCGATGAAAGTCGTTGAGGCTGGAAGGGACGGTTTCGTTATCTCGAGAGTTGTCGCACATTACCGCGACCGGAACACGGTTGTCCGCATGCGGCTCTTTTAGAACCTTCGCCGTTAAGTCACTGATGTCGACCACAAACTCATCATAGCCGCCTAGATGCTGTCCAGTTCTGTCCAGGAAGACAAAAACTTCGGTCTTTTGTCCTGCTCCTTCGAAGTGCAAGA
Source organism: Candidatus Sulfotelmatobacter sp. (assembly GCA_050015215.1). Lineage (GTDB taxonomy): Bacteria > Acidobacteriota > Terriglobia > Terriglobales > Acidobacteriaceae > Sulfotelmatobacter. The sequence continues at coordinate 38,862 of JBEKBW010000011.1, forward strand.
GGGTGCGTCCCTTCTGAAAAGGATTCGCAATCCGTAAGCGAATGCGATACCACGCTTGTCCCTCATAAAATGTTCCGTCCGGATCCACGGCATCGTAGGCATTGAAACAATGGGGCATTGGTACGGGCTGCCACTTGAGGCCATTATCCGGATCTTTCCTCCATGCGTCCCACACGCTTCCAAGCGAGCCCCGATGATATTCCCAGCCATCCGCTAGCCGTGACCAGGAGGAAGCGGCACTCTCTGTAGATACCGAGGACGAGGCAAAAGAGCGCCGCGTCAGCAGGCCAGCACCTATAAGCGCTGTCGACTTCAAGAAATCCCGGCGCGTGATATATCTGATTCTGGCCACGGAATGATTGAGGATCAAAGAACTCCGAGGTTAACAGAATCACAGGTTCAGAAAAACACGAAGCCGCTGACCACGCGGAACCTTATCCGTAACCACTGTTACGAATCGGACTCAGGGCGATGGCGAAGGGCTCCAAGCAGAAGGGGTAAGTGCAGAGAGTCGCTGAATTGAGGTATTCGATAGGCCTGGCAAGATTTTGGAAAGATAGCTTCGAGCAGAAATTCTGACTCTTCTACAGCTCTCAATTATGGAAAGAATGGCGGCGATCTTCGGTCCGGCCTGCGGACTTCCCACGTGTAGCCAGTTCTTCCGGCCCAATGCCACGGGGCGCATAGAATTCTCAGCCAGATTATTGCTCAACTCAAGGATCGGGTGCTTCAGGACTTCGTCAGTTTCCTCCACAAGCCAAGGGTGTAGCGACAGGCTTTACCCAGCGCACTGGCGGGTAACGCGGCATATTGTGACACTTCAATCTTCTCGCGGATGGCCTCTAGTAAAGGAATAGCTTTCTGCTGACGTAACCGATCCCGTTCCCCGATACTTAGCCTTCGACGACGCGCCTCCGCGTCAATTGCGAAGTGAGCCACGATCCCGGTTGCAATTGGGTCCTTCGGATACAACTGCATCGCCTCGAAAAAAAGCCTCCGTGCGTGGGCCCAGCAAGCAGCATGGACCATCTTGAGTCCTCCGACTTGTTCGTATGCGGCATATCCGTCTGTTTGCAGGATGCCTTCGAATTGTCCCAGAAATTGCTTCGGCCCTTCGCGTCCCCGGCCCATGCGAAAGTCGAATACAACAGTTCCTCCCGGACGACCGAATAACCACAAATAGGATTGGTGATTCTTCCCTCGCCCTTCATGTAATTGGACATCCACCGGCGTCTCATCCGACTGGATGTAATCACCTCCAAGCAGCTCGCGCCGCATCGCCGACACCACAGGGATGAGTAACTCGCCGACCTTTAGCGTCCATCCGTCCAGCGTGGCTCGGCTGATCATCAGACCTGCTTCTCGCTCTAAAATTACGCTCTGCCGATGCAGAGGAATGTGGTCGCAGTACTTGCGGATAATCGTGTCGATTACGACGCTGTCGGAGGCCAGGCTCTTCTCGATGATTCGCAACGGCAGCGGAGCCTCGACCACTCCTTGCTCTTCACAAGCTTTGCAAGCGCGCTTCTCCCGCTTCGTCACCAACATGAAGTACTTGGCGGGTGCCACGTCGAGCTGGCAACTTTGTTCGTAACCGAACAGCGTTACCGTCACCGCCGGCCAGACAGCAACTTACAATGTCTCTGTGGTTGCAGATGGCTTTAGCGGAAACGTCACTTTTACCTGCACTGGTGCGCCGACAGGAGCCAATTGCAATGTGAACCCCAATCCAGCGACGCTCGCAGGGTCCGGCACGGTGCCGCTCACGGTGAGTGTAGCTACCGCTGCGGCGACGGCCCAGGCAAGGATTGCGCCGCTTGGTGCGCTTTTGGTTGCGGCTCCAGTAGTTCTGGCCTTGAGCGGCGAACTCCCGCGCGTGATAAGTGCGGGCCTGGCCCGCCGGTGACGCTTTCGAAATGTCAGCATCCGGCTGGGGATATGTTCGCTGCCTGGTGGCTAGCATATGGAATTTCACAAAATCACTCGCGAATCGGCCCGGAACTGGCGCAACTCGACTCAGAATCCGCTCTCGCGATCGAATAACGGGTTCAATCAGACCCAAGCGCTGGCAGTCACCGTTGTCCGTGAGCAAACGCCGAATGGAGATGCCCTGCGACCCCACAGTCGGTGCGCGATTGACGGCTCGCGGGTTTGAAGATGACCTCTCGTGTCGGGAGGCGGAAGAAAAGGAGAAAGCTTGCGCTTCCACACCTCGTAGCCGGCTCCATTCAAATGCAGGCCGTCGACAGAATATCGGGGATCGAGCTCTCCCCGCTTTGACAAATCGTCGCGTAGGTCGATGAAAACTACAGATTTGTCCTCCGCGAAATTGCGGATTTGCTGATTCATAGCTCGCACCCACTGATTGATTTGTGATCCGCGCCCACGGGCTAACCACCCGTCTACCATAGGAGGTGAAACCGGTAGCACGGACTGAATATAGAGGATCGTATTGGGACTGGAGGTGCGTATACCCCGAATGATTTGCCGATAGTTTTCTGCGGCCGTTGCTACATCCGTCCCATACAAGGCATCATTGATGCCTACCATCAGGAACACGGAGTCTGGACGAATTTTGGATACCGTGTCTAGACGACTGAGCACATCGCCGGTAGTATCCCCGCTGATGCCTCGATTGATTACAGGCACACCCAGGAGATCAGTCCACTCACAAAACTCGGTGATACTATCGCCCAGAAAGACGATGGAATGCCCACCGTGCGGAGGCGCGAGAAGCTGGAAGAGCGATTGCCTCGCAGGGCGGACAGGGCTAACCTCCTTTGAAAACGGGATCCCCCTCCAATGGGCCTTGAGATACTCGAGCCCACCGCGACGATGCAAAGCGTAAGTCCCGGATGCGGCGACAATAACATTGGCCAGGAGCGAAACGGCTAAGGCAATGCCCAGCACCCTTTTATTGGACATCGATTGTTAATATACGGTATATCGAAAGAGGCAAGCGATCGAATAAATCGCGTCGGCACCGATTGTTGCGATCCACGGGAGGTGTGATCGCGTGGCGAAGCGCGGTCGGGACCATGAGTCTCTACAAAACCAAGTGTATCGCTACCTGATCGGGTGGGCTCTCCCTCGGGATTCTCGGGGTTGAAGCTGGTCAATGTTGCCTGCGTGGAGGATGAGCAGATTGTCTATGGAAAAATTGCAGATTTATGCTCGTCTTGACATGATCTTCCAAGAAGTGTTCGATGATGATCTGATTCGATTGACCCCTGAGCTGTCCGCAAAAGATGTCGACGGATGGGACAGCCTCAATCATATCCGGCTGATGCTTACGATAGAGAAAGCGTTCAAAATCAAGTTCTCGACCTCGGAGATCGGCAAGCTCGAAAATGTGGGCGACCTTGTAGATCTCATCGAAGCGCGGACCTAAGCGACCTTGTGCGAGGCAGAGGGCGCCTATCGTTTGAACAAACAAGGATAATATTTTCCGGTGAATTCTCTTTATGCAGAATTGCGATGGTTGCCCCGGGTGCCTGTCGGGTTTGCTGAGAGGGTTAAGGCATTAAGCGGGTCGCCCGGCAATTTGGGAACCGAGTTGCAGTCGCTAGCGTCGCCTGCCCTGGACCTGAACCAATTGACGAAACTGGCCAAAGCCATCGACAAGGCCCGTATGGAAAACAAGGCGCTTGAACCATTGACCCCGTTTCGCTTGGCGGTTTTGAGCAACTCGACGATCGATCTGGTAATACCTGCGCTCGTGGCGAGCGCTGCACGCTACGGCCTCGCCCTCGAGGTTATCCAGCCTTCTTATGACCAAGTTGCACAGGAGGCGCTGACTCCAGATTCGGAGGTCAATCTCTCGAAGCCAGATGCAGTGCTTCTAGCACTCGACCATCGTGGGCTACCGTTGAAAAGCAGCCCCGGAGACGCTGAAGCCGCGTCTGTCAGCGTGCAAGGAGTAATCGGTTACCTCCAGGCTCTTCGCAACGGCATCAAAGCCCACTCCAATGCAGTCTGCATCTTCCAAACGATCGCTCCTCCGGTGGAAGCGCTGTTTGGCAGCTTGGATCGCGCATTGCCAGGGACGATGAGAAACCTTATTGACACCATCAATCGGGAACTAGTCAATTATGTTTTGGGTTCGGGCAACTTGCTGCTCGATGTGGCTGGCTTGGCAGAAACCGTTGGCTTGAGCGACTGGCACAACGCGCAGTTGTGGAATATCGCGAAGCTCTCTTTCTCCGACGAATTCATCCCGCTTTACGCCGATCACGTTGCCCGTATAATCGCAGCCCTCCGCGGCAAGAGCAGAAAAGTGTTGATTCTCGACCTCGATAATACGGTTTGGGGTGGAGTAATTGCGGACGACGGATTGGAGGGAATCGAGATCGCTCAAGGAGATGCAACAGGTGAAGCACATTTGGCAGTCCAGCGGCTAGCGCTGGCCCTGCGCCAACGAGGAATCATATTAGCGGTGTCTTCAAAGAACACGGACGAGGTGGCGCGCGCGCCCTTTGAAAAGCATCCCGAAATGCTGCTGAAACTAGACCACATTGCCGTATTCCAGGCCAACTGGAAGGACAAGGCCAGCAACATTCAAGCCATCGCCCAAGAATTGTCGCTGGGGCTGGATGCCATGGTCTTCCTCGACGATAGTCCCGTGGAGCGCGGGCTGGTGCGCAAGTTGCTTCCACAGGTGGCCGTGCCGGAACTGCCAGAGGAACCGGCCTATTACGCCAGAACGCTCGCGGCTGCCGGTTACTTTGAGGCCGTGGCGTTTGCTGCCGAAGATCTCGGGCGTGCGGGTTTCTATCAGGACAACGCGAAGCGCGCAAATCTGCAAAAGCAAGTTGGTGGGGTGGAGGCATATCTGGCATCTCTGGATATGACCATAACCTTCCAGCCCTTCGACGCGTCCGGAAGGGCGCGCATCGTCCAGCTTATCAACAAGTCCAACCAGTACAATCTCACGACACGGCGTTATTCCGATCCGGAAGTGACAGCGCTGGAGAATGACCCGGCAATCTTTACCCTCCAGGTGCGGCTCGCCGACCTCTTTGGGGACAACGGTATGATCAGCGTTGTCATTTGCAGGCCAACGGAGGCGGCGGTTTGGGAAATTGACACCTGGCTGATGAGTTGCCGTGTGCTCGGACGAAGAGTGGAGCACGTGGTGCTTCGCGAGCTTCTGGAGCATGCACGGGCGGCTGGGATCCAGAAACTGCATGGCGTTTACCGGCCCACTGAGCGCAATAAACTGGTTGTCGACCACTATGCCAAACTCGGCTTTGCCAAGATCATGGAAGAAGAGTCAGGGCTGACTCGATGGGAACTTTTTGTTGAGGGTGCCGAGCCGGAGAGCGCGCAGATGAGGGTAGTCTCGCGGGGCTTTCCGGTCACCGAAGAAAAGTCGATCTCATGACCGAAGACAATCCAAGCGAAACATCAAGCATGAGGGAAGAGAGGTTGGCGAGGCGAGACTGGATCCTGCTGCCCCTGATCAGTCTCTTGACCGTCTGTCTGCTGGCTGGCTCCGTCGAATGGATCGGCCGGCGGATGTTCCCGAGCTCAGACACCGGAGGGGAAAATTGTATGGTGTTCAATGATCCTTCGACCGGGGCTCGGGGAATTCCGAACTGCGTGTGCTGGGAGAAAATTCCCGAAGGTCAACTAACGCAATACCGGTTTAATGGCAGCGGATACCGTGACAATCGTGAGCTTGGACCAAAGACCCCAGGTAGTTACAGAATAGTGATGTTGGGTACTTCCATGGCAGCAGGGTTTCGAGTGGCGCAGGATCAAAGCTTCGCTGCATTGCTTCCCGAGGAACTGTCGCGTCGTACTGGTCGAAGGATTGAGTTATACAACGAATCCCTGCCCTGGCGGTCTCCCCATACAATAGCTGTTCATTTCGATGACGCTCTCGCTGCAAGGCCTGACATGATTCTTTGGATATTGACTCCGATCGATATTGGGATGACAAGTTGGGTGCTGCCCACGCATGAGGACGACGGGTCTCTCACTTTTGTAGCAAAGGCCTGGCATAAGACAAGGGCCGCGTTTGCCAAGGGATCCCTTGCGGCTGCAACTGCCGAGATCTTTCGTCACACGCGAACCGCAACACTACTAAGCGACCTCTTGTACAAGAGTCGGAGCCAGTATGTGAAGTCTTCCCTCATGAGTGGCGACTACGAGAAGGATTTTCTGAAAGCCGAAAGCAGCGTGGAATGGCAGACACAACTCAAAACTTTCGACAACGATGCGGCGAACATGGAAGAACGAGCCAAGAATGCGGGAATTACCTTTGTTGCGGTTCTCTTGCCCGATCGGACCCAGGCGGCCATGGTTTCCATGATGGGCGAGTGGCCGAAAGGTTACGACCCCTTCAAGCTGGACAATGAACTGCGTTCGATCATAGTGAGGCACGGCGGAAGCTATGTCGATGTGCTCCCAGACTTCGTTACGATCCCCAATCCACACTGGGGCTTCTTCCCGATCGATGGCCATCCCAACGCGGAAGGACACGCGACGATCACTAGGCTTTTGGCCAACGCGCTCACAGATGGCGCGGTTCCTGCGCTGAGGGCTGGCACGCAGCCACAGGCCAAATTGGAGCAAACCAAATAATTGTGGATGCTGCCTCTTTTCAGTTTGTTCTCTTCGGTCTGGCTACAGCTTTGGTCTCGAACTTCAGTCGTTCACCTGTTTGGCGCTCGAGCGTACTTCTCATCGCCACTATCATCTTCCTAGGTTTGTTGACGCATCACGGGATACAGTTTTTACCCTTGGCTGGGTTCCTGTTGTTGGGCTACGGGGGATGTATCCTAGCAGAGCGCGTCGGGTCCAGATCGATGATCTGGAGTATTTCCGCGGTCCTTCTCTGCTATATCTGGCTGAAGCGATACACCTTCCTGCCGGAAGTCACGTTCCTGCGCTTTCCCTATTTGACGCTGGGCCTGTCCTATGTCCTCTTTCGCGTGCTCCACTTGTTGATCGAGACGGCTGATAGCACACAGAAGAAACACATCGGGCTTGGCGCTTATCTGCTTTACACACTGAACTTCACGACATTCGTTTCAGGCCCGATTCAACGTTATGACGAATTCGCCAAGGATCAATTCGCAGATCAGCCGATCTCTTTGGGACCACGTGTCATCGGATTGCAGCTGGAACGCATAATTCGCGGCTTGTTCAAAGTAAATGTACTGGCGATGTTGTTCAATATGGTGTGGGCCGATGCACTCACCCAGATTTTGCAGCCGCTGCCTTCGTCGCTCAAGTTCTACGCTGCTCTCCGTATTGTCATCATGTATCCATTGTTTCTGTACGCGAATTTCTCTGGCTACATCGACATCGTGATAGCGCTGGCGCGGTTGATGCGCTTGCGCCTGCCCGAGAACTTCAATCGTCCCTTCTCTGCCTCCTCGTTTCTGGGTTTCTGGGAACGGTGGCATATTACGCTGTCCGCTTGGCTGAAGACGTATGTCTACAATCCGCTGCTGCTGTGGCTGATGCGGCGCATGTCGTCGGTTGCATTGCAGCCATTTCTTGGGGTCTTCTGCTTTTTTGTAACGTTTTTCCTTGTTGGCATTTGGCATGGACGAACCTCAGAATTCGTGATCTTCGGCGTGCTGCAGGGTGGAGGCGTGGCAATCAACAAACTCTGGCAGTTGGACTTGACTCGCGGCTTGGGCCGCAAGAGATACAAGGCGCTGACGGCAAACCCAATTTACGTTGCTTTCGGACGAGGCCTTACATTCAGTTGGTTTGCCTTTACGCTAGTCTGGTTCTGGGCAGACTGGGCGCAGATTGACAGGCTCTTCAGTGCGTTGAGCGTAACCGATTGGGTTGGTGTCTGGACAGCGACTTTGCTCTTGGCCACTGCAGTATTAGCAGGGTGGGAACGGCTGCGCGCGACCTTCCAATCGGTCAAGGCATCTGACTGGCCGGTATTAACCAGCCGCTATGCTCGCGTGGTCTATGCAACGATGCTGGGTCTAGCGGCTTTTGTCATGACCGTCTTGCTGAATCAGCCCGCCCCCAGCATCGTCTATAAGGCATTTTAGGTACCGCTATCGGGGATCCCTCGCCGCCAGCCAAACCTCGGAGTGATTGTTACTTCGGCCACGACTGCACTTCACGAACTATGGGCAGCATGATCTCAATTGGACTTGCCATCTCCACGGCAATGGTGGAAGCAGTCTGATCGGTGGGCAGCCTTGGTAAGCGGCTCACCGTAACGTGCAATGGGCCTTGAGAGAGATTCATGTCGGCGCACAAGGTTTCTCCGGCAGCTTTAGCCATCGAGTATTCCGTCATTCCCTTGGGTCGCTCAGTTACAAAGACCGAAGACGGATAGAAGAGGGAAAGCCGCGGCTGACGAGAGCGCAAGAACTGCGACAACTGCCAGAATCCATCCACATAGACGGCCAGGAACTCTTGCAATCGGTCCGCGACGAAAAGCTCCGACTTGGGCCGATAGATCGTGGGAGTAGCGAAATAGTACGCATGTGTCGGCGTATGGGCGAAAGTTGCCAGTTGGTCGGCGACGGGCCGGCGGACATCATATGGAAGAGAATGACAAGCGCCTCCGCTCAAACGGATCTCGTGAGCGACTTTTTCGGCGTCTTCCTTTCCGGTCTTCCAGGTGACAATCACGTGTCCTCCGCCCGCGGCTATCATCTTGGCTGTCAGTTCACCTAAACCACGGGATCCGCCAACGATCAAAGCTAAGCTCCCAGCAAAATCGGCCGGACCAATCAAGCCAATCAGTGACTCCATCGTCGCTTGTTCCACGGGCGGGGTGCGGACAAAGCCTCTCACGATTCCGGCCATACCTCCGCCGGCGATTTCCTGCTCGACCGTGCGGAATCGCGAGTCCGTTTCGGTTACGCGAAAAGCCAAGAAATCCCGAGGGCTGAATTCGCGCGTGGCATTGATCGAGAGTTCGGCGTATATCGAGTTGAGGCCAGGACAAATCATGCCGACCAAATGAGTGCTGGCCGCGAGAACTGCAACTCTGCGCGCGCCAAGCCACTGCGTGGCCGCCGGAAACAGAGCCGCGGCATCTGCAGGAGTCATGACGAAGGAAAGGCAGCCCGAGCGGCCAGACATCTGCCCAAGTTCCAGATTGCATGGTGCCGTTGAGAAAGTGATGTGCCGCAGCGGGGAAGCCGACCAGGCGGGGCTATCCAGCGTAGCAGTACCGAAATCGATGGTGATTCTTAATCGCGGCCCGTTAGCTGCCGAGACCGTCAATCGTGCGCGCGCTGCTTCCAGTTTTACAAGCAGCACTTGAACCGGCTCATGTAGATAGACGAAACTATTGAACTGAACGCGGAGACTGCGCAAGGGAGGCAACTCCGGTTGCGCCGACGAAAGTGACTCGAGAGCCCAAAGCAACAGATGGATGCCATGCACGACAGGCGCACCGGCCTGCGTTCGCCGCGCCTGAACCGCATCAAGATGCATGGGGTTGAAATCACCCGAGACAGCAGCAAACTGCCTCTGGTCGGCGAGGTCGAACACTTTTTCCGCCAGCATCGTCGATCATCCCCTCCCTTGTCTGGGACTGCTTTTCGCCAGTCGCCCGGCGGCTCAGAGCCTGCCCGGCGCGGATTTACATTGTAATGGCTGGCTTAATACCCCCTCAGCATGCACAATCAGCAGTCGTATCGCGTTCGCGGCGGACTGATCAGTGTATTCATCAAGCGCTACCAGAAGCGCGTCAACCTGTTCCGTTGGCGCGATATGGGGGCAGCCGAATAATCTCCCGTATTTTCGGCTAGCTTCCGGCCATTAGCCCCGCTTTGCTCGGAAAGTGCAGTACCGACGACAATTCCAGCACCCGGCGTCGGAGCATCCTTCTTGTCTCCTCACGCATGAGACAGCGGTTCACTCGCAGAGAGCGGCCTGCGCTATTCTAGCAAGGCGATGTCGCCGATCCTTCTCTCCATCGACGATCAGCTTGCCTTGTGAATGCGATGAAAATTTTACTGATCCATCCCCTCGATACCGCGGATACGGGTGCTTTGGCTCACCAGCGATGGAATCGGATCGTAGATTTAGGCAGAGATGGGAGCGGGACCTATGAAAGATGGAACAAGCGATTCGATTGCGCGGTCGAAAATTTGAATTCGCTCCGCGATGGCTTCGAGGATTTTTACAAGATTCGCGAGCTGTTGGGACGAGGCTGCGGTTACCTCTTTGACGAATACGGTCTCGACTGGTGGGAGATCCTGTCGATTCATCTTCACGAACAACTGGAAGCGTTCGCTCTATTGCAGCGATTCGCGAAGAGCGTCGGCTCAGCGGACGAGGTGCACGTTTCGCGTCCCGGCTTGCATGCCGATTTCTTGCAATGCCTGTTAGGAGCGCGGGTGAAAGTTTTCCGTCCTCGATGGGGAGTGCAAAAAGGATTGGGGTATTACCTCCGCGCGTTCGACAAGCTCTCTGCGTCCCAGATGATCGACATCCTGGGCGACAAGTACGATTCGGGATATCACCTTCGCGGTAGCCTGGCCAGAAAACGCGCGTCCTTGACGCAGCCTGTCGTTCTGATTCCTACCGCGTACGTCAATGTCACGCGAACCGGAATTGCCTATGCAAACACGTTTCCCGATGAGAATTTTCTTTTGGTTGCAACCCGCCGGAGTGGATGGACCGACCAAGCTCCAAAGAATGTCGAAACCGCGTGGCTGTCATCCTATGTCCCGCGGCGCAACCGACGTGCGGGCGGCGCGGAAATGGAAAAGAGGCTACGCGAGCTTCTTGGCGAGTTAAGCCGGATACCTGAATTTGACGTCCTGAACCGCCTGGGACATTTCGACTCCTTTCCCAACCGACTGCGGCATGGAATCCAAGTTCGCGATGCCTGGCGAAACGTTCTCGATAGGGAACCGGTGCAGGGGGTGCTCTGCGCCGACGATAGCAATCCTTACACGCGGATTCCGCTGCTGCTGGCCCGCGAACGCGGGCTCGCCAGCATTGCCTGCCATCATGGAGCGCTCGATGCCCGCTATTTGTTTAAGCGGAGCTACGGCGGTGTTATCTGGGTGAAGGGAAAGATGGAGCAGGATTACCTGGTGCGACGATGTTGCGTGCGGGCGGGAAAAGTCGAGATTTGCCCTCCCGCGTCGCCAGTCCCTCCGCATGCGCATGACAACTCAAATCATCGGGACCTTCGCCCATACGTTGTTTTCTTCTCCGAACTCTACGAGATATCCGGCGGCCGCGCGGAAGGATTTTATCGCGATGTTCTCCCACCGCTGGCTGAGATGGCATTGGCTACAAGCCACAAACTCGTGGTCAAGTTGCATCCGGCGGAGAGTAAAGCAGAGCGGACTCGCATCCTCGCCCGCCTGTTTTCCGCGGAGCAATTCAGTGCTATCCAGGTTGTGAGCGGTCCTCTCACGGAAGATTTGCTAGCGAAGACATGGTGCGCGGTTACGATCCTCTCGACGGTCTCGACTGAATGCGCGGTTCGAGGCATCCCATGCTTTCTGTGCAGGTGGCTGGAGGCCCATCAATACGAATACGCGGAGCAGTACCTTCTCTTCGGGGTAGGTATGGCACTGAATGCTCCTAGTGACATCGCGAAGATTCCGCAGTACGTGCAACAGCGTCACACTGCTACAGGAATAGCCGGCGATATCCATCAGCAGTTAACTCCACCAACGCTCCGAGGTGGCCTAGAATCTGAATCTCGCGGAAAACTGTAAAACGCGCGGAAGCCCGTTGGGACTGATTTCCTGCAATGTTCCAAAATTGCCCGGACCCGAATTCGGCACCAGATAGCAGGTTTGATTCAGAGACATGCCGTCTCCGCAGGTGGCGCCGATGGGGTTGTATTGGATTTGGTTGATCCCGTCGCCGTTCTGCACGTAATAATTCGCGTGGTTGAACAAATTGAATGCCTGCGCTTGGAACTGCAGCTCCTTGCCTTCTCTGATTTCAAAACTGCGGGCCAGCCCAAGATCTATCCTCTCCAGCCACGGGCCATAGAACGAATTCAGGCCAATGCCGGGGGTGGGGCCGGCGCCATTAATGCCGCCTGCGGTGGCGGCAGTGTCCTGGTTGAAGGCGGTATCGTTCAGGTTGTCATCGGCACCGTCACAATTGCCGAAGGACAAAGTCGAACTGGTGCACGCAGGACTCAACAACCCGGCATAGGGACGACCGGATGAGAAATCCATGACAGTACTCAAAAGCCAACCAGAGAGTACCTTGCGACCCATCTCCGAACTCGTCAGGTTTTCCAGTTGAGGCCGGTAGACAGCCGCAACACTGATTCGGTGCCGCTGGTCGAGCAGCGACGGAGCGTGGGTATTGCTGAAGTCGAACTGATTGTTGAAATCCATCCCATCGAGCATGATGCTCTTGGCAAAGGTATAGGAAAATTGCAGCGAAAGACCTCGCGTCATGCGGCGCTGCAACTGCACGAAGAATGAGTTGTAGTAGTTTTGTGCCGGGCTGATGAGCTCCTGAATCTGGCCGAGGGTGTTGGGATTGACGATGCGGCCGTCGGCGAGCAGACCGTTATCCATATTCGGCAGGGTATAGGTCGGCCCGCTGCAGGGCACTATGGCTGCGCCCGAAGGACAAACCACGTACGTGGTCGCGCCTTGCAACGGCTGGAGGTTCAAGTCATACGCGCTGCCGGAAAGAATATGCACTCCGTGATTCCACATCGTCCCGATGCTCACGGTTGTGTTCTCCGCAATCTCGCGTTCAATCTGCAAGCTCCCCTGCAGAATATAGGGCGCCCTGAACTGCGGAGAAACCAGGGAAATATCCGGCGAAGCCGAAAACAACGGAGAACTCTCTGGGAGGATAGTTGGAAACGTGGGTTCCTGCTGACTCGGCGGACCTGAGGCGTAACTGGCATTCACCTCAGACTGCTGGGAGACCAACCCGTTCGAGACCACCGCATTGCGGTAGTTCAGCCCGTTCATATTGGTATAGAACATGCCGAACCCTCCGCGCACCACCGTCTTCGATGCAGGCTGCCAGGCAAATCCCAAGCGTGGCGCAAGGCGCTGAAACTGGTTCGGATACTGGCCGGTGAGTGGGAAGGCTGGATTTTCCGCCGGCTGCGGGTAGACCTGGAAGTCCTCGCGCAAACCCATCTCCAGCGTTAATTGCGGCAACGCTCGGAACGTGTCCTGCACGTAGAACCCGTAGTAGGGCACGGAAAAGGAAAAAGTCGGGTTTCCCGCAGCCTGACTGAAGGTGATGTACTCTCCGAGCGCAAATGCTTCCAGATTCGGAAACTCATAACTGCCAAGGGGTGATCCGAGCTCGACGGCCTCGTTCGGGTCTGCGCCGCCGTCATTCGTGTCCGCGTCCCTGGCTCGGTTAAAATCGAAACCCAATTGCAGCGTGTGTTTGCCGATCACGTAGTCCACACGGTCGGACAGGGCGTACTGCCTTTCAAAAACCTTTCCCACAGAGAAAGGAGCGTTGCCTAGAACGAAAGCGGCGGGGCTATCCAGAATTATTGTGGGCGTGTTGCCAGCCAGGCCAGTGGGCGTCGCACTCTCGTTGTCTTGGGAAGTGCTCGCGTGAAATTCGTTCAGCAGTCTTGGCGAGAAGGTGTGCGTCCATCCCACGCTGGCTTGAAAAGTATGCACGTAGGCATCCGCCAACGTTTGTAAACCATAGTTGCCAACCGTCGGGTCGGTGATGACGCCTCCGGGCGAGTTGAAGTGGTTAAAGTTTAAGCTCAGGAACAGACCGTCGCGGGAATTGGGCTGATAATCCAATCGTGGCGTAATCACCCAGTCGTTGCGCTTTCTGGCCTTGGTGCCGAGATTCGAGTTCAGCGCGTTGATCGTGTTCGACACTTGCTGGAGGTAGATTTGATAGTACGGATCACCCGGAAGCTGGGTCTGGGTATCGAGGTTCGGTACCGGCAAAGGTCCGTTCGGCGGAGGCAGCGCCGGGGCCGTCGTCACCGAGGGTGGGAAAAAATTGTCGAGCACAAAGGCATCCACGTTCGAAGGATTCGTCGCTAACGCCGAGTTGATTACGGGAATAGGATCGTTCCGCAGTTGCTGCTCATAATCCGCAAAGAACCATAAGTGGTTGCGCACGATCGGCCCGCCGATCCCCGCGCCGAATTGCTGCAAATCATCTTCCGGCTTCGGAAACCCGTTGGCTTTATCGAGGGCGTCGATGGCTCCCGTCGCGGAGTTCCGGTTGTAATAAAACGCACTGCCGTGGAACACGTTGCTACCCGACTGGGTCACCGCGTTTACGAAGCCGGCTCCGCCCCCATAAATCGCCGAGTAAGGACTCACCGAAACTTGAAACTCCTGAATCGCGTCCTCACCGTATAAATAAGGAATGCGGTAGCGGCCTATGATGTCGGCAAAGTAGTTGTTGGTGGCGTTGGATCCATCCACAGTGAAGGCATTGGAACCATTTCCATTGGCGTACCCCGAGTCTTCTCCACCCTGTTGTCCAGCGACGCTTATTAGGCCAGTATCGCCGTCGTAACTCGTATTGGGCGTCAGGACCGTGAAGTCGGTATAACGGCGTCCATTGAGAGGTAGTTCGTCGATCAGAGAACGGTCAAGCACCGTACTGGCTGAGGATTCCGTGGGACGCAAAAGTGGCGTCGTCCCGCTAACCCTTACTGCTTCGCCGCCTGCCCCCACGTGCAACTTAAGATCCAGGGAGGTAGTGTTTCCGACCAGCACGCGCACCAGAGCCTCCACATCGTGAAACCCTTTTGCAGTCGACGTGACCGAATACGTTCCCGGCATGAGAGCCAGAAACTGGTAAACCCCCGCGTGGTTTGAGACCGTCGACTGTTGCAGTCCGGTCGCAAGATTCCGCAGACCCACCGAGGCTCCAGGGACGACTGCGCCGCTTTGGTCGGTTATGCGACCGCCGATGCCGCCGGTCAGTACAACGTTTTGGGCGTTCAACAAGGCGCATCCGATAAGCAACCCGAGAAACCCCAATCGCATTGGCATGCTGAATGCGATTCTTCTGGTAACGGATTGGATTGAACTCTTCGACGGGACTCCGATAGAACGACGATAGCCGCTGAGCCTCATATTTTTGTTCCGCTTAGGTCTTCACGACGCACTTGTTAAACTTCTTACGTTCAGCAGGATACGAAAACCTACTCCCCGGCTATTAAGCCAACATTACGAAATCGTTAACTATTCATAAAAACGAACCCAGAAATCCACATTTAGTGATGGTTGCCATAGCGATGGTTGTCGCGGCTCGTTGTGCCTCATAAGCAATTTCCGCAATTGTAAAGCGTCAATTCGGCACAAAAAAGACATTCATTCCACCTACTATCGGCCATCGTATATCGTTGAGCTCCCAATCCGTCGGGAGTAATGCAATCGCTTCGTTGGAGCCCCGGTTCGACGAGAGCAACTTCGATAAGAGGAGGAGACGACCGTGAAGAACTGAAGAAACTTCATCTGAAGGAGGTAACGCTGAGAAACCTGGACAAAACGAACCTTAGCGCAATACCAAGACATGCGGCGACGGAGCCATATGCGGATCTGCGCTCCGGGTGCGCCGTATTTCACATTGCAGAACGCTGTAATCGCCTTAGCTGTGGGAATTCAGATACGCGGCACTCAGGATTGAAGAGGGCCTCATCGGGGAGGTCGCCGATGAGAAATGGTGTGATTCCCCAGGGCCACATTCATGACCGCCAAGGCGTTGCTGCGGGAACCAACGAACGCGTTCGGAAAGCGCTGATCCGGTTAGATCGGCTTCTTTTCTGAAATCGTGGGTTCCGATCCCGGCGACATATCGTGAGCCATCTGGAATAAGGCTGCCTGGTCTTCGGCATTTTGCCGGAGTTCGTCCAGATTATCGATGTCGCCACCTTCGGGCTTGTCTTGTTTTCGCTGGCTTCGGCGCTCGGCCTTGTCGCGTTGTTTTTGTTGCCGCGTCTGCTCTTTCTGGCGCTTTGTGAAAGTTGATCGGCCTCTCGGCATGCTCGTCCCCCCGGGGTATAAATTGTTCGCCGCTGGCTGATAGTACGGCAGTCATTTCCCTATGTTTATCATCGCATAAAAAACTACCAGCGTGGCTCGCGCGACTGCCGAGAGTTGCCGCCACGGTGGTCGTCGCGTCCGCGTCCTCCACCCCCACCGCCAAAGCGGCCGCCGCCACCTCCACCGCCGCCTCTCGGACGATCAGTCTTTGGTTTGGCCTCATTGATGGTCAAGGGCCGCCCACCCAAATCTGTCCCATTCAGGGTCGCGATTGCTTTATCCGCTTCGCTGGCATTCGCCATTTCTACAAACCCGAAGCCGCGCGAACGACCGGTATCCCGGTCGGTTACAAGAGTGACTTTTTCCACTGCGCCGTGCGCTTCAAAGACTTGCCGTAATTCGGCTTCAGTTGTGCTGTGGGGGAGATTGCCAACGTACAAGTTCTTCATTGCATTTCCTCTCTGAGTAAATCGTCCAAAGTTAACGATGCCGGGATGCGCTTGGATACGCGCGCATCGGAATCCCGCGGCGGGGAGGGCCGATCGCGCAGTGCTCTGTTCCGCGCGCTACAGGCGGAGCGTACTGCGGAGATTCGCCGGGACGCTTCCAGGATTCCCCACGGGTGGGCTGAGTTTATGTGTTCAGCCGAAAGCGCCGATTTTATGGCGCCAGCCAGAGATTGCTCGCCGACGTCCTGGATGGGAGATGGTGCGTCGTCGCAAGGCAGGTTTGCAAGGTATTGGGGCTCGCCTACCAGGAAAGCCATGCGCTGCGGAGGCGTTGCGCCGCGAATATCTTCGCAAAATCTGTCGCGGAGGCCTTGTCCTTTCTCCATATTAATCAAGACAAGATCGTACAGGTCCGCTCTCCACCACGAGCGGGCTTCCGCAATGTCCGCGGCGCAATCCACATCGATGCCGAGTTTTCGCATAACCTCGGCGCGCAAATCGCGGTTGTGGTTGGACGCATCCAACAGAAGGACTCGCTTCTTTTTGTAAGCGTCGGGCAAGGGCAGCGCGAGCGGTATTGTCGGCAGCGGCGTGTTCATGCCTGCACCGCCTTCGACTGAGCATTGGAGGGAGTATCCGCGGGCTTATTTTTTGCGGTTGCTGGATGCAGCATCGCGCGGGTTCGCTTTCGCCGGGCAATTTTCTGCTTGCGCTCCCGGTTGAATCTCGATTTGTCACCATTCAGTGCGGACATAATGGACTCCTGCCCCTTGGATTAGTGGATGAAGCGCTGCGCCGTCACAACCTTGGCGGTGGCGCAACAATCGTGGTGGACTCTCTCAGAATCATCGGCGAAGCCGCGAACAGCGCCAGACTCGCTATGTCGACTATCGAGATGAGCTGATGAGAAAAACGGCTGATTTGAAACGGCGTGAATATGCCCAGAATTCCCAGGAAGGGCAGTGCCCAAACGATTCTTTGAGTGAACAGGCAGCGAAGGACAACTGTAAGCGCTGCTACTGACACAATGATGCAGACCGTCATCCGGTAATCGGATGGAGAGCGAAACCATACCGCCAGCGCCAGAGTTACTGTCGCCAGCAGCGCGATAATCCGCGTCAAGATGCACGCTTTCGACTGCAATTGTAGCGGGTCATGATGTGGGTAAATGCCTCAGTGTTAAAGGCTGGAGCAGGACCAAGGCGCCTCTCGATCTCTCAATCGCGAAGGCGCAAGTGCTAGGTGGCGTGGCTTCGAGGTCAAGTAAATTCAGTATAGCGTGTTTGCGTATGTCTTGCGCAGCATTCGACGGCTGCAGGTCGCCCGTTAGGAGTAGGACAGTCGTTTTGGTAGGCTCCAAGCCGCCTCTTCACAGAGAACAGGGTAAATTTCCAGGTCTGATCCATCTGCGTAGGATGTGCCGGGGTGCTGCTCAGAATTCCAGCCGCGTCTGGAACGCGACCATGCGCGGACTGCTATCGCCTCCCAAGCCAACGCCGAGTAAGCCAGTCGGTGGGGAGGTCGTATAGGTAAGCGCTCCGAATCCAGCCTGAGTGGAAGACTGCCCGGGAATGCCAGCCTGCACTACGCTGGGAAGGCCGAAATTCGGATGATTAAATAGATTAAAGAATTGACCTTCAAACCGCAACTTCACATGCTCCCTCAACGCAAACCATTTGGTCAGATAGAAATCACTCCAGACGAAATCAGGACCGTGCAGCGAGTTGCGGCCTAGGTTTCCAAATTGGCAGTTCTGCGCACTGTCGCCGCCGTAGCATTCTCCAGAGCTCGGATCGACGGCGGAAACAAATGCGTCAGGATTCAGCCATTGCAGCGTGCCAGCCTGTGTAACCCCAGGAATCGGATGATGTTCATACAACGGAACGCCCGGTACGACGCTGGCGAACTCAGGGCCGCTGCCCTGCACAATTCCCTTTCCTCCCGCCGAATAGGGTGTGCTCAATACCGAGAACGGAATCCCGCTGTGCCAAAACAAAGTACCAGAAATCTGCCAGCCATTCAGCGCATAGCCCAGAGTGTGATTCCGCACTTTTACTGGCAGTTGATAAACATATTGCGCGTTGAGATTGTGCCGAATGTCATAATCGCAGGGGCCGTAGTCGCGGGCCAACTCTCCCGGAAGAGGGGAAAGAATTCCTCCGGCAGAGAATTGCAGAAATCCTCCGTTCGAAACTGTATCCATACAGCGGCTGAACGTGTAGTTGACCTGCCCTTGCAGGCCGTGGCTCAGGCGCTTCCTGGCGGCCAGTTGAAGTCCGTTGTAATGGCTGTTCGCACCCGTGGAGAACTGCGTCACTGCGCCGAATCGCGGATCGGTCGGCTGCAGGTAAGGGAACGGGGCAAAGCAACCCTGGCACACGGTCTGATAGCCGTTCACTTGGGTTGAGTACGGTTGGTTAACGGCGCGAGTGCCAACGTACTGCGCCTTCAGGCTGGCGGTTGCGCCGAACTGATGTTCAATTCCCATGCTCCACTCCATAAAGTAGGGAGCGTGGAGTTTGCCGTTTGGAATGGCTGTGATCGCAACCGGCGGAAGACAACGTGCGGGATTTGCCTGCGGAGATGCGCAGGAGAGCAGGCCCTGGGGAAATCCTGAACTGAAAATCTGATTCGCGGCAGCAGCTGCGTCGACCGCGCTATTGCTAACTCCCGGCGCGATGGCAGTGCAGCCCAATCCGTCGCACCCCGCAGATCCGGCTGTACCCACGGTGCCGAGCACTCCTCCTTGGAAGGTTTTATCGTAAGGAGGATTAGTGCCAATCAAGTCAGCCACGCTGCCGGGCAGGATGTCGCTGAAGACGCCGAAGCCCGTTCGAAATACTGTTCTCGGGTCGAACTGCCACGCAATCGCCGTTCTCGGTTGCAGGATCGCCACGGGTGTCGATGGAAAAAGATTCCCCTGATGAGCTTGAATTGCTGCGCCCAGCGGCTGATTGACATCGTGCGAGATGGAACTGAAAGAACCGCGAAGACGGGCGACTTGATCATGCGGGTTGAGCGGGTTGGAGTTGAAAGTATCGCGCAGTCCGAACGTCCAGGTCAACCTGCGAGTAACTTTCCAGGCGTCTTGCGCGTATACATCAAGATTGAGAAAGTTGAACGGCTCGTTTGGGTTCGAAGGGAAACTCTCTGACGCGGTGTTCGCCACTCCGTAGATAAATTGCTGCAAGTTGGCATAAGTGACCGTGGGAACTGTACCTTCGCCGAAATCAAAGTCGTTCAGCCGCAGGATACGTGTATTGGTTCCAAACCTGAGTTCGTGGGCGCCATGGTTCCACGCCAGATTGTCGTTGATGAAAAATCGCGACGCGCGCCGGCCTTGGACCCAAGTGTTATCCAGCCCGCCGATGGGAGTGAAGGGATTCGCGCCGCTTCCTTGTAACACAATCGGGAAAGCGGAAAGTGTCTTCTGAAAGTTGCCTGGCCCAAACAAGCTTTCATACCAGGAAAACGCGGGATTGAAGTAGTTCACCAGATTCTGCGAGAAGACGTGAGTATGGCCTGCCGCGAAGGAATACAAAGGCTGCGGGGAAATCGCATCGAACAGCGGATTGATGGGATCCGTCCAAGCGGCTTGCAGTCCGGTATCTGACTGGAAACGAAACCAGGCGGTGTCCTTGGAGTTGATGTTGTAATCGATTCTGGCCGTCTGCACCTGCTCGTGATCATCGCTGGAGTGCGAGACGCTTTGCCGATTAGCGCAGCCTTCCCCCGCCGCCAGCGGACAACCAAGTGTTGCAGTCGGAGTGCCTCCGGCATCTTGGTACAGAGAGAACATTTCCCGATAGATCGGAACTTCCTGCGGCGCGGCTGGATAAATAGTGTTGCCGTTTGCCATCGTGAGGCCTAATGGAAGTTGCTGCAGTACGTATTGCTGGAATGCCGTACTTGGAACGATGGTTGGCGTGACGATCGGCAGCGCGATTCGAACCCATTCGCTGTCGAAGAAAAAGAACAGTTTGTCATGCACAATCGGTCCGCCCAGACTTCCCCCGAAATGATTCACGGTGGATCCGGGCTTATGATTCCCGGGCGTGGCATTCGTGAAGTAGTCGGCGGCATTCAGCAGTGCCCCATTCCAGAGTTCGTACAGATTTCCGTGAAGCTGGTTAGTCCCGGATTTGGTGACGTAATTGACCTGGGACGCCCCATACCTGCCTTGATCTACCGAATAGGAAAGCGTATTGACGGTTACCTCCGAAATCGAGTTCAATCCCAAAACAAGATTGGTAGATAAGCCGCTGTTGAGGTTGGTGAGGGGATCATTCGTTTCCAGCCCGTCAACAATGTAACCGTTGGAAAGAGCGGGCAAACCATTGAATTCGACATTACCGTACCCGTTGGTGCTGCCGACGAAATCGTTGCCGCTGCCTGCGGTATTGATGAGCGCCCCAGGCGAGAACTGCAATGGGTAAGTCAGATCACCCCCGGGGTTGGGAAGGTCTTCAAGAGCTGCAGCACTCAAGGTGGTGGAGGTATTGGCGTCAGTCGGGTTGATAAGCGGAGCCTCGCTGCTGACCTCGACCGTCTCGTTGGATCGTGCAATCTTAAGCGTGAAATCCACGGTCTGTTTCTGGCCCAGGCCCGAAACTACGTTGTCATTGTGAGCCGGTTCGAAGCCTGGCGCCTCCACTCTTACTGAGTACGTACCGGGCTTTAACTGAGGGAAGTTGAACCGCCCTGCGTCGTCGGTTTCGGCGACGCGCCGCAATCCGCTCTCGCGGCTGACGATCGTCACGGTAGCGCCCGGCACGACGGCACTGCTCGTATCGCAAACCCGGCCCAGGATGGCGCTGGTGGTTTCGCCTTGCGCCACCGCCTTGGTATGCAGAAGACACGCGACACCGAGTACAAAAAATGCAAAACGACCTGCCCGCCTCATGACACCCCACTTAGTTTTGCCAGCACAACGTCGATGTTTTTGCGGTTGCGCTTAACCACGGATCATTTTCCATAGTTAACCATAGTTAATCAAGACAGGCAACCATGAAAATTAAGGGGGCTCCGGGTGGCGGAAAGCTTGACGATGGTGCCCGGGGAGTGGCAACGCGGAAGCTATCCGGTCTCGCTACGAATCAGCTTGCTAATCTCGGTACATTCCGCGTACCATCGCTACGTGCGTTAGACCGAATCGGTCGTGAGCAGTTCTCGCTTCAACAGCCAGTAACCTGCGCAAGTTTTCCTCCGAATCCCTCCAGCGTAACTATCAAAAAAGGAAACAAGAGTACAAAACACATGGCAGAACAAGGAACAGTGAAGTGGTTCAATGACGCCAAAGGCTACGGCTTTATCAGCCGCCAGAATGGCGAAGACGTTTTTGTGCATTTTTCGGCAATCCAGGCGGGCGGCTTCAAGAGCCTGCAAGAGGGCCAGACCGTGCAATTCGACGTAACCAAGGGCCCCAAGGGCTGGCAAGCGGAAAACGTCCAGGCCGTTTAACCCGGCGAATCTCTGCAAAGAGGCGATTGTCCTGCGAGATCGCCTCTTTTACGTACCCTTCCTCTGCAGTCCTCTATAATCTAGCCATCCGCTGAATGCTCTCGAAGAGAAGCTTCACGTCTGACTTTGCAATCACTGCGCTGCACCCGGCTTCCATCGCCTCCGCTTCCACTTGCCGCGTCTTAAAAGTGGTGAACATAAACAGCAGCACGTCTGGCAGAATTCGTTTGAGTTCGCGCGCGGCTTCCAGGCCGTTCATGCGAGGCATCGAGAGATCCAGAATAATGAGGTCCGGATGTAGTTCGCGAGCCTTCTCGACCGCCTCTTGCCCGTCGACCGCCTCCCCGCAAACCTTCCAATCCACATTGTTCTCGAAGCGCGAGCGCAGAGTGCGTCGAACTACTACACTATCGTCCACGATAAGAATTGAGAAAGACAAGCAGCCTCTTATGGTCCTTAGGGCTGCAGGCCGCGGGCCGCGTCGAATGGTCGACGGACAGTAGGAGAAAGGACTCCTCGACACTAAGCGCCGCGCCAGCCAAGGTACATACAGCGAAATCTGTACGATAGCGTCACGATAGAATCCGACCAAGGTGTATGATGTAGTTGTCTCTTCTAGCAACCTTCCGCCGTGCCCCGTCCGGGGCGTCGGTTCCTTGCGAAATCAGATTGCGTTTCGCTGCGCAAGGAGCCTTATGGCTAATAAGAGTCGTGTGCTTACTGCGGTTGCGGTGCCTGAAATTGAAGGCAATCCTATACGGAACGAGATCCTCCTAAATCTTCCCGGTTCCGAGAGTGACTCGATATATTCCGAGCTCACGTTTGTAGAACTCAGGACGCCCGATCTTCTTCAGGAATCCGAACAGCCGATCAAATACGGCTATTTCATTGATAGCGGATTGGCTTCCGTCCTCAACGGTATGGAGGATGGGAAGTCGGTGGAAGTCGGATTGTCCGGCAAAGAAGGATGCACGGCGTTACCCATCGCAGTTGGGCTGAAGACCAGCGCGTCTCGCATCATCATGCAAGTTGCGGGCTCGGCTTTTCGCATCACTGGCGAACGTCTGGCAAAGGTGCTGCAGGAATGCCCGGTTTTGGAAAGACGAATGCAACAATACGGCCAGATTATGTCGATGCAGGGCGCTCAGGTGGCTGTCTGTAATCGGCTCCATGAAGTCGATGAACGCCTGGCGCGCTGGTTGCTGATGAGCCAGGACCGGCTGGGCGGCGATCTCGTCCCGCTCACTCAGGAATTCCTCGCCCACATGCTGGGTACGCGCCGATCCAGCGTTACGGTCGCAGCCGGCCTACTGCAAAAGGCCGGACTCATCAGCTACAACCGCGGAGAAGTCACGGTCACAGATCGCGGTCGTCTCGAGGATGCAGCCTGCGAATGCTACGAGCTCATCTGCAGGCACACCGCTGCCTGGAAAAGAGAAGCCGTATAAGCGCCTTTGCCCGCTACGTCACCAAGTCTCGCCGGCGACAGGGCAGACGCAGCCTTTCAGTATTTCCAAGGTCATCCTTACGCGTCAGTCTTTTCACGGCACTCTAAAGAAGGAGGGCGCATGTCCGATCTTCTCGATCATAAAAGTCGTACCGCTCTCCTGGCTTCACTGCGCCGACATCTTGAGTCTCTGCGTCTCTGAGCAAAGCTGCGCAGCCTAAGCAGTATTGCTCTATCTGCGGTTCGCTGTTGTCGCATGTTGACGCTCAGTTTTGGATGGATGACTGCGAACCCGGCTGGAGCATCCGGTCACCGTATTGCGTGAAGTGCAATCCCGAGATTAGCGAACCAGTCGCATTTGTAGCTTGAGTTTGCGAGCGCACCAGCTTGGGGAGAATCTCTCTTGACCTCCACGACAACCTCCGCCTCGAATCCTTGCTCTAAATTGGAGGAGGATCTCAACATGGCAGGCAAAAAGAAATCCGGCGGGCGAAAATACGGCAAGGCAGCGAGCAAGAGCGTGGAAAGCGCGATGCACCGCGAGAAGCGTGGCACGTTGAAGTCCGGTCCCGGAGGCAAGGGCGGAACCGTCAAGAGCCGTAAACAAGCGATCGCCATTGGCCTGTCGGAAGCTCGCAAGAAAGGCGCGAAGGTTCCGAAGAAGAAGAACGCCGCGTAGAAGTCGGACTCAAGGACTTCGGGAAATCATTTCCGGGCGTTCTTCTGCGCCTGTTTTACTCCGGCTCGCAGCCCGTTTTCCACAAGGCGCCGGTAGCCGGAGCGGTTCATTTTCTCCATCACGGCGGCGGCAGTGCCTCCCGGTGTTGCCGCTTCCTTCAGAAGTTCGTCCAGCGGCAGGTGGCTGTCTCTCCACGCCAAAATTCCATCTGCCAGCGCATGAGCGGCAGCGGCTTGTGCAGTAGCTGGGTCGAGGCCGATGGACTCTGCCGCCTCAATCAGCGTGTTCAGCGCGTGATACCCGTGGCTGCACGAAAAGGTGACAGTGAAGGCGTCGAATTGCTCTTCGGGAATTTCCATCACGCCACCGACCAATGAAAACAGATTACGAACTCGGCTGCGCTCTGCAGCCGGAAAGCCTTTCGAAAAAGTTAGCGCCGTCAGGCCCCGGCCGCTGCGGCAGGCGGGGCTTGGCATCGCTCGCGCCCACCGTACGGGCGACTTCAATCCAGCCTTTAACGTCGACAACGGTACACCAGCCGCCAAACTCACCGCGTTCAATGGGTAGTTGATCTGCGCAATTTCTTTCAGCAAGCCGCGGACTGAGTCCGGGCGCACGGCGACGATGAGCAGGAAAGCCGATTCCACGGTACTGCGCAATCTTGGTTCCGCGACCACGCTGTATTTCCATTGCAATTGCCGCAGTTTTTTCGCATGGCGGTCATGCACCACGATGGGCTGGTTGTAACCGGCAAGCCGCAATCCCGCAACCAGCGCGGTAGTAATCCGCCCGCCCCCGAGAAAGACGATCGGCTTCATGGGAGCGCCGCGCAGGTCTGGTCGGTGGCTTCAATCAGTCTCTGCACTTCGGCCTCGCCGTGCGCGGTCGAAATAATCCAGTGCAAGCCGTTGGATGGCGTCATATAGATTCCAAGGTCGAGCAGGCGATGTACAAATTGCGAGTACTTCTTGGTGTCCACATACCTGCAGTAGTCGCGATAATCGTGGACGGCGTCGCGATCGGTAAAGTAAATCTGAAACATCGGTCCGAAGCCTTGGACGACGGCTTTCGTTCCACGGCGGCGAAACACCTCTCGCAGTCCGGTGACCGCTGCATCGCCAGTCGCATGCAGCTTCCGATAAGCGCCATCAGTTGAAAGCAAATCCAGATTGGCTGCCACCACTTTCATGGTCAGCCGGTGACCGTTGAAAGTGCCATAGTGCAGCACCATGTTCTCGCCCCACTTCAGGCGATCGAGAATCGAACGCGACCCCGCGACCGCTCCAACGGGGAATCCCGCGCCCAAGGCTTTGCCGAAAGTGCTGATGTCCGGATCGATTCCGTAATATTCCTGGCAGCCGCCCCGGGCGTAACGGAAGCCGGTAACTACTTCGTCGAAAATCAGAAGGACGCCGTGCGCGCGCGTGAGTTCGCGCAGTCGCAGCAAGTATCCATCCCGCGGCAGAATGCACCCCATGTTCGCCATAATCGGCTCGGTGATCACGGCGGCCAACTCGTGCCCGTGCTGTTTCAAAATGCGTTCAAGAGCAAGTTCATCGTTCCACGGCGCCAGCACAACGTCGTCAAAAACAGCGGGCGGAATTCCTGCGGAATCCGGGATGCGCGCCGGACTTTCGATTGTGCCCAGTTGCTCCGGCGGATGGCTGTGCGCGTTCAGAAGAAAAGGATCGTACCAACCGTGATAGTGTCCCTCGAACTTCAGAAATTTATTACGGGCGGTGTGGGCGCGAGCCAGGCGTAATGCTAGCATGGTCGCCTCACTGCCAGTGTTGGTGAAGCGTACGGTCTCCGCGGACGGCACCATTTTCCGAAAACGTTCCGCGGCCACAACTTCCGCCGAAGTTGCCGCCGCGAAGTGAGAACCCTCCGCCATGGCCTCGCAAACGACCTTCACCAGCGCGGGGTGCGCGTGGCCTTGAATCAAAGCTCCGAAGGACATCATGAAGTCGACGTACTCGTTGCCATCGGAATCCCAAACCCGTGGCCCCTGGCCGCGTTCCAGAACAATCGGTCCCGGAGAGTAAACCGCAGCCCCGCGCGAAGGCGAATTCACACCCTCGACCAGCGATTTCTTCGCGCGCTCGAACCACTCCTGCGAGCGTGTGCGATTTTGTGTCGTCATGTTCTCCGACATTTGATAGCTTCTCTAAGGGCTTGCAAAAAAAACGCGATTCGTATCAGGTATGCCTTGAGGCATACCGAGAGTGGCAATAGATCATTCGCGCCTTCAGGCGCTGAGGCGTCGGTTCTTCCGCAGTTTCTTTACCCCGTTCCCGCCAATCCGCCGCCATCCACAACGAGCGCCGTCCCAGTCACAAACGATGACGCATCGCTGGCCAGGTAGAGCGCCGTGTGCGCAATTTCCTCCGGCCTACCCACACGCCCAAGAGGACGATTGGCAGAACCGGCGAGAAAGCGGTCTTCCGCTTCTCCCAATTGCCGCGCCTCGCTGCGGAGCATCGCAGTATCGGTGTCGCCGGGGCAGATCGAGTTTACCCGAATGTTCTGCGGCCCATGATCGATCGCCATCGCTCTGGTGAGCAGAACAACCGCCCCCTTCGAAGCGCAGTACGCGGCCGCCTTCGCGCCGCCCGCCAATCCCCAACCCGAAGCCATGTTGATGATAGAACCGCCGCCGGCTGCAGCCATCATCGGCACGACGACACGCGACATCAAGAATACAGATTTCACATTAACCGCCATCACGGCGTCCCAATCCTGCTCGCTGGTTTCCAGAACGGAAGCGCGGCGGATGATGCCGACATTGTTGAAGAGTATGTGAATGCCGCCCAACTCCTCGACTGTTCGCTCGACCACCCGCCTGCAATTGCTTTCATGTGTGACGTCGGCGCGTTCGAATGTTGCGCGTCCGCCCGCAGCAGCAATTTCGCGCGCGACTTCGCGGCCACTGTCCTCATTTAAATCTACGACGCAGACCGCCGCGCCTTCGCGTGCAAACAGCAGAGCAGTGGCCCGGCCGATTCCACCCGCACCGCCGGTAATGATCGCCGTCTTACCCTGGAGTTGATTGCCGTGCATCTTTAGCCGTTCGGTCTTGTCCGCTCAGTCTCAGGGCGTTCAGTTCGCCCTTGATCAACTGCCCACAAACCTCGCATACAAGCTGCGTGCAACGCCGGTATCGGTCGTTCCCTTGATAATCGCGCGTCCGTCAGGGAACAGGATGATCTCATAGGGTTCGTGCCAGAACTTGAGCACGAATTCGTTGTGGCGCACCAGGCCGTGCACTTCCAGCCTTCTCTGCATCTCCAGAAAATCAATCGGCCGCGCCCGCTCGTGAATCTGGACCGAATTTCGACCGCACATCGTAATATGTGGCCGTCCCTCGCCCGCCAGATGGACGAAGTTCCGCTCGCAACACGCCCGGCAGCCCGCCCGGGGCTTTCCCGCTGCAATCTCCGAATGATCGTTCGTCCAAACATCGTGGGACCATAAAGTGTGGCGCAATTTGCCGAGGGCGGCATCTCCTAAAAGCATCTTCATGCACTCAGACGCAGCCACGGACGCAACCAGATTCACCGCCGTGTTCAATATTCCCGATGTTTCACAAGTCTCCACCATCCCTCGGGGAGAGTCGGGAAAAATGCAGGCCAGGCACGCCGTTGTCCCAGGCAAAACATTCAGCGTGACTGCATAGCTGCCCACAGCCGCCGAATAAATCCATGGCCGGGACAGTCTCACGGCGTAGTCATTCAGCAAATATCGTGTCTCGAAATTATCGGTTCCATCGAGAATTACCTCTATATCTTGAAGCAAGACTTCAATATTTTGAGGCGTCACATCCTCAACCTTTGCTTCAACCAAAATCTCTGAATTGAATCTGGCAATCTTTTGCGCCGCGGCCACAGCTTTTGGCAACGATTCGGCGGCATCTGCTTCGTCGAATAACGATTGTCGCTGCAAATTGCTAGGCTCGACGTAATCGCGATCGATAATCCGCAGCATGCCCACGCCAGCCCGCGCCAACAATGAGGCCAACGCCGAACCGGTCGCTCCGCATCCCACTATCGCCACCCGCCCCGCTGCCAGCCGCTTCTGACCTTCGACCCCAATCCCGGGAAACAATATCTGACGCGAATATCGTTCTTCGAATTTGTCTTTCGTTTCTCTCTCCACGCATCTGCCTCAAGGAGATCACCAGTTGGCGACCACAAACCCTTTATTATATGGGTGGTTGTCCGATCCGCTTGCAAGATCGGAGCGAAGTTCAGGACGAAGTTCAGAACAAAGCTCAGAATAACGACCGGAACAAGATTGCGCCCATCAATTTCAAGAATAGCGGGCCCAGGAAACTATTTGCTCAGAAGGTATGCGGCGTTCCTCATTTTAATAATTGGATGTTTCAGCCCGGCCGCACGGGCGCACTCCGATTCGTCGCTTTCTTCGCAGGAACCGCAGGCGGGGACACCCCCTTTTACTTCGCTTTCCGCCTATATGGGACGAACTGTCCGGATGGTCGAACTCCCGGGAGTTCGCGACTCAGACCGCGTGCTGCGAATGCTCCCCCAAAAATCCGGTGAGCCCCTGGATCGCGACCAGGTGCGGGAAAGCATTCGTATTCTTTTCGCGACTGGCCGCTTCGCCGATATCCAAGCTGAAGCCACCCCCAGCGGCGAGGATGTTGTGCTCACCTTTGCCACCTCGCCGAATTGTTTTGTGGGAGCGGTGCAAGTGGAAGGCGCTCCCGGTCGTCCCAATTCAAACCAGATCGTGAATGCTTCCAAGTTCCAACTCGGAGAACTGTACGTGCTGGACAAACTGGATCGCGCCCTGCAGAACATTCGGCAACTGATGCAGGAGAATGGTTACTATCGTGCGCGAGTCACGGCGGAAAGCGCTTCCAACGTGGAAACGCAGCAGGTCAGTATTCTCGTCCACATCACCGCTGGTGAGCAGGCGCACGTCGGCGAAGTTAAGGTCACAGGCCACAGTACGTTTTCTCAAGGCCAGATCCAGGACATAGCCAGGATGCATCCCGGCGATCGTGTCACCGCCGCGCGGGTGACCAATTCGCTCCAGCACCTGCGCAAGAAATTCCAAAAACAGCAACGGATTCTTGCCCAGGTTTCCATCGCCGAGCAGAAATTCCAGCCCGAATCCAACTCGGTCGACTACACCTTCCTTATCGATCCCGGTCCTGTAGTCATCGTGTACGCGCGGGGCTTTCACGTCAGCCGCGGCGTGATGAAACGAGAGATTCCGGTTTACCAGGAAAATGCCGCTGATGACGATCTTCTGAACGAAGGCAAGCGCAATCTTCTGAACTATCTGCAGACTCGCGGCCATTTTGATTCCTCGGTCGAAATTCAGAAGGAAACCGGCGCCGATTTTCTGCGCATCGTCTACCAAATCAATCCCGGTCCCACGCACAAACTCGAACTCATCGAGATCACAGGCAATAAATACTTCGCCACGCCATTATTGCGTCGCCATCTCCAAATTCAGGCTGCCGGCAGGTTGTTTTCCGAAGGGCGCTATAGCGAAGCTTTGCTGAAAAGCGATGTCGCGACTCTGCAGGGACTGTACCTCTCCAACGGATTCCGCGAAGCCAAAATTCAAACCAAAGTCGATGACAACTATCGCCGCGTCGAGAACCACCTCGCGGTTCACATTCAGATCCAGGAAGGTCCACAGACGCTGGTTGGCACGTTTCGCCTTACCGGCAACGAGAAGATTTCCCGCCAGGCCTTCCCGGAACTCAGTACTGCCCAGGGCCAGCCCTATTCTGAACAGAATCTGGCCAACGATCGCGAAGTTATCCTGAACTATTACTTTAACCATGGATTTCCGCACGCTGCCCTCGAAATCGCGGCCAGTGCAGCGCCCGCAACGTCGAATCGCGAAGACGTAACTTTTACGATTCAGGAAGGCGAACAGTTCTTCGTAAATCAAGTTATGGTCGCAGGACTTGACCATACACGCGACTACGTGGTGCAACGCGAAATTCAGGTGACCTCTGGACAACCTCTCAGCCAGCAGGCGCTGCTCGATACGCAGAGCAAGCTCTATGATCTGGGAATCTTCAGCCAGGTCGACACGGCTGTACAAAATCCCAACGGCTCCGACCCGGAAAAAAATGTTCTCGTCCAGGTGCAGGAAGCGAAGCGCTACACCTTCACCTATGGTGTTGGCCTGGAATTTGAAACAGGCCTGCCCGCGGGCGCCACCTCCCCTACCGGTTCAACCGGCGTCAGCCCTCGCGTCGGCTTCGACGTCACCCGACTGAACGTCGGTGGGCGCAATCAGTCTTTGATTTTCCAGTCTCACGTCGGACGCCTTCAACAACGCGGCCTGGTCAGTTACGAAATCCCGAAAGTGCTGAACCACGAAGCTTTGAAACTTTTCTACACCATCTTCTACGACAACAGCCTCGACGTTTCCACCTTCACCTCGCAGCGGCTCGAAGGAAAGATCGATCTCCGCCAACAAATCGGCAAGTTGCATGGCAATCATTCCACTTCCATTACCTATCGCTTTGAATACCGCCGGGTAAAGGCCAGCGATTTCGCATCCGACTTCTCGCCGGCCGAGTTCAATTTGCTGTCGCTGCCGGCTCACGTCGGAGGTCCCGGCTTTACTTTCATTAGTGACAAGCGCGATAACCCTCTGGAGAGCACCCGCGGCCAATACTTCACATTCGATGCCTTTGCCGCATCAAGCTACGTGGGCTCACAGGCCGACTATGGTCGCGTCCTCACGCAGGATTCCACCTATTACGCCTTCGGCCATCCCAATCACAAATTTGTCTTCGCTCGATCCACAACGCTGGGGCAAGAGCAGGCATACCACGGAACCCGCGTTCTGCCTCCCGGTGCCTGCGACCTTGTCAAACTGGCTACTACATGTCCCGCGGGTACGGAAGTAATTCCATTGCCCGAAGTATTTTTCGCAGGCGGGGGCAACTCTCATCGCGGTTTCGCGTTAAATCAAGCAGGACCTCGCGATCCCGATTCCGGTTTTCCTGTCGGTGGCACAGCCATGTTCGTTAACAGCGAAGAGTTGCGCTTTCCGTCGACCTCTCTGCCTTTTCTCGGAGAGGGTTTTGGCGTCGCGCTCTTTCACGATATGGGAAACGTTTTTACGGCCGGCCACGACATGATCAAAGGGCTAGGGCGCTGGCACCAGTCAGACCCCGCTCAGTGTCTATCTGCCGGTGGAATACCGAACGCGGCTTGCATGACCAGTTTCGATAATTCGGGCTACGATTACATTTCCCATGCGGTCGGCCTAGGGTTGCGCTATAAGACACCAATTGGACCCTTGCGCTTCGATTTCGGATACAATCTGAATCCGACGTATTACT
Source organism: Candidatus Sulfotelmatobacter sp. (assembly GCA_050015215.1). Classification (GTDB taxonomy): domain Bacteria; phylum Acidobacteriota; class Terriglobia; order Terriglobales; family Acidobacteriaceae; genus Sulfotelmatobacter. The sequence continues at coordinate 70,174 of JBEKBW010000011.1, forward strand.
TTCAGGGAACAAAGTTTTCGCCTACTACGGGCCAGGCCCTGACCTTTGAAACTCAACGCCTAGGCCATTTCAACGTATTTTTCAGCATAGGACAGCCATTTTGATGAGATGTATCGTATGCAGAATTATTGCGACCGCAGTCATAGTTGCCTCGCTCTCTTTGATCGGGCAACCGGCTGCGGCGCTGCCTGCGCCGGAAGTAATCGACCGCATCGTTGCTACAGTCAACGGCCGAGTCATTCTGCAAAGCGATTGGGATGAAGCGCTCTGCTACGAAGCGCTAGTGACCAACCGCCCCCTGGACCAGTTGACCGACGATGACCGCCGTGCGGTCCTCGATCGCCTCATCGACCAGGAACTGCTGCGAGAGCAGATGAAGTCCGCAGATTTTCGCCACGCCACGGACGCCGAAGTGCAAGCCCGCATCGCTGAAGCCAGAAAGCAATATCCTCAAGCCGCTACCGATGAAGGCTGGCAGGCCCTTCTTGCCCGCTATCACATCACCGAGAAAGATCTTTTCTCACGCGTGCAGCAGCAAATTGACGTAATGCGTCTGGTCGATGCCCGGCTGCGTCCGGCTGTGCAGATCGATTCCAAATCAATCGAAGCCTACTACCGCGATCAGTTCGTTCCGAAGCTAAAGGAATCTGGCGCGGCCGATGTCCCTCTGGCGAACGTCACCGCGAAAATCCGCGAGTTGCTCACTGAACAAAAAGTCAGCGAGATGCTCGTCTCCTGGCTACAAACGCTGCGCTCCGAGGGCGATGTGCGCTTTCCCGACCGGAACCCCACGAACGATCCCGGAGTCCAGTCGCAGTGACCGAAGCCGCCACCAAGCCGGCGACCCGCTGGTGGAAATATCTTCTTGCCCTGGCTGTAGTGGGCGTTCTCGGTATTATCGCGCTCACGATTTACGTCAACACCGAATCCTTTCAGGCGCTGATTCGCCGCCGCCTTGTAGCTGAGATCGAACGCATCTCGGGAGGCCGCGCCGAGATCGGCAGCTTTCATACCATACCGTTTCGCATGCAGATCGAAGTGCGAAACATCACGGTGCACGGCCGCGAGGCCGCGACAGACGTTCCCCTCGCTCACGCTGATAGTGTCGTTGCGCGCATGAAGGCGATCTCTCTGCTCGAATCCGAGTTCGCCTTCCACGAGGTCCTTGTCGACCAACCCGTCGTCCACGTCGCCCTTTATCCCGATGGCAGCACGAATCTTCCCAACCGCAAGGACACGTTTTCCACCCAAGCCACCATCGAACAACTCTTCTCGCTCTCCATCAATCGCCTCGAAGTCCGCCAGGGACGCATCATTTGGGACGATCAAACCATTCCTCTGGAATTTGCCGCCCGCAATGCTTCGCTGCAGATGGATTACTCGTTTCTCCATTCTCGCTATAACGGCCGCATCGCAGTCGGCATGATTGACACCAAGCTTCTCGGCTACCGTCCATTCGCATGGATGGGCTCGGCTGAATTCACCCTGGCTTCCGATTCCGCCGTAGTGTCGTCTTTGAAGTGGAATTCCGGACATTCGAATCTCTCAGCCAATGGCCAAGTCACCGACTTCCGCCATCCTCATCTTCACGCAACCTACGATGCGCAACTGGACCTCACGGAAGCGGCCTCCATCACCCGGCGCCCGCAGCTACGAGCGGGAACATTGGAACTTAAGGGGGATGGCAGTTGGTCGCTTGATCAATTCGATTGCAAAGGTCTGCTCGCATTGCGGGATCTAGCCTGGCAGGATGATGAGATCGCTTTTTCGAAAGCCGTCCTGAGCGCCGGTTATGCAGCTACCGATCAGCAACTGGCCTTGTCGAAACTGCAAGGCAGAATTCTTGGCGGGACTTTTACCGGGGATGCTGAATTCGGTCAATGGCTCGCGCCTAATCAGCATCTCTCGCCAACGGTTAGAAAAACCCTCGAAACCGCCACAATTTCTGCTGCTCGCCCGCTGAGCAAATCCGGAAAGCCCGTAGGCAAGTTGAAGCCGCCGCCAGTTCAAAATGCGCGCATAGCGCTTCGTCTGCGGGACATCTCCGTCGAGAATCTCACCGCTTCGGTCGTCGCGAGAGTTCATCCGCTGCAAGCGTTGCATCCCGTCGGCTCGGCCTCCGGCACAATTGAGACGCGCTGGAAGGGAACTTATGGGGACGCTGAAACTCAATTCCTTATTGATGTAGATCCTCCCGCTCACACGTCTCGACCTGAAATGCCGCTCACGGCCCACGCCAAAGCCATTTATTATTCCGCGAACCGGAGTCTTGACCTTCCTGAATTCAATCTGACCAGCCCCACCAGCCGGGTGCAGGCTTCCGGCACGCTCTCCTCCTCATCGGCATTTCGTCTGTCAGTTTCCACCTCGAGTGTGGCAGATTGGCTTCCATTTTTGACTGTGGTGCGCGGGCCGGCGCTATTTCCCGTGACCCTGAATGGCCGCGCCACTTTCAACGGCAACATGACCGGCTCTCTCTCTTCCCCACAGCTCGCCGGCGCTCTTCTGGTCAACGATTTCGAAATTAACATTCCACCGGCCCAAGGCAGGCCGCAACTCAAGACTCAGTGGGATTCTCTCTCCAGCTCCCTACAGGTTTCCTTCAATTCCATCGCCCTGCATGATTCCATCCTGCGCCATGGCGATAACTCCGCCGAGTTCGAAGCTTCAGCCACTCTCGACCACGGCCATTTCATCGGCGCGAGCGTTCTCAATCTCCGCGCTAACGTGCAGAATGCCGATCTCGCCCTGCTGCAATCACTCATCGGATACAACTATCCTGTGTATGGCAAAACCGACGTTTACGTGGAAGCCGCAGGAACCCTTTCCGACCCGCATGGCGAAGGCAAGATTCACCTTAGCAATGCCATCGCCTACGGCGAACCCATTCGGCAGTTCGATTCCGACTTTCATTGGACCGCTGGAGAAATCGCCTTCGATGATCTGCATCTTTTCTATAGCGACTCGGTCATGACCGGACGAGCCGTCTACAGCCCCGCAACGCGGGTCTACCGTCTCGACCTCGCAGGCAACAATTTCGATCTCACTGCCATCCGCAAACTACGCTCCGATCGTCTCCCCGTTGAAGGCCGCGCTGACTTCACGCTTAAAGGCTCCGGCACGGCTGACGCGCCGGCGATCAACGCGGATGTGCAGATTCGCAGCCTTACTCTGAACCACGAACTTTTCGGCGATCTCGATCTTCACGCCTCCACGGAGGGGGACGAGCTTCGCCTCACCGGCAGCTCGAATTTGCCGCAAGGCTCGCTGGCGGTAAGCGGCAACATCGGATTACGCACCGACTATTCCGCCAACCTCTCCTTCCGCATGTACCAACTCGATCTCGATGCCCTCTGGCATGCCTACTTCGGCGACCAACTCACTGGCCATTCCGCCGTGGCGGGCATTGTCGATCTGCGCGGTCCGCTATTCCAACCGGCGCGCTGGTCCATGAACGGCGATCTCAGCGGCCTCGCGTTCGAATTCGAGCATGTCAAACTGAACAACCAGGAACCGGTGCGCTTCGCCGTTTCCAACGAATCGATTATGGTTCCGCAGCTGCACCTGCTGGGGCAGGGAACGAATGTAACGGCGCACGGAAGCGTGCTGCTGGCAGCTCCATACACACTTGACGTCACGGCGGACGGCCGCCTTGATCTCAACCTGCTGGCCGCTTTAAACCCCGATTTTGCAGCCGCAGGCTCGGTCAACGTAAACATGACCGTGGGCGGCACTTATTCCGATCCTCTGCCGCAAGGCAGCTTTCAACTTACGGGCGGAACGGTTTCCTACGCCAGCCTGCCCAGCGGTCTGAGCGACCTGAACGGATCTATCAGTTTCACCCGCGATCATGCCCACATAGAGTCGCTCAATGCCCGCACCGGAGGCGGAATGTTGGTGCTAAAAGGCGACGCCAGCTACCTCAATCGGCAACTCAACTTCAACCTAGCCGCTTCCGGCAAAGACGTTCGCTTGCGTTATCCTCCCGGAGTAAGCTCTACGGCGGACGCCGAATTACGATGGGACGGTTCCCGCTCCTCTTCCTCCGTCTCGGGCGAAATCACCATCAACAAGATGGCCGTAACTCCCGGCTTCGACTTCAGCTCATATCTCGAGCGCGGGCGTCAAGGCATTACCCTCAATGTGGCCAACTCTCCGCTGAACAACATCAAGCTCGATATCCACGTGCAAACCTCTCCCGAACTGCAAATGCGGACAGCGATTGCCCGCCTCTCCGGAGACGCCGATCTCCGCGTCCGCGGCTCAGCAGCCCGCCCCGCTCTGCTCGGCCGCGTAGACATTCTCGAAGGCCAGGCTACCTTCCATGGCACGAAAGTGACCCTGGAGCGCGGCGATATCACCTTCGCCAATCCGGTTTCCATCGAGCCGCAACTCAACCTTCAGGCGACGACCCACGTCCGCAACTACGATCTCAACATCAACGTCACGGGGACTCCCGATCGCGGCCTCAATCTCACCTACCGCTCCGAGCCTCCGCTGCCGAAATCCGACATCATCGCTCTCCTCGCCCTCGGTCGCACCGGCGAAGAATCGCAGCAGCTTCAGGAGCAGTCTGGCCAGGCAACGTACAGCGATCAGGCCACAGAGCTGATCTTGAATCAGGCGCTGAACGATACCGTCACTAGCCGCTTCCAGCGCCTTTTCGGGGCAAGCAACATCAAGATCGACCCTCAGGGCCTTACCACCGAAACCAATCCCACCGGCCGCGGGCCGCAGGTTACCATCGAGCAGGAGTTCGCCAACAATTTGTCTCTCACCTATTCCACCAACGTCTCGCAGAGCTCGCAGCAGATCATTCAGGGCGAGTACTATTTCAATCGCAATCTTTCCGCCGTTGGTACGCGCGATCAGAACGGCGTGGTCAGCTTCGATCTGCAACTCCGCCAGCGCAAGAAGTAATTTCGCGCAGCCGGCCCGATTCTCCATGACAGACTTTCAATCCGCCCGCCAATCCATGGTCGAATCCCAACTACGTGCCCGCGGCATCTCTAATCCCCGTGTGCTCGACGCTATGCTTCGCGTTCCCAGGCACGAATTCGTCCCCGAACCCTATCGCGCCGAAGGCTACGAAGATCATCCACTGCCGATCGGGGAAGGGCAGACAATATCTCAACCCTACGTTGTTGCCGTGATGCTGGAATTGCTCCAATTGAGCGGGACTGAGATTGTCCTCGAAGTCGGCACCGGATCTGGGTACGTAACCGCACTACTTTCACAACTAGCCGCCAAGGTTTTCTCCATTGAGCGCCACCCAGATCTTGCCTCAATCTCTGGCGAGACTCTGGCAAGGCTGGGTTATGCTAATGTTCAAGTGTTCACCGGCGATGGCTCCCTAGGACTGCCCTCCGTCGCACCCTTCGATGCAATTCTAGTCTCCGCCGCGGCGCCGAATGTGCCTCCGGCTCTGCTCTCGCAACTTCGGGAGAGTGGACGTATGGTGATTCCAGTCGGATCCTCTGAAGCGCAGGAACTGCAGTTTATTCGCATGATTAACGGCCAGCCGCAAATTACGCGGCGGGAGCCGGTGCGCTTTGTTCCTTTGATTTCCGGCGGAGAATGAGGTACAAAAGGCGGTCCCGACCGTTGACTTCGTGGTTTGGACTGGAGCGCAGCCCGGGCGCGTAGCCTTCGCTAAGGAGCCAGACCCAAGTCAATTCGATATGCCATCCTTCCGAAATCTTGCGAAATCATCCATCGTTTTTCTTCTGGGCGAAAACTCGAAGCCCCGCAGAATTCTAGGCGGGCTCGCGCGTGGCTATCGCCTCGATGTTTCTCCCTCCGAGCATCTCAGCTATCTGCTCGGCACGAACGAGCCTCACCTCCAGAAGGCAATCCGCCAGTTTGTGTCTCCCGGCTGCGTTGCTTATGACATCGGCGCAAACCTGGGCTACGTTTCGCTGTCGCTGGCGAAACGGGTAGGGTCGCGAGGTCGAGTGATTGCCTTCGAACCTTTTCCGCAAAGCATCGCGAACTTCCGGAAAAATATTGAAATCAATTCCATCGAAAACATTCGACTGCTGGAGTTTGCCGCCTCCGACCATGCGGGCGAAGTTGCCATCCGAGTATTGGAAAATCCTTCGACCGCGAGCCTTGTTTGGCATCGCGAGAATGCATCAGCGAAACAGTTCACTATCCGCGCGGTACGCATCGATGACCTGGTGGAGGCCGGCGATATTCCGTTTCCAAATTTTGTCAAAATCGATGTGGAAGGTGCAGAAGCATCCGTGCTGCAGGGGATGCGCCGAACGATTGCCGCGGCCAGGCCAATTCTGTTTGTCGAGTGCTCGGAGATCGGCCGCGAAAAGTCGTGGCATCTATTAAAGGAACTGGGGTATAGGTGCGAATCGGCAATTACGCGAAAAAAAATCGAGAGATTCGAAGATTACCTCCACTCCGACTTTCTCTGGCTGCCCGGAACCGGCGATGCGAACTACCGCCGAAATACTACCTCCGCCGCATCCCCAGCACGCTGAGAAAGAAGCTGGCAAAAATCGTTTGCGCTCCCAGCATTAGAAACAGCGCCGCTGGAATCACAATGCGCATGGTGTACGAATAATCCAGCATCCCGAAGTGCCTCGTGCCCCAGTTGCTGACGGCATAGATGGAACCTGCTAATCCCAAGGCCGTCATCACAACGCCGACCACCAATCCAACCTCAAGCGTGACGTAGCGGAAAAGCTTGTCCAGCGCAGCATCTGGAGGAAGCAACCCCTCTGAAATCGCAAAGATCTTCGTAAAACAGGCAAATGCGATGGCCTGAAATCCCAGCAACACAAAAGCCGCCGCATACACCAGCGTATGCACGTCAAATGTGATCCCGCTCACGGTTCGAGATCCGGGCAGGAGCCAGAGTCCGAGTGCAGCTCCAACCAACATCAATCCGATACCGGGATATAGAAACAACCAGCGCGGGCTGTAAAGCAGCAGAAATCTTAAGTGCCTCCAGCCATCGCGCCATGTCCTCAAATGCGGCGCGCGGCTGCGTCCATCGGGAAAAAGGCTGGTAGGCACCTCCGCAATCGAAAGCCTCAGCAAACTGGCTTTCACCACAATTTCGCTGGCAAACTCCATGCCTGTAGTGCGCAAACCCATGCGCTCAAACGCAGCTTTGCTAAATCCACGGAGCCCGCAATGAAAATCTCCCACAGGACTCTTGAACAAAAGCTTTCCCACCCCCGACAACACCGGATTCCCCAGCCGCCTATGCAAAAATGGCATCGCACCCGGCTCAATCCCACCCTTGAATCGGTTACCCATAACCACATCGGCCCCATTACGCAACTGTTCGACGAATCGTGGAATATGCCCGAAGTCGTAGCTGTTGTCCGCGTCCCCCATCACAATGTATTTTCCCCGCGCCGCCGCAATTCCGCCCATCAGTGCGTTGCCATATCCTTTGGCCGTAACCTGGACAACCCTCGCACCTAGTCGCTCTGCAATTTCCACCGACCCGTCACTGCTGCCGTTATCCGCAATCACGACTTCGCCATCGATGTGGGCCTCATTCAAACTGCTCTGTGCCTTGCGTATGCAAATCTCCAACGTCTCCGCCTCATTCAGGCACGGCATCACTACCGACACTTCGATCGCCTCAGCTTTTGCCTGCGGATTCGTTTCTGGGCGATAGCTAGCTTCGGATCTGGAGAACGTGACCATGACGAAATGTCCCGTACCTTCGATAACGCAAAAAAGAGAGGAACTTAACAGCGTGCTCTACTTCGCCAGAAAACGCACATAATAATTCGTATTCGCGACCCGCTCCCAACCTGGATCCATCGCATCTGGCGGACTCCACACCACGGCTACTTTCGCGCCCGCGCGGCGGAAACACTCGTAAGCTGTTCTCCTGCGTTCCCACGATTCACTCCAGAACCGCAATTTGCCCGCCTCCGGCACAAAAACTTCCGCCACAATCTTGAACTTTGCGAGCCGCGCCCAGTATTGAACATCTCCATCTCCAATAATCGCCACTCTATCACCCGATTGCAACCCCATACCCAACAAGCCCACCGCGGCCCGAATCTCATCTTTGTCCGTGGGATACTCATACACCGTATTGGCCATGTAAGCCGCCTCAGCCAGAAAAGCTATCACCGAAAACAAGATACTTGCCATCACCGCCGCAGTTATATATTTCATCACTGGCGCGCGTTGTGCCTCACGCGGCAATCGAATTCCAGCCAGAATTGCCATGAACAACAGGACAAACGATCCGGCCACATAGCGCGAACGCACCAATACCACCGAATATAGCCCTATGCTGAGGCTCGCCGCCCCGATTAGTGGCCAGTTCGCAACGATTGCCTTCCGGCTAGCCGTGCCTCCCCAAAGAACAAAAACTCCGATCCCTGCAAGCAGTCCCAGTTGTTCGATCAGCATCTTCAAATAGTTTCGGGCACTCTGCACCAAAACGCGTATCTGCGACCGCAAACGCCATGTCCCGTGCGCTCCCTCATTCCAATACGAAGGATCGAACCACGGCGGATAAGTTCCGCCGATCGGCTCGGCAAACTCGAAAAGCGGAGGATGTTCGAGCAGTTGTCTCGTGGTGTGCTTTGGAATGCCACCTTCCGGCGGATCGCCCTGCCAATTTTTCTGAGGAACGTTCGGACTGACCATGCTCGCGTAATTAAGTTTCCCGCTATCGCCAAAAGTGAACCGCCCCTTCTGTTTCGATAGCGCCACCATAAACGGCGCGCTCACCGCCAAGAACGCGAGCCCGGCCAATAGAACCCCAGCAACGCGGCGTTTCGATATCGTTGACGAGAACAATAAAATGACAAGCAATCCGAAGCTCACGGGAAACATGACCGCTTTAGTCAGATACGCCGCCCCGCATAAAACGCCGAAAAGGGCGAACTTCGCGTAAGACTCGTTATCGCGCAGCTCGACCAGATAAGCACCGATCAAGAAGATGAACACAGCCACCAGAAGGTCGGGAGTAATGTAGCTGACGTCGATCAACACCACCGTGGCCCACACAAAGATGCAATACCCCAGTCCCTTCAGAACCCAGTCAGGTAGCGGTACCGGCGCGTCCCCGCCCCTTGAATCCTTCCGAAGAATCCGCAGCAGTGTGTGAAGGAAAAAACGGAACGAGAAAAGTGCGGCGAGATAAATAGCCAAATTCACCGCATGCACGGTGACAGGCTCCCACCACAAGAAGGGCTTGAGCACGCCGAGAGCTAAGCCCTCGCACCAGGCATAAAGCGGACTCCAGTAGCCATTGATCGCCCGAGCCCAGTCGCGCCGGAAAAAGGCATCGCCAACGTCGAGATAAGACACTCCGTCCGAGCCAAGCGCATAACGGCTAATCCAGACTTGAAGTGCGCCGAGTGCGAGACAGGCAAGGAGAAGCCAGCGCTCGCTGAAAACCGGGCTTATTGTTTTCTCTGGAACGCCAGGCCAGTCAACCGCAGTTGGCGCTTTAACCGGATCGGAAATTGTCAGGTCTCGAGCAGCGTGCATCAGGGCGTCACTTGTTTCGGTGAGCCTGTTAGTTTCTCACAGGGAGAAGCAAATATCCTGTTGAAAAACGGCGGGGTTTAGTCCAAGCTGCGCACTGCCTTACAATCTACCTGTGCCAGTTCTCCACAACCTGCGCGTTACCCTGGAGATGATCAAGTGGGAGCACTCCATCTTCGCGCTGCCATTCGCGCTCTGCGGAGCCATGCTGGCCGCTTCGGGCCTTCCCACTCCGCATCAGCTCTTCTGGATTCTGATTGCCATGTTCAGCGCCCGTTCCGCCGCCATGGCCTTCAATCGCCTCGCCGACGCGACCATCGACGCTGCCAATCCGCGTACTCGCATGCGCGCCCTGCCCGCGGGCCATCTCTCGCCCGCATTTGTTGCGACGTTCGTCGTAGTTTCCTGCGCGGTCTTTGTTCTAGCGTCTTCGCAACTGAATCGGCTGACTTTCGCGCTCTCGCCCGTCGCCCTCGCCGTTCTCATGCTTTACTCGTACACCAAGCGTTTCACGCGTCTCTCGCATCTGGTGCTGGGTTTTGCGCTGGGTATCGCCCCTGCCGCGGCGTGGATCGCGGTTCGCGGCTCGCTTGATCCTCGGATTCTGTTGCTAACTGCTGCAGTCACATTCTGGGTAGCCGGCTTCGATGTCCTCTACGCCTGCCAGGATTTGGACTTCGACCGCGGCGCTGGTCTGCATTCGATCCCGCGCCACGTCGGCATTCCCGCCGCGCTCTGGATTGCGCGCGCTTTCCACCTGGCCATGCTTGCCCTGTTGCTCGCTCTGTTGCCGGCTTTTGCGCTTGGCAAGTTTGCCCTGGCGGGAATAATCGCCGTCCTGCTTCTGCTGCTATACGAACATTCCCTGGTTAAGCCTCACGACCTATCCCGCCTCAACGCGGCCTTCTTCACCATGAACGGAGTGATCTCGGTCGTCTTCGCCGTTTTCGTCGCCGCCGATTTGCTCCTGCGAAAACAATAGAAAAGCAATCGTTCACGCCGCCGCGCATATGCCTAGCATGGCTTTACTCCGTGACAACCGCTTTCACCAGGTTTCGCGGACGATCCACGTTATAGCCTTTTTGGGTCGCCACGTGATAGGCGAAGAGTTGCAGCGGAATAACCTCGACAATCGGCAGCAGAAGCTCTGGGGCGGATGGAACAAAGAATACGTCGTCCGCGATACCGGCGATTTCGCGGTCGCCTTCGCTGGCCACGGCCACCAGGCGTCCACGGCGCGACTTTACTTCCCTCATCACATCCAACGTGCGGCGGTAACGCAACACCGAGTCGGGATCGTTACCATCGCAGGTTGCCAGCACCACGACCGGGAGCTTCTCATCCACCAGCGCGTTGGGACCATGCTTCAGTTCCCCCGCCGGATAGCCTTCCGCATGCGCATAAGAAATCTCTTTCAGCTTCAGCGCACCCTCGCGCGCAATGGCGTAATGAACCCCGCGTCCGAGATAAAGAAACTTTTCTGCCTGGAACTGCCTCTCCGCGAATTGCGCGGCCAGTTGGTCCCAGGCGCGGAGACTGCGATCAATGGCTTCGGGTAACCGAAAGAGACTTTGCAGATACGCGCGCGTAACTTCAGAGGTCATACGGCCGCGCCGACGCGCGAGAAACAGCGCCATCAGATAGAGAATCGTGACCTGTGTGGTGAAGCTTTTGGTCGCCGGAACTGCGAGCTCAGGACCCGCGCCGGTGATCAAAGCCGCACTGGCTTCGCGGGGAATTGTAGAGTCGGCCACATTGGAGACTGCGATGGTCTTCACGCCGCGGGTGATCGCCTCGCGCTGCGCGGCAATGGTGTCGGCGGTTTCGCCGGATTGCGTGACCACCATGACGATCGGGTCGACGGCTGCATGAGTAGAGCGATAGCAATACTCGCTGGCGTATTCGACGTCGACCGCCACGCCGGAGAGATCTTCAATCATGATCTCGCCAGCGAGGCCCGCGTGGCGGCTGGAACCGCTGGCGGCAATGATCAGCTTTTCAAAGGTGAGCAGGGCGCTCTCGATGGCATCAAGTTCGCCGGGAAAGAGAATGTCGTTTCGCAGATGTTGATCGAAAGTTTTGGCAATAGCCTGCGGCTGCTCATAAATCTCGCGGAGCATTGCGTGAGGAAAATTGTCGCTCGGGCCGTCGGAAACGCCATGTTTTGAGTTCATGGGACTGCGGCGAGAGTAAATCATTTGCCGCGGATGGGGCAAACGCCTGCACGGCCTCCGGCCTGCGGAAACGTGATTTAGTCGGCGCGACCGGGGGCGTTTCCGATCCGTGTGCGTGAGATAATGAGCTTGCGTGCACCGGCCCCGTAGCTCAGATGGATAGAGCAGCGGTTTCCTAAACCGTTGGTCGGCAGTTCGACTCTGCCCGGGGCCCCCATCTAAAATTGGCCAAGCTTGGATTACTCTAGTCACAATTCTTCGGTGCCATCCGGTACTAAACTATTGTCCGACTCCAGGAAATTCCCCCTCTGGTACCATTGCTGAACTGATTCCTGCGCTGGCAGGGTCGTTTCTTGAACGCAGACCAGATTTTCCACCGCAGGGCAAGAACACCACAATTGGGGGAACCGTATGGGTGATGCCATCATTTTCGTAAGTTTCACCAGACGCAGCCCATTCTGGCGCGCGCGTTTTTCCGCGTTGCTTTTCGCGTTGACCTTTGTGCTCGCCAGTTGTGGAGGCTCATCTTCGAACAACACTGGAGGCGGCAACCCACCGCCTGTCCCGACAGCAACCTTAACGGCAACTCCTGCCACCATAACTGCCGGCTCAACCTCGAACATCACGCTCGCATTCACTTCCACAAACGCAACCTCCGGCACCATCACCGGACAAGGCGCGGTGGGGGTTAATGGTCAGATCGTGATCCAGCCGCCCAGCGCAAATACAACCTACGTTTTCACTGCAACTGGATCGGGAGGGAGCACAACCGCGTCGGCGACCGTAACCGTGAACCCGCCTCCGGCCGTGACGGTTAACTTGACTGCCAGTGCCACCAACATTCTCGCGCCAACCTCCATCACGCTTTCCTGGACTTCTTCTAACGCCTCATCGGTCGTGATTACCAGTAACGCCGGATTTAGCCAGGGGGTGCCCGCCAGCGGCAGATACACGGTTTCTCCGCTGTCAGCGACAACTACGTTCACAGCCACGGCAAACGGCGTCCCCGGCCAGCAGGCTGTGACCTCAAGCGTAACCATCAACGTGACCCCCATCACTTCATTTAGCGGCATGGGGCCGGGCAGCGCGTCTCCTGCACAAGACGTCGACCCGGTTGGGGCAGCGGGCACTACGCAATTTCTTCAATACGTGAACACGTATTTTCAGGCTTACGACAAGACCACGCAGCAGCCGCTGCTGCCAGTCGGTGGACCCATCGCCCCGCAACCTATTGGTACGGCTTGGAGCGGGGGTGCGAACGGAAACTGCGAAGGAACGAGCATTCAGCTGGATGCCGTGGTCACGTTCGACCGCTTTGCCGCCCCGAATGGACGCTGGGTGATTGCTGCGAAAAGTACGCGCGGGACCGGCGCCACGACAGACGATTGGTTTTGTATTGCGGTTTCCAGCACCGACGACCTAACCACGAGCACGTGGTACTCGTACTCTTTCAAACTGACTAGCATTTTGGGACAAGACAAGGCTGGGAACGATTTCTATCCGGATTGGCCCAAGATAGGCACTTGGCCTGATGGCGCTGACTCGCAGGAAGGCGCGTACTACGTTTCACTGGACATGGAAGACGAAATCTCGCAGGACGAGCTCGGCGTGGCTGTGTGCGCGTTGGATCGAACCAATTTACTGCAGGGCCTGCCGATGAGGACCGAGCAATGTTTCATCTCGACTTCCGATCCTGCCATTGAATTGGCGCACTCCCTAATTCCCGCCGATGTCGATGGCACGACCCCTCCGCCGCTGGGACGCGACGAATTTCTGGTCAGCATTCAGAACCCGACGGGTTCGGTGACTCAATCCAGCTCTATCAATCTCTGGGATTGCAAATTGGATCCGACCTGGCCCTTCACTCCCGCAGCCCTGCCATGCACCCAAACTTCTGTTTCGGTCCCGGTTTATACACCCGGCTGCTACCAGCCGCCCCCGAATCAAAGCCTAACGATTTGTGTGCCCGAACCGCCGTACCAAGTCACGCAACCCGAAGAGATTGATTCGGTGGGCGACCGGCTCATGCCTCGTTTTGCCTACCGGAATTTCCTGACCGGCTCTGGCGGCTACGAGTCCTTTCTGGTGAGCCATACGATCCTGACCGGTGCCGGCGCTGGCACTGGTGCGAATGGGCAGCAAACGGGAATACGCTGGTATGAGTTACGGGATAACGGTACGACTGCTCCGGCGTTTAAACAGTCAGGCACGATCAATCCTGATGCCGTCCTTTTCAGGTTCCTTCCCAGTATTGCCCAGGATAAGAATGCGAATGCCGCGGTTGGTTACAGTTTTTCCAATGGCGCCAATATGCCCGGAATCGCCGTGTCGTATTGGAATTTGAATACTCCCGGAGCCACTCCGACGGAAACGGTGATCCTGCAAGGGCTGGGCGAAGAGATTTCCCCTGGAACGGGCGGAGTAGGCGTCGGCATCGGGAAGTGGGGATCGTACTCCAACATGAGCGTGGATCCCGTCGACGATTGCACTTTCTGGTATGTCAATGAGTATTGGCCTGTAATCGCTGCCGCGCCTTGGGAGACGAATATCTCGAGCTTCAATATCTACAACTCCAACTGCACTCCATAGCCTCTACAACCTGTACCGGGATCCGGAATGGCACGGTTGTTCCATTGACAGCCGTCCGCAACACCGTCAACATTGGGTATCAGTCTGGAAATCCCCCCTTTTTTATCTTCGCGTATTTATTCTCGGCACGATATTCGAGAGGTAACTTTTGAGGCGTTACTTTAGCGTATTACCGTTCTTAATATTGTCAAACCTGGCGTTTTCGGCTGTGACATGCCCCGGCGGCGGATCACCGAACCAGTACGGCTTTTGTGGCGTCTATTCGGCGCCCCAAATCGCCTGCCAGAGCACGTCGGCGAATGGATGCTCGCAGCCCAGCGGCTCCGCCAATATCGGCTTCTACACCGTAAAGCCTGCCTCGGGAACTGCAGGCTCCGAGTTCGCCGGAATCTCCTACGTGAACTTCTCCGGTTCTCCGGCGTATAACACGACGAACGCCAATGGCGCGGTGGGTCAAAAACAGGTTCTGGAATTTGTGAACAGTGGCATTCAGGCCTTCGACAAAACCACCGGGAATCCGATCTTCGTCAAGAACGGATCGAAAACTACTTCGCCGCAAGCTCCCAGCAGACCGTGGGCGTCCTATAGCGGATCGCCTCTCACTGCGAATTGTGGAAACTTGTCCATCGATGTCAACGCGACCTACGATCAGCCAGATGCGGTGTTTGTTCTATCCGGTATATCCAATTCGTCTTCGAAGAACACCCCAGCCATCTGCATCGCGGTCAGCACCGAGGACAATTTACTGGGTACGAGCGGAAAGAGCTATTGGAATGCCTACGGTTTCAGTCTCGGCAACATGATCGTCTCCGATAGCGGCAAGAGCGCTTACTTCGACTATCCCCGCTTCGGCACCTTCGGCAACAATTTCTATTTGGCTATCGATTACATCGACAACACTGTGGGATCGGCTGACTACCAGCACATCCTCGGCTATGTAGCGTGTGTGCTGGACAAGGCGGATATCGTCGCCGGCAAGCCTGCGGCGAATGCACAGTGTGCCGTCTACGTGCCCACCAGAACCAGCGGCTTCGATTCGCTCGTCCACAGCCTCATTCCCGCTGACATGGACAGCACGACGGTTCCTCCCAATACGCAAGGAGAATATTTTCTCGGGCAAGTGAATCCGATCACGAACGGAACGAACTGGACGCAAGGCTCGAATTGCTATCAGAGCTACAGCTGTGCAAGCTCGGCGGAATTGCTTTTGTGGACCTGGGCGCAGATTTCCACCGGCGCGCAGCCTGCAGTCATTTCCGATGCTTTCATGCCCGGATGCTATAACCCGTGGAAGCCCAGCGACACATTCTGTGTGCTCCAGCCAAGCCCGGCAACGTCCACGCAGGTTATTGACGGTTTATCTGATCGAGTGAGCGGCCGGTTCGCCTACCGGTACGACAGTGGCTTGGACGAAGAGATTCTTGTCGCCACGAATACGGTTTGGACGGGAAGCGGTTCGCAATCAACTCCACAGCAGACCGTGCAGTATTCCGTCCTCCTGGCGATACCCGGATCAGTTCCGGCAGTTGCAACGTCGGGCACATTTCCCGCTCCGGACGCAAACTGGAGCGCCTGGACGGCCAGTGTTGCCATCAATTCGGAAAACAATCTTGGCCTGACATTTAGTGAAGACGATTCGGGCGCGGTAAGCCCCCTGCCGCCGAGCATTTATTCGGCTCAGATCACCTATGACAGTTCCACTGCGACGTGGAATCCGCAGTCGCCGAGTCTGGTCTTCGCGGGAACGGGAGTCAGCATCGGAAGTCCCACGTATGTTCCTGACTGGGGGAATTACGTTTCAATCGCGCTGGACCCAGCAAACAACTTGGAGTTCTGGGGCGTCAACGAATATCTTCAGGGAAACCAGACGCCCGGCGCGCTGACCTGGCGAACCGAGATCTTTAACTTCTCGACGGGCTCCAAGAAGACGAAATAAAGTAGATCTCGCTCTGGAAGCTGCGGCTCAAACAGCTTTCTTCGAAACTCACTCCTTGCCTAAAACACGCAAGGCGCGTTCCACTTTTATATTGACAAGCGCCTTTAGCAGGATAAGAATTTCCACAAAGATCCTCTTCGTCTCGGGCCCTGCAACACAATTTCTGCATCGGGGAGAATACTCTATGACCCGTCAAGCCGGGAAAAACATCTCTAACTCCCAATCGCCAGCTCAACTCGCCCCAAAATTGGACAAAGATCTGTTCAGCTATGCCCTCACCGCCACCGTCGCGGGCGTTGGGATGATGGCACTGACTCCGTGCGGAGAAGCCAAGGTAATTGCGACTCCCGCGAACATTCCCGTGCCGATTAACGGCGCAGCCGTTCAAATCGATCTTAACGGAGACGGTATCGCAGATATTACAGTTTCGGGCACCAGTTTCGTTGACACATTTGGCGGAGGAGTTCGCCGACACGGCAATGCGCGGCCGCCGCTCGGCGGGATCTTTGGGGACCATCTGTTTTGCTCGGCTCTACGCAGCAACGGCGTGGGCGTAAATGGCACTAATGCTCTCGGCAGAGAGATGGCGGCCGCGATGGCCGGCGGTGCGCGCGTGGGTCCGGCGCTTCCATTCATGGCGGGAAGGATCGCAATGGCAGGGCTTATGGGCTGCGGATGCGGAACAACGTTTTCGTACGGCAATTGGCTGGGGTCGCATCCTCCGCATCCCTATCTGCCAGTAAAGTTCACGGACTCAGAGGGGAAGATCCACTTTGGTTGGGTGCGAATTGATGTAAGCAGGGTGCCGAACGCAACCATTACCGGCTATGCCTACGAGACCATACCAAACAAGCCGATAACGGCCGGAGTAACTCACGGACCAGTGAGCGAAGACGCAAAGCTGGTCGATCCGATGATCGATTCCGACGTTCCCAAAGCTGCCAGCCTAGGAATGTTGGCGCTAGGAGCGCCCAGCCTGGCAGTTTGGCGAAGGCAAGAAACGGCTATAGTGTAATGGTTGCAAATCTGTCGAAGATGCGGTTATAGCGTCTTGCACGCGCGCCGCCGCGAACGGCGAAAATTTGGGGGGAATGATCCCCGAAGGGCATTGCAGCGTCGTGCGCGTTGGCGCATCGTGCACTTCTCAGGATTTCCTTTTTCCCCGCTCTTCGGTATTATCTCAGGCAATCCTCCCCCAGGGACTTACAGACTCTGCATCACCATTGGACCCAGACGGAGAGCCATGCCCCAACAGCACCGGGAAGACAACCGCGCAGCAAAGCGTCAGCCTGCACGCCTTACCTCGAAATTGGACACGAGCCTCATCGCCTATGCGTTGGCCGCAACTGCGGCGGGCGTGAGTGTTCTGGCCACCGCGGAGCCGGCTGAGGCCCGTATTCTTGCCAAGAGCGTGAACATCGAAATTCCCCTGAATGGCGGGGTCATCGAGTTCGACGTAAATCAGGATGGAGTTCCTGACTTCGGCCTTAGCGCGCGGATTTACGAGTTCGCCGGCGTTGCTCCGATGGGGAACTTCAGTTCGTCGCTGCGCGTCATTCCCGCACAGGCTGGCAACGCAGTCTGGGCGGTCAGCAGCCACAAAGACGGGTGCGCCGCAGCCGTGCGGGGAGGACTAAGCATCGATAATGCGCGTCCGTTCGAGCCTGAACCTCTCATTATGGTAGAGGCCGCCGGGAGTTATACGCGGGGACGCAGTAGCCATTGTCCCTGGCACGGAGCACATCCTCCTTACCTTGGATTGAAGTTCCTGATTGACGGTCAGATGCATTACGGTTGGGCCCGCGTGATGGTGGCCGAGCGCAGCGCCGTGCTCACGGGCTTCGCCTATGAAACCGTCGCCAATACGGCGATCACGGCAGGTAAGACAAAAGAGTCCAGCGACGCCGATATTCAGGCGATGGACAATTCACCTAGTCCGGCAGGACTGCAAACACTCGGCGGCTTAGCTTTGGGATCGTCGGAAATGGCTTGGAAGAGGCCGGAAGACGAACCCGGAGAATGAGACTCAGCGACTCTCGATTTCGAAAGCTGGGGCAGCGCAGCGATCCATTCGGATCCGTCGTCCCAGAGGCTGCGTATCAGGGCACGCCTTCAGGCGTGTCGCGTCGCGCGGCGCCTCATGCACCCGCCTTCAGGCGCTGCGGGGGCTAAAGCCTGTTCGTTTTTCGGCAAACAACGGCATCGCTGAAGCGATGCCCTGATACGAAGCTCTTTCCAGAAGTGTGACGGCAAGACACAGCTAGCGGGAACTTGGCAAAACCAGACCTATTCGGTCGAAGGAATCACTTCAAGCTGCACGTTCAGATTGCCGCCTTCTTCCACTTGCACAGGTTTACCAGCGTCTTCGTAAGCTTGCATAAAATCCGGATCGAAGTACATTCCTCGCTCAATCTCTTCCCAGGCGAATAATTTGTAGTCTCCCGGAGAGACGTTGGCAATTGTGAACCTGCCGCCAGAGTCACCCAGAGCCTGCCGATAAAAACGCGGCTGTGCCCGCCGCACCCCATCTGGGACCAGGACAACTGTTGCGCCGGTGACGGGCTGCTGATCTTTCGCAACCGTCCCGGTAATCCGCCCCGCGCCGGCGCTCAGCGTGAGTTCTACAGCCGCAGAGCGATTGTGTCCAACCTTCACGCCGGCTTCAACCGCGTCTCCCTCTCCGCTGGGCTTCAAATAATAGCCGCTCGGGAGTGGAACTAAATTGATGCGATAGGTTCCCTCAGGCACATCGTGAAACAGGAACGTCCCATCGGGGCGAACTGGAATGTTGGAAACGTCGGGCGCAAATCCGAGCGAAGCCAGGTCGTCCAGCGGGTCGAGCGCAACGGTTAACTTCGAAAGATCAGGATTGCTCTTGCCTTCGATGTGTACGTGGCCGCTTACACTGGCTCCGGGTCCGGTCGCGACTTCAACATCGTTCACATTGGTTTCCCCCACGTCCACCGGAACCCGTCCGCGCATTGCTTTCTCTCCGTCGCCATTTCCGAATTGTTCGGCAATCAGCGTGTACGATCCGGGGGGCACGCCGCGAATCTCGAAGTTGCCTTTGGCATCGGCGGTAGCCTGGCCGACAGGGAAGCTCATGCTTCCAGAGCCGCCGATTAAAGTCACCTGCGCACCCTTATCGGGCTGGGAGTTTGTATTAAGAACGCGTCCGCTCATTCGGACCGAGTGCTGGGAAACGAAGCTCAAGTCGATCCCGGTGGCCTCATCTCCGGGATGAAGTTCGATTGGCTGTGTGCGCGAAGGATCGGTGACGTTCGGATAAAAAATGGGGACATACACTTGACCACCGGGCCGCACTGCTTCGCCTCTGGGGTGACTGGCGCGAATGTAATACTTTCCCGGCGCCAGGCCCCAGATGCGGTATTCGCCGCGATCGTTGGTAGTGGCCGTTCCTACGTCGCTCAACTGGCGCTTGTCATTCTGATAGACATATTTCATCGCCTGCACGCTCACGTTGGGAACAGGCTCATCCCCTTCGGTTGCAACCCGGCCGGCAATCACGCCCGATTGCACGAGACGAACAACAACATCGGCAGTTTGCTGTCCTTGTGTCACCGTCACGACACTGGAGCGCAACCCGGCGCTAAAACGCGGGTCTCGGCTCAGATAACCATTCTTCGATGCATTGAGGCGGTATCTGCCTGGCGCGACGGTGTCAAAAGAGAAATGTCCTTCGGCGTCTGAGACGGCGGACGCCGGCTCGCCACGATTTTCCCCAAACGGACGAAGCATGACTTCCGCTCCCTTGATCGGTTGTCCGCTTTTGGAGTCGACCACGCTGCCTTGTAGCGAACTTTTCGTCTGGGAGTCGCCGGCCGTCTGCGAATGCGCGGACGGGAGCGCAGTGAGTATTAGACAGAAAAGGAGAAAAGAAAATCTCATGAGAGGTCAGCTACCGTTGCGGATGTAAAGGATCTCCGAAAACATCACTCTATACTTTGCCGACGGGGATTTCCAATCCGGCGAAACTCGACATCCGCCTACGCAAAATCTTTCTCCTTGACTCGCCTCGATCCACGGCAGAGTATGTTTGGAAATTCCTGCGGTCGACCCAAGGAGCTATTATGAACGATTCTTCCCAGGGCCCACGTAGTGCGCAGCAGCTTTCCCAGTCGATTCTAAACAACGTCAACGCTTACGCTCTGGCCGCGGGCGCTGCGGGTGTGAGCCTGTTGGCGTTGGCTCAGCCTGCTGCCGCAGAGGTCGTTTTCACGCCAGCACACGGAAATATTCCGATCGACAAGTATATTTCGGTCGACCTTAACCACGACGGAACTCCAGACTTCAGGTTTTTTCTTTATACGTTCGCCTATCACTCCTTTCGAGGGAGTGTGAACGTGAGGGGTGGTGGCGGAGTCATCGCGGCGGCTGGCGGCTATGCAGCGCCACTCCCCGCCGGTGCCAGTATCGGGCCCGATCAGCAGTTTTTCAAAGGCACACTTCGGATGGCACAATCTCACGGAAAGGACATTTACTCATCCATATACTCCCGCACCGAGAAAGGACCGTGGGCGAATGTCCAAAACCGCTACCTCGGCGTAACGTTTCAGATGGACGGTGCCACGCACTATGGTTGGATTCGCCTTACGGTAGGTAGTGCGCGGAGGCCGTTGACTGCAACCATCACCGGTTACGCCTACGAAACAGTCGCCGGCCAGGGAATTCAAGCAGGGCAGACTGCCGAATCCGTAGTTGCGTTGCCTGCACCCGAACCGAAAGCGCAATCTTTGGGATCGCTCGCTTCGGGTTCTTTGGGACTGCAACTGTGGCGGCGGGAAGTCCCTTCCTATTTCGCCGAATAGCTGTTGTGAGCTTTTGCCAGATACCTTTTTGAAGGCAGGGTCAGCGCAATAAAGGGTCAGCGCAATAAATTGTGAATGCACCCGAGGAGACTTTATGAACAGTTCTTCCCAGGGGCCCGGCAGCAAGCAGCAACTCTCCGAGCGATTCACCGTCAACCTGAACGCCTACGCTCTGGCCGCGGGAGCGGCCGGAGTCAGCCTCCTGGCCATGATTCAGCCGGCGGAAGCAGATGTCGTCTATACGCCGGCCAATCAGTCTATACCGACGAACCAGTTCTTTTCCATCGATCTCAATCACGATGGTTCCCCGGATTTTCGTTTTCTCCAGGGTACGTTTCACTATCACAACTTCACTGAAAATCTGTCCGTTTGGCCACTCGGCAGGAATCGAATTGCACAATCGTCCAAGGGCTTTGCTGCGGCCTTGCCGATGGGCGCGCCGATCGGACCGCACCAAACGCTCGACAAAACCAACCGTCTTGCGATGGTGGAAACTCGCGGCTTTCAGTATGGGTCAACCTATACCGGCGTCTACACCCGCCACGTCTACGGACCGTGGGCTTATGCCCAGAATCGGTACTTAGGGGTAGGCTTCACAATTGATGGTACGGTTCACTATGGCTGGATTCGGATTTCGGTTGTTCTGCAAACCGAAAGATTCCAAGCGACCATCACTGGCTACGCCTATGAAACCGTCGCGAACCAGACCATCCATGCAGGTCAACTCACTGAGGAAGCGAGCCTGCCGCAGGGAAGCGCGCCCGTAGCTCAACGGTCATTGGGTATGCTCGCGCTCGGATCGCCGGGCCTTGATTTGTGGCGGCGCGAAGATTCTTCGCTTTCCGTGCAATAGTTGTCTCGAAATAAAAATGGCGTTCCGGTTTTCGCCGGAACGCCATTTGTTTTTCTCAGGGTGATTTATGCGCTTGCGGCTGCCGCTCTGGCCAGCCCAGGCCTGTGATCACCTTGTTCAGCTCGGCTGAAGTACAAGCGGTAGGAGTGATGGATCCCGTACATTACCGGAAAGACCACTAGTGCCGCTTGCCAGCCGAAACGATTGCTTACCAGGTTGAGCATCGAAGTCACCCCCGTACTCAGTACAAAGTAAGGGAATGACATTTGCGCAATGCTCATCCAGACCTTGCCCAGAGATAAAGACTCGCCTTGTGTCAGCTTAATGATGGCTGCCACCGGAACTGTCTGTCCGAGGAAGAAGGTAGCGGTGGTCGCAGCCAGCATCAGCGGCTGAGACGCCCAGCTTGCTTTTCCCCAGGCAGAACTAAAAACCAGGTTCGCCATGCTGGTTGCCAAGCCCATCATGCTTACGTTAAACAGCATTTGCTCCGGGCGAAACTTGCCATTACTCTTCGGCCAGCACTGAACCACCGTGGAGAGGCAGGCAATCAAGACTGCTTCCACCGCGCTGAGTGTCATAACCGCCATCAGCAGGAACGGAAGGTTGACCGACATGTTGCCTTCGATTCCCGGCAGCTTCACTTTCATTCGCGAAGTTGCCGCCGCCAGTGCAAGTACCGCCAGAGCGTAGAAGGGGTTTAGAGTGTGGCTGTGCATTGCTGCATACGTAATGCTTGCAATCGCTGCCAGGACAATCGCTCCGATGAATGTTTTAGTTTGCCGTGAGTTCATGATTTTTCTCCTTTCTGTGTTTACGTTATTCACGGCTACTGTTCATCGTCGCCCGCGTCCGAGAACGCTGCGTCTGCGTTACCTACTGACGACCCCCAGACCACGCTGGTGGCTGAAGTCGCCGTACCCAGGCTCGATCCCCATACCACGCTGAAAGCGCTGAGCAAGCTGTTGCTGTTCCAGGGCAACGAACTGCCCCAGACAACGGATGCGCCGCTCACTTCCGACGATCCCCATACGACTGAGGTTCCCCAAACCACCGA
Organism: Candidatus Sulfotelmatobacter sp.; assembly: GCA_050015215.1. GTDB lineage: Bacteria > Acidobacteriota > Terriglobia > Terriglobales > Acidobacteriaceae > Sulfotelmatobacter. The sequence goes on from JBEKBW010000011.1 coordinate 93,098, forward strand.
AGTTCCCCAGACCACCGAGTTGGTGGAAACCGAGGCGTTTCCATAAACGAGCGTAACTGCGCCGGTGAGCACGTTGTAGACTGCCGTCGGCGAAAGCGCCGCTCCGACTGTGGAAGGAGCAAGATCGTTATTGTTGATGGCGGTCTGGACGTTCAACAAGCCAGAGCCCACCGAGAAAAGATCGTATGTGCTGGTGAAGGTCTGCGAAAGGTGCGGCACGTA
>JBEKBW010000012.1:0-59979 GCA_050015215.1 Candidatus Sulfotelmatobacter sp.
TGCAATGCCGTTTGCATCGCATGTGATGGCAGTTGGGGCTGTGCTCTTCCATAACGTCGCGCCGTGATCTGTTGCCCAAGTCATGAAACCGGTCATAACGCTGTAGGGATCGACGAAGCCGTCGGTCGAGCAGAAGCTGCCCCCTACGATGTCGTCCGCTCGCAATTGCGGAAACATGCTGGCGATCTCCTCGCCGTGCATGAGCTTTACATCCTTCAGCCCCATCTTTACTTGTTGCGTATAGTTCGTGCGCAGGTAGGCCATTTGTTTTTCACTTGTGGCGCAGAACAGGTAGCCTTGCGGGCGATAGTCACACGGAAACCCCAGGCGCTCTTCAAATTCGGCATAAAAGGGAATCGAATACAGCGACATCTGAATGCTGACGGGCGTTGAAAATTGGGCGCGCACTCCGCCCATGCTTTTGCCCGTGGAACCCTTACCCAATGCCGACTCGCGCTCGATGACCAGAACGTTGTGGCAGCCGCGGGCCGTGAGATGGTAGGCGATACTGGAGCCGACGATTCCGCCTCCAACGATAACGACATCCGCAGTTTGCATATCTGGCTTTTCGGCGACCCAGCATTCTAACGCACTCGTTCTTCGGGCTTCGCAACCAGAAGCGGCAATGGCGTCGCCCTGATTTTCCTGCGGTTGTACATGTACCGCTGGGACGTCTGCTGAGTAATCTCTTCCACCTCGGTAACTTGCCGTGGTTACCGCGGCTGCTAGTCTGGAGCGTATGCCCTTGCGCTGCCTCTTATTCTCTTCGAACGAGGAGCTGCGCCCGCCGATATGGCAGGTGCTCGCCGACCTAGGTATCGAAGGAGAATACTGCGCCAGCGCCGTGGACGCGGTGGAGAGGGTTACAACCCAGCTCTTCCAGATCGTTATCACCGATTGGGACGACCAGCCAGAAGCGGCCTTCCTGCTAAAGACGGCTCGAGATCTGAAAGCGGCGCAGAGGCCCCTTACCTTGGCGATTGTGGGTGATGAATCCCGCGTGCCGGAAGCGCTAAAAGCAGGCGCGAACTCGGTATTGCTGAAGCCGATTCGTGTGGAGCAGGTGCGGGACACGATGAGCACAGCCTGCGAGCTGCTGCGCTCGAAGCAATCCGCAGCCGCAGCGCCGCCGGTCGCAATGGCCAGTTCGCCGTCATCCCAGGCGCCAGCGCCCGATTTGGCCGGGACTGCGTCTGCTGGCGCAGCCGCGGCACCTGCGCGGGCCAAGGCGGCGGAGCCATCCGAGAAAACCTTCCACGCCGGAGAATTCCTGGTGTCGTCAGCTCCAGCACCCGGCGCCCAATTCGACACAGAAGCTGACCTGAAACTGGCGGTGGATCAGAGTTTGCCGGTGGAAGTGGAGGCTCTCACCGAGCTTGAACCGATGGCCTCGGCAGTACAGACCTCTGCCGAAGTTGCAGAACCGCAGACGCCGCTTACAGGTTGGGCCTCGCTGCAGGAGCGGCTGACAAGATCGGCGCCGCAGAAAGCTCCCGAATCGTCTCGAGGCGAAATATTGTCCTACGGGGAGATGTCCGCGTCCAGTCCGCCGCAGGAGTCTTCTTCAAAGGCCGCAAACTCACCAGCTTCACCAGCCGCAAATTCAGAACCCGAGAAACGAAGCGAAACCAGAGCCGAAGCCGCACTGTTTGCCTACATGGAAGGAGAAGCGAGTCAGGAAGCCAGGCCGAAGCCGGAAGGACGGAAAATAAACTGGCTTGTTTTCGTCGGCATGCTGGCCGCCGCTTGCATCGTCCTAGTCGCGGTTCCGCAAACGCGGCGGCGCTTGCAAGTCGCCTGTCGCAACGTCGCCCATGCCGGAGCAAATTGGCTCAATCCGCAGCCTGTCCCGGTGCCACAGGCCGCGCCGCAGCATGAATCGTTCGATCAGGATGAGGAGTATAAGTTTCCGGTGGCCGCAAATGTTCCCGATGCGACGACGGACCCCTCGCAGATTCGCGTGCTGCCGGTGATCGATCCCACGGCAAAACTTCCGAAGAATACAGACGCGAGCCGCGGGGCGAGCGAACTCGGCCAGGGTGCCGCAGTCGATCCAAACCAGGGTTCGTCCCCAGACGGCGGTCCGGCGCAGGCTGTGGAGGGTTCGGTGAAGGAGCAGGCCTCCGCCAACGTTGCCAATGCCACGACCGATGCGAATCCGGCTGGTCTTTCGCCTGCGGTGCAGGGACCACGAGAACAGGCCACCATCCCGCAACAGGTATCGCCCGTTGTCATCTCGCCAGTGCGAGTTTCTCCACCGGCGCGCAGCGCTCCGGCTACCGGTTCCACCGCAATCCCGTCAAGCTTGCGGTCGCAGATTGCCTCGATGACTCCGGATGCCGGCGGCGCCAAGCCGGTTGAGGCGGCAATGTCTGCCATTGAGCCGGTGAATGTTCCTGAATCCGTGGCCTGGGATCTTCTCACCCAGAAGGTCGATCCCGCTTATCCTGAAGCCGCCAAGGCCACGGGGCAGCGGGGCAGCGTAGCTCTGCAAGTGCTTATCGGGCGCGACGGAGCGGTGCAGGACGCCAAATTCCTGCAGGGTTCACTGGTGTTTGCCCGCTCCGCGCTCGATGCCGTAAAGCAATGGCACTTCAAGCCTTATTCCCTGAATGGACGGGCTGTCTCGGTGCAAAGCGTGATCACGCTGAATTTCAAGCCTCCCGCGTAGCGGGCGGTGACGAATCCTCCGATGGACCGTCATAGACTCAGGCTCAGCGCGGTACCACACTCCGTTACCTTGGAGGCCGGAACCCGAGCAGCCAGCGGGCAGGAACTGGCATCTACCAGATATAATGACAATAAGTTCCATCGGAAGTAACTCCTCTTCCAGAAACGAAAAAAATCGATGTCGATGAAAACTAAGGCCGCCATTCTCGTCTCCTCCTTTGCTGTGCTGTTGTTTGTTGTCGTGGGATCGCTCGGAGGCGTTCATGCTTCCAACAACGACGGCGCCTACCGCCAGATGCAGGTTTACAGCGAGGTGCTCTCGCGTGTGCAGAGCGAGTACGTGGAGGATCCGAATATCCCCAAAGTGACAGATGGGGCGCTGCACGGGCTGGTCGAATCGCTCGACGCGAATTCGAGCTACTTGACGCCAGCGGCCTACAAAGCCCTGAAGGCGCACAAGGCGGAGGGCAAGGGAGAGATCGGAGCCACGGTCTCCAAGCGGTTTGGCTATGCCGATGTGGTTTCCGTGATTCCGGGATCGCCGGCTGATAAAGCTGGCATCGAGGCAACCGACATCTTCGAATCGATTGAAGGACAGAGCACGCGGGATATGTCCTTGCCCGAGATTCGCGAAGCCCTCTCGGGACCGGTAGGATCGAACGTAAACCTCTCCGTGGTTCGCGCGCGCAAAGCCGAGCCGCAGAAGATGGAAATCACGCGCGATGTGGTGAGCATTCCTCCTGTCGCCGACAAAATGCTAGCGGATGGCATCGGATACGTGAAAGTGGATGCTCTGACCAAGGGCAAGGCACAAGAGATTGCGGGCAAGATCAAATCGCTAGAGAAATCGGGCGCTAAGAAGCTGGTTCTCGATCTGCGCAACACTTCGGACGGAGAGGAAAGCGAGGGCGTTGCTACCGCCAATCTCTTCCTGAACCACGGCACGATTACTTACTTGCAGGGCCAAAAGTTTCCCCGAGAGGCGTTCAACGCCGATCCGGCGAAATGTGTGACCACGCTTCCGGTCGCCGTGCTGGTCAATAAAGGAACGGCTGGCGCGGCTGAAATTGTGGCGGCTGCCCTGCTGGAAAACGCGCGAGCTGATGTTGTCGGAGACAAGACGTTTGGCGACGGATCGGTGCAGAAGACTATCGATTTGCCGGACGGCGGAGCGCTGATTCTTTCCGTAGCCAAATATTATTCGCCGAGCGGCAAGGCCATTCAGGATAACTCGGTGACACCGAATGTCTTGGTCGCCGACGAAGCCGACAACTTTCTCCCGGACGACGATGAAGAGGCGGCGCCAACCGTCACTGAGCCTGAGCCCAAGACCAAAAACCCGCAGGACGATCAGTTGCAAAAGGCCGTCGAGGTGCTTAAGAGCCGATCGAGTTAAGCAGCGAGTAAGACAGTAAAAAGTGTTACGAATCGCGCACTGAGGTGCGCGATTTTATTTTCTGTTTCCAAGGCAGGCACCCCGGTTTGACGCCGCCCAAGCGCGCTCTCTATAATTACTGCGATCCACACCATTGCAGAAAGTAGACTGGGGGTGGACGACACGTCCGCAACCCCGGCGTGTGACGCTGGCAGTCCAGTGCGCCTTATTCGACGGCGGCCGTTGAGTACATTGAAGACCTCGATGAGTACGGCCCAGCGTTGCCGGAAGAGGGTGATCTGAGTTCATTCCCGGAAGCAAAAATTTCCCGGAAACACATTCACGGAACAATGTTCCAAGGAGTTCAAGCGATCCAATGACAAGCAAGCTTCTGCGTTCTCTTCTAGCCCTTACGGTTATCTCGATGATTTCCGCCGCGGCTCAAACCAGTGCAGCCGCTCCTTCGGGCGCGGCGTCTTCCCCGGCGGCCTCTTCGCCCGCAGCGGCGGCGCCTTCCAGCCCGATGGTGACCGGAGCCGGCTCAAAGATTGGGACGATCAACATTGAACAAGCGGTGATCGGAACCAACGAAGGCCAACGCGACTTCCAGGCTCTGCAAAAGAAACTGGAGCCAAAACAAAACGAGTTGAAGTCCCAGAACGAAGAACTTGAGAGTTTGCAGAAGCAATTGCAAACCCAGGGCGACAAGCTGAATGAAGAGGCTCGAGCCACGCTGGTAAAACAAATTGAGAGCAAGAAGAAATCGTTCGATCGCTCCGTGCAGGACGCGCAGGAAGACGCGCAGAACCAGCAGAAGGAAATCTTTCAGCGGATCCTGCAGAAGATGGCGCCGGTGATCATCAAGCAGGCGCAGGAAGGCAGCTTTGCTCTGATTGTCGATACGTCGAACCCGTGGCCGCAGAGCCCGGTGCTCTGGGCCAATGAAGGCGTGGACATCACCAAGGTCGTTGTGGATGCTTACAACACGCAGTCCGGAGTCGCCGCTCCAACTTCCGCGGCAACTACGCCGAAGCCTCTTGCACCCAAGCCCGCCGCTCCGAAGGCGGCGGCTCCGCCCAGCAAGTAGTCGCGACACCGCGAGTGTCGTGAAAGTTCCGCAAAAGCCGCGTCCCGCGCGGCTTTTATTTTTGTAGATTCGAAGTCCGGAGAAGCAGGTTCCGGTGTCTTTACCGGTCAAGACGCATTTCAGCCGGAGGACACCATGGGCCAAGGAATTCCGTTTGCCGGTACGGTCGACTTATCGCGGCCAGAGATTGCTCGCCGCGGACTAACCACTCTGACCTCTTTCGCACTGCAGGTCCTTGTGGCAGGCCTGCTCTTGTTGTTACCACTGCTGCGGCCGATTGGCTTGCCTTCGCTGCGCCAGATTTCGACTCCGATCAGTCTGGGCGAGCCACTGCGTGAGACTCCTGCAGTTCGGTCGCGCTCCGGGCAGGCGCTTGCCCCAAGCCATCCAGCGGTGATCGTTTTTCGCCAACCTTCGCAGATTCCGCCGACCGTGCTGAGGACCAGCGATGAGGGTGCTCCCGAAATCACAGCTTCGGGCCTAAACGTTCCTGGGGTAGTCGGAAGCGGAGATGGGCGCGGCCTTCCAAACATGTTTGCCGAGGGCACGCGCCCGGTGCTGCCTCCGGCGCCACCAAGACCTACCCATGTACGACTCTCGCAGATGAACCCGGGAGATCTGATTCGCAAAGTGCAGCCACTGTATCCGGCTCTCGCGCGAAGCGCGCGCATCCAGGGAGTTGTTGTGCTGCAGGCCACGATCGGCAGGGATGGAACGATCGAGAATTTGCGCGTGTCGAGCGGCCATCCGATGCTGACGTCGTCGGCCATCGATGCCGTGCGCCAGTGGCGCTACCGGCCCTACATTCTGAACGGAGAGCCGGTGGAAGTGGAAACGCAGATTATCGTGAACTTCTCGCTGGCTGGAAACTAGGAGAGGCTTTGGAGATGGCGAATTCAGCGGGGAGTAGTCCCAGCGTAACCTGAGCGCCTGTGGCCCTGCCGCTATAATCGAGCCACAGTGGCGAGCACAGCAGAAATCGTAAGCCGCGTTGCGACCCGTCCCACGTGGGCGGAGGTTTCGTTATCCGCTCTGCGGCAGAATTTCCGAACGGTTGCCAGGCATGTGGGCGCCGGTGTGACCGTTTGCGCCGTGGTGAAAGCGGATGCCTACGGTCACGGTGCCGTGGAATGTTCGCGCGCTTTGCAGGCCGAAGGTGCGAAGTGGATGGGCGTCACATCGCTCGATGAGGCGATTCCTCTGTGCGATGCGGGCGTTGAGTCGCGAATCTTATTGATGACGGGATTCTGGCGCGGCGAGGAGAGTGAGATCGTTCGCCTGAGGCTGACGCCTACCGTGTGGGAGCCGTGGCACATCGAATCGCTCGATCGAGCCGCGGCAGCGACCGATGTTCGGCACGCAGTGCATTTGAAAGTCGATACCGGCATGGGCCGCCTTGGCGTGGCGCCGGATGAGTTGCCTGAAGTTTTGAAAGCGTTGAGTTACGCGCCGCATCTGGTTCTCGAAGGGGTTTCGACGCACCTCGCGTCTTCGGAAACTATGGATGCGCCTTCCGTCGCCGAGCAGGAACGCCGCTTCGAAGGCGCGCTAGCCATGGTGCGAGCCGCCGGATTCAATCCTGAATTGATTCACATGGCAAATACGAGCGCGATGATCTCGCGGCGCGAAACCTGGAATAACATGGTGCGTCCGGGGGTCGCCCTATACGGATATTATTTGCCATTCCAGCGTGCAGGCCGCGAGGTGAGCGGCGGGACCCTGCGGCTTCCGGTGAAGCCGGTGCTCACATGGAAGACGCGAATCCTTTCTATGCGGCACTTCGCGGCGAACCAACCTCTGGGTTACGGTGGAACTTACGTGACCAAAGCGCCGGCGCATGTGGCGGTCCTGCCGGTGGGTTACGCAGACGGATACAATCGCCAACTGTCGAATCGCGGGCGCGTAATCGTCCGCGATCACTATGCGCCGATTGTCGGCAGCATCTCGATGGATCTCACGCTCGTGGATGTCACGGGCATTCCAGGAGTCAGCATGGGCGATGAAGTGATTCTTCTTGGAAGCAACGACGGTTTAAGCGTGGATGCGCTTGAACATGCTCGCCTCGCGAACAGTTCGCCCTACGAGATTCTCTGCAATATTTCCAAGCGCGTGCCGCGACGGTACAGCAGTTCGAGTTAGTGGCTAGGCCCTTCGCCGTTCCTTTTGCGCCTCCATGTACTTGCGCAGCACAGAATTCATGGCGGACTGGTAGCCGCGACCTTGCTTGCGGAAGAATGTTAGAACGTCGGGATCGATTCGCAGTGTGATTTGCTTCTTTGGTCCCGGCCAGATGATTGCATTCTTGAAGAAGTCCGGCCCCTGCTTTGGGATGTCGGAATAATCGATGTCTTCATCCCGCATCGCATCAATTCGCGCCCAGTCCGTCCTGGATTGCGGTTTCGTATGCTTCCCGCTCTTCACGATTTGCCTTTCTCAGAGAGATGATGCGAATGGTATCGTTGGGTCGCGGCGTGAACGCCACAAACGCGCAGCGGTCGTGAATCATGCCAATCCCAATCCATCGCTCCTCGCCGTAGTCTTCCCGTGTGTCGGGCCGAACGAGAAGAAAGCCCTGGAACATCTGCTCGGCTTCCGCGAAATGGAAGCCGTGCTTGTGAATGTTGGAGCGGTTTTTCGCTCCGTCCCATTCCAATGTCATTGTAACTCCAAATGTAGCTACACGTCAAGGCTGTCCTCCGGTCGTTTTCTCCTTCTTGAACGTTACAAGTGGATGCGCATTTCAACGACGGCGTCCCGTTTAAGGACGAAATGCTCCCCGCCAACGGCTAACTGCTGCCGTTGAATGATGCTGCCTCAGCCGATTCATTTCCACTTGCTACACTAAAAGATCGATCATGCCTTCCCGCTACGCACAATGGATGTACGACTGGGAACACCGGCTTACCTCGGTGGACAACAATCGCGTCGTGCGCCCGCTGGAGTGGGGTTTAGAATGGGCGCGGGACTGGCCGTGCCGCAATGGCGTGCGACCGGGGCAAACCGTCGAAGATCCTGCGAAGTTCCTTGCGGATTTCAACCGCCGCATCGTTGCTTCGAGCGATGAGTTTTTTTCTTACAGCAAGCCGCAAGATTTTCGCCTCGAAAAGCGCGAGGTAAAAGTTTTCTCCACGCGCGAAGTCCCGGATCCGAAGCTGGAAGCCAAGGTGAAAGGAACGTACGCGGACTATCTGCGATTCACTTCGCCGGTAGGAACGCCATATCCTGAAAACAATCTCGTGAATGCGCGCTGGTTTCCCGCGCGCGGCAAGCGAGCGATCGTGCTTCTGCCGCACTGGAACGCGGATGCAATTGCTTATACCAGCTTGTGCCGTGTGCTCAACCTGCTGGGTATCGCCGTGTTACGGATGAGCATGCCGCATCACGATATCCGCATGCCTGCCGAGATCAACCGTGCCGACTACGCCGTTTCCGCGAACATCGGGCGAACTCTCGATGCGGTTCGGCAAGGCGTGGCGGACGTTCGCTCCTGTCTCGATTGGCTCGAGCAACAGGGCTACAGCAAACTCGGTATCGTGGGCACCAGCCTCGGATCTTGTTATGCATTCGTCGCAGCGGCGCATGATCCGCGCATCCGGGTTGCGGCGTTCAACCATGCTTCGACGTATGTTGCCGACGTGGTTTGGCGCGGGCAGTCGACGCGGCACATCCGGGAGGGGATCGAATCGCAAATGACGCTGGAAACATTGCGACAGTCATGGCTTGCGGTCAGCCCGATGGCTTACTTCGAGCAGTTCTCCCGCTGGCCGCGAAAGTCGCTGATTATTTATGCCAAATACGATCTCACTTTCATGCCCGATCTTTCACGCGATGCGGTACGGGAATTCGAGCGCTACGGGCTCGATCACAAAGTGGTGGTGCTACCTTGCGGCCATTACACGATGGGCGAGGCGCCGTACAGCTATATGGATGGTTGGTCTCTGGCGTCGTTCTTGCGGACGGCATTTGATTAGCGTTTCGCTATTCATCTCCCTCGCGAGCCATTTTCGCTACCAGAGTTAGAATGTTCCTATGCAGGATGCCGCCGCAAACAGACCCGAGGAACTTGTCGAGCAGCAGCGCGGCGATTATCTGGTCAGCACCGACCGTGAGAAGCTGGATCTTGATGTGATTCACGGGTTCCTGACGAATTGTTACTGGGCCAAGGGAATCTCGCGGGAAGTTGTGGAGCGATCCATCGACAATTCGCTGTGCTTCGGCATTTATTTGGCTGATGTCGCTCAAGTCGGGTTCGCGCGGGTAATCAGCGATCTGGCGACGTTCGCCTACATCGGCGATGTTTTTATTTTGGAATCGCATCGCGGCCGCGGATTGAGCAAATGGATGATGGAATGCATTGTCCGTCATCCATCGCTGCAAAACTTGCGCCGCTGGGTTCTCTTGACGCGCGATGCGCACACGCTTTACTCAAAGTTTGGATTTGCAACGTTGAAGGCGCCGGAGCGGTATATGGAGCTTCACCGGCCAGATGTCTACGCAGGCCAATAGGAAAACACGATGAAACCCTCCACGATGTCCCGCCCGCTGTACGAAGCAGACCCGGAAATTGCTTCCGCCATCGATAACGAAACCCGCCGCCAACACGAAGGGCTAGAGTTAATTGCCTCCGAGAATTTCGTCAGCGAGGCTGTGCTGGAAGCGGCCGGTTCGGTGTTCACAAATAAGTACGCGGAGGGATATCCTGGCAAGCGGTACTACGGCGGTTGTGAGTTTGCCGATGTAGTGGAGAATCTCGCTCGCGAGCGAGCGAAACAACTGTTCGGCGCAGAACACGCGAATGTGCAGCCGCACGCAGGTTCGCAGGCGAACATGGAGGCATATGCAGCCGTGTTACAGCCCGGCGATACGATCCTCGGCCTGAACCTGGCTCACGGCGGCCATCTCACCCACGGGCATCATCTGAATTTTTCCGGCAAGACTTACAAGATCGTTCCTTACGGCGTCACGAAGGAAACTGAAACCATCGACTATGACGCGCTGGAGAAACTGGCGGAGGAGCATCGGCCGAAGCTGATTATCGGCGGCGGAAGCGCGTATCCGCGGATCATCGATTTCGCCCGCATGCGCCAGATTGCGGATAAAGTTGGCGCTCTGTTCCTGGTCGATATGGCCCATTTCGCCGGGTTGGTAGCCGGTGGCGTTCATCCTTCGCCGGTGCCGCATGCGCATATTGTGACTTCCACTACGCATAAAACCTTGCGCGGTCCGCGCTCCGGCATGATTCTTTCCAAGGCCGAGTTTGCTGCCGCGATCGATAAGGTTGTATTTCCGGGAATGCAGGGTGGTCCGCTGGTCCACATTATGGCGGCGAAGGCAGTTTGCTTTCGCGAGGCGCTGCAACCCGATTTCCGTGACTATGCCAAACAAGTTGTGGCCAACGCCGGGGTGCTCGCCGACAGTTTGGGTGCGGAGGGTTTCCGCATTATTTCCGGCGGCACCGACACGCATCTGATGCTGGTGGATGTCTTCGCCAAAGGCATGCTTGGCAGCGAAGCCGAGAAGGCATTGGACCTGGCTGGAATCACGGTTAACAAGAACGCGATCCCGTTCGATACGAATCCTCCGATGAAACCAAGCGGTGTCCGCATAGGAACGCCCGCGTTAACGACTCGGGGAATGAAAGAAGGAGAGATGCGGCAGATCGGCCGGTGGATCGCCGACGCGCTGCATCACCGGACCGACACGAGCGTGCTCGCGAGAATCAAGAAGGAAGTGCTGAATCTTTGCGAAGCATTCCCGCTCTATGCCGAGCGCCGCGCTCGCGCGCAGGCCGAAGTGCGAGCCTAAACGCACTCCAGCGATTCCGCTGTTGGGTCACGCGCCGTGTGTGGTTAAATGCCTTCGTGAAGATCGCCATCGACATTCGGCGCATGACGGAGTTCGGCGTCGGCACGTATATCCGCAACGTCGTGCGGACTCTCGGACGGCTTGATCACGAAACTACTTATCTGTTGATCGGTCCTCCAGCCAAAGTTAGGGAAATCGGAGCATTACCGTCAAACTTCCACACGGTTGCTTTGCGCGAGCCTGAGCGGTCTTTAATGGGTTACCGGGAATTCCGCACGGTGATGAGGCGGCTCGATTGCGATCTCGTCCACATTCCGAATTTATTTTCCATACCGCGCGCCTTACCTTGCCCGTACGTGATGACGGTGCATGACATTCTTGACCACCTCTCTCGCGCACGCCAGCAAACCGGGTTTTGGCGGTCCTTCCACTTCCAACTGACCAAGCGCGTCCTGCGCGGAGCCGAGCGCATTTTCGCCGTCTCCAACTTCACCAAGCTGGAAATTGAAAAGCTGTTCAGCATTCCACCGGGACGCATCGAGGTGGTTTACAACGCGATTGACGAGAGATTGCTGCACGGGCACGCCAATCCGCAGGAGCGCCAGTTGATCGCCGAGCGTTATCAGGTGACCTATCCCTTCCTGCTGTATGCCGGAAGGATTAGTCCGCACAAAAACGTTGTACGCATGATCGAGGCATTTTCGGCGCTGAAAACTGAACTGGAAAAAGATGGCCTGTTCCCCGATCTGAAGCTCATCATCATCGGAGATGACGTTTCCGGCAATCCTGACCTGCGTAGAACCGTTATCCGCAGCGGCGTGCAAAATGATGTGCGCTTCCTCGGCTTTGTCCCCATCGAAGTCCTGCGCATTTTCTACGATGCGGCGAAAATTTTCGTCTTCCCGTCGTTATACGAAGGCTTCGGGCTGCCTCCGCTGGAGGCGATGGCTCACGGGACGCCGGTCGTGACCTCCAATCTGTCCTCTCTGCCGGAAGTCGTTGGGAACGCGGCCGTGCTCGTGCATCCAGAGAATGTATTCGAGATCATGCGCGCCCTGCATCGCGTGCTCTTGGATCAGCCATTGCGCGAGAAGATGAAGGAGCGCAGCTACAAACAGGCTGCAAAATTTTCCTGGGAAAAATCGGTTCGCCGCATCTTGGACGTTTACCGCGAGGTCGTAAGCGACGGAAAGCCGGACGGCGAATCCTCCGTGATCGCGCCCAAAACTACGGCAGGCGTGGTCTGAGGCTGGCCTCTTCTCCTGCGCAGGCCGAAATCAGCGAACCTACTTTACCAACGGATTGCCCGGCGAGGCGACCGCGAGCTTGTGTAATTTGGCGCCGATTTTGGTGCGGTCGGCATCCGATTGGGCTGAGGCAAGGCGTTTGCGGAGGGTTGTGATTTTCTGCTGACGGGCGCGGCGCCGGCGAATCTCAGGCCGGCGGCTGGGTGCGGACATGTTTAGCTCCTATGAGAAATTCTATTGCGTGACCGAATTCACGATTCGCTCTTCCGAATCAGGTCGGCATCACATGATTCATTCAATAGGAGACGACAGGAACTGTCAATCAAGAGAGGCCGCGAAATCCACGCTAACCTGCTGCCAGCAACAAGCGGGCAAACAGCAATACCGATAACCCGATTGCGGCCACCGAATTGGCGCGAATGCTCCGGTAACTCGCCGCCCAGGGAAACATCAAAACTTCAAAGATTGGCTTCAGCTTTTCCGGCCAGAAGAGTCCGGCCACTCCAAAGGCGAGGCACAGTTGCACCACTACGCATAGTTCGAATTCATGCATTAAGGACGACTTCCGTAAAACGCTATTAAAACGCGAGCTAGGTTTTTGGGGGAAGTCACGAAGGTAACACGAAATTAGTCTCCAAATCCAATGCCTACCGCGCGCGCGGTGCGGACCACTTCTCCTATCGGATCCACTGATTTCAGGTGCCCAATGGCGTGAGCAATGTCCACGGAGACGATGGAATCGCCGAGCAGAGCGACCATCATGCCAAAACCTCCAGCCGCGATAAGTTCAACTGCTGCGACCCCGAAGCGGGTTGCCAGGATGCGGTCGAAAGGCGAAGGGGTGCCGCCGCGTTGAATGTGACCCAGCACGCTGACGCGCACATCTTTATTCGTGCCGCGGGCGATGGCGTTGCCGATCAGGTTCCCGACGGTGCTGGCGCGGCGGTTCTCCTTGAACTCGTGCGGGAGCTTCACGCCTTCCGCCACTACGAGGATGGTGAAGTCCTTGCCCACCCTATCGCGCTCGGCAATGTGCTTGCAGACGTGCTCAATTGTGAACGGAATCTCAGGAATCAGAATGACGTGAGCGCCTCCGGCAAGTCCGGCGTGCAGCGCGATCCAGCCGCAGTCCCGGCCCATCACTTCCACCACCATCACGCGATGGTGCGAAGCGGCGGTGGTGTGAATCTTGTCGAGCGCATCGCTTACTGTATGCAGCGCGGTGTCGAATCCGAACGTGACCTGTGTAGCCGATAGATCGTTGTCGATCGTCTTCGGCACGCCGACTATCTTCATTCCCTTGCGAAAAAGTTCGTAGCCGATCTTTTGCGAGCCATCGCCGCCAATGGTGATGATGGCGTCGATGCCCAGCTTGGCTGCGTTCGCGATGACTTGGTGCGAAATGTCGCGCGAGACCTCCTTGCCGTCCTCGACGCCACGGTAGTGGAAAGGATCTCCGCGGTTCGTGGTGCCGAGAATCGTCCCGCCGCGCGGCATGATGCCGCTGACTTTGTCGAGCGTGAGCTCGAAGGATTTTTCGGGATAGATGAGGCCGTCGAAGCCATCGGGAATGCCGATGACCTTCCATCCATATTTCAGGATGGCGGCCTTGGTGGCGGCGCGTATGACGGCGTTGAGGCCGGGGGCATCGCCGCCTCCGGTGCCGATGCCGATGCAGCGGATCTCTGACATAGGGTGTTTGTTGTGGCAACGCCAAAAAACGGCCCACTTCTGGATGATACTTTCGCTGCCTGGAATGGCAACTTACGAGTGGGCGTGGGCGAGAGGAACTTCTGTTACCGATTTTTATCGTCCGTATTCTTTGTTTCCGAATTGAATCCATCGCCTCTAAGCTGCGAGGCCGTACGGCTGAATCTCAACTCTCCCCGAAGTTGCTAAGCTTTTCGTAGGGACCGGCTTCTTCTGTCCCCTCGTGTGTCTCGCCAGCCGTGGCAGCGAGATAGCTCTCCTCCAACTGCCGCAGCATCTTCCTCGTCAGCTCGCGTACCAGAAGGGCTTTGGTCCGGCCGGTTCTTGCCGCTAACGCATCTAGGCGCAGCTCAGCCCTCTTGGAGAGCCTGATGACCGCCATAGGGGTCCACTTTGCTTCTCGGGAGTATATCGTCAAGGAGCGGCCCCGAGTTAACTCAATGATTCCTTGACCAGTTAGTGTAAGCTGGCTTAAGCTAGACTACATGGAAACAAACGCTTCAAACCGAGAAGTCGGCGCCTTCGAAGCCAAGAACACGCTGGGATCCTTGTTAGACCGGGTGGAACGAGGCGAGGAAATTGTTATTACCCGGCATGGCAAGCCTGTCGCCCGGTTGGTGCCCAACGACGTTCGCCAGACAAACAATATCGATAAAGATCAGGTGGAGGCAGCTTTCGACCGCTTGCGAGAGCGGGCTCGCCGCCTTGCCCGCGAAAATCCCGGTTCGCCAGCCTTCGACTGGGAAGAGGTAAAAAAGCTCCGCGACGAGGGGCGCCGATGACAGACAAACTGGCTCCCCCAATATGAGTTTGGTTCTCGATACTTCGGCAGTGCTGGCCTGGGCATACGCCGACGAAGCGACGGATGCGATCTTGCGCGTCTTCGACCAGACCAAGGCGGCAGGTGCATGGGTTCCGGCCCTGTGGCGATGGGAAGTTGCGAATGCGCTACAAATGAATGTCAGGCGCGGGCGTCACGGAGCGGACTTTCGCGATGCAGCGTTGTCGAACCTGGCTTGGTTCCCGATAAAAGCGGATCTGCAAGCGGAGCCCGAGGCCTGGCTGGGCGCACTGCTTATTGCCGAGCGCCATGGCCTTACAATATACGACGCCGCATACCTTGAGATCGCTCAACGCCGGCGATTGCCGCTGGCTACGCTGGATCGGCAACTCCGCGCCGCAGCGGAGAGCGAAGGGGTTGAGTTGCTGGGGATATGAGAGACTTCGCCACTTCTCGCAAAGGAAGTGAGAGCTGGGACACCTGGCCCTGGAGTATACTTAAACGAACTAATTAATTGATTCATGGCGACCTCACCCGACTCCGTTCCCAAAGTCGTCTCCGCGCTGGCGGCGCGCACGCAGTTCGGGCAGATTATGCGGCGGGCGCGAGCCGACAATCAAAGGTTCATCGTGGACCGGCGCGGCGAACCCCAGGTCGTGATCATGGGCGTGAAGGACTTTATCAAGGCCATCGCGCCGGAAAAGAAAGTGCTTGCAGCCATCCGCGATGCTTCGCGAAAGAATGGAGCCAGCAAGCTCACGCGGCGCGACATAAATCGCGAGATACGCGCCTATCGGCGCGAGCGTTCCCTCTAGTTCCATGAGAACAATTCGAGTGGTTTTGGACACGAACGTGGTCGTGTCGGCTCACTTGAACTCCGAGGGGTAAGTGATCGTGTTGTCTCCCTCCCGAATCGGCACCGCCTCCCGAAATATTTGTGCCCGGTTGCATGGTTCGTCGATGGCAGCTTCTAGAATCGCGAGTGGCAGACGGCGTTTAGGAGGGTATTGCCAGTGGGTACTGGACACCGCCTGCCAGACGGTCGAGTGGCTTTTCAGCCACTAGGGTTCGACTCCCTTGCCCTCCTCGGGTCACTCGACGATGAGCAAGATGCTTGACAAGGTTTGCGATCGACGTATCATATGAAGTGTCTGGCAGACGGTGTTCGGTATCATGAAAAACCCCGAGTTCATTTCGGGGTTTTTGCTTTCCATGATCTGGATTGTCGCGCCCAACGCCGTGTGGAGCCCCGGCACTCCTGCCCGCTGGGTCCGGCATGGCTCCCGAGAGGCACCCTTGAAAGTGGTGATCTGAACTTAGGATGGGCCAGCCCCCTTACGGGCTGATTGTGAATGAAGTCGAATTTGAGCCGGCGGCGCCACACCCGTTCGAATCCGTCGCCTCGACCGTACCCGTCGCAACGGTTTGGTTCGCGCTCACAGGGTTGTACACAAAGACCACCGCCGTGTCCGGCTGTGCGACGTCTGTCGCCGGGATTGTGGCGGTGAGTTGCTTACTATTGACGAACGACGTCGTCAGGGACGTGCCATTCCACACCACCACAGAGTTGCTAGCGAAACTATTGCCGTCAACGGTCATAACAAAACCACTTCCTCCAGCGGTGGCACTGCTCGGCGAGAGCGAACTTACCGACGGCGTCGACGGACAGGAGCAGGAGACTGCAGGGAGCAGAAAAATCGCCAACGCACCCAAAAGAAAAAGAGGCGGGTCTTTCATTTTTGCCATTCGGCGCGCGCCTCCGGAAAATTGGTGGACGAGTAGAGTCCCAGGATACTCGGTTCGAGAGGATCACTCCGGGTATGTCGTCATGCGGCTCTCCGCCTCATCGACATCATTATATCCGCGAGGGGCGCTTGCCCATACCCACCTCTCGCAAAAGAAGCGAGAACTGGGGCCCCCGGCTAGTCTAGTCCGTCTTACTGCGTTACTGACACTTGGATCACGTTTGAAGTGATTGTGTTGCCACCGCTCACATAGGTTGCATAGATAGTCGCGGTGCCAGTAGTCGACCCAGCCGTCACGCACATCGGTGTTGTCTGTTGCTCCAGGGTAATAAGGGTAGTGCTGTCCGTCTGCCAGGTCACGCTTGTGGTGACGTCGATCGATTGCCCTCCCGCGGTTGCAATGGCAGTCAAACACTGAGTACCGGATGCTATATCGCCCTCGCCCAAGCTGAAGGAGGTCGCTGCGCCGCCGCCCTCAGAATTGAGAATGATACTGGTGACGTTGCTTAAGGTGACAGTCGCGGTGGTGGTTGCGCTAGCGGTTCCCGAGGCTGCGGTAATGGTTGCCGTTCCCGCCGAGATCCCTTTTAAGGCGCCACCCGTGCTGATGGTAGCTACGCTGGTATCGGAACTGGACCAACACACCGTAGTGCCGGTACAACTTGTGCCGCCGGTAAGCGTAAGAGAATTGCCGTTGCTGTCGGTTCCGGCGGCGGTGAGCGATGTGGTGAACCCCACGCTCACGCTGGGATCTGGGGGATCGATCGTGATGGTCGAGACCGTCGGATTCACAAAAAAGCCCTTGCATCCAACGGCGAGACCTAGGATCAGAAGCGCGGCGAACGATCCCGCAATGCGGAGTTTATTCTTGGAAGATGACATAGTTATCACGACTCCTCGGGTGCGCCCGCTCGCATCGGAGCTGTTCCCATCACTCTCTACGATACGATTTCAGCGTGAATCCAGTTGTAAAAAATTGTAGCAGAGAAGATTTCAAGTCAAGCCCTTACGGGTACTTTCGTGCAGGCGCGGAACCAGCGCGGCCAATGCCGTTCTGCGATAAGAACGCCGGGCAGTCGAGATACTTGCACGGAAAAATGGCCAGTACCGGATTGCGGTACTGGCCTTGCGCATTTTCGTGTCGCGAAGTTAACCCTTATGCTCTTCCTTGGCGGGAGCTGGCTTTGCCGGTGCCGGCTTGGGCGCAGGAGCAGGTTTGCTGCTGGCCTTCGGCTCACTCGGCTTGGGAGCGCTTTCATGCTTCGGCGCGGCAGCGGGCTTGGGTGCTGGCGCGGGTTTCGACTCAGCCCGGGACGGACTCGGCTTCGGCGAGCTTTCGCGCTTCGGTTCCGCGGCTTTTGCCGGCTTTGGGGTTGAAGTCTTCGCAGGTTTCGGAGCCGCGGCTTTCGCCGGCTTCGGCTCTTTGGCTGGCTTCGGCGCTGGAGCAGGTTTTGCGCTCGCCTTCGGAGCGCTTTCTTTGCGCGCGCTGGCTCTCGGTTCACTCGGTCTTGGCGCGGCTTCATGCTTTGGCTCCGCCGCCGGCTTGGGCGCAGGACGGCTCGCCTTCGAAGTGGGCTTCGCTGCGTTTTCCCTCGTCGCGTTGGCGCGAGTCGTTGTTTTCGGCGCGGGTTTCGGTCCGGACTTTGTCGCCGCGCGGCTCTGGCTCGGTCGCGCTTCACTCGGATGGGTTGGAGCCGGATGGGCTACGTTATTGTGGGGACCTGCCGGATGAGCTTCGCTGGCGCGGCTGTTTGTTGCCGGACGATTTTCTTCCCTTGCCGCCGGTGCCGCATGATTTTCCGCAGGCCGATTTTCGGTCCCACGATTCCCACCTACCGCTCGGCCGGAAGCGCGCGCCGCCTTCGGCGACATGGTTGGAGCGTGATAGGTTCCACCAGCAGCGCGTGCCGCAACTACGCCGCGTCCGCTGAACTCGCCTGGTCTCGCGGTTGCGGCTACGGCCGGACGACCGTGATTCGTCGACGCAAACAGAGCGCGGTTCTGGCTGGCCGCGTGTTCGTGCTGTACCTGCGCCGCGACCGGAGGGGTGTGCGTCTGGTGCATGTAAGCTTCCTGCTCGGCTGTGGGACGAACCTGAACCCCCCCTTGTCCACCGTTGAAGGCTACGTGCGAGGTGTTGTTCACGATGACGGTTTTGTTCACGTAAACATTGGTGATATTGGTGGTGCTCACATTCATGACGGCGGAGTTGTAGAAGAATGTTCCGCCGCGCCACTCACCGCCGCCGAAGCCGGTGCCGTAAAATCCGAAGCCGTAATTGATGCCGCCGTAGAAACCTACGGTCGGGCCCCAATAACCGCCGTTCCAGGCGTAGACGCCGTCATTCCATCCCCAGTAACCGGGCGTCCAAAGCAGGCCCGGCTCTGGCGCTTCCACCCACGTTCCGGGAACCCAGTAGTAGCCATCCCCATCGTCCCAGGCCCAATAGCCGGGAGTCCACAAGAAGCCAGCTCCGGGACAGACTGGTTGTTCATACACCGGAAGCGCGGGCGGCCCGATGCGCACAGAAATGCCGATTCCGATTTGAGCTGCGGATGGGGAAACGAGAATTGCTGGAATCGCCAGCAGCAGAAGCCCGAAGGCGATCAGAGGAGTTGTACGGGGGAGTTTCATTGTTCTTCCTTCCAGCCGGTGGGCCGCTGTTCAGGCCAGTGATACGAGGCTGCGAGAATTTAACTCATCTTGTTTGTTGCAAGAAATGTGGCAGCGAAAATATTTCTTTACAAACATCGGAGGTTTGAGCCTTGTGGCGGCCAAAAGGTTGGTTGGCGCGCCCTTCGTTGGCGCACCAATGGTATGGTTGAGAGACGACGAAGCCCTTGAGGGTCAGAAGGTTGGAAGATTTGGCGCGAGAATTAAGGCTAATTCGCGCGTTTGGTGCGCGCGATACGCTCGTCGATCAGCTTGCGGCCGGCGAATCCTTCGCTCACGCCGTGCCAATGAGTGATCGATTTTTCGCCCATCTTCCAGCAAAGTAAAACGACCTCGCCGTTCACTTCGCAGGGAAAATCGAGCAAGCCAGTGTCGATATCTTTCACCTGAACGCCGATGGAATCGATCTCAGCGAGCGCATCTTTTGCCCGCTGCTCGGCTTTGCCGCGCTCAGCCTTGCGCTGCGCCACGGCTACCACATCGACACGCGTGCCGCCATTCAAGAAGATGCGATGGCCCAGTTCCTGCATCTCGCCTTCAACTTCTTCCATAATCTTTTTGCTGCTGATGGCGGTGCGGAGCAGCGATTCGAGTACGGGCAGAAGATTCAGAGCTTCGTCGAGCGTAAAGGTGCGTTCTGACATATAGGATGAATCTATTTTACTGCATTTTGAGGGCGCAATGTTAGGCCCCTGGAAACGCCTGCTATTTGCTATTTGGGCAGGGGATGGATCATTTCAATGTCGAGCGTAATGGTGATTTCGTCGCCGACCATTCCGGGACGGCCAGAAACGCCGAAATCATTGCGGTTAATCTTCGTTGTGGCAGAGGCGCCCATGCGCATGTTGCCCCACGGATCTTTCATCGCTTCCGAAGGTCCGTCCACATCGAGAACCACTTCTTTGGTGACGCCGTGAATCGTAAGATCGCCGGTCGCCTTGAGCTTACCGGCCCCTGCGGCCTCGATCTTCTTCGAGGCAAAAGTGATGGCCGGATACTTTTGCACATCAAGAAAATTAGCACTGCGCAAATCGTTATCACGCATATCGACGCGCGTGTCCACCGATGCGGCATCAATAGTGGTCTGAATCGACGATTTGGCAAGATTATTCGCGTCGTACTTTACCGTGCCGCTTACTTTGGTGAAGGCTCCGCGGACGGTCGAGACTCCCAAGTGGCGCACGGAAAACTGCGCGGAAGAGTGCGGCGGATCGAGGGTCCAAGTTTCCTGAGCAGAGGCGGTTATGGTAAGGAGCAGAGCGACAACAAGAGCGGGGAGTGAACGAGGCATACTTTGAAACCTCCTCAGAACGGTTGCCACAGTTTAGCAAACGGAACCCTTGGACCCTCGCCTCGCCGGCTGCACCGCTCATAAAGACTCGTCTTTCAGCACGATCTGACTCGACGGCGCAGCCAAGTAGTGGCGCATTGTTGCCAAACAGAATTCCCTGTGGAAATATTTGTTGATTATTGGGCAGAATGCACAATAAATGAAGCGTTGACGGAGAAGGTTCATGTGAATAAAGTGTTACTTGTTTTGCATCCGCTCAGTGGATCTTTCATCACGACACACCAACACAGGAGTCGCCCATAATGCCTAGTGTCTTCGTCGTACCCGTGTACGTGGAGGTTTCAGTCGGGTTCGAGCGCGCCATCGGCACACTAGAAGCCATCCTAAAGCGATCAGGATACATCTTCTATACCGGCAAACCGCTGCCAAAAACATTAGAAGAATGCAAGAAGTCGACAAATGGACGAATCGGAAAAGGACGCTCTCCGGGACTTGGCAGCCAAGAATATTTGCCCGAACTGTGGGACGACAATATCCTCGGGTAAACGCCAAGTGTACGGAAATGGTGTGTTTTGTAGCCTTGATTGCGTTGCGGTCTACAACGCCACACAGGATTCATAAAAATTAATGAAAAATAGTAATAATCCGGCTTTGTTCCCTGAGATGGTCGGGAAGAGTGGAGGCGATGGCATTTTGCCGTGGCAGGACATCAAGCGCATGGTCGCCACTGGACAGATAAGCGCTAACCCATTAGTCCCAGATTCCCAAATCCAGCCGGCCAGCATTGACTTGCGCTTGGGCAAAGAAGCATATCGCGTTCGCGCGAGCTTTCTCCGTGGCAGCGCCGCCACGTTTATGACTAGGGTGCAAGAATTTCGGGAGGGGACGGTAGATCTCACGTCCGATATACCGGCACCATTGGAACCAGGGATCGTTTACATAATCCCGCTTATTGAGCGGCTGAGTTTGCCGAGCGACGTTCAAGGGATCGCCAATCCAAAAAGCACGACTGGGCGCCTCGATATTTTTACTCGCCTGATAACGGAACATGGGGATCAATTTGATCGTGTGCCGAGAGGCTACAAGGGCACACTCTTTGTTGAGGTATCATCGAGAACGTTTCCCGTGCGTGTTCGGTACGGTATGAGGCTCAATCAGTTACGCTTTGTCCGTGGCACTTCTCCGAAAATCACCGATCCGATACGCAATGGTGACCTGCAAAGACTCGCTGCGAAATACAATCTCGTCTACGATGAGCACGGGACGCCTAGCATGTCCGGGATCGCGGACGGTGTTGAGTTGACAGTTGATCTTGGGGGAGATGTTGTTGCATATCGGGCGAAAGGGGAAGACCGAAGAGTGATTGAACTCGACAGAATCAATTATTACGAACCTGAAGACTACTGGGAACCAATCCGGCCACGCCACGGATACATCACCCTCGCACAGGGAGACTTTTATCTTTTGGCATCAAAGCAGCTTGTCAGCGTACCACTAGAGTATGCTGCGGAAATGATCGCTCATGACCCGAGCATGGGGGAGTTTAGAGTTCATTACGCGGGATTTTTTGATCCCGGTTTCGGCTACGGAATCAGGAAGGGTGACATTCTTGGAACAAAAGCTGTCCTTGAAGTTCGCGCCTACGAAGTGCCCATTGCGATAGAGGACAATCATGTCGTTGGGAGGCTTCACTATTTCCCCATGTCCGCCCCCCCAGAAAAGGCCTACGGCGAGTCATCGCTTAACTCCTTCTACCAGAGGCAAGGGCTTGCTCTAAGTAAACAGTTTAAGCGCACGTCTAACCCCAATACAGCAATGCCTGCACTTCATCCGGCCTTGGTTGGTTAGGCCACTTCAACAGTCCGCCCCGTCCTTCCTTCACCCACCGCCGGCCGCTCGGGTGATTTATACTTACCGGTTTGGCTTTGACAGCCAACGCGCGAGTAAGGAGCTACTGGTGAAGATTTTAGTTTGCATGAAGCAGGTGCCGCAGAAGGATGCGCCGCTCAAGCTGAATGAAAACGGCACGTGGATCCGCGAAGACGTTTCCTACGAGGTGAACGAGCCGGACGCCTATGCGCTGGAAGAGGCGCTGCGGCAGAAAGAGAAGCATACGGGCGAAGTGGTAGTGATCACTTCCGGGCCTCCGCGCGCGCAGCAGGTTTTGCGTGAGGCTCTGGCCAAGGGCGCCGACCGCGCTATACATCTAGAAGACAGCGCTTTTGTCGGTCTCGACGCGTTCAACACCGCGAAGGCATTCGCAGCCGCAATTAAAGGTGAACAGTTTGATCTGATCTTCACCGGATTGCAGTCGGACGATTACGGCTACGCGCAGACCGGCGTAATCCTCGCCGAATTGCTGGGTTGGCCGCATGCCACGATCATCATGCAGATTGAAAAGAATGATGGCGGCATACGCGTGAAGCGCGAGCTGGAAGCCGGATATTTTCAATTCGTCGACATGCCGCTGCCCGCAGTGCTCACGATTCAGTCCGGCATCAACAAGCTGCGCTATGCCACGCTGATCGGAATCAAGCAGGCGAAGAATAAACCGCTGCGCAAAGTAGCGCTGGCGGAAGTGCAATCGGCGATCGGCGAAAATCTGCAGAAGATCGAGCGGCTCTATGTTCCGCAGAAAACCAAGAAGACGGAACACATCGAAGGCGCGCCGGGAGAGATCGCAAAAAAGATCGTCGACAAATTGCGCAACGAATTAAGAGTGCTGTAGCGCCGGCGTCCCGCCGGCTTTGGCCTGCACGACTTACAAGCAGGCAAGGAGATCAAGCCAGAAGCTGACATTATGCCCGACACCATCCTAGTCGTAGTGGAACAACGCGAAGGCAAACTGAACCGGGTCTCCTGGGAAACGATCACGGCGGGGCAGGCTATCGCTGCTGCCACAGGCTGGGCGCTCGAAGCCGCTGTGGCCGGGGCCAACTCATCGGCAATCGCCGCGGAAGTTGCGGGAAAAAAAGTGGCGAAGATGTACGCGGTAGAGTCGGCGAAGCTCGAGCCCTACACTCCCGATGCGTTCTCTGCGGCTCTGAAACAACTCCTGGCTGCGAAGTCGCCAAGGCTGGTGCTCATGCCGCACACCTATCAGGTGCGGGACTTCGTCCCCAAGCTCGCGACTGCGATGGGGCGCGCCGTCATCAGCGACTGCATCGGCTTCAGGTACGAAAACGGAAAGCTGCTCTTTACTCGGCAGATGTTTCAAGGAAAACTCGCGGCCGACGTTAGCTTCGGCAGCGACGGCCCGTGGTTCGCGACTTTTCAGAACGGAGCGTTTCGCGGAGATAAAGCCGAAGCCGGCGCGAGCGCCGCTCCCGTGGAAACGGTTAGCGTTGAGATTGCGGATGGAGTCATCCGCAACAAGCCGCAGGAAATTTTCAAGGAAGCAAAGCAAACGGTTGACCTGACGCAGGCCGAGATCATCGTCGCAGTCGGCCGTGGTATTAAAGAACAGAAAAATATCGAAATCGCGAAACAGCTTGCCGACGCGCTGGGCGCCGACCTCGCGGCTTCGCGTCCCATTTGCGATTCCGGCTGGCTTCCCATGGATCGGCAGATCGGCTCTTCCGGACAAACCGTTGCCCCGAAGCTTTACCTGGCGCTCGGAATAAGCGGCGCAATCCAGCACATCGTCGGCATGAAGGGATCGCGCACGATCATCGCCGTCAACAAGGATTCGGAGGCGCCGATCTTCGAGATTGCGGATTTCGCCGTGGTCGGAAATCTTTTTGACATCGTCCCGCCGCTAATCGAAGAAGTGAAGAAGGCCAAAGCGGCGAGCTGAGAGACTGCCCGATAGAATTTTTGGGAGCCTTCCTTCGCAGCTTAGAGAGGCGCACTTCCCAAAAAATGCGACCGATGCGTCCGGAATGCCCACCCTCGTTCGAACCGACCCATTCTGATTACGGAAAACACCTTAGCCGCCCCCTTATCCACCCCTAATCGTCCCTAGAGTACTCCCCTCATTCCCTAAGCAGACCGGGACGCCTTCCGCCCACTTTACAGCTTGAACCGGATGGATTGGCGATGGCGAGGAAGTTACCTTCGAACACGTAGGAAATTAAAAACAGCTGCTCGCTTCGAGCACAGAAGAGGTCTGCATATGACGAAAATCGGGTGCACATTGCCGAGATGTCTCCTAGTGCTCGGCGCCGGTTTGTTGATTTTTTCCAGTTTGGCCTGGTCAGCAGATGACAAGGATCAGTCGGACATCGATAAACGACTCGATGCCTCCGCGAAAGTTTTGAACGAGATCATGGCGACTCCGGACAAGGCTATCCCGGACAAGGTAATGCGCGATGCCAAGTGCGTCGCCGTGATTCCTTCGATGGTAAAGATTGCGGTCGGTTTCGGTGGGAGCCACGGTAAGGGCGTTGCCACTTGCCGCACGGAAAGTGGCGTTTGGAGCGCTCCCGCGCCTATCACCATCACCGGTGGCAGTTGGGGATTACAGCTTGGCGGACAGGCTGTCGACATCGTCATGATCGTAACCAATGAAGACGGAATGCAGCATCTGTTGTCCAGCAAGTTTAAGCTCGGCGCTGATGCCTCAGCGGCCGCGGGCCCGGTTGGGCGCGATGCAGCTGCCGATACCGACTGGAAAATGAAGGCCGAAGTTCTGACTTACTCGCGAGCGCGAGGCCTTTTCGCAGGAATCGATCTGAACGGTTCTTCCGTCACGCAGGATAAAGACGAAACCCGACTCCTTTATGGACGCTTTGTACCGTTCTCAGAAATTCTGGCCGGGAAGGTCCACGCGAAGGGGGCAACCGGGCCATTTTTGGAAGCGATCCGGAAGTACTCGGGCCAGGCAAAGGAACATGGCGAGCTGAAGACAACTCAAGAAGGAACAGAGGCGGCGAGCCGCTAACGCGGCTCTCGCAATTGATTCTTGTCGTGAGCAACTCTAGCTCGTAAGCAGGAAACCAAAAACTGATCGGAGGGATTTCATGTCGACAATTTTGCTGATCATCCTGGTGCTGTTGCTGCTGGGGGCTCTGCCGACCTGGCCGTACAGCCGGTCGTGGGGCTACTACCCAAGCGGTGGGCTGGGATTGGTGGTCGTAGTTTTGCTCGTGCTGCTCCTGGCCGGGCGGCTGTAAGCCGATTTGCATGTAACGAGTAGGGAGTGGTGGGAGAGCGTTCTCTCATCACTCCAGTTATAAATCCTGAAATAGAAATAAAGCCTGCGTTTGTTGCAGTAGGAGTTTTCTAGGAGCGCTATGCCGAATCAAAGTTCTCGTCTCCCCGCTCAAGGACTATACCCAGCGTCCTCCTCGTCTGCAGTGCTCGAGCATTTGTATGCGGGCCGTGTGAGGCCTGTGCCAGTGACCGCACGCGTGCAGAGGGTTCAGGCTCCCGAAGCAATCTGGGGACAATTTAATAATTATCGTTCCAACGGCCTTGTAGGATCGGTAGTGGTCCACGTAGTTCTACTTGCCTTAATTTTAGGTGGCGCAGTGTTCGGTCACAAAGTTGTTCAGAAGGTCGAGCAACGTCAGGTCGTAACGCTGGTTGCGCCTTCCCCCGATTCTTACGCCCTCCCCGTTGCGAAAAAAATTGTCAGCGGCGGCGGTGGTGGCGGCGATCACGATATTGTGGCGCCAACCAAAGGCCGGCTTCCAAAGACTGCGATGCAGCAAATCACGCCGCCGCAGATCGTGATTCACAACATGCGGCCCAAGCTGGCGGTCGAGCCCACCGTTGTGGTTCCTCCGCAAGTTCACCTGGCTGACAATCACATGCCCAACTTGGGTGCTCCGACCGCAGCAGCCATGCCATCTGCTCCTCCTTCCAACGGTACTGGATCGGGCGGTGGCATTGGTTCTGGATCGGGCGGCGGCGTAGGCGTAGGTCATGGGCCAGGTGTAGGCGCCGGCAGCGGAGGCGGTATCGGTGGAGGAGTGTTCAAAGTGGGCGGAGGAATCTCCGCGCCGCAACCTATTACAACTCCGGATCCCGAATATACCGAGGAAGCTCGCAACGCGAAGACGCAGGGAACATGCGTTCTTTGGCTGATCGTCGACGACCAGGGAAATCCCCGCGACATTCGCGTAGTACGCGGCTTAGGCATGGGACTCGATGCCAAGGCGATCGCCGCAGTAAAGCAGTGGAAGTTCCAGCCTGCGATGAAGGATGGGCATCCGGTGAACGTGCAAATCAGTGTGGAAGTGGGTTTCCGGCTCTTTTAATCAATCGAACAGATATTCACGCTTCTCATTAGAAGAATGCGCGGGCCAAGGGGTGACGACAATCCCTGGCCCGCGCAAGTGTTTTTAATGGCGGAAGTATTTCACGAGGTGCACAACACGCTGAACTGCAAAAAGTTTCGTTGCCCAATGGGAAAAATCATCTCAGCATTTGGAGCAAACCTACGGTACAGCAAGTCTTGCAGTCAATTACAGGAGCATCCTGATGGGACGCGACCTGTAGTGCCGCTACTCTCTTTTTGGACGCTGAGAGCTCACGAACTCTTCGAGAGCAAACCAGACCAGCACTTTAGTTCTGATCTAAGGAGACGACAGTGGCGACTTGCGTAATTTCCGCGACAGCAACCGACATGATTCCGGCCGTGAAAGAAAGCAATCCGGTCGAAACCGAACGCAGCCTGGTTCAACGCGCGCAGCGCGGCGACGAGCAGGCCTTTGCCGCGCTCTTCCAAACCCACAAGAAGCGCGTGTACTCCGTTTGCCTCCTAATGACCAAGGATGTTGCCGAAGCGGAAGACTTAACGCAGGAGGCATTCCTGCAAGTGTTTCGCTGTGTCGGCTCTTTCCGCGGCGACTCAGCTTTTTCGACTTGGTTGTATCGTGTCGCGGTGAACACGGTTTTGATGAAGCTTCGCCGCCGCAAAGCTCCTCCGCTGGTTTCGCTGGATGAGCCGGTATCGGCGGAATCTCCTTCGCTGAAGCGCGATGTGGGAAGAGCGGATCTGCGTCTTAGCGGCGCGATCGATCGTATTGCACTACGGCGCGCCATGCAGGAGCTCCCTGAAGGGTGCCGCCAGATCTTCGCCCTCCACGAAGTAGAGGGATACCAGCATCACGAGATCGCCAAAATGCTCGATTGCTCGGTGGGCAACTCGAAGTCGCAACTTCACAAAGCCAAGATGAAGATGCGCGACCTGCTGTTCCCCAAGCGCAGAGTTCTGCGGCGAAATGCGAATCACAATATGACGGAATTACTACCTTCCGACCTGAATACCGAGCGGGCAGAACTATCGCCCGTGGCGTAAGCGGATAGAAAAAAGACTTTCGCAAAAATCGGAGTTTTGGGGCAGGAAAGGACAGAGGCTGTGGGTCTAGGAGCAATTTTAGCGCTGGGAAACGAGCAGGAAGCCGGTTGGGACGCTGCGCAAGCGGGCGGGCAGGAGGTCCGTTTCGCGCAATCGCTGGCCTGCGTGGACGTCCTTGGACGTTCCGTGATCGAACGCACGATTGAAAATCTTCGGGGGGCGGCAGTTGACGTGGTTGACGTTTTGGTCCCGTCTGCAGTCTCTAACGCCTTTCCTTCGCTTGCGGGCAAGTACAGTAATGTGAAGGTCGAGTTCGTGAGCGATGTTTCAATCGCGATCAACGCAACGTTGAAGAAGCAGGCTCAGGAGGGAATTGGTAGCTCCTTTGTGGTTTCCGGCAATACGTACGCGGAGACTGACCTTCTTGATTTCTTCTACTTTCACCGCGAGGCGAAGCGGAGCGCCACGCGTGCTTTCGACGACGAGGGACCTTTGGGTATGTGGGTGGTCGATTGCGAGAACGTTCCGTACTTCGACCTCGAAAAGCCCGTGACCAATTCGAATCAGGAGGGCGCGGCCTATTTCATCGCGGGATATGTGCGGCGTTTGTCGCATCCACGGGATCTGCGGGCGCTTACTTTGGACGCGTTCCGCGGGATTTGCTCGATCCGGCCCTCGGGTGAAGAGGTGAGGCCGGGCATTTGGGTGGCTGAGGACGCAGAAGTCGACCGCCGCGCGCGGATCGTAGCGCCAGCGTATATCGGTTGCAGGTCCAGGGTATGCGAAGACACTCTTGTGACGCGATGCAGCAGCATCGAGAAAGACTGCTACGTCGACTACGGCACCGTGATCGAAGACAGTTCGATCCTGGCCAACACGCGGCTGGGGATCTGGCTCGATCTGCGCCACGCCTTAGCCAGCGGCAATCGATTGTTGAGCTTGAAGCATGACGTGCTGCTCGAGATCTCCGATCCCAGCGTGATGCGATTCAATGGCGCGCTGCCTAAGGAGGCCGCGTTCAGTCCGAGGCAGGAGCGCCAGCCTGCGCCTGCTCCGCAACCGGAACGAACCGCGGCGGCCGAAACATGGCAGCTTGGGGCAAATCTTATTCAGGGGTGAAGCATGAGTGCAAGCAATCCTGTAATCGTCATGGAAGTTCCGCAAACGCTGAACCACAAAGAAGGCCAGGCGTTTCTTTTCGAGCTTGAGCCGCTTCTGGAGGCCGATCGTCCGCGAATTGTTCTCGATTGCTCGGAGCTGAAGCACGTGGATAGCGCGGGCATCGAAGTGTTGCTGCAGTGCATTGAACAGGCGATGAAGCGCGATGGCGACGTGAAGCTCGCCGCGGTTTCGCCTGCTTCGGCGGCAATTATGGAATTGATGCGCGTCGATCGTCTGTTTGAGATTTTCGATACGGCTGAGGAAGCGACCCAGAGCTTCCACTCTGTAACGATGCCGGAAGGGCCACAAACGCTCCCTTGGTATTCCGAGGAATACCAGATGGGCGAAGCCAGCCAGTTAAGAAAAGCGAGTTAAAGAAGTAGCAAGCAATTGGCAATTAGCAATTAGCAATTCGCAAAGATGAGGTCATCTTGTTGCGCGCCGGGGGTGGCGATGCAAACTTGGAATAAGCTGCTGTTACATATCAGTTTCGGCGCTCTATGCGCTCCGTTGTTTTTCGGCGGACCGTTGCGCGCCGTGGCGCAGGCAATGCCGGAAAAATCGGAGCAGTCTGCTGTTTCAAACACCACCGACCAGTTGAGTGCCGATGAGAATTCCAGCAGTCAGCTGCCGGACAGCCCGGGAGTGACTCTTGCCAAGCTGGAAGCCGAGCCGCAAACCGGCGCGCCTCAATCTACGAACGCGCCGCCATCGGACTCTTCCTCGACAGCCCAGCAACAGCAAAATCAGAATGCGCCGCAGAAGCCCGTGGGCACCGCGGCGGCCGGCGCCCCGGACGCGAGCGGCATAGCGGCATCACAACCGGCGGGCGCCGCTATCGCTCCCGCGAAGCAACACCGCACGCGCACAATCGTGATCAAGGTTGGCGCTATCATCGGCGCGGGCGTGGCCGTGGGCACCATCGTAGCCTTGACTGCGGCGACATCGAGCAAACCGCCGGGTGCGCACTGAGTTAGATCCCTGACGCGAGCGAGTGACCTGTGAAAATTGTTTCGTTCTCCGGAATCGACGGCGCGGGCAAGAGCACCCAAATCTGCGCGCTCGAGGACTGGCTGCGTTCCACCGGACTTACCACTAAGACTTTGACTTTCTGGGACGACATCGTGGTCGCTGCGCGTTTCCGGGAGTCCGTCAGTCACCTGGCGTTCAAGGGCGACAAGGGCATTGGCAGCCCGGAGAAGCCGCTGGAACGGCGCGACAAGAATGTAACTTCATTACCCGTTGTCGCGGCGCGCTTTTTTCTCTACCTGGCAGACGCGATTAATCTTAGCCGCAAAGTCAGCGAAGTCCGGAAGAGCAGCTTCGATGTTGTGATCTTCGATCGCTACATCTACGACGAGCTGGCGAATCTGCCGCAAAACCGCAGGCTGGTCCGGGCGTTCATTTGGCTTGCATTGAAACTTGTGCCGAAGCCGGATGTTGCCTATTTTATCGATGCCGATCCCGAGGCTGCGCGAGCTCGAAAGCCGGAGTACCCTTTGGAATTCCTGCGCAGCAACCGGGATGCCTATCTCACTCTCGCCCAATTTTCGGGCGACATCACTGTGATTGAACCCACCGGCATCGATGCGGCGAAAGTCAGAGTCAGGGAAGCATTCCTGCGCGCGCGAGATTCGGAAGAATCGCTTCGCCCGGAGCTTTGCGACGAAACTGCAAAATAGTTCTCTTTCAATCAGTTAAATGCAAGTTTGCTTTAACCCTCCAGCAACATCTGCTTGAAACAGTTCATCGAACCCAAGGCCACACATGGGGGTGTTGACCTCAATGAAAATCTGCCTGGTAACCACTTTCCCGCCGAGCCAGGGTGGGCTTAGCGAATACGGCCTTCACATTGCCGAAGAGTTGCGCCGCAATCCATTCCTCAGCCTTACGATTCTGGCCGACAAAATATCTCCGGTACCGCCTGAGCTTGAGGGCTTCAACGTGGAACGCTGCTGGTCGTTCGACGATCCCTCGAGTGTGGTTTGTATTCTGAAGGCGCTGAACAAACTTAAGCCCGACGTGGTTTGGTTCAACCTCCTCTTCAGCACGTTTGGCCGGAATCCGCTGAATGCCTTTCTGGGTCTGCTCACGCCGCTTATGGCACGCTTGAGCGGCCGCTACACGCACGTGACTTTGCACCATCTCATGGACACGGTCGATCTCAAGGACGCGGGCGTGCGCCACCCGCGTCTCTATCGAGCGGCTGGGTCGGTCGCCACCAGGATGCTGCTGCTTTCGAATTCCGTGTCCGTGCTTATGCCCGGATACCGCAAAATTCTCTACGAAAAGTATGGCCGCGATAATGTTCATCTTCGCTCCCATGGCGTCCTCACGCGCAGGCCGGAGTATCCGGACTTTTCCCGCCGCGGAAATCCCGAGCACCGCATCCTGGCTTTCGGCAAGTGGGGAACGTACAAACGGCTCGAGCTGATGATCGAGGCGTTCGAGCTGGTTTCGCGCGACTTACCCAACGCGAAACTTGTGATTGGTGGCGGCGATCATCCACAAGCGCATGGCTACGTGGAAGCGATGAAGAAAAAACATGAGAGTCCGACGATTGAGTTCACCGGCTACGTGCACGAGGACCAGCTCCCCGATCTCTTCCAGAGCTCTTCTGTTGCCGTTATGCCCTACTCTTCGTCAACTGGATGCAGCGGGGTAGCTCACCTGGCTTGCGCTTATGGCGTGCCCATCCTGTGTGCCGACCTTCCGGATTTCCGCCAGATGGCCGATGGTGAGCAACTGGCGATTGATTTTTACGAACCAGGGAGTGCCAAAGATCTGGCGAGAAGCCTGATCGAGTTCCTGACGAACGAGGAACAGCAACGCGAAATGGCAATACAGAATTTCGCTTCGGCCCTGCGCATGACCATGCCGACGATTGTTCAGAAATACCTGCGCCACTTTGAACTCGAGCAACGCACCGAAGCTCTACGGCAAATCACCAGATTTCGCAGGCTGCCGGGTTGGGTTCCGTCCAAATCGCTTATGCTACGGCTGATGACTAGGAATTCACTGGGGTGGGTGCAGCGTTCCGCGCTGCACCGCTTCCCGCACAATGGCTCCGCACGCAAGGGGTTATTGGACGACAACGTTAACGGTGGTGGAAAGCGCGGTGGAACTCGCGCTCCCGACAACGGTGACGGCATAGGAGCTGCTCAAGGGATTCAGAGGGGCATTCTGAGCTCCAGGTTTGCTCGCGCTTCCTCCGCACGAGCTGGCAACCATACCGAGGCTCAGGATGGCGCACAGGGCGAGGATTTGCAGACTGCGCCCGCGCTGCAGCTTGTCGCCAAACGCAAAGCCGACCATCCCGAGGGGCAGCAGCCAGGCGGCGTAGATTGGGAACGCCTTCCCGTGCGGCAAGCTCCGGGCGGTAACGGCAGCGGCGGAAATGGTAAGCGTGGAGCTAACGGCGCTGGAGCCGGGGGTGATGCTGGCGGGCGAGAAAGCGCAACTCAAATTACTGGGGAGCCCGCTGCAGGAAAGAGCGATAGTGTTGTTGAATGATCCGGACTGCGGCTGGGCGACGACGGTAAAGGCTCCTGACTGCCCCGCTTGAATGGTCAGCGACGAAGGTGCCGCGCTTAACGATACACTCGGCGTAGGCGGCGGAGGTGGTGGGGGCGTCGTCGTGCCGGCGCAGGTGGCGTTGTAGTTGATCGCTCCAGTGATTTGGTTGGCCAGGGTGGGCTTTCCAACTGCCTGCACGAACATTGTGTAGGTCGCGTTAGGAATTGGGAAAGCGCACAGATTCAGCGAATAGTTTCCCGTGTTAACGTCGGTCAGCGCCATCAGGTTCTGGCCGTCGGTACTGATGTAGACCGTATAGTGATCGACCGTGCTTTCGTTGCCGCTAATGTTCCACTGCAAGGTATTTCCGGAGGTTGAACCGGAAAGCAAGAAGCAGTTGTCGATCCCCGACTCGATCTCGGTGGCTTCTTCATAGTCGTTCCAGGTTACGAGCTGCAGGCCTGTGAGCTGCTTGCCAGAGTTGTAGAGGCCGTTAATCTCCGAGAACGTTTGCAGCCAGGTTTGGCCGCACTGCTGTCCCATGATGCGGCCCGATCCCCATGACGCCAGCGAGTCATTAAATCCCTTATAAGTCGCGCCGACGGTTTCCTCGTTTTGGAAACCCATTCCAGTGTCGTAAAAACTGGACAGGTAACTCATGCCGTAGTCCGAGGTGGTCGGCATGACCCAGGAATAGCTGCCACTGCTTAACGTCTGCGTAAATCCGCCATTATTCTGGAAGAGAAACAACGGGTGCGTGCTCAACGCAGAATTTACCGCGTTCCAGTCGATCGAGTAAGAATTATCGACGTCGAAGTTGGTGACGATCGGCTGGCCGTTGCTGGTCATGTAGGCCGGCGAGGTGAAATAAGTCTTCTCGACATATTGCAAATCGTTGATCAGCGCCTGCTGCGGTGAACACCCCGAACAGGAATACCACTGGATCGCACCTTGGTCGACCATGATCGCAAATGTAAAGCCGGGATGTTGCTCGGCCTGCTGCATGACCAGTTGTGTGGCCTGATCCATGGAATTACCTGGCCCGTACCAATCGACGATCACGCCGTCGATACCGCGGCTCACCATGTCGTTAATCTGGCTAGCGACCTCATTCGGGTCGGTCGAGCTGTAGCCGATGTTCATATGGTTCGATTGCCCGAACCACACCATCAGATGGGCGTAGACCTTGGTGCTCGCGCCGGAATAAAGCAGCGAATGGATGTCGACCTTGCTGATGTTTCCCGCGCCGCGGTTTCCATTCGTCTGTGTCTGAAACGAATTCGCTGCGCTCGTATTATTG
This sequence comes from Candidatus Sulfotelmatobacter sp., assembly GCA_050015215.1. Lineage (GTDB taxonomy): Bacteria > Acidobacteriota > Terriglobia > Terriglobales > Acidobacteriaceae > Sulfotelmatobacter. The sequence goes on from JBEKBW010000012.1 coordinate 33,608, forward strand.
GAGGTTTGAGCCGCGAGGGTGGTCGTGGGAACTACATAAGAAGATGAACTAGCCCAACCCACGCTTGACGCAGCCAGAAGAGAAACAGCAACCACGAATTGTATCGAACGCATCGGTCCTCAGGGGCGGAGTACAGCAGAGGATCTTGCACACACCTTGGCCACATCGAAGGAAGGCACGCCTGCCTTAGGATTTCCTCGCTGGCCTAGGCTTTCTGGGAACGAGGCCAGCTTAGGGTAGAAAGACTATGAGAGAAAGATAACCTCCGGACACGACCCTCGGGACGACTCCCCGCGTGCTATGGCGTGTTGGGTGGAAGTATGCGCGAGGGAAAGTGCGGAAAAATTGTGGCAGCAGTTAATCGGGATTGATTTCGTTTTGCCGCGGTGGTAGCGCGATCAAATCTGGATGATCGGGATCGCGCCAGATCACGCGATAGCATTCGCCCTCGCGCTGTGGACGCCAGATTGAGCCATCTTCGAATTTCACGATCGACGGAAAAAATACCCAACCCAGAATCCCGTGCGCACTCCCGCTGGAGCCGGGTTGCTGAATCATTCCTTCCTGTCCAGGTGGGATCGGTTTCTTCAGCGACCATGGCATGTTGTAGGGCCGGCGCAAATCCTGCGGCGCGGCGAACAACTCCGCGACGAACGTCGCACTCGACACAGTTTTATTCGTCGAGTTTTTGATGGTTACCGCCAGCGGTCCTGAATCGTTCCAGAAATCTCCGCCGCTCGCCGTCACCGCGCACGCTCGCGTTTGCGGCGGAGCGATGGTATAGATCGCCATCATTCCCGCCTCCATGTGATCTTCCACGTGGCAATGGAACATCCACGAGCCGGGATTGTCGGCAATCATGTCCACGGTCTTCATGCTCGCGGGCAGCAGCTCGACCACATCGGTATGCCGGCCTTCGTAGGTGACCGTCTCGCCATGCCAGTGCGGCGTGTGCAAGTCGATTTCGTTTCCCATTGCGAGCAGATGCCAGCGAACTTTTTCGCCCTGCTTCATCGCGAGCCCGGGAAGATTTCCGAAGATGAATCCGTTGATCGTGTAGAAAAGCCCGTCGGGCTTGCCGCCTTTTTGGTCGAAGATCTGAAATGACGTGACGAACTCGCGATCCACATCCTTCGGCGCGCCGTCGGGATTCGCCTGGCCCTTGGCCGTAACAATGATTGGCCCGATCAGTCCGGCGTTCACCTCAATGCCCGGATCGACATGGCCGTGATACCACCACACGATCGAACTCGGCTGGCCCGCCGCGGGTCCGCTCATCTCGTTCGCGAACCAGTGATAGACGTACTTCATCCCCGGAGCCACGCGATCGCCTTTACCGAACGGCAAGTAAAATGAGCCTTCGCTGTTCTTGTCGTAGCGGAGCCCGTGCGGATGCATGTTGCGCGGAGCTTGAGTCTTGTTCATGAAGTGAACCACGACTTCGTCGCCCACTTCCGCTCGAATGATAGGTCCGAGGATGCCAAGCCATTCGGGCTGCGGCTTCTTGATGGTGAAAGTGTCGTCCGTGTATTCGATGAAGCGGGTCTTCGGCCACTCCAGATTGGTCACCCAGGGTCGAGGGATTGGTTTGGCGGTGAGCAGGTCGTGACCGCTCGGAGCATAGTTCCAGGTCACCTCTTCGGCGGCGATGTAGTACTGGCGGGTGGCCGCAAGGCAGTCGCAACAGGAAAGTAGGAAAAGAAAGAAGCCAACAACCCGTTGAATGCTCACGCTCCCATTATCCCATTGCATCGGCGGATCAGACACCCGGAGCTTTCAAAAGGCCCGTTGGAGATTAGAGGGACGCGCATACGAAATGAAAAAGGCCCGGCGCTGAAAAGCCGGGCCCTTGGGGGACGTGATCAACGGAACTATGGATTGAAAGTCGCTGTCACGGTAGTCTGCGGATCGGACGAGGTCAACGTAAGGGTGCACATTCCCGCGCCGCTGCAACCGCCTCCAGACCAGCCGGTGAACGTCGACCCGCTGTTCGGAGTTGCCGTTAGAGTGACGACCGTGCCGGTGGCAAACGTAGAGGAACAACTGCTCGTGCAGCCGTCAATGCCGCTTCCAGGGCTACTGGTTACAGACCCCCCGCCCGTGACGCTGACAGTAAGCAGCGGAGGTTCCTGCCAACTGGCCGGTGGGGTCTGATCGCAAGGCAGCGTGCCTTGCTGAGTATTATTCGGTGGAATCGGAGTAGGAAGCGTCGGCGGCGTTGCCCAAGGCTTGTTCACAAAATCGAAAAACTCGTTCATACTCGGCTGCGCGGCGTCCCGACCGGTTAGTGGCTGCAACCCGAAGCGAGCTTCAACCATCGCCAGAACGGAAGTCGTATCGCGCACGGTATGCGAAACATAGTTCTTGAGCGCGTACGGCGAGATAACGACGTTGGGTATCCGATAGGCCGTCCAGCCAAAGCTGCAGGTTCCTTCACCCTCCACTTCCCCAGGTTTCGTGCAGATGTCATTGGTTATTTGCTGACCGGTCTTTATGACCAAGGGATCGAGATCAACCGGCCAGTTGTAACCGTCGCCGGGAAGGGCAGCGGGCTGCGGCGAGACGTGATCATAGAGTCCGCCGGCTTCGTCGTACATGAAGATCAGAGCAGAATCCGTCCAACTGGGACTCTTCAGAAGGGGATTGACGATCGAATCCGCGACATACTGTTGCCCAGCTTGTACGTTTACCGGATAGCCGTCGGAATCGGAGGGGTGTTCATCGAGTCCGGCCGCGGATGCAGGTTCGATGAGCGCGAACTGAGGTAGCGTGCCATTCGCCGCATCGATGGCGAACTGGCCGATGGGTACGACATTGATCAACATGTCTGGATTCTGTCCGGCGCTGTTAATGATTGTCTGTTCGTACGTGAACATGTTGATGTATGACGACTGGATCAGACATAACCCGTTGGCGTCAGAAACTTCCGTTGCGCTGCATGCCTGGCCGTTATAGCTCAGACCTTGGGCGTCCATGTAAATCTTCCAAGTGATGCCCGCGGCTTGCAGTCTCTCGAAGATGGGGTCATTGGGCAGAGGCGTATTGTCTTTATCAGAAGTGTTCAGTGGATATGCATAGCCGTGCGAAGTGGCCGACAACATATACATTCGATTCAATTCGGTGCGCGACATCATCGGAGCGAACCATCGATCGGAAACTCCGAAATCACTCGCCAGGGCGTAGTAGTAATTCAAATCCGTCCCTTCGTAATAGCCCATGGCGCGCACTCCCATCACGTCCATAAATCCGTCCGAGCGGGCATCATAAGCAGCGGTCCAGACAAAACCGTTCAGCGGAGGATCCGGCTGGCCGCTGGAATTCACTTCCGCGGGCTGATCGGCAGGATCGGCGTAATCCCAATCGTTGTGCGACTCGTTCCAGAACGGGCTTGGATTCTCGATGCAGGCCGAGGTCAAGTGGAACGAAGTGATCGGATTACTCGGGTCGGGACTGCAATCCGTCGCCGAGTCTGCAATGTTGCAACCCGGAATCGAAGGCGGTGCGGCGGTAAAGGGAGGAGTAAACTGCGGTAATCCGTCGAACTGCTGATCGGGAATGTTGTTGTCGGCCCAGTATTGGCGCATCGCCCCGAAATAGTGATCGAACGAGCGATTTTCCTGTGCGAACAAAATAATGTGATTGATGTTGGCGAGCGATCCGCCAAATGTCGCGGTCACGTCGCTCGCTGCAGTCACCGTGAGGCTGCAACCCGCGGTGCCGGTGCAACCGCCACTCCATCCGGCAAAAGTATCGTTCGTTGCGGGCGTCTCGCTTAATGCGACCACACTGTTCGGAGCAAAGCTCGCCGAGCACGTTGTGGTAGCCGTGGCTGAACAAGTAATGCCTGCCGGATTGCTGGTCACAGTTCCCGTACCTGCGCCCGCCAGCGCGACGGTCACGGCGACACCGGGGCTAAAGGCCGCAGCCACATTGGTGGCGGCCGACACCGTTACAGCGCACGCGCCCGCGCCGGAACAGCCGCCGCTCCATCCTCCAAAATATTGGCCGGAGGCCGGAGTTTCGCTGAGCGAAACTTGTGTGCCCGGCGCGAAATTCGCGGAGCACGTGGTTGGACAGTTGATACCCGCGGGGCTGCTGATGACCGTCCCCGTGCCCGTGAGAGCTACCGTGAGAGCGTCTCCGCCGGTAAACGCTGCGGTCACATTCGTCGCGGCCGTGAGGGTAATGGCACAGGTGCTTGCGCCGGAACAACCGCCGCCGCTCCATCCGCCAAAATATTCGCCGGTCGCGGGAGTCTCAGTCAGCGTGACTTGCGTATTCGGCGCGAAGCCGGCAGAGCAGGTGCCGGGACAATTGATTCCAGCTGGGCTGCTCGTAACCGTGCCAGTACCGGTGACGGCCACCGTGACCGAGTCGCCGGCATTAAAAGATGCGGCCACACTTGTCGTCGCCGTGAGAGTGACGGCGCAAGTGCTGGTGCCGGAACAGCCGCCGCCGCTCCAGCCTCCGAAGAACTCGTTGGAAGCGGGTTTTGCTGTCAGCGTGACCTGCGTGTTCGATGCGAAACTGGCCGAGCAAGTGCCCGGGCAACTTATGCCTGCCGGGCTGCTGGTCACGGTGCCTGTGGCCGAGGTTGGCCCGGTTACGGTCAGTTGTAAGTTTGGGGTAGTAGTAGTGGTCGTCGGAGAATTTCCCAATCCCTGACAAGCGGCCAGAAAAAGAATTCCAAGTAAGAGCGGCGAAGCGAGAGCGATCTTGTGTTGAGACGTCATGGCGACCAGCTTGGATGAGGGTGGGTGCGACACAGTTGTTCTCTCCCTGCGGAAACCAGCCGCGTACCAGCGCTTTTCCGGGCGTCTACACGAAAAATTTCCGCATCATACGGCGAACGTTGTATTCAAACGCGGTGGCGCGGGTTTGATCGTATCAATGGGCGTTTACAGAAAGACTGCGAGCCACGTAACGTGTTCCGTCGAAATTCGTATCCGCGGTCACATCCACTCCGGGACGAAGCGTGTCATCAAACGCAACATTCGCCGGGTCGAGATAAATTTCGTAGGTCTTGTGGTCCGTGGACGAAGTGATGACCAGCAATCCGAGGCGGAGATCTAATCCGGTGACGCGCCCCGCAAAGGTGAAGTGCCCTCCCGGAGCGGCGAGCACGGAAACTTCACGGGCAACGTCGCCGGCTTTTCCCATTGCGCCGAATTTCACCGCCACCAGGGTGCCGGGCGTTAGCGCGCCAATCGAAGACGCATGGTCGCCCTCAGTGACTTGAGTCTGCGATGAGACCCGAATCTTGAGCGTCTCGGGCGAAAGCGCATCGCGCAAGAGCAGTTCGTTTCTATCGCTGCGATAGCCGATGACGACTCCCTGACTTTCTCCGGACGATGTTGCGGCTTTTAATCGAATGCTGTGCGCGAAGACGGTGCTGCCGTCGAGAATCGTGTCGACATAAACGTGATCTCCCTGGTGGATATCGGAAGTGGACACCAGCGAAGCTCCGCGATAGATGCTGGTGCGGGCGTCAAAGGAGATTTTCATTTTGCCACCGCCGAAGACATGCACGGTCATCTCATCGCGGACGCGGTCAAGTTTCTCCGCCACTCCGCCGATGAGGCTGGCTTTTTGGCGCGGCAGAGGTGGCAAGTCCGGCACCAGGCTGGCGGGGTCAAGCGCCGTGTCCTCGCTCTCATTAACGGGCTGAATGGGGCTATCGACGGCCATCGCCGATGTGGAAAAGGAGGTTGGCGTTGGTACGGATTGGCCCGTCTGCCCAAAAACGGCAGCGACGCTGAATAGAATGATTCCGAGACCCACACCTGGCAGATACCGACCCATATCGCTCCCTTTTTTGACGCTGAAATTGGATGCCAACGGACCACGTAGGGTAGTCGGCTAAAGTGGAAAATCCTTGGACAGGCGCGCCAAACAAAGCGCCAAACAATAGGGGCTTTTCTGCATCATACCTTCGCTTATGGTGTGTCGAGTTATTAGAGGGGGCTTTTTGATGGCATTTATTAGAAGAGGGCTGGCGGTTTGCATCATCGCTGGGCTGGCTGGCGTGTCTTTAGCCGCTCACGCCGGGGATATAAAGATCACGCTGCCCAAGCGCAGCCACATGACGCCAGTGCAGCGCCTCAATCAGGAAGGCGTGGAGCAGATTCGCAAACACAGCTACGAAAAAGCCGAAACGCTCTTCTACAAGGCCTATCTGCTCGATCCTGACGACCCCTTCACCTTGAATAATCTCGGCTACATTTCCGAACTACAGGGGCAGGTGGATCGCGCGCTGAAGTTCTACGATCTGGCGGATCAGCAGGCGACGGATGCCGTCGTCGCGCACTCAAGTTCGAAGCAATTCGAAGGCCGTCCGATGAAGGAGGCGCTAGCGGTTTCGGACCTTCCTTTGCAGCTTAACCATGAAAACGTTGAGGCCGTTCGGCTGCTTTCGCAGGGCCGCGCGCCGGAGGCCGATCTTCTCTTGCAGCATGTGCTGAAGGAAAATCCCAATAATGTTTTTACGCTGAATAACATGGGCGTGGCCAAAGAGATGGAGGGAGAATCGCAGGAAGCGCTGCGATATTTCGATATGGCGGCTTCGATCCATTCCGAGGCCGCGGCCGTGGTCACGCTGAATCGTTCGTGGCGAGGCAAGCCGGTGAATGAATTAGCTTCGCAGAATGCAAAGGATTTGCGCGGTCGCATTGCAAACCAGCAAGGCTCTGAAGGTACGGTCGCCGAGTTGAACATCCGTGGGGTTTCCGCTCTCAATCGAAACGATCTGAGCGATGCCGATCAGGCTTTCCGCAAAGCCTACGCGCTCGACCCTAATAACGCATTCGCGATCAACAATGTCGGCTACCTATCCGAGGTCGAGGGCGACCGCGAGAGCGCCGAGTTCTTTTACGAAAAGGCGCAAGCGGCAGGCGGCGCGAACCAGACCGTTGGACTGGCGACTCGCCGCACGGCGGAGGGCGCAAGACTCGCCCAGGTAGCGTCGGACAGCGATGCGAAGGTGGAAACCAAGGTCGATCAGGAGCGTGCAAATCGCCGGCAGCATCAGGAGCCGATTCTGCTGCGCCGCCGCGACAACTCAGTCGTCCAAGAGCCGGCTGCGCCGCCTGCGGGTGCATCTCAGAAGCCTCAATAGAAATCCCAAGGGTCGACGATCACCCCTGGATTCGTAGGTGCCAGGAGGTTCGTACCAGGGCACGCTTTTAAGCGTGCCGTCCGCGGTGTATTTTGAATTCGCCTTTAGGCGCTGGAGGGGCTAAAGCCCCTTCCGAGTCCACATTCAGTTGGCATGGCTGAAGCCATGCCCTGATACGGATCACTCGAGTCCGAAAGTCTCTAGTACTCCCCTTCCTGAAAACGGCCGATGTCAGTTTCCGGGTCGTACGTGAAGTAGCGCACCAGATTCTTGAAGTATCGCAGCAGAGTATTGACGTTGGTCGCGTACCAGCAGCACCGGATCATGTCCGGTGAAAACCCGCAAATGAAGCGCAGTCCTTCCAATGCTGTTGGCGAAGCTCCCAGCATCGCCGCGGCCACCCTGTGATTGCCGTCGAGAATGGTTAACGGCCCGCTCTCGTCGACCCCGATCAGCAACACCGTGGGGTTGACGACATTTTCCTGCACGGACGCGGTCAGGCTGCGCAGCTTATCCAGAAACTCATTGTGCACCGATGTCTCCAGCTGTGTGCGAATGCGGGGAATCACATCGGTCACGTGAAAGCTGGCTTTCGCGTTGCGGCGCCAGTTTGCCCGCGGGAAAAAACGAATGCGGTCGAGATCCTCTCGCGTAAGTTCAACTTCGAACCAGTGTGTATCCGTGGGAAGTTCCCGCCACATCGCGCCGCGCCGCAGAAACAGCAAGGCCTGGCGGACGGAGTTTTCTCTGGAGCTGGTGAGATCGGGGAATCGAACCAGCCGGTCGAATTCCGCGCGATAGTCGTCGAACTCGGGATGGTGGAATTCGCTCCGCAGAAACTCGGACATCACTTCTACTTCCGGCAAGGTGCGAAGCAGGCGAAGGTTGCTGTAGCTGCGAAGGACAGGCGCTGTCATATGCTGCCTGAACAGTGGAATCACGAGGATGAAGAGCAAAACGATCATCAACACCAACTGAATCACGATCACTTCGCGCAACGTTTGGTGAAGAACGCAAATACCGAAGGCCATCACTCCACTGATTGCGAGTTGCACCCAACTGGTATTGGCGATTTTGCGCGACATTTCGTAGGTGATGATCACGGAGCTGAGCGAGTAGATGCCGGCGCTGATGGCGTAAAGAATCAACAGCGGCGCCAGCGCTGCCTGATTGCTCACCTGGAAGTGGGCTCCGAAAAGCGTCTTCCACAAAAAGCTGGGGACCATCCAAAGGCCGAGAATCAAGACTGTAAGAATGGCGGAAACCAGCAGCAAGGAAGTGAATAAAACCGGGCTGGCTTCATGTTCGTCAGAATTCGCGCTCGCCGAAACCGGGAACATAGTGTTCACCACCGACCAGGCGCACATGTTCACCAGGCGCCCCACCAGCGCTACTGCGGCATAGAACCCGGCCTCGACAGGAGGAAAGAAGTGTTTGACGAGAACGATGTCGAAATTGTTGATGATCGTCTGGCCTGAGAAGAAAACGATCGCCTGCAGACCTTCTTGAAAAGAGATTGAAACCCTTCGCAGCTTGAGAAGGCTAAATCCGGGGCTGGGTACGGCAGCGAAGTAGGAAACAATCACGGCTAATGCGCTCGCCAGAACCGCGCCCTTCACTCCCATTCCAAGTGCAATCAACAGCACCGCTCCGCCCAACCGGACCAGGCCTTCCAGCATGAAATTTACGGCGAGCGGACCGAACGCGTGAATACCCTGAATGTATCCGCGGCGGACTCCGAGAGGGATGTAGAACGCGGTTCCCAGCGCCAGCAGCGAGATCAAAATCGGATCCGGCAAATTCAGGTAGTTGGCGAGTGGCCGGGCCAGCAAAAATAGCAGCAACCCGATTCCAATACCGGCGATCCACGAGCGCTGATGGAGGCTGGTGAAAACATCTATGCGCTCTTCCTCAGACGTTATCCTGGCGATATATTTTGCGCACACCACCTGGAACGACAGCGTGATGCAGGAGAGCAGCATCAGGATGGTGTACACCGAAGTGGCGTGCGCAAAACCCGCTGGGCCCAGCATGCGCGCCGTCGCCACGTTGTAGACGAGATTCGTGACGCCGACCAGTCCGGAGCCGGCCAGCAGCGTGAGGCTGCCCCCCAGAAGCTGCGATTTCAGGTTTTTGGCTGGCGCAGGTTTCTCCGGAGAAACTGCTGGCAGCGGCTCTGCAGAATTTTCTTCGGTTGCCGTCTCGACTTCGTTGTTGATTATCTCGGCCATAGATAGGTTAGGTTAAAAATCTCAAAACAGGCTGAAGTGAATGACCGGCAAGAACGTATTCTTTGTTCCTCCCGAAAAGTCATAGAAGGTTTGTTGCTGCAAGCCGGCAGAAAGGCGAAATGGGTACGAGTTAGAAATTCCCGCCGTGCCATCCTTCGACCATTGGTGCATCGGGCGGGTGTAGGAAACCAGGAATTCGCTCTGTGCATTGTCGTACTCGTGATAGCCCATACCGCGCGAGAGCAGGAAAGATCCTTGCACTTCCCAGCGCGAGTTCATGCGAAAGTCGAACCGTCCTCCCGGAAGCAGTGCTTGAGCGGTTGCATACTGCTCGGACTGCACCCGCCAGGATCGGAGGTCTTCCGCCAGTGCGGCCGCGGTGAATCGGCTGCCGAACTTATGCTGCAATCCGATGTAGCTTGTGGTGTCGAAATATTCTTCCACGGTGGGCCGGAATAGCAGGTCGCGCACGGAGTATCCCGTAAGTAGAGACGTACTGCCCCACGGGCGGCCCACGGTGAACTCGACCGTGCCGGAGGCGTCGCGCGAGTGCAGATCCTGGTCGATGAACGGGCCAGCCTCGCGAATCGCGTTCGCATTGACCGAAACCCAGTTGTGGAAGGAACTGGTTGAGATATAAAGAAACTGCCGGAACAGATTCTGGCTCATGTAGACCGGTGAAGTCGTATCCCGGCGAATCGTAAATTGCAGTCCGCCATCGAACGCGATACTGTTGTGTCCAAAGTGAAGAGTGGGAACGATGCCGCCATTGAAAATGGTGTCGTAGGTATTGCGGTCTTGCACGACGCCAACGCTCGGATAGAGGAAGCGGCCAGTCGTCAGGCTTTCTCCAATGAATCCGGAGATGAGCGGCAGATTGCCAAGATGAAGGCGATAGTGCGATCCGGCCGTGTCCTGAAAGTTCGAGCGCGGAGGCGGCAGCAGCGCCGGATTGGTAACGTGCAGGATGCGCGCGTCGAGGATGTAAACGTTAATATCTTCCAGCGCCGGCGCAAAGGCCGCTTCGGGCAAGAAGCTCACCTTATCGTTAAGCTCGCGTCCTTCTTCCAGTCCTGCCTGATTCTGCTCGAGCTCGGCGGTTTGCTGATCTTCCTGTGCGGCAACGATGCCTGCCTGAGCGAACGAAGAAAGGGCATGTACGCTATCCTGCCGCTGCCGATACAAGTTTGCGGCCGCCATCATGTAGTCGTAGTCGTCGCTGTAATCGTTGGCCGACCCGAGACTCGAGAGCGCCTCCTGCGCTTTCTGAGTTTCGCCTTCGGCAAGAAACGTGTTCGCCAGTCCGACGTCGACAACGCGGGGATTTCCTCCCGCCAGCTTTGCCTTGTCGAAATAAGTTTCCGCAAGATTGAAATCGTGCATACCAAGAAAGAGCCCGGCAGCTTGCTGAATGTCATCCGCGGTGATGGAAGACTTATCCATGCGCGCTTCGGCGAAGCCCAGGGCAATCTGGCGGCGCGCTTCGTCGTCGTGCCCCTGCCGCAGAAATACTTGCGCGATGGCTAACCGTACTCCGACGCGATCTCCATTCGGAGTGTCGAGAGCGCGGGCGAAGCGCTGCATGGCGGCATCGCGATTTCCCAGCATCAGCAGCGCGCCACCGGTGGCCATCAATGTGTCCACGTCATTGCCGCCGTATTGCTCCGCCAGTTGAATGTCGTGCATCGCTTCCGGGCGCTGCAGCAGCTTGGCATGCACCTGAGCTTGCAAAGCGTAGGCGCGCGGATCGGTTGGCCCAAGTTGCTCCGCGGTAGCCAACGCAGCCAGCGCCTGCTGGTAGCGGCGCAGGCGATAGAGCGTATCTGCATAAGCGAGCTGCGTCGTCAGATCTTTGGGATCCTCCTGCAGCGCGATGCGATATTCTCCCTCGGCGCGAGTGTAGGCTTGCTCCTGCCGATAGGCCTCGGCTTTAGCGAGGTGCAGAGAGTGCGACTTGCCGGTCAGCTTTTCAACGGTTTGAATTTGTACGAGAGCAGGTTTCGGACGATGCAGCTGTAAGTCTGCAAATGCTAGGCCGAGATGTGCCTCGGCGTAATCAGGCTGCAACTGCATGGCAGATTTAAAATCCGGCACTGCTTTTGCGGCCTGATGGAGATCGTTCAACATGTAGCCGCGGTTCACGTAGCCAAGAGGCATTTTGGGATCGCGCTCCAAGGCGCGGGTGAAATCCTTGACTGCCTCTTCGCGTTGGCCGTTGTGCGCGTGGACTTCGCCTGCAATCAGAGCGAGATCCTTGTCGTTGGGGATTACCGGATCGTACTTGGTTACCAACGCGAGCGCCTCGTCGTAGCGGTTCAGGTAGTACAGATCGTAAGCGAGATAGTCGACTCCCTCTCGGTCGTGCGGGAGTTTGTCGAGCACCGCGAATCCCTGTTTAGCCGCCTCGGCATAATCGCCTTTCCACGTGAGATAGCGCTCGCGTTCGCGTTCGACCTGCGGGCTGTCGTTCATCTTGCCCGTCGCGCGGTCCAGCCAGCGCTTGGCCAAATCCTGATCGTGCGCCTCCAGCGCGGCATTGGCGCCGCCCGCCACAATCAACGGATTGCCAGGCATGTGCTTGAACGCGTCTTCGTAATTTGCTTCTGCTAAGGGAAATTTCCTTTCGGCGCCGTAGAGGTCGCCCAGGGCAAGGTAAGGCTCGAAGTCGGCGGGATGTGCTTTTACCGCGCGAACGAAATACGATTCGGCCAATTTCGCATCGCCCTTGTCACGCGCAAGATAACCCAGCGAAGAAAGAGCGGTGCGATTATTGGGATCGCGTTCCAATACCTTCGAGAATGTCGCCTCGGCCGCGTCTTTCTGGCCGATCCTCCATTGCAAACTCGCGAAGTTCAGCAGCGAGTTCACGTTGTTCGGAGCCAGCGCCAGCGCTTCCTGCAGATCTTTGTTAGCGGCGTCGGTGTTGCCTTCGCCGGCCTCGATTGCCGCGCGCAGCCGCAACATCTCCGGCTTGGATGAATCCGGCACCTGCGCCTGACTGAGCTGAGCCATTGCCGCCGCGAGTTGCTGCTTGCCGTCGGCGTCATTGTTCTGCCGGACATCGAGTTCGTAGAGGTTCAGGCGTATCTCGATTGGATAGAGCGGGCCCTCCTGCACATTTTGCGGAAGATTGCTCAGCGCGAGATTGTATTCATTCGTCGCATCGGCAAAGCGATTGTCGGCTTCGGCGACCGAGCCAAGGATCGCGTGCAGCCGGTAGCTGTTGGCGTCGATGCGGCGGGCGTCTTCCAAGAATGGTTGCGCAGCGTCACTCTGCCCGAGGCCAACCAGCGACTGCGCGGCGCTCAGATCAAGCCCGATGTTTCCCTTCGCTCTTTTTGCCAGGTTCGTATAGAGGTCGGCGGCTTCCTGCGGCTTTCCGGCGAGTTCGTACGTATAAGCAAGCTCAGCCTGAGTATCGGTAGTTTTGTTCGGAATCGCCTGCAGAGTGGCAATCGCTTTGTCGAACTGACCCTGATCTCGATATTCGCCCGCAACGGCTCGCAGAACTTCGGGGTCATTGGGGGCGCGATTGCGGGCGCGATTCAGGTAACGCGATACTTCGTCAGGCTGATTCAGGCGCTCGTACGCATGCGCGATCAGCATATCGGTGTGCGCGGCATCTTCCAGGCGATCGGCTCTTAGCAAAAATTCCAGCGCCTGCTTGGGATCCGAGTTGAGCAGAAGCTCGCCGGCCAGCTGCAGGCTGTTCACATCTTTCGGATTTGCATCCACGACGCGCTGCAGCATCTTTTCTGCTTCGGCTGTCCGGCCCATCTTCGCGTAGGTCTGCGCCAATCCCGCGAGGCCATTGGCAGAGCCCGGTTTGATTTTCAATCCGCGGTTATAGGCGTCCACGGAAACGGGATAGCGCTCGGCCAGGCGGGCGCAATAGCCCAGCATGAACCAGAGTTCAGCGTCTTGGGGCGCAGACTTGGCTGCGCGCTCGGCATAGGCCACTGCGGCGTTGTAGTCTTTGCGATTTAATGCTTCTTGAGCGCCGCGCGCCTGGCGGTCGACCTCAATGTTCGATCCCCAACCAAGGTTCGAACCATTCTGATTCGAACCATTTTGGCCCGAACCATTTCGGTTCGAACCGTTTTCTTGCGATGTATCGGTGCCCCTCTGGTTCTGGTCGCTTTTTTGAGACGAAGTGCCGTTGACCTCGAAGGTCTGTCCTAATGCAGCACTAATAAAAAGAACGACGCAAAAGCACGCGAGCGGATATCGGCTTTTCACGGTGTCACCACGCTATGTACAAGACTTTAGTCGTTACCTCCCACATTTCTGCGGTCCACATCAGATGCCAGTCTTGAGGCTAGGGCTGCTTTCCACCTACGCCGAACTAAGGTAACCTCGCCGAAAAATCGAGTAAACCCCTGAGTCGAGAATCGAATCCAAGCTGTTCGTTACGAACTCGGAGTGCACCATGGTAAGCACCGCTCGGCTTAACTCTCGTCCAATTCCGCTGCTCGCGATTGTGTTGGTGGCGCTTGCCGTCCACGGTCCCTTGCTGTTAATGCAGCTTCCGTCCAATTCCTTCGACGCGAACTTTCACATGTTCTTTGCGTCGCACTATGCGCATCACTGGTTTAATCCGTGGAATGAGAAGTGGTTTGCGGGCTTTTCGCAGACGACCTATCCGCCCCTCACGCATCAGTGGATCGCCCTTCTCTCGAATGTTGTCGGCCTGAAGATGGGCTACATGCTGGTGCAGTTGATTGCCATACTGCTCCTCCCGGTCGGTGTCTTTCGCTTTGCACGGATATGGGTGGAAGATCGGGCCGCTAGCTACGCAGCATTAGGCAGCATTTTTCTCGGCGCACTGGCGTTTCTCGCGTACCAGGCGGGGCAACTCGCGACCATCGCTTCCGCGGCTCTTTATCTGAATGCACTGCCCTACTTTTACGAGTGGATGACGGAAGCCTCGGGCCGTTCTCTGATCAAGGGAATCGCAGTTAGCCTCACCGCCGCTGCAGCTCATCACGTAACATTGATTTTTGGCGTCGTCCTGTTTGCCGGTCCCGTCTTGTGGACTGCTTACCTTGACGCTCGCGATGAACGGGTTTCAGGCTCTGTAACAGGAGTGTTATCGCGAGCCTTGGTTTTCGGCGCCGCCGTGGCCGCGGGAGTTGGAATCGTCCTTCTGCCGTACTGGTTAGAGCTGATTCAGCATCCGATTCACCAGATTCCGATTCCGCATGACAGCCGCGCAAATTTCCTGCTGAATTCCACGACCGCGATCAATTACTTCGTGATTCCTTACGGAGCTTTGCTGTTGGCGTTGCCGTTTATTTTGATTCGTGGCGCTTCCTCGCGCCGGTTCGTGCCGCTGCTCTGCGGCTTCTGGCTGACGTTTATTTTCGGAATCGGCGGCACCACGCCGCTACCCAGATGGCTTCTGGGCCGCGCCTACGACATTTTGACGTTCGAACGATTTACATTCTGGGCCACTCTGATGGCGATGCCGCTGGTCGGCATATTGGCCGTGCAACTCCTTGACCGCTTTCAGGCGAAAGCTGCGGTGGCGCTGTCGCTGGCAGCGGTCGCAAGCCTCGGCGCGGCGCTTTGGTGGCTCAACGCGAACCCGTATAAGTCCTCCGGAACTGGGGACGTCGAACCTGTCATCAGCTTCTTGAATCGCGATGGACATGACAGCTACCGCTACCTCACGCTCGGCTTTGGAAGTGAGCTTGGCAGGGTCTCGACCTATACAAGCGCAGGAAGTGTCGATGGAGATTACAACTCCGCCCGCCTTTTGCCCGAGATGACGCAGTACGGCTCGGCTCAGCTGACCAACGCTAAGTTTTACGGCTCTGCAGGCATGGCATCTCTGCGGGCGATGCTGGCGCACGCCGATCGCTACGGGTTGAAATACATTTTTGTGCACGATCCTTTTTACGAGCCGCTGCTGACATTTGTCGGATGGAGAAAAATTGAAACGTTCGGTAATGGAGAAATCACGGCGTGGTCGAAGGAAGACGTGCCGCCCGCGCATCGCATCCAGTCGGACGCGGTGCCTCCGGCGTGGCAGGGATTGATTTGGGGAATATTTCCGATCGGCGTGAGTTTTCTGGCGATTTTTCTCGAGCTTTTCCTGCCGCAAGAGCGCCGAATGCCGGTATCTGTCGGGATTCCAGTCACAGCTGAGCATCGCGAGCAGCATTCCGTAGCTTGAGGCTTTTTGAGGTTGCTGTTTTGAGGTTCAGGACTTGAGGTTCAGGAAATGAAGCGTATTCTGCCTATAATTCTTGTCGTTGCCACTATTGCGTTAATGGCTCTGGCCCTGGTCGGTCCGGGAAGCGCTCGCGGCACCGTTGGCATCGAGGCCGGGTCCGCCATGTACGGCCTCACTCCAAAAGCCGACACGCCAGAGCAGGCGATCAACAATCTTCTTGGTAATGTGCAGCGCCGCCACTGGGATTTGGCCTTCGAAGGCCTGTCGAAAACCAGCAGCGTTGACCAGGCGGCTTTTATTCAGGACTGGCGCGGGTCGGACGGAAGCCTGCGCTCATTCTCAGCGCTCGAGGGATTCGAACCGCGCCCTCTGCACATCACAAATGACGATGCGCAGATGCGCGTACGCCTGCACTGGAGCACCCCCGTCGGCCCGATGGTAGATGTGCGCGATATTCACCTGGTGCGGGAAGGCGACGTGTGGAAGGCAGTGTGGCCGAAAGTTGAGTTGGCGAGCGTGCCCGCCCAAGTGATTCCCGTGAACTATTTGCGCTGGGATGTAGTTTCCGGCGGCGCGGACGATCAATGGGGATCACGAAACGTGGATGCCCCGAACGTGCGTATCATTTCGATGAATGCGGTGGAAACGGCCGAGGGTTCGGTGGTGATGGGCGAGGTCGTGAATGAAGACACGATTCCGGCATTTGTCACCGTGAACGCGACGCTGGTAGATGGCGCGGGCAACGCGATTGATGAAGAGAGCAGCTTCGACAAAATCGCACACGTTCTCTTGCCCAAGCAAGTCACGCCATACCGTGTCGACTTTCCCAATATCAACCTGAAGAATGTAAAAAACGTTCGCATGGACGAGAAGGCCAGCCTGGTGCCGGCTTCCGCCGATCCTGTGATTGGGGTTACGGATCAGAAACTGGATTCCGATGCCCAGGGAAGGACCGTGCTGCACGGAAGTCTCTTCAACCAAAGCGGAGAAACGGTCAATATTCCTCACGTGATCGCCAGTTTTTACGACAACAACGGCAAGATTGTTTGGGTAGCCGACGGTTACGTCGATCGGGCGCTGCTGCCGCAATCGTCAGAGCCTTTCGCGGTTGAGATTCCGAACTCGATGGCGGGCAAGGTCCAAAATTTTCACGTTGTCGTAAACCAATACAGTTTGGGGAAGTCCTAGCATGCGCCGCTACTTCCTCCTCTGCGCAGTATTCTGCTTCGCCGGACTGATGTTTTCCTCCGCACAGGAGCTTCGTCTTCCCGACTCGGCCACGGCTGGCGACGACGCGACGATTCCGACTACGGGCAGCGGTAAAGCGACGCTTTACGTCGTGGGCCCGGGCATCTCGCGCAAGAGCGATATAAATCTGGGCGAAGAGATTCACCTCGCGGGCCAGGATCTGCGCAGTGCCGGAGCTTATCTTGTGATTGTCTGCTCTTCCACCTGCGCGGACGCGACGTTATATGTAAGCGCGGCGAAGCCCTTCAGTCTCGCGTTTATCCTCCATCCTTCGCGCGTGCCCGTGGCCCGCAACGATGCCGTGAGCGGCGTGGCGTTTCCCTTCGACCAATTTCATAATCTGGTGCAAGCACCACAAACGATCAGCTTTGAGCTGGGCGCCGGAAAGTCTTCGATACTCTCAAAGTCGGTGCGCACCCAAGATGGAGCCGCGTGGTTCCGCGCTTCATCGGGAAAAGCGGCAGGGATGGTGCAGGTTGTCGCTTCGCTCGGCGATATCTCCGCCAAGCGCGCGCTGCAGCAAGTGGCCTCCGATCCATGCAATCTGAGAATTACCGGCGGAAGGACGAAGAACGGAATCACGGTTCAGACCGAACCGGTGCACGATTGCACAGGGAATCCTGTTCCGGACGGGACAATCGTTACGTTCACTGCCGCCGGTCCGCAGGGTAAAACTACAGTCGACGCCCCGATCAAGCAAGGCGTCGCGCGCGCGCAGATGCCGGTACAAGGAGCGGAGACAGTTTCGGTAGCGTCGGGAGTTGTGATCGGCAACGAATTGCGGATCGGAGCACTACCGTGAGGCGCATAATCAATTCGGCTCTTCGCTGGGCGGCAATTTGCATGCTGTTGGCTTCGACTTTTTCCTACGCGGCCGACGCAAATGTTCAAGTGCAGATGGGCGAAAAAAACGCCAGCCCGCGCGCACTCGAACCCCTAACAGAGCGAGCGGTCCTCCGTGATTTCCGCTTCGCCTGGACAAGCATGGCGCAGGCTCTGGAGTTTAATACCGTCGATCCACTGCAAGGTCCGTTCGAGGGCGACGCAAAACAATCGCTGAAGAATACCGTCCTGAACCAGCAACGATCCGGAATCACGCAGCGCTACGGCGACCAAAATCATCGCGTTGAGGCGGTGTTTTACTCCCCCGAAGGTGACGTGTTGGAACTGCACGATACGGCGGAGTACCAACTACAAATTGCGGATGCTGGAAAGCTCGTTCACGATGAGCATGTCGTTATGCACTACGTCGTGCTCATGACTCCCGGCGCGGACCGATGGGTTATCCGCCAGTTGCAGGCCGTGCCGCACTTCTAATTCGGGCCTTGCCGGACCCGAGGAGTCGCCAACCACGGCCTCCTCCACCGCATCTTAAATTGATAGGAGCCAGATGAAGAGGAGCCCACTTTTGTCTAAAGCGCTGCTCAGTTTATCGATGCTTGGTATTTTTCTCGTCGGGAGCGGATGCACCACTCCGGGCATGCATCATTCGCTGATGCAAAACAGGCAAGCGCAGTACGGGCAGGCGCCCTCGCTTTCTCCGAGGCTTCTAGCGGTTTACATGCCGTGGTTTGGCGATCACACGCACATTGACGTTGGCTATTCCAGCCAGGATCCGGCGGTTCTGCGCAAGCAGATCGTGCAGGCGAAGCACATGGGAATCTCGGCTTTCGTCGTGGACTGGTACGGCGAGAGCAATAAATATTCCGACCACAATTTCGCGCTCATGCAGGAAGCTGCCAGCGAGAATCACTTTCAGGTCGCATTGCTCTACAACGAAGCCGAAGACGCGGATGTGCAAGCAACGGATGCAACGATCGCGGCCTTTGACAAAGCCTATCGAGACTACTTCGGCCCTTCGGCGAAATATCGCGAAACGTACCTCACGTTCAACGGTCGTCCCTTGATTTTTGTCTTCCCGAAAAGCGGGCACGTCGATTGGAACCGCGTGAACGAGCATTGCAAAAGCTGGGATGCTGCGCCTTTGGTCATCTATAAAGATCAGCCGCCGTCGCAATACACGAATGATTTCGCGGGCTCGTATGCCTGGGTACAGCCGGGTCCCGGAGGCTGGGCTCCCGACGGCAGCAACTGGGGTGAAAAATATCTAAAAGAGTTCTACGAGACGATGGCCGACAAGCATCCCGACAAAATTGCCGTCGGAGGAGCTTGGCCGGGATTCGACGACTCCGCGGCAAGCTGGGGACTGAACCGCCACATCGAAAGCGCCTGCGGCAAGACCTTCGATGCGACGCTAACCCTTTACCAGAAATACTACGATGGCTCCAAACCGCTCCCGTTCATGCTGATTGAAACCTGGAACGACTACGAAGAGGGAACGGCAATCGAACGCCGGAGCGTAGCGAACTGCGGCAGTCAAACACCCGGCAACGCATCGCAGTCCGGCAGCCGCTAACTGCCTAACCAGGCGCTACTCAACAACCCGCTGGCGGTTTTTCACATCGAAGAAGTGCCGACTCTGGCCGCACGAGCGGTGTAGGGGACGTACAACACAATTTATGAACAGCGCCAAGAATTCGTCCGGGTCCCTGACCCTGCTTTCCAGCCTCCTTTTGGAGCCCGATAAAACACGGGCGGAGACTTCAAATCTTCCCAGTGGTGATCCTCGCCAGCACAATTGTAGTGAGGAAGTAGCCCAGGCCATTGCCTCATATCAACCTCAGGATTTCGGCGAGCTTTGGGGCCTTGCCGGCTCGCATCACGTCGTCATGCGTGCGCTGCCCAGATTGCATCAGGTGTTGCTGGCCCAGGGTAACGATCGCGCGGATTGGGTTGAGCACGCTCTGGAGAAAGAGCAAACGCGCATCGACACTGCGATGACGTTTCTTTCTCCCATCTGCGAAGCTTTGCAGAAAGTCGGCGACGTCGTCGTCATTAAGGCTCTCGACCACTGGCCGGACCTGGGGAGCGATCTCGATCTCTATTCGAATGCAAGCAGTGCAGACGTTGTGAGAGTCATGGGCGATGCTTTCGGCGCCCGTCCGGACGAGCGAAGCTGGGGTGACAGGCTAGCCAACAAATGGAATTTCGTTGTGCCGGGACTTCCTGAACTCGTGGAAGTTCACATCGGCCGGCTGGGCCAGACTGGCGAGCAGGTGGCGATCACCAACTCGGTCATTACACGCTCCAGCCTGCAACACTTCGGCTCTTACACTCTACGCGTTCCCGCTGCCGAAGATCGCATCGTGATCAGCACCTTGCAACGTATGTACCGGCATTTCTATATCCGCTTGTGTGACATCGCAGATAACGCCCGGCTTGTCGATTTGGGTGTCATCGACTATGCGTACCTTCAATCTTTGGCGAGTTCCGCGGGCCTGTGGGACGGTCTCGCGACGTATTTGGTCATCGTGAGCGATTACGTTAAATCGTTCCGCGGCAGCGCCCTACCGCTGCCCGGGCGTGTGACCGATGCGGCCAAGTTTGGAAGTGAGCGCGTAAGCTTCCGGCGAAGGTTTCTGCGGATTCCAATTTTCCCCCAGGCGGCGGGTTTCTATGTTTCGGAGTGGGAGAGGCTGCTGCGCAATGGAGAGCTACAGAACACTCTGCGTCTCAGCCTTCTTCCGGGACTAGCCGCGGCAGCGGCGCTTGAAATGAAGCTGACTGGAAGCGACAAAGGGATCTGGTAACTCCAGCGTCGCATTGCGCCTCGGGATGCTACGGGCTTCACCGTATTGCGAGGTTGACGCGCCGATCCTATCGTGAGAAAAGGGCGGATTTCAATTCAGATGGAGGACCGTTTGGTTCGAATATTAGTGGCAGATGATAATCCGGCGGTCCGTAACTACTTGCGCTCTCTTCTTGAGCAGCAGAGCAGTTGGCATGTTTGCGACGAGGCTCGCACCGGCGGCGAGGTCATCCAACGCGTAAAAACCAATCCGCCGGACATGATTCTATTGGACTTTCAAATGCCGGATCTCAACGGACTCGATGTTGCCCGGCAGATTGGGTTAATTTTTCCTGAAATTCCCATCCTGATGGTTACCATACATCTCTCCAAGCAGCTCGCCGAGGAGGCGCGCAGGGCCGGAATCCGCGGGGCCTGCGCCAAATCGGACGTCGGTTCCATCGTAGAGGCTGTGGACGCATTGCTACACGAGAGAACCTACTTTCCTGTCAGCGCCGTCAGCTAGGCGCAGTCACCGTATTTCGAATACAGGATTCTCTGTATACGGGCCGTCTCCTCGACGTGGTACGTTCGAGGTGCGCTCGCCATGGAGTTGGTCTGAAAATTTCGTGTGCGAGTAAGAATTCCTGCAAACTGCCGATAATTCCCAGAGACAGGCGATTCTGTCGCCTGAGATCGATCGGTATTTTGCGAGCTGTGAATCAATGATCAGGGTTCGCAGCGCAACATGATTGGACTTGCCGGTAAGCATTTAAATCAGGTTTCAGTTCGCGGAGGATGCCATGAAGCTGCGTATTCTTTTAGCCGACGATCACGAGATATTGCGCCGAGGTTTGGTCGCGCTTCTCCAAAAGCACGAAGGCTGGGAAGTGTGCGGCGAAGCATCCGATGGCCGCGAAGCGGTGGAGATGGCAAAACAGCTAAAGCCCGATGTCATTATCGTCGATATCGGCATGCCCAATCTGAATGGCTTGGACACCACCCGCCAGTTGCTGCAGCACGATCCTCGTTTCAAAGTCATCGTGCTTACCATTACCGATTCCGATCAGGTGATCCGGGAGGCGCTCGATGCCGGCGCGCGCGGGTTTGTGCTGAAGTCCGATGCGGCTCGCGATCTCGTATCGGCGGTCGAGGCCTTGCAGAGCAAGCGCATGTTCTTCACTCCGCGCGTCAACGATCTGGTCCTGGCAGGCTTTCTGGATAAGGGCCACGGCATGTCGCGCAACGAAGTTCCTAATCTTCCCACGCTGACCGTCAGGGAACGCGAGGTGACTCAACTCCTCGCCGAAGGCAAGAGTTCGAAGGAAGTGGCTTCACTCTTAAACTTGAGCACAAAGACGGTGGAAACCCATCGCAGCAACATCATGCGGAAACTCAGCCTGCATTCCATCCGCGACCTGGTGGTTTACGCCATCAAGAACAACATTATTCAGATTCAGGTCCCGCCGCCGATCTCCAATCCAACAGAGCCCACGCCGGTCTGAGCGTGCTTTAGCGCGGGTTTAGTGAGCGGCGTCTGGAGCGTAGAATCCGGTTCGAGTTCGCACCGTCAGCTTGCCATATCCCGGCGCGGTGGCCTCTACCTTAAGATCCGCATAGCCCGGTTTGGCATTCTGATTGTGCGGCCGGTAGGCGATCATGTACTGGCTGCGAATGTCGCGGGCAACGGTCCGGGTGATGTCGTTCACATCGTTCAACGTGGCCGGGAAGTAAGCCACTCCTCCTGACCGTTCCGACATATACTGGAGCGCTTCACGCCCCCGGCTCTCCAATCCACTGCCCAGGAGCCCGATGGAATACACCGTGGGACCGTTCACCTGTTCCAGCCGTTGCGCCGCTTCCTGCAGAGTCACCTCGCTCATGTTGTCCTGGCCATCCGTAATCACGAGCAGAACTTTCTTTTCCAGGCGAGAATTGTTCTTCAGATGGACCGCCGAGGCGATGATCGCGTCATATAGGGCCGTGCTCCCTCGAGCGGAAACCTGGTGCAATGCCGTCTGCAGCAGCTGTACGTCGGAAGTGAAGTCCTGATCGAGGTAGGGCTCCTGTCCGAAATTCACCACGAAGATCTCGTCGTGCGGATTGCTGGCGCGAATCAGGTTCAGTACCGCCTCGTTCACTTGGTCGCGCTTGTCGCGCATGGAACCGGAGTTGTCGATCACAATCCCCATTTCCACCGGAACATCCTCGCGCCGGAAAGACGTGACCGTCTGCGGCACTCCCCGCTCGAACACTCGAAATGCGGCCTGATCGAGTCCGGTTACGAGGCGCCGCTGCTCGTCGGTCACGGTCGCGTGCAGGACCACTTCTTGCACCTGCTTCCTAAAAACAAACATGCTGCCCTGATCGTCCGCGCTCGGCGGCTGCGCCGAGGGTTGCGGCTCGGCCTCCTGGTTAACCGGCTGATTAGAGGCCGGCGATTCCGAAGCGGAAGCGGCGGAGGGGGCACTCTGTTGAGGAGTTGGGCCTGGGGCAGCGGCGGGGTTCGCAGCCGCGGGCGCCGCTTCCTGTGCGGGCACCTGAGCGGTTGCTGCTGGAGCCATTAGCCCAAGGGCCAGAACGGTTGCAGATAGTAAGTGGTAAGCCGAGGAAGCGGCAGAACGCATGAATTCCTCCATTCATCCGACACTTGGATGCCATTTTCAGCCACGGAGAATGCGAGGAAAATCTACAGTAAACACCCTACCCCATCTGGCTCAAAATCTGCGGCACCCCTTGATTTTGAGCTTGAATATAACGGCGGCGTGCCGCGGATGTTTTCCGCATGAGGGCTTTCATTTTTGTTCGCGCCCGGGTGAGTTGGGCCTTTACCGTTCCTTCCGCAATGCCGAGGATGGTGGCCGTTTCCCGCACGTTTAGGCCGTCTAATTCACGCAGCTTAAATGTCTTGCGGAGTGGCGGAGAAAGGTGACGCATTAATCTCACGGCATGCTGGCGCAACTCGGTCTCGCGATATTCTGCCTCGGGCGTGGGGCGAACGTCTGGAAGCCGCTCGTGCAAAGGATATTCTTCATCGTTTCCTACAAACGTCTCTTCCAGCGACACATGGGCCCGCCGCGCCTTCCGGCGTATGTGCATTCGAGCGGAATTAATCACGATTGCCGTCAGCCACGTCGACATTCGAGCCTGGCCCCGGAATTGACCAATGTGCTTGCAGGCGGAAAGCAGCGCGTCCTGCACCGCATCTTCCGCGTCCGCTTGATTCCCGAGGTGACGAAAGGCGGTCCGGTAAAACAAAGGCAAATAGTGGGGAAGGAGTTGATCGATCTCCCGCGCGCCCGGGGCACGCGAGTCAATTGCGCCTGCAACGTATGTGCTCATATAGTTCCCTCGCGGTGATAGCGAGTGTAAGAGCAGGCGTCGTACCAATTGCTAAAGAGCAGCTATGTAACAGTTCCACAATGGCTTAGCGGAACGGCGCAGGGCCCAGATGGCAGAAAAGCGTCTGGAGGGTGACAAAGAGTCAAGATTCTGACACTCGTGGTCGATAATCCAGCGCAGCTAACGGGACGAAGACCGACTGATAGCTCAGCCTAACTGGGCTGATGGGACTAACTCTACGCCTGCGAATAAAGCGCCCAAGCGCTCGCCAGATCCTGAACAATATGACCGAGGGACTTGTAAACGGTGATCTCCTCCGGCGAGCAGCGCCCTTCAATCTCTCCCGCCAACACCTGGCCGATCTCAGCGACGATGTGCTCATCGCCAACCAAGCCGGCGGCCTTAGCTCGAAGAAACTCCGCGCCTTGCTCCAGGACGCCTTCGCGACTGTCGGCGATAAACCGCGAGCGCACGACGAGATCGTTATCCACTTCCGCAGGCCCCGCGTAGCCGGAGCCGACCACATTCACATGAGTGCCCGGCCGCACCCAATCGCCCTTTAGTATCGGCTCAGCTGCCGCAGTGACGGTGCAGATTATGTCCGCCTCGGCAACGGCTTCTCGGACGTCTCCCACCGCAGCGACTGGTAATCCGAGTTCTGCTTCCATTCTCTGGGCGAAGTTTCGGGCGCGTTCGGGCGACCGCCCCCACACCACAATCGATTCGAGATAGCGCACCTTGCGGATCGCCCGCGCATGAGTCCCGGCCTGTTCGCCATAGCCTAGCAGCGCCAGGCGGCGGGCGTCCTTGCGCGCAAGCGCGTCAGTGGCGACCGCACTGGCCGCCGCTGTGCGGATGGCTGTGATCTCGCCGGCATGGACCACGCAAACCGGCGCGCCGTTTTCGGGATCGAACAGGATGACAAGGCCCTGATGTGACTGGATTCCACGCGAGAAGTTCTCGGGAAAGACGCTGATCAACTTCGCGCCAAACGGGGCACGAGCGCCCATGGCACCGGGCATAATGCCGAAAAGCCGCCCATCCGCCAGCGGAATGATCGACCGCAACAGTTGCCTGGTTTCGCCCCTCGATAACGCGATCATCGCCTGGCGCACGATCGGAATGCACACATCGTAGGTAAGCCGCCGCGTGACTTCCTCGCGGTCGATGAATCGCATCAGCTCTCCTTATTATCGGGTCAAGGGACGTGTCGGCTTTCTGACCAAACGGTATGTTACGCCTCCTCAAAAGAGGTGACGGCTCACGGCGGTCTTTTTTTTACGAATCTTTTCCCGCTGGCAATACCTCAATAGTGATACGAGAAAATCTTACGATATGGGGATTTCTCGACCGGCCATTCCCGTTTAGGGTGGTTGCCGAGTTGGAAGCCTGACGGATCAAGTCGTATTCGCCTTTCAAAAATTAGTGGTCGAAACCGCTAAATGCGGTCGGTTTCAGCAACCCGCAAGCGTTCGTCGGCCTGTACCTTTCCGGTAGCATGGCTGACCTGCGTTGCTGAAGGCGCTGCTGGAGGACAGTATGAGCGTGCTTTCCAAATACAAATTCTGGATCGGTGGAATGCTCGGATTGCTTGTCATCGCCCTGATCGTGGGAGCGGTGCGTCCAAGCCACGTCGCGGGAGCCAACCAGGGCGCTCCGCTGGATGTTCAAGTGGTGCAAGTCGAGCAGAAGGATGTTCCGATCTATGGCGAGTGGATCGGCACACTCGACGGCCTCGTCAACGCCGACGTCAGAGCGCAGGTCACGGGGTACCTGCTGAGGCAGGGTTACCAGGAAGGCGCGTTGGTAAAGAAGGGCCAGTTGCTCTTCGAGATCGACCCGCGGCCATTTCAAGCCGCCCTCGACCAGGCGCAAGGGCAGCTAGCGCAGGCGGAAGCGCAGCTTGCGACTGCCGAAGCCGTTCAAGTGAGAACCCAGCTCGACGTCGAGAAATACACGCCGCTCGCCAAACAACAAGCCGCAAGCCAGCAGGACCTCGACAATTCCGTCCAGAACAATTTGGCCGCCAAGGCCACGGTAGAGAACGCCAGGGCATTGATCAAAACGGACCAGGCTGCGGTCGAAACCGCAAAGATCAACCTCGACTTCACGCGCTTGGTGGCGCCCATCGACGGCATCGCCGGGCAGGCCCAGCTGCAGGTGGGCGCTCTGGTTAATCTGGCCAGCGGGCCCGTGACCTCGGTATCGACGGTGGACCCCATCAAGGCCTACTTCACCGTGAGTGAACCGCAGTACCTCGCGTGGAGAAAGCGGTACCCAACAGAAAGTTCCCGGTTAGAGGCGGATAAAAATCTGCACCTGCAATTAATCCTGGCTGACGGCTCAACCTATCCGCACGAGGGTACATTCTACTTTGCGGACCGCCAGGTAAACGAGAGCACAGGGGCGATCCGGTTAGCGGGACTGTTTGCGAATCCCGGAAACATTCTGCGGCCCGGCGGCTACGGCAAAGTTCGCGCGGTGATTCGGGTTCAGCAGGGCGCTTTGCTTGTGCCGCAGCGCGCGGTTTCGGAGCTGCAGGGCGGATATCAAGTAGCAATCGTGGATGGGGAAAACAAAGTAAACATTCGCACGGTCACAGTCGGCGATCGAGTAGGCAGCGAGTGGGTG
>JBEKBW010000013.1:0-59908 GCA_050015215.1 Candidatus Sulfotelmatobacter sp.
TCTCCTCGCAACGAGAAGGGGCACGAATACCAAGCCATCCTAATTACCGCTAGGCAACGGGTCAAGACGCGCCTGTCTCCCATACTCTGCTAGACTTTCCCTTCACAGCTTGAAGATTGAAGGCTCCTCCGCACATGCGCTCACTCGTCCGATTTGCTATCGTCATAGTTATGAGTACGCTGGTTACTGAAAGCATCGCTACCGCACAGACGCTTCCCACGCCGCAAGCAATTACCGATCCCAAACAGATTGCGTCCAAGCCCAACGCGCAAGTCGAGCCCAAGACGCTGACTATCGAAAAGCTCTACATGACGCGCCAGATTGGGCGTCCTACATGGTCGCCGGATGGCAAGAGCATCGCGTTCATCTCCAACATGAGCGGGCGCAATAACATTTGGGTGGTGCCTTCGGACGGCGGATGGCCGGTGCAGCTCACGGTGAGCGATCAGCGGCAGAGTGCGCCGACGTGGTCGCCGGATGGAAAATGGATCGCTTATCAATCGGATTACGACGGTGACGAGCTTTGGGATATTTTCCTGGTCTCGCCCAAGACGGGGAAAGTCGTGAACCTTACCAGCACGCGCGAGATCGCAGAGACCGATCCGACGTGGTCCCCGGATGGTCGCTATCTGGCTTATCTCGTAAAACCAAAAACTTCTGCTACGCCTGAGATTGACATTTACGACACGCTGATGCGGGAGGTGAAGCACCTTACTGCGAACACGCCGCAGGATAAGCGGAACTCGAATCCGATCTGGTCGAGGGATGGCAAGTACATTGTGTATTCGCAGGAGCAGGCGAAGGGGACGGATTCGAATATTTTCATTGCTGATGTGGCTACGGCAAAGAGTACCTTGCTCACACCGCATGAGGGTGAGCAACTTTACTCCGCGAATGACGTTTCACCAGACGGCATAGCGAAGGACATGGACTATCTTCTGATCACGTCAAATGCTGAAAATGGTTATGACAATATTGGCCTTCTCGGCGTCGGAATGAAAGGCGAACGAAACGGATACTACGTTCCGGACAAGATTAAATGGCTGACTCGCGACAAATGGGAAATCCGCGGCGGAGAATTTTCTCCTGATGGCAAGCACATCACGTTCAGCGCCAACGTTGACGGCAATGAAGACATCTACCTGCACGATCTCGCGACTGACAAGTCCAACGCCCTTCCCATACCGAAAGGTGTGAACGAAACTGCTGGCGGACATTCCGCCTTCAGCAAAGACGGCTCGCGCCTCCTCTATTACCACAATGGCCCCACTGCGCCCGGTGATCTGTGGGTGTACACGATGGCGACGGGCAAGTCGCACCAGGTCACGCATTCACTAGTTGCGGGCGTGCGGTCGGAGGATATGATCGAGCCTTACCTGGTCCACTATCCCAGCCGCGACGGTAAGTGGACCATTTCCGCGTTTCTTTACGTTCCGTACAACATGGCGCGCAACGGGCAGAATGCGGCAATCGTTTACATTCACGGCGGTCCGGCTTCGCAGTCGATGAATTCGTTCAACCGCTTCGTGCAGTATGCGGCCAATCAGGGATACATGGTGCTGGCACCGAATTATCGCGGATCGACGGGTTACGGCAAAGATTTTCAGAAGGCGAATTTGTTTGATATGGGCGGCGGCGATTTGCAGGATGTGCTGGCCGGCGTCGATTGGATCAAGCAGACGGGGCATCTTGATCCGAAAAAGATTGCAGTGATGGGCGGAAGCTACGGTGGGTATCTCAGCATGATGTCAGTGACGAAAGCCCCGGATTTGTGGGCCGCGGGCGTGCCCATTGTTCCCTTCGTGAATTGGTTTACCGAGATCGAAAACGAAGATCCGATTCTGCAGCAGATCGATCTTGCCACCATGGGCGATCCGGCGAAGAACAAGGCTCTGTACGAAGATCGATCGCCGATCAACTTTATCGATCAGATCAAGACGCCGCTATTGCTGCTGGCTGGAGGACACGATCCTCGTTGTCCGAAATCGGAGACGCAGCAGGTGGTGGACGCGATCAAAAAGCGCGGCGGGACGGTCGATTACAAGATTTATGAAAATGAAGGGCACGGATTCGCGCGTGTGGAGAATCAGATCGATGCTTACAAGCGCGTAGCGGATTTTTTGCTGGCGCATGTGGTGCCGGCCGACTGCAGTTGCTCAGTTACGGAGTGAAAATGCGGAGTTTAACCGGCGCGCTATAGCGACATGGACGCGTAACTGGCGTTATGCGAATGTCAAAGACAGTCCTCAACAAGGCTTTGCTCTACGCCTGCCTTTCGGCTGTGGGCCTTCTTTTAATCGTCGGGTATAGCTTCTGGTGGCGGCTGACACCGCATTATTATCTTCCGCGTGAGCAACGAGTGGTCCAGCAATTCGAGAGTAATAGGGATGCCTACATTCGATTTGCCGCACTCCTTCGAAAGGATCCATCCGCCCGCTACGTCGGCAGCGATGGCAAGGTCGATATCGATGGAACTCACGGACGGCTGGTTCCTGAATACCGGAACCTAATTCGCAAGATTGGGGCCAAGTACGTAATCATCAGAGAGGATGGCTCCATGGAGTTTGCACTCTGGGGGGACGGTTGCGCGATTTGCTCCGATTCCTATATGGGCGTGCGCTACTATCCGAAAGATCACAAGGTGGATTCTTCTGTGGGATGGACGCAAACTGAGGTTACTTCTTTAGACAGCGCAAAACTTCCTAAAGAACAAGGGGCCGTTGCCAGCGGTCTTTACGTAGTCCCTATCGAGCCCGAGTGGTTCGTCTACCGGTTTGAGTATCAAGAATGATTTCGAACCTCTATAGCCAAGGCGATCGCCTCGACCAATCCGGGGATGGTGAATTCCTTGGCTGTAATATCCACGGGCAGACCCAGTTCGCCCAAGGTGGAAGAAGTGACGGGGCCAATTGACGCCATCAGCAGGCGATTCGGAAAAGTGCGAGGCGGGCACTCTTGCCCGCCGAATGCGTGAAGCATCCGTGCTGCCGCGCGCGAGCCTCCCAACAACGCCACAAAATTGCGCACGGTGGAGGAACTCGTGAACGTAGCCACATGCCGCCGCCCACCAGGATTCTTCAAAACCGCCCGCAAACGCCGCCCTGAAAGCTCCGGAACGACAGTTTCGTAGGCTTCCACGACATCGACTTGAGCTCCGGCGCGGCGGAGTTCGCGCGGAATTACGTCGCGCGCTACTTTGGCGCGTACGAGCAGCACACGCTTGCCTTTGACTTTGTTCTTCAAACTGCGAACTACAGACTCTGCTACATATTCCTTCGGGACGAGGTCGACGTTGCGGCCGCGCTGCTCGATGGCTTTTTTTGTGGCGGGGCCGATGGCGGCGATGCGAAGGTTGTTCGGCTGACCCTCAGCGGCTAAAGCCGGTTCGGATCGGCGGACTTTATCGGCACGACTGAAGTCGTGCCCTTCCCGGTCTTTGCTCGTCCGGTTTTTGCCCTTCCGGTTTGTGCCGGTCCAAGAGAGCCCCAGTGTCTGCATCCTTTCCCACATGGCTTCCACTCCGTTTGCGCTGGTGAGGATTAGCCAGTCGTAATGCGCCAAATTCTTCAAGGCGGAGTCCAGCGGTTTGAAGCTGCGCGGCTTGCGGATTTCGATGAATGGAATTTCGATTACGGTCGCGCCTAGTTTGCGCAGTTCGGCAGACAACGCACCGGCCTGATGGCGCGCACGGCCTACTAAGACTCTCACGCCT
Organism: Candidatus Sulfotelmatobacter sp.; assembly: GCA_050015215.1. Taxonomy (GTDB): domain Bacteria; phylum Acidobacteriota; class Terriglobia; order Terriglobales; family Acidobacteriaceae; genus Sulfotelmatobacter. Next base: position 3,713 of record JBEKBW010000013.1, read on the forward strand.
GAGAGCGGCTTAGTTCGCGACTGACGGACCGTCTCGCTCATCCCTTCGTTTCCTTCGGCGCGGTTATTCCGAGCCCACGCTCCTTCATCATGCTCGCCACTCCGGAAATTGCGGAGTCGTTTGATTTCTCCAGCGATGCGATCACATTCTTCTGATCGTCGCGGGTGCGATTTTGGCTCAACTTGAACTTGCCTTCGATCTTGGTGGCGGTGATTTCGAAGCCGACAATCTGCCGCAGCATGTTTTCGCGAAACTTTGGGGTTGTCGTTTCCCACTGCTCGCGATAGGCGGGTTCGAAAGTTCCGATCAACTCGTTCAGCATTTGGCGGAGATCGTCTTCGGAGCTGAACAGGCGGGCGTTGCCGTAGACGTGCACGGCGGCGTAGTTCCAGGTGGGAACACTGTCATGCTCCGCGTAGTTGCTGGGGGAGATATAGGAGTGCGGCCCGTGAAAAATGGTTAAGCATTGCGCCCGGGCTTCCAGATAACGCCAATGCGGATTTGCTTTGGCTACGTGCCCGCGGAGCAGGAGCTTTTCGTTTTCAGCCTGGGCGAATAGCGGCAGGTGCGTCGCGAATGGACCTTCATCAGTGCAAGAGATCAGAACCGCAAAAGGATTGGCCCGCATGAAGGCGATGGCTTCGGAATCGTGACGCACGTGAAAATGTTCGGGGATGTACACGGTTTTCTTTCGTCCCTCCGGGACTGCCGAGACCCTCAGGGGCTAAAGCCCTCTTGTTTGATGTTCTATTTACGGCGCGGCTGAAGCGGTGCCCTGATACGAAGCGTCGACCTCAGAGCTAAAGCGCTGCTTCACCGGTGGTCCTGCTTTCTGCGCACGTGCAAAAGTTTTTCGACTTCTGCGATTACCACTCCGCTTTCATCTTTTACTTCTACCAGAAATGTTGGCTCGTATTTGGGCAGCCTCTACAGTTTCTCGCGAATGTCGTCAATCTGGCTTTCCGACAGCCGGAATTCGGCTCGAACTGTTCCCTTCCCCGGCTTGCGGTAGCGGATGCTCGCGGCTTTATCCCAGACGATATAGTCGCCTCCCAGGTTTGCCATCAACATCAGCATATAGAACGCATCGGTCATGGCAAAGAGGGATCCGCCGAATTGCGTCCCCACGTAGTTGGCGTTCCACCAGCGCAGCTTCATTTCTACGTCGACCGCTTTCATGTCGGTGGCGATATGAATAACGCGAATGCCAGCACCGAGAAAGGGTGGCCAGAGGTTGACCCAGCGGCTAAGCGAGCGAGTTTTACGTTGCGCAAGAAGCTGCAGAAGAACGCCGCGGACTTTCATATGAAAGGGAATCCTCGCGCCTTGGGCTATATCGGTCGGGCGGCAGCACGACAGACGGACAGGGGAAAACGTCGGTTTCTGAAGGTAGTATTTTAGCCGATCAAGGTCAGCCTTAAACTTCCCAGCAAAAACAAAAAAGCCGGGGTCTTGGTAGATCCGTCCGACCCCGGCACTTTAGTTGTCGTTTTGTTGTCGATCTTACCTAGGACCTTGCGCCTAGGGCTTTGCAGGGCTCACTCGCCAGTGCGGCCTTGCCGCGGGCTTGTTAGCGCCGGAGGGTGGTGGCGTGCAAGTGTCGGAACCAGTCAACACCAGATTGACGGCGTTGTAGTAGGTGTTGGGTGTGGTGGTGCCGGTCGCACTGGGACCCTCGAGTACACCGGCACAGGTGCCGCTAATGGTGTTAGACGTTGCCGAGTTGCCGGTCGCAGGATCGGCGCACGTATCGTCGAAGTGAATCCCGGACTCATCCGCGCCGGTAATCTTGTTGCTCATAGCGGTGTTGCCGTTGCTGCACAGGTCGATTGCGTCGTAAAGGTGAGTCAGCGTGATCGTGTTGCTGTTTACGGTCGCGCCGGCTCCGTCTCCGGGAGTTTCGCTGACCACTGCGATTCCATACTGCGTGTTGCTGACACTGTTGGTGCTAACGGTGATGTTCGACGACGCGTAGACCAGAATGCCAGCTGCCGCGTCTCCGGTGTCTCCAAACACGTCCGGAGCCCAAACATCGGACCCGACCGTGTTGCTCGTGACAGTGCCGGTTGCGCCGAAGGCGATCTGGACGGAATTCTGCGCTGCGCCGTTCCATGGACCTTGCCCAACGACAACATTGCTCGAGATCGTCACGTCTGTGCCGGACGCGTTCCCCGTGATTCCATTCTTCTGGAAATTGGCCACGTTGTTGTAGGTGATGTGCACCGTAGAAGGAGCGTAAGTGGAAGGATTGGGTTGGATTGTCGTGGTGCCGCTCTCCACATAGATACCCAGGCCGCTTTGGCAACCGGTAAGGCCGGCGCCGAGAATGTCATTCAGAACGTTGTTGCGGGTAACGGTTCCACCGGCATTTTGATAGAAAATGCCAATGGGGTAACCGGAGCAGCCCATGCTTCCAAGATTGCTGCCGGAAGCGTCCATAGTCAGGTCCTCGACCGTGGCAGTCGCGTTTTGCACGAGTACCTGTGCCTCAATCGCCGGGCCACCGTAGAAACTGGTCGCGTTTGCTACCATTCCTCCTGACGGAGCTGTAATAATCGCGGCGTTCGAGTTGCCGGAAGCGATTCCCTTCAGGGTGATGGTCTTTGTGATGCGGACCTGCTCGGGATAAGTACCGGGACAGACCTCGATGGTCGTACTGCCGACGGACGGGGCAGCGGCCACAGCCAGCGAAATAGTCGGAAACGACGTGAGATGTGGCTCACAACTGCCCACCGCGAGGGTTCCAGCAAACATCGGTGCAGCCGCCAGCAACAACCCAGCGGCCAGAATAAATTTCGTGATTCTCATTTTACTTTTCTCCCAACGTAAGAATATTTTTTTCACTCGCATTGCTTGCCAAACCGTGTTCGCGTCAAGGCGAGATAGCGCCGAGACGCGAACCAGCGCCTGCGTGCCAATCTAGATTTCCCGGGTAGCCAGATCGGAGCTAGCGGAAACTATCGCTCGGTCATCTGGGCTTGAGCGTCGGCGGCGAACAGAATTCCGCCGTTGCTAATTGCTGAAGGGTTCGAGACAGAGATGGTGATTAAGGTTGAATTTTCGGCAAAATAGATGGACGAGGCGAAAGTCGAGAGGACAGTCGAGGTCCTGGGTACAACACAACTCATGAAGTCCCTTTACCGAACAAGATGGAGTATTTTGCCTCGGACCGTGGGGAAAGAACAACTAGACAAACCTACGCCTGCGGGAAGCGCTGGTCTACTACCCATTCGCATTAGTCAAGGGCAGTCAGGCGCAAATGGGAACAGATCGAATCGGGCCGAATGAAACTCGAGCCGAATAAAAGAAGACCCGTTCGCGATGCAAAGATTCGACGTCGTCGTTTCCCTAGGTTACGCTCTTCGCCGGCTCGGCTTGCATCCGGTTGCCGGGTTGTTGCGGCGCGTATTTCGAGGCGCACTTGGCCTGGAGAGCTTTCGCATGAAAGACGCCGTCATGGCCATAGCTGCCGTCGGCCAGGGCTTGGGAGTCGTCTTTGAATGTGTCGGGAGGGGGTTCAGTCCCGGCGTAATCCACTGAGAGCAACTGGTTCTGCTCGACCAAAACAAACTGCACGTGCGTACCGACGCGCTTGATCGAGCCCGGCTGTACGTTGCCGGCCACGCGCAGGCGCTTGGTGTAGGCGCCGTTGCCCATCTTGTGCAGTTCGGTGATGGTCACGTAATAGCTTTTACTATCCTGCACGCCAGTGTAGGCAAGATAGCCTAACAGGAACAGAATTGCTACCGTCGCGCCGCCGAACTTCAAATACGTTCTTGTTTGACTGGACATAGGGAAAACACCCCTCTTGCTGTGATGACTTTACCCTGCCGCAGGCTGCGAATCAACATGCGTAAGGACGCGGGCGCTCCGGGTCAGCGGCGTTCGTCCGTTGTGTACACGCGAAAGCGCGCTGCGGGCACGCAGGTGGTATAGGCGACGCGATGCGTGGCGTCGGAGTTTGGGTCGTCGCGAACCACGCGATAGCTGCGAATCGATAGGCAATAGGCCTCCGATTGAAACGGCGTTCCGGGGACGAAATTTGTGCCGTTGCGCTCGGCGTCAAGGAACTGGATCAGCTGCTTCCTCGAAACGCTTTGCGCTTTTATCGGATCGTCTGTCGGGTCTTCGTTCTTGTCCTTGGGTTCATCGGAATCAATTTGCGGATACGGGCTGATCCGGAATTGATCGGTTGCAGAATTGTCGGCGGTGATGGCCGGGGAAGCGATCGCGTTTGAGCTTGGTTGCGGCTGCGATTGCGCGAACGCACTCATCGCAGAGAGCAGGATTGCGGCGGCGAACAGGCGGGTGAGCATCGGACCCTCCTTGGATGATTGAATCATACCATCGGAGACAAGGGCTGGACTCTGGCGGTAATGTGCAGTTTGACCAGACGGCTCTGTGCTGAGGGAGATCCCTCGCCCGCTGGTGAAAACGCGGGGATTTCGGGATGACCATCCGTCGCCGTGGTGTCCGCGCCGCGCCGACGTCGACCCACCCCCACAAGACCTCTGCCCCCTCCCCCTACGTGATCTTTGAAAAGATGGGAGTTAGCGACGGCTGTCAGCAAAATCCGCTAAACAAAGGACTTCAGATTTGGACGATTGCCTGGTGGACTGTCGGCCTCGGCAATGGTTGCGAGGCGAGGCTGTGGACGACAAGGTCAGATGTCACAGGTTGTGGAAATTGCATTCTCAAGCGTCTTCGTCGGGCAAGGGCTTTAAGTCGCGGTCGCCATGGAGTACGCGCACGACCTCGATTCCGCGTTTGCGCGGAATATAGAAGATAACGTAACGGCCAAAGGGGAGGCTGCGTAGGTCCAGTTAACAATTCTGGCCTCGCGCGCCCAATCCAGGGACGCCGAGCAAGGTCTCGAATCTCGCCATCGACGGCAGCGGCGAAGGCGTCGGCTTGGCGCGGACTGTCCTCGGCGATGTAGGCCCAAATCACGGCGAGGTCATCCAGCGCCTTCGGGCCTATTACAACAGACGGCATTCTACTTGTGGGCGGCTCCGCGGGATGCGGCGGGCTTGCGGCCTTGCCGCTTCATTTCGGCCGGCCTCCACGGGCGCGGTGAGCCGCTTTCCAGACCTTGGCGGATGTCGCGCCGCAGCCGTTCAAGTTGAAGAGCGTGCAGTTCGTTTTGCGTCTCCATGAGTCGCAGGGCTTCGCGCACCACCTCGCTCGCGGAGTTATAGCGTCCTGATTCGACTTTCTGCCGAACGAGCTTTTCGAGTTGCGGGGTTAGGTTGATGTTGAGTGTCATGTTAGTTCAGTTAGTTCAGGTTTCAAGGTATTGCGATTGGCAAGGATTGTCAATGATTGGCAACAATCATTTTGTCAATCGAAAGTCCTGAGGTCGAGTTCCCAGGTCTCAGCCGTAAGATCTTTTCCAAAGCTGTGATGCTTCTTTTCGCTCACGATTTTGAAGCCTGTCTCTTTGTAGATGTGTCGCGCCGCATGCAAAATGCTCTGTGTCCACAACGTCATCTTTCGATAGCCCGCCTGCCGTGAGAATTGCACGCACTCCTTTACCAGTCGCTTACCAATACCGAGGCCGCGCGCCTCCGCCTCCACGTGCAGAAGCCGCAGCTTCGCGATTTCGTCCGATTCCTTCGCGACGAAGACGCCGCCAACCCTTCGTCCATCCCTTTCGGCGACCCATGCGCGTTCACGTTTCGGGTCGTAGTTCTTGATAAATTGCGCCACAATTTCGGCCGCCAGTGCCTCGTACGTTTCGTCCCAGCCATATTCCTCGGCATACAAAATCGCTTGACGGTGGACGATCCATCCCATGTCGCCCGGTTGATGCATGCGCAGGAGATAAGGTATTTGCGGTTCGATTTTGTCGTCCAGCAGCCTTCGAACCGTATGCACCGCCTCAACCAGTTGTTTCCGCTCTGCTGAGGAAAGCCTTTCGAGCATTGCGGCTATATCCCGATTCGAACGCTCATCGAGGGGTGCAAACTCTCCCCGTCCTTTGGTCGTCAGGGAAAGAAACCTCTGTCGCTCGTCCGCTTTCGACTGTTCCCGCCGGACCAGCTTCCGTTGTTCGAAATCGCGCAGGATGCGGCTCATGTAACCGGCATCCAGGCCAAGCTCGGTACGGATGTCAGTGGCTGTGGGCCGTTCGCGATGCGCCAGCTCATACAAAACGCGAGCTTCGGCCAAAGAGAACGGCGTGCTCGCCATTCCGTCCAGCACGCCAATCTTGCGGGTGTAGAAGCGGTTAAAAGCTCGAAGTATGCTCACCTGTTTCTCGATGCCTGACTCCGCCATGGACGCCTCCAGTACGGTTGACGATATCATACGACTAGTTGATATTGTCAAGTATATTGCGGGCGGAATTAGGGTTGCGCGTGTATTCGGTGCGAGCTCCAATCGGCGACAAATCACGATCGACCCCTCGCAACCGCACCTGGGCAGCCCCATCAAAACATTTCCTTACTTCAAATATTGCGCAACGTCTGTATAAGGGCGAATCATCAATAACGAATTGGCAGAGAGGAAACCTATGTCCCATCATTTCGATACCAAACTTGCGAAGGAGGATCCCAGCCTGAACGTGTGTGATCTCTATCTGTTTCAGGGCGCTCCCGACACAACGGTGATGGCGATGACCGTTAATCCTGATGTTGTCCTCTCTGCACCGGATACCCTTCACATTGAGGGTTTGTATACCTTCCGCCTGGACCTGACTGGTGATGCTCGCGAAGATGTTGTCTTCAAGTTCAGGTTCGACGAACCGAGACATGGGAACGGGGGCGAGCATGTCCATGTGCAGAAGTTTCAGGTCCGTTGGGCCACTGGCGAGGCTATCGGCGGGGACAAGGGCGAGCTCCTGATCGAAGGCGATACGGGCGAAGTCCATAGCAAGTCTGGTATTCGAGCCTTCGTCGGAATCGCTCCCGATCTGTTTGCCGCCAACGCTGTCGCATCGCGTGATCTTCAGAATGCCTTCTACAACGAACACAGGTATGACGGCGATGCGTTCCTGCGCCATCGTCAGAACTTCTTCCTCAATCGCAATATCACGGCGATCGTCCTCGAAGTCCCAAACCATTTGATCGGCAAGGGAACGGTCCATGCCTGGGCCACCGTGTCACTTTACGGCCATGCTCCAGAGATGCAGGTGTCACGCTGGGGCCTGCCGATGATCACGCACCTCTTTCTCAACGATCCCAGCAACCAAGAGGTGAAAGAGACCTTCAACAAATCGGTGCCATCCGATGACATCGCCTTATTCTCGGGATACATCGCAGACTATACCCAGAAGATGGTTACCTATGCAGGGTCTGCCACGAACCCGGAAGAATATTCAAAGCAAATGGTCTCTCGACTATGCCCGGACACCCTGCCCTATGAATTAGGAACGGCAGCTGCATTTGAAGCCGCGAGATTCAATGGGAGGCCACTGGGTGATGATGCGATGGATGTGATGCTTACATTGGCGACAAACAGGCCCCTCCAGGACGGCGCTGCCCCTGATCGCAGTCGGATCCGTACCGAGTTCCCATATTTTGGTGAGCCCTATTCGAAGGAAGAACAGAAGGACGTCGTACCATGGCACCCACGCCGTAGTTATTGAGACTCCGGAAGTTTCTCGCTGGCGGTAATGTTCCCGTAAGTGGTCAATATTGACCAGTCTTGCGCCTGGACTGTGTCCTATTATTTGGGCCAACCAGGTTAGCCTCAGGTCCTTGGAGGAAGTCATGGAAAACTTCGCCGATTTGATGCAAAGGCTAATTGAAATTCAAAGTGGGGAAAGACGAAGCCCGAAGCTGATTGCAGAGGATGCGCGATTGATGCGTAGTTTGCAAGATAGACATCTCGCAGGAAAGCCCAACCAAAAGTTAAACCTCAGCCCCCCGAACAGCTCCAAGGGTGAGCAATTCAAGGCTTAGGATTTTGTCGGCGTTTCCTCCATGTCCCGGTAGCCAGCGAGTCCCGCCGGTCCCGCGCAGAACTACGAAAAAATCGGCGCTGTCAGAGCGCTTCCTGCCCTTTTATGAGTGCCTCACGATAGCAAGTCTTGTGAACGGGGCGGCCTCGTAAGTCATTGACACAATCCTCTGGGGGACATGGCTTGCCACAGATGCGGCAGGTTGGGGGGTCTGTTGACATCGAAATAATCTCCTCACATCGTCATGCGGCGCGGCTGTCGCGTCTCACCTTAGCAGGCCGAATAGAACTCCTTACATGCTCGTGATTTTTGTTACGAAAACAGAACGCGGGTACCCTGCCAGCGTCACAGAAATCTCCCGCTGCGGCTGGCTTTCCGTTTTGTTCACAGCCTAGCGCGGAACTCCGTGCTGCACCTCGCTGGTGACCGACACGAGGTCGAAATCCCTCGATCTCTAACTTGATCTTCAAGAAGTGAGGGAGACCGTTAGGGATCCCCTTCGACTGCGCTCAGGGCAGGCATTCGACCACGCCTCGCTAGTCGGGCGGCTGCGTTCAGGATGACAACAGAAGTAAAGCTGGGGCTGTGTTTCTGCCGCAGCGCAGACAAAAACCAAACGCGGGCCAGCTCCCGAATCGGAAAGCATTCCTTTTTTGGTAACAAGTGTGCAGCCGATTTGTCGGAATGAGCACTACTGAGCACTTTCCGCTTTTCCCAAGTCCTAGACTCCGGAAAGCACCCTAATCGCTTGTGGGTGCTTTCGCGGCACGATGGACAATTGGAGCCATTCCTGATGACTAATACTAGAGTTCTTCTCGTCGATGACGATTCAAATGAGCGATATCTCACCCGAAAATCGCTGGAAAAGCAGAACTGTGACGTGGTCTCCGCCAAAAACGTGACCGAAGCCCTCCACGAGATTGACACCCAACCCTTTGATGTTCTTGTCACCGATCTCAATATGCCGGAGGCCGGAGACGGCTTCGCCGTGGTGACCGCCATGCACCACACCCAACCTGACGCATTGAACGTCGTGGTGAGTGAGTTTCCAGACGTAAACAGGGCCATGGATGCAATCGCGCTGCAAGCTGATGAGGTTCTAGTTAAGCCTCTAAAGGTTGAGGAACTCCCCGAGATGATCAACAAAAAGATCGCGACGGCTGAATCCGCAGCCAAGCCCAAGGAGACTATTGCCTCCATCCTGAATCGAGAGTTCGACTTGGTGACTACGCTGTGGCTGGAACGAATGAAACAAGTAACAGAACTGCGAGCTTTCCGGCTGACCGTTGCGGAGCGCACCGCAAACATTCGGGAGATGGTAGCCGCAATCACAGAACGATTGCTCTCCGGCCGAAAAGAGGAAGCCGCTGACCACGCTTGTGCAGGAGCGATCGCGCATGGCAAACTGCGCTTTCGTCAGGGCTATACCGTAGCTCTCATGATGCAAGAGACGCGCCTTCTGCAAGTGTCCATCTTCGAGATTATCGACCAGAACCTCGACACTGTGGACTTCACGTTGCTACTCCCCGACCTCATGACTATCGCGGACGAGATGAACTCGCAGTCGATCCAGAGCGTTCAGAGCTTCATGGGTGCTCAGTCTGCGGCAGCATTGAGCCCGCTAACTTCAGGGACTGCCAAGGCTGCTCCATTATTGCCTATACGGTAAGGGGCTGACCCAAGTCTACCGACGCAAGAATAGGCGAGGATGCTGCAGCTTTGCGCGGGCTAGCCAAACGGCCGAGCCGTCCCGCCAGGAGGTGGGTTTCAGAAATAGGTAACATTGCGTACCTTCCCAGGCCGTGTTACATTTCCTCCGCAATCTCACTTCGGGCCTATCGCACTTCCCCCCCCGGTTCTGGCCCATCTCAGAGGAGCGGCACTCCATGTCAATCTCTCGCCCAGTCGCCACTGTCATCTGCGTGATCGGATTCAGTTTCACACTTGCAGCTCAAACAGTGCAGGCAACCGTGCCGGTAACAAACTATCCACAGGCCATCGCTCTCAACCCGTTCACGGACAAGGTCTACGTCATTAACGAGCCGACCAATCAAGTTACGGAGATTGACGGAGTCACTAACGCCGCAACGACCATTCCTCTTGGCACCAACCAGCAGGAGGCGCTCGATGGGGCGCTGGCCATTAATCCCTTCACTAACTACATCTATGCCGTGGACGGCGTGAATCCCCATCTTGCCGTCATCAATGGCGCAACCAACGCGGTAACGCTGGTCTCGACTCCCAGCGGCAGCAATGCCTACGCTGTAGCGGTGAATCCTTATACGAATACGATCTATGTGGTCAATTTTGTAGAGGGTCTCACTGCGGGAAGCGTCACGGTGGTGAATGGCGTTACCCTTAGCACCACGACGGTCGCGGTAGGAGTTCAACCACTCTCAGTGGCGATCGATTACACGAAGGATACGATCGCCGTCGCCAACAGCGATAGCGATACCGTGACCCTGATCAACGGCAAGAATAACTCCACCTCGACGGTTACGGTTGGAAGTTATCCGGCCGTGGTCGCGATAAACTCCGCGACGCATGCGATTTACGTTGTGAACACGCTTAGCAGCAGTGTAACCGTGATCAATGGCTCAACTCACGCAACCAGCACGGTGAACACATGTGCATATCCGAACGGAATCGGCATCAACTCTGTAACGAATAAGATCTACGTGGGCTGTCCTGGAACGAATGGCGCCGTCACTGTAATCGATGGGAGTACGAACGCAACCACAACCCTCGCCGTGACCTCGGAGTGGAACGTGGCCGTAGACCAGGTCCGCGACCAGATCTACGTCACCAACACAGGCCTTAGCGTGATCGATGGCAAAACGAACGCGATCTCCAATATCGCGCTCTCCGACGCTACCGCCATCGCTGATGATGTACTGACAAACGAACTTTACGTGACGGCTCTTTCGAACAGCACTGTCAACGTCTTGAGCGGAGCAGCGGGGACGCCCTCAACATCGCTGCTAAACGAACTGCTGATCGCTCCAAACGATCTGCGATAGGGTGAGGGTCTGGCCCATCTTTGCCAGCTCCCGAAGACAAGGGCAGGCTCGCCATCGGCGCAACCGCCTGGAGGACAATCCTTTCGGGCGGCCATGTCCCAAGGTAACTCAGCATCTCCGCCCGAAGCAGGCTAGAATCCACCGAGTCAAACCCTTCAGTCTCGGGTTAATGCTTGCGAAGTTCATTCTGCCGAAAGCATTTGAGGAGAACCAATTTGAGGAGAACTATGAGAGCCCTGCGACATTGCGCCTTACTTGCACTGTTTGTTTCCGTCTGCGCTGCGCTGACCTTTGCCCAAGCTCCGGGAATGCATCCCGCCTACCTGCATGCGCTGACCGACTTGCGGCATGCGCGCGCCCACCTGGAAAACCCTGCCGCCACGCATCACATGGACAAAGAGGAAGAACACGCCATCAACGAAATTGACAAAGCCATCGAAGAGATCAAGCACGCCGCCATCGACGACGGCAAGAATCTGAACGATCATCCGCCAGTCGACGCCCGTATGGACCGTGCCGGCCGCTTCCACCGCGCGCTAGAACTGCTGGATAAAGCGCACAACGACATCGCTCGCGAGGAAGACTATCCTGGAGCCCGCGGCCTTCGCGACCGCGCGCTGCATCACATCGACGAAGCACATCACATTGTCGATCACCTGATCGTGCAGGCAGCCAACTACTAGGACTTTGTGATCAGCAAAGAGCCCAGCGACAGCGCTGGGCTTTTTCTGTGTCGGTGAATGCCGTGTTTACTGCGTGACAGGTGCTGGCGCTCTAATGCGCACTCTCAAATACGGTGGCGGAGGGCGCACCCCCACCTTCAAGGATGTTTCTTACGCGGCGTGGAACCCCACTTCTCGCAAAGGACGCGAGAAATGGGGTTCCCTGGTTGGCGCGAAGCTTCAGGCGGTCTCGGCGTTGGGTTCGTTGTTGGCCGGTTGTTCCGGCGCGGCGTACTCTCGGTTGAGGCGAGCCATCAGGATCTGCTCGTGCAAGTAATCCTGGTGCTGGCGGGAGAGTGTGTTCCCGAGCGCAGGATTTCCTACCGAGAGCTGCCGATCGAGAATTTCGTCGATCAGGACCAGAAGGATGATCAGCCACTTGGGAATGGTGTGGAAAATGAGCCAGAACAGGAGAATGATGAGTTTCTTCAGCTCCTTGATGAAGCCGGAAACGGCGATCTTCGCCGTTGGGGAATTCATGTTTTTCGCCAGCGAATCGAGGCCGGCAAACAAAGCGGTGCTGCCGCTCATGCCGATGACGCGCGATACTTCCGCCTGGCCTTGTGGACCGAGGCGCGACCAGCCGTCCCGTAGGTGCGACGTTAGGCCTTGGACCTGTTCGCGCAGAGCATCGCCGCAGGCGTTAATCACGTTTTTTTGATCCTCATCGGTTGTCTGGCGAATCATCGCGTCGGTAATTTGCTTCGGGGCTGCATCGAGCGAGTTGAGAAGCTGCTGGAAAATACTATCGCGACGAGTGTTGGGAGACTTGCTTTCGGCCATGGAATTCCTCCTCTGCCCGAGCCTTCAAGCTACATTCGGATAGTGAGCGGGACGAACAAAGCGTTACAAAGCGTGGACGATTATTGGGTTTGCTTATGTGCGGGGGCGCGCTGGTCCAGCCTTTCCGGAATCTATTCTCGCGGGTGCCCCGTCCTTGTCTCTGCGTACTGTGCAGAGACAGAGCTTGCCCTGAGCCTGCCGAAGGGGCGGGGAATTTGACTCCCTCTATACCGATTCGACCCTCCAAATCCACAAGCCCGCCGTGACGTCCGACCTTGTGTCTCACTTCCGACTCGGGGCATAATTGTCCCAAATGATTATGCCCTCTTTGAGAACTGAATATCGGCTAACCGCTTCTGCGCCAATATTTTGCGGGCAAATTCTCTCGAATCAATATTTTAGTCGGACCAAAGCCACCCCCGAAGTCAGCAAATCATTGAACGCAAGGATTTTAACGGCTTCGATCCGAATTTTTTTTTGATCAGGATTGCGAACCCCGACTCTCCTAAGGCCCATGCCGGTCCGATAGAATGAGAACGGCTCGGCAATCCTATGATCCATCCCTGGCACGACGTCACTCCCGGAGACAAGCTTCCGCAGGAATTTGACTGCGTAATCGAGATTCCTTTTGGATCGAGCGTGAAGTACGAACTCGACAAGACTAGCGGCCTGATCAAGCTCGACCGCATTTTGTACTCTGCGGTTTATTATCCGGCGAACTATGGATTTATTCCTCAGACTCTGGCCGAGGACGACGATCCGCTCGACGTGCTGGTGCTTTGCCAGGAAACCGTCGTGCCGCTGACGATTATTCATGCGCGCACGATCGGGCTGATGACGATGATCGACGGCGGCAAGCCGGATCATAAAATCATCGCCATCGCCACGCAGGATCCGGAGTTCAACTCTTATCACGAGGCGGCGGAGATGCCGCCGCATCGCATGCTGATGCTGCGGAGATTTTTTCAGGATTACAAGCAGCTCGAGGGCAAGGCGGTGGAGGTCGATGAGATACGTCCCGCGGCGGAGGCGTATCCCATTATTCTTGATGCACTGCTCCGCTACAGTGAACAGCGGCGGAAGGGGTTCAAGGTTGTGGAGAAGCACTGAAGCCCTCAGGGGCTAAAGCCCGAGCTGATTTTGCGTGGCTTGCCGGCACGAGTAAAACTCGTGCCCTTCCCGGTATTGCGCCAATCTGCGTTTTTCCGCATCTGGAAGTTTTGGCCCTTTTACCAAGGCTTAAGCGCTACCACCGCAAGTGCGCAAGCCAACCACATCGCCAGGGATACTGCGCCTGCGAACAGCCAGTTGATCCAATCGCGAAGCGATATCTGGCGGTCTTCGAACTGCCGTGCTGCGTGTTCAGTCCAGGTACAGGTCATCGGGCACTCTCAGAGGCGCAGTGAGACTCCAGTTCGCAAGAAGTCCTGCGCAATCTACATCGCTGCTTTGAAGACAAAACTGATCTCCTTGCTCTCGTTTGCACCGATGGTAATCGTCTGCGTGGCCGTGCCCAGCTTCTCGTGCCATGCTTTGATGGTGTAGGTGCCGGGCGGCAGGCCGGTCAGGTCGAAGCTGCCGTCTTTGCCCGTTACCGCAAAGTAGGGATGTTTGAAAACTGCCACGAAGCCGTGCATCCAGGGATGCAGGTTGCACTTCACGGGGATCGCGATTTCTTCGCGCGCGAACGATTCGTCCATGGTTGAGCCTGGCGGTTCGGCTTTGTTCCACTCGCGGTTGTTGGCAGGGGTGGGGTGAATGTTGTGGGAAGTGGGGTCTTCGTTGACTACGTGCAGCGGCTGATTTGCTTGGACAGCCAGAACGTGCGGCACATACATGCAGCCTTTCTGCTCGACGGTGACGGGCTGAGTGGGGGGATCGAACCTGCGGTCTCCCAGGCCTTGCGAAATAAACACGATTACATTCTGCAGGTCGCCTTTGGAATCGGTCATGACTTCCTGTAGATATACGGGGGCGGAATGTTGTTTGGCGCAACTTGGATCGGCGGCCATGTTGATCGGTTTGGGTTTTGGGACTGTGCCTTCAAAGTGGACGGTGCCCTTCAGATTTGCCGCTCCGGAAAACGAGGGCGCGCCACCGGCTGTTACCTTGCCTGGCGTGATCGCACAGACCGCCAGCGCTATGCTGACCGCTAGGGTAAGAACAAAGAAAGAACCGAACTTGTTTGCGTGCATACTCTTCACCTCAATTCGCGAATTTGGTTTGGTGATTCTTATGGCTCGATTCCAGCGAGGGCTTCGCTGTATCCACGGTCATATCCAGCGGTGAAGGTGGAGCGATCTTGTGGCGTTGACCAGCGGCCGATTGCTGGACGCAGAGGTTCGCCCTGTTGCGCCGCTCGCTTTCCGAGGTAAAGTCCGTCGCGAAAGGCGCCGTCTGCGGAGAGGCGCGCCTCGTTGTTTGTTTCGGGTGCGACGCTCACACTGCTGGTGGCTAGCATTGCGTTCGCTGCCAGAGAGAGTGCGAATGCGAGTGTGTATTTCGATAACTTGCTCATAGTTTCTCCTTGATGTTGAAAAGGTCTGCTTGCAGCCAAGGACGGTCGTTGAGACAGTCCTTCGCGTCGACCGCATTAAAGCGGGCTTTTGCTTATTCAGTTCGCAGGGGTTTTACTCGAGATGAATGCAGCGTACGGGAGGCGGGCGCGGAGCTTGTCACAGCATGGTCAATCACCAGTCATTTTGTGGTCACCAGTTTGTCAAAGCTTGTCGTGGTGGACTGTGGATCGTTTTCGGACATTCCAATTGGGCCGCGAGTGCAGCGGTCGCGGCGGTTGCGCTGGGCGTGCGGTACTTTCGTCATGCGTTGTCTTGCAAACCAGCGGCAGTATCAGTTTTTCGCCGCCGCCGCCGAGCCGAATATGGTGGATACCAATTCGATGATGCCGCTGACCGCATCGTCCAGTTCGAAGGTGAAATGCTCGAGATCTACGCCTTGGAGTTCGCGATGTTCCTTCAACAAAATTTCCCATGCCGGATCATCGACGAGGTCCACCTTCAGCCTTTCGTAGTATCCATAGCCTAAGCCGCGCATCCGGCAAAGCAGGTCGCTGAGATGAACCAAGGCCACGAGCGGCCGCGCGGTTTTACTTTCCTCCACGGTGTGATGATGAGCAATCACTTCCGCGATCTCTTCGCTGAGATGCCATTTTTCCGCGAGGGCGCGACCTGCCTCGCAGTGAGTAAAACCCATGGTGGCGAGTTCGGCTTCACCGATGGCTATCTCGTCCTTGATGGCAAGTTCTACCGACGACGCAAACTCCTTCGGGAAACCGATGCAGTTCACGAGAAAGCCGATATCGTGCAGTAGACCTGCCATGTAAGCCTTGTCGTTATCGGAGTTATCCAGCTTCTCGCTAAACTTCCGGCAAACCATCGCGCAACCGAGGGAGTGCTTCCAAAAAACGACTGGATCCAAAGCCCAGTTCTTGGCGGGAAATGCCTGTCCCAAGCAACAAGTAAGAAGGATGGTTTCCACCTTGCGGAGACCCAGGCTGATCACCGCGCCTTTAATGGACTCGGGCGACTTGGCCAAACCGAATAGGGGAGATCCGGCTACGCGAAGGCATTGGGCGGCGATGGCGTTGTCGTAGGAGACCAATTTGACCACGTCGTCGAGTTTCACTTTTTCCGGAGGCGAGTTCAGCAATTCCAGAAGGGGCAGAAACACTGCAGGGATAGCGGGGGTGTTTTCGATGCGCTGCACCCGCTCACGAATTTTAGTTTCGACGGCTGCGCTACTCATAGCTTGCCACTCTTCAGGGACGGCTTCCAATAGGCGATGGTCCCGGGGAAATGCACCAGGTGAAACTGGTCGTTCAACTTCATCAGAGACTCGGAGGTTCCCAGAAAGAAGTGACCGCCGAAATTGAGGTTGTTAAAGAAATGGTTGATCACTTTTGTCTTCGACGGCCCATCGAAGTAAATCAGCACGTTACAGCAGAAAATCAGATCCATGCCTTTCATAAAGAGCATCTTGGAATCGTCTTGCAGGTTGAGGCGATTGAAGGTGACCAGTTTCTTGACCTCGGGCTTTACCTGCCATCTTTTATCGTCGACAGCGGAAAAGTATTTGCGCTTGAAATATTCCGTCGTGGAGCGCAGGGCATAGTCGCCGTAGATGCCGGATTTGGCGGTTTCGATGGAACGATCATTCAAGTCGGTGGCAGAGATCTCGACAGTCCAACCTTTTAGTTGGCCTTCGCTTTCCTCGAGCATGTTCATCGCGAGCGTGTAGGGCTCTTCGCCGGTGGAGCAGCCTGCACTCCAAATGCGCACGCGCTTCGTCACCTTCTTAATGTTGTCCTTTACCAGTTCAGGCAAAATCACCTTGCGCAGCGCATCCAATTGCGGCTGACTTCGGAACAGGCAGGTTTCACCGATGGTGAGTTCATTCAGCAAATGACGGAGTTCGGATTCCCTGCTGGCGTGGGCCGTCAGCAGATCCCAATATTCACGAGTGCTTCGTGTGCCCAGCTGCTTCATGCGGCGGCCGCAACCATCAACCATGAGATAGAGTTTTTCCTCTAGTTGGAAGATTCCGGATACCTTGTAAACCAGATCGCGGATTTGCCGGAAGACTGGGTCAACGGGTTCGTTGGCTTTCGAAGGCTTGAGGATAGCGGGTTGGGTTCCAGTGCTCATTTGGCTCGTGGCTCCGCGCTGACAAAATGATTGATGGCTAAGGCAGGCCGCTGGGCGCGGCTTTGCATGACCCGGCGTGTGATCTCTGGCGCAAGTTGGTCTAGTGGGTAGACGCCATCGGCTTGGCCGGCGGCATAAACCAGACCCGGCATACCCCAGACCACGGCCGAGTTCTCGTCCTGAATAATGACCTCGCCGCCGGCATCACGAATGTGTCGAGCGCCGATCACGCCATCCGATCCCATGCCGGTCATCACGAGGCCTAATGCGTTCGCGCCGTAGACTGAGGCCACAGACCGAAACAGGACATCCACGGCGGGGCGGCAGGAGTTCTCCGGGGCGTCTTGATTCAAATCCAGCCGCGAATTCACGCCGGCACGTTTCACTGTCATGTGGAAATTGCCGGGGGCGATCCAGCATCGTCCGGGCGAGAGCGTTACTCCCGAACTTCCCTCTTCGATGGGGATCTCCGAACGGCTGGCCAGGCGATCTGCCAGCAGCCGGGTGAATACCGGGGGCATATGTTGCACTACCACAATCGGAACCGGAAAGTCTTTCGGAATCCGCGGCAGAACCTCGGCCAGGGCATTGGGGCCGCCGGTGGAGGTACCGATGGTAACAATTTCAATACGGGCGTTCGCGGGCTTTTTCACGCGGGTGACCGGACGGGGCGGCGGCAAGGACTTGAGCTTTGCGGAGGTAGCTACACCCGGCACCAGCGCTTTAATTTTGGGGATGAGTTGGGCGCGAACTGCTTCGACCGCACCTTCCGGACTGGTATTGCTGGGCTTCGTGACGTAGTCCGACGCACCCAGCGATAGCGCGTCCAGAGTGGCAGCGGCTCCACGCTCGGTCAAGGTGCTGAACATGATCACGGGCAGCTTCGGGTACAGCTTGCGTAGTTCAGCGAGCGTCTCAAGGCCATTCATCACAGGCATTTCTATGTCGAGCGTGACCAGATCGGGATGGAGTTGCGCGATTTTTGCCAGCGCGATCTTGCCGTCACTAGCGGAAGCTAGCACCTCGAGTTCCGGATCTTGGGCCAACACGCCGCATAGAACTTTACGAATGACTACCGAATCGTCGACGACCAAGACTTTTATCGCCATATAGCTAATCGTTCTCTGTCGAGGCCGTAACGGGTAGATAGCCTGAAACTGCGAAGTCGCATATGCCGCTATATTAAGAAGCGCAAAACCACCCTTGCATTAGAAGGCACTAAAGCTTGCAGTTTCGCCGACTCGAAGGAAAAACCAAGCCTGAAGCGCCATCTAGGGATTAATCGGCGGAGATGCCGAAGGCTTGAGGGAAAGTGGTCCGTCTGGAGGCGCAGGTACTGGTGGAGGGTCTGACTTGATCCTGATGGGAGATTAAGAGCCGGCATTAGCCGCACGGCCTTTCTCCAGCCCTGCTGGTGCACCTTGCATACCGTTTGATCCGTTGGTGTTCACCTTGAACTGTTCAACCAGCCTGCGAAGCTCGGCGGAGGTTTCCACTAGTTGCTGGGCTGCTTTCTGCGTGTCGGTGGCGCCGCGCGAGGTGCTCTCCGCCGCCTGTGCCACGCCTGCGATGTTGTTGGTGATTTCGCCGCTGCCATTGGCCGCTTCGCTCACGTTGCGCGCCATCTCGTTGGTGGTCGCGTTCTGCTCTTCGACTGCGGTCGCGATCGTGTTGGAAATGCCATTGATTTCGTTGATCACTCCGCTGATGATGGCGATCGCTTCCACCGACGCTTTGGTGTCGGACTGGATGGCCTCGATCTTGCGGCTGATGTCTTCGGTCGCTTTGGCGGTTTCTTTGGCTAGTTCTTTCACTTCGTTGGCCACCACGGCGAAGCCTTTGCCGGCTTCTCCGGCTCGCGCTGCTTCAATGGTAGCGTTCAAGGCCAATAGATTTGTCTGCTGCGCAATCGAAGTAATGACCTTGATGACCTGACCGATCTCGGTGGAGGAGTCGCCGAGTTTGGTCACCGTCACGGTCGTGTTCTCGGCCACTTTCACGGCCGAGGTCGCGACTTTGGCGGCTTCGGTGGCGTTCTTGGCGATTTCTTTAATACTGGCTCCCATTTCTTCGGCGCCGGTGGCGACGGTCTGCAGATTCTGGCTCACGTGAACCGCCGCATCCGACACCACTCGGGCTTGAGCGGAAGTCTCCTCGGAATTGGCGGTGATCTGCTGGCTGGTATTGGAGAGTTCGTCGCTTGCGCTGGCCACGATCGCGGATGTCCGGGTGATCGACTGAATTATCTCCGACAGATTGTTCTTCATGCGGTTCAGCGCGGCGGTGGCTTCCCCAATTTCATCGTGGGCTTCGATGTGTAGATCAGCCGCAGTCAGATCGTTGGACGCAATGCTGTTCGCGAGGTGTACCGAGGCCGATAGCGGCTTGATCACCAGCTTGCGGATTAGAAAAAATACCACCCCGGCAGCGCTCAACAAAGTGAGGAAGCTGGCCAGAAACAGGATGAGGGAATTGGCCGAGGAAGTCTTGACGAGGCTTTCCGTCGAGGCCTTGATTACAAACGCCCCACGCAAATCTCCTGCCTTCATTCCCTCTTTCGTGTAGCCGAAGGGATCTTTTTCTCCTGCCGGACTACCGTGGCACACGAGGCAGTCCTGGGTAAGGCGGACGGCTTGCGCGTAATGCATGAAGTCTTTGCCATCTTCGGCTTGCCGCTCGGAGAATTCCTTGAGCTCGGGGTCTTTTTGAAACGCCTCCAGCGCGCGCCGTTCAAATTCGTCAGGCTGATTTTTGGGATCGCGCGGGCTTAGCGATGGTGTGTGGAATTGCATGTCCTGCGATTTGGCGTATTGCTGGGCGACGCTCCAGGCGACCACGACCGGAACTTGATTTATGCTCTTGAAGTTCTTGCCCGGCACCATCACATCGAGGTTCTCGGAAAACCAGTTACGCGTCGCCCCTGCCATACCCGTTATTTGGCGCACCTTGTCGCGAAAGGCGTCCTCGGCTTGCTGATTGATGCGGCGTTGGGTGATCCAGAAGCTGATAGCCGACGTCACGACCAAGGTTGCGACAATCGAGCCTACGATTTTTCCTGTCAATCGTAATTGCTTGAACATGTTGGTCCTGGCGCTGCTTTACGCGCCGGAGTGAGCCGCCATGCCTCTGACCGGCGGACTCTCCTTCTGGTTCGTACGATCGTTTGCGTTGATCCTGAATTGTTCTACTAGCCGGCGCAGTTCCGCCGCAGTTTCCACCAACTGCTGCGCGGCCTTCTGCGTGTCGGCGGCACCGCGCGAGGTGCTCTCCGCCGCCTGCGCGACGCCTGCGATGTTGCTGGTGATCTCTCCACTGCCGCGCGCCGCTTCGCTCACATTGCGCGCCATCTCGTTGGTGGTCGCGTTCTGCTCTTCGACCGCGGTCGCGATGGTGTTGGAAATTCCGTTGATTTCGTTAATCACGCCGCTGATGGTACCGATGGCTTCGACTGCGGCTTTGGTATCGGTTTGTATGGCGGCAATTTTGCGGCTGATATCTTCGGTGGCCTTGGCGGTTTCTTTCGCCAGTTCCTTCACTTCGTTGGCTACTACCGCGAAGCCTTTGCCGGCTTCACCAGCGCGCGCCGCTTCAATCGTGGCGTTCAGCGCGAGCAGGTTGGTCTGCTGCGCGATCGAAGTGATCACTTTGATGACCTGTCCAATCTCGTTGGAAGATTCGCCAAGTTTGGTCACCGTGGCTGTGGTGTTCTCCGCTACTTTCACAGCGGAGGTCGCGACCTTGGCCGCGTCCGTGGCGTTCTTGGCGATCTCCTTGATGCTGGTGCCCATCTCTTCTGCGCCGGTGGCTACCGTTTGCAGGTTCTGGCTCACCTGCGCTGTTGCGTCGGATACGACTTTCGCCTGAGCGGAGGTCTCCTCCGAGTTAGCGGAGATTTGCTGGCTGGTGTTGGACAGGGTATCGCCGGCATCGGTGACGCCCTGCGCGGATTGCGAGATCTGGACCAGAATGTCGTGGACTTTCTCGACAAATAAATTCAGGCAGGCACCGAGGTCTCCGATCTCATCCTTGCGACTCTGATCGACGCGGGAGGTGAGATCGTTGGCCTCAGCCATTTTCCGGAACTGCGAGGAGAACGCGTCCAGGCCGCGGGTGATGCTGAAGGTGATTCGGGAAGCCACCACCAATAGCAACAGGAGAGAAACTCCACACATCAGGAACATGGCCCGGGTGGCCCGGGCAGCCTTCTTTGCGGCGGCGACCTCGGCGTCTTTCGCGCTCTTGGACAACTGATCGCTGGTGTCTTCGATCTTTCCCTGGAGGTCTTTGTAGAGCTGCAAATAAGGGCCAAGAAGGCCGGGAGCGGCTGCGGGGTTGTGGATGAGGGCGTCGATCAACGCCCCGCCAGCCTTGACGTAGTCGTCGCTCACTTGCTTTTCGTTATCCAGCATGGAGCGACTGGCAGGGTCGGTGGCTAACTCGCGCGCTTTGGAGAGGCGATCCTGAAGGAGTTTGCTGTGCTGGGCAAATTCTTCCGCCTTGTTTTGCTGCTCGTCTCCTTTTGCCGTGAAGACTGCGGTCGCATCGGTGCGGGTGAGGTCGTTGTAGACGCCGGCCTCGATGTGATTGCGAATCGCTGAGCCGGTCGCGGCAACCTCGGCGGTGGTTTTTTCTACCGAGGTGATCCCCCAATATCCGGTCGCACTCACTGCGGCCACGAATAACAAGCTGCTGACGGTCAAACCGAATAATTGTGTTTTAATCGTCAATCGCATTTGGCAACCTTCCTTGCTGCAGGCAGCGAATCATGCGCTACATCTTGAGTTTGTAACCCGGATCGGCGGCTGCGGCGCCATCCACCTTCACCGATTTCACCCCGCCGTCGCTGCCGTCGCCGTGGAAATCGAGGGCTTTCACGAAACCGATGGCGCCAGGGGAGTTGGCGACAAAGGCCTTTACAGATGCCGCGCTGCCAACCTCTTTCGGAGGAGTGGCGGATTTGCCGTTGAATGCGGCCGTTACAAAATACTTTCCGAAATCCGCGTCATTCATGCCGCAGACAATCTTCAGGAAGGCGGCGCGTTCGGGAGCGCCAGAGGCAACCATGACCGGCGCCACCGCTTTGCCTGTATCCCATTTGCTGCGATCCGACATAAAGAGTTTCTTAAGTTCGCTCATACTCAGGTTGTCCACGGGGTTCGCCTGGTTCACGATGACCACGAGGGGATCGCCGGCAGCCTCGGCTGGCCGTGGTGGAACTGCGAATAAGATGGCAAGCGCCAGCATCACCATCCCGGGGAGCAGAAGCAAAGTTGCTTGTCTTTTTTTCATCAGATCTCTCCGTTTAGAAGGTGAAGTCAAACTGGGCAGCGCCACCGTTGGCGGGTTTCTGATAGTTCAAGTCCTGCCGGGTGTACTGGAACTTCACGGCCGTGTGGGCGGTGAAGTCGTAGCGCAGGCCGACGGTGGGTCCATTCACGCGCCCGACCAGCGCGATTTCCGAAGGGTTGCCGTAGATGGGATCGTCGAGCGGCGCATTCACATAGTCGTAGCGGAAGTAGGGCCGGTAAGGGCCAAAAGCGCGTGAAAACTGACTGTAGAAGGCGGTTGTGTGGAAGATCTGACCGGCTGGAAGGGTATGGCGAATGATGGTTCCCTCATTCAGAAATTCGTATTTGGAGTTGGTGAAGACCACGTAGAGCATCGGAATCATTTCCGAAACGTGGAGATCGTTCACATCGCTGAGGTAGTCGTGGCGGATGCTGAACCCCACGTCGAGGCCGGGAACTCGCTCCGGTTTAGCCGAAATGTTGAAGTTAACCGCCTTGCTGTTATTTGTGTCATCGTTGTTTTGCGCCGGTTCGACATTGATGCCGTAGTCCCGGCCATTGGTGAGTTCGAACACGTAGTTGAGTCCCAGCTTGCCGGAGGGTATTTTTCCGTCGAGAACGATGCCGAGATCCTGCAAAGGCAGGAATCCGCCCTGATCGTCGAACTCAAACAGCGTAGGGCGCCCCACGGCTGTTTGAAAATAGTC
The DNA here is from genome assembly GCA_050015215.1 of Candidatus Sulfotelmatobacter sp. GTDB lineage: Bacteria > Acidobacteriota > Terriglobia > Terriglobales > Acidobacteriaceae > Sulfotelmatobacter. The sequence continues at coordinate 26,800 of JBEKBW010000013.1, forward strand.
GCCGCGATTGAAGGCAGTGTTGTAGTAGCCGATGTCGGTGTGAATGCGCCCGATGGTAGCGGCGAAGTAATCGTTCTGCCGGTACTTAAGGTACATTCTCTCCACGTCGACCCCGATAGAGTTATCGCTTTGCGAGGTGAATAGGATCTCCCCCAGCGCCGAGACTTTGTCGGAGAGGCGGGCGGTGGCAAACATGTCGAACTCGCCGAGTTCGAAGGTGCTGTTGGGCTCGAAGTAGTGGCCGATCTGGAAGCCGGTATCGCCAAAGAAATTGAGCTTCAGCCGCGGTGCGACCTCGTTCACCGTGGGCATTTCCACGACGGTTTCGGGAGGCGGCGTGGGCGCAGGGGCCGGTGCGGGCGCGGCTGCCATCGGAGGTGCTGCAGCGGCCTGCGCTTTTAGCTGCTTGACTTCGTCTTCCAGTTGCTGCAGGCGCTGGAGCAGTTGTTGGTTGACTTGGTCCTGGTTGGTCACTGGGTTCGGCGATTGCTGGGCGTGGGCTGGTTCCAGAATGGGCAGACATATTCCCAGAACTGCAACAGCAAATACCCTTTTTATACCCGTTGGAGAGAGGTTTTTCATGTTTTCCCCTGCGGCGCTTACGGTAATCAAGGTTTTTGCGCCGAAGCTTTGGTGCCTTCTTTTCTTCGGCATTTTGGCGGTGCAGCTTTAGCGCACAGGTTTGCGAGCGGAATGATTGAGCTGGCTTGGGGAACCAAACACTGGTGGGATGGTCGCGCTACTGTTTTGGCCCGAGAGTTCATCGATTAAGTAAACCGCCGACCCGGAAAAGGAGAGTGGCCAAAACCGGACCGGCGGCTTTTCCGAAGGGAGTCTCCCTTCAGAAGTTGACCGGCCGCTAAAACCGGTGGTCCCGCGTCAAGGGGTGACGCGGGGCCATCAGCGGCTTAGGGCAAGTAGTAGCGGAAGGAGGCGAAGACCATGTTATCCAGGCCTTCCGGGGATACGCGAACTCCCTTGGTGAAGCCCTCGCCAGACCATGTCTGACGGGTCACGTACGAATATTGCATTCCCGATTGATAGCGGCCACGAGGACCGTTGTGGAATCGGTACCAGAAACCAATGGTTCCCTCAGTTATGTCACGGGTCTGAGCGGAGCATTTCGAGAGGGATCCAGGAACCGGGCCGGAAACAAAGACGCTGGTTCCGGGCACCGTTTCCGTGTAGCAGCCAATATCGTTGAAGGTCGGCGCGCCGTAGCCAACGAAAACAGGCGTGGTGGAGGTGAGGCTTTGGATGCGATCATAACTATAGGTCCGAGCCGCATACTCGCTTCCCACGTAGCTGAAGACGTCAAGTTTCTTGCCGTGCCACTCCAGCGTGGCCAGGCCCTGCAAGTCTTTAATCAGGTGGACAGTCCCGTCAGCATTGATGGAGACGTCGGGGAGCTGCGACGCACCGTAGCGGCCCACGCCGCTGCCGCCAAATCCGTGCACACCGAAAACGATGTGCTTGTCGAAGAAGGTCCAGCGCGCATTGGCGCCGAAGCCTCCGCCGTTCCTGCTGGCGTTGTACGCTCCTGCTGCCGTGCCTCCATCGGTAAGAGCCGGACAGGCCGGCAGTGCTGCCGTAACTACCGGGGGTGTACCGGCACTGATGAAGTTCTCGCAGGGGAAAACGCGATCCTGGAAGCGATCCGCAAGGCCAAATATCTCGTAGTGCCCAAAACCAGGATCGAAGGCAACCTTGGCGATGAGATCGGGCGAGGGATTGAAAGCATAGGTGGAAGTGCTGTTGTTGGTATTGTTCGTACCCGGCTGGACCAGAAGGTAGTCGTTTGTGTTTCCCGACGAGGTGACTGTGGCTTGAGCATTCTCCACAGCGAAGGCGACTGCGACCTTGTTGCCGAAGCTCTTAGTCAGGCGAACTCCGTCCTGGCGCGCGAAGGTGAAGCCGACCGAGTACTGTCCGTCGATCCCTATGGGGCGGGCATCGTTCATTCTGCCGGCATCGTCGCTGGGCCCAATCCCCACCTTGTTTTCGGTCACGAGGCTCCAGGCCTGGCCGCCAAGGACGCTCCAACCGTGAGCAAATTTGGCCTGACCCCACACCTGCCGAAGCCGGAAAGTGTAGCCGTTGGTCTGGGTTGCCGTGGAGGTAACGCCCGAAGAGAGAAAGTCACCGGAGATGTAAGCGGAAAAATCCACGCTGCCCGCGCGGCTCGAAATAAAGACGGTGGGCCGCGACTGACGAGCGGTAGCGAAGAACTCCGGCAGACTGCTCTGGGAGGCTCCCGGCATTGTGAGGTTGTTAAAGGGAGTGACGACGTCGGCGCCGAGTGCGCGTGAGCGGCGCAGAAATTCGGCCGCGGCGAATCCGCCGGGCGTGATGTTGATTCCCTTGAAATGGATGGTTAGCGGACCTTCCATGGGGCTAGATCTTGGAGACGGCTCCTGCGGCTGGTCCGTTGCGAAGGCAACAAGCTCTGGTTGAGCCGCGGCTTCAGCCACTTGCTGCTGCGGAACGGCTTTTGCTGCTGCTTCGCTGGCCGCCGCGGCTGCTTGTTGCTCCTGTTGCCGCTGTAACTCTTGTTCCAAGCGCTGGAGCTGCAACTGTTGTGCTGCCAGAGCGTCCTTCAAGGCCTGCACATCGGCGGCGGTAACAATGGCGGGTGCCGGTGGCACGGGCGCGGGAGCAGCAGCGGCATCTTTTGCTCCCGCTTCAGACCCCGGAGTTTCTGCCCATGCCCCTGCGGTCAGCGCGCTGAGAACAAAAGCCGTAACAAACAACTTCTTGGCTGGTTTCATGGAATTGAACAATCCTCTCCTGTTTCAGTTTTGGTTGGAACGTTGGTCCTACCGGGGGAATTACAGAAACTGGAGAGTCTTAGCTCGAGCCCTTTACACTTTTTCGACATGTAAATCGTTATGCCAAACTTTTAATTTGTTACAACCTACCCGGTCGTATTTAATGCACACTCTACTGCGCTCGCATTTCGAGTTATGCCCCGTAGCCAGCCGCCATGCTTCTTGATCGCGGCTCTGCCGTGGCGAGTTTCGCGCTGCCGTGTTTGTCAACCCGGAACTGCTCGATCAGGCGGCGCAGTTCCGCGGCAGTTTCCACCAACTGATGGGCGGCTTTCTGCGTATCGCCGGCTCCGCGCGACGTGCTCTCTGCCGCTTGCGCCACGCCGGAAATGTTGTTGGTGATTTCGCCGCTGCCGTGGGCCGCTTCGCTCACGTTGCGCGCCATCTCGTTGGTGGTCGCGTTCTGCTCTTCGACGGCCGTGGCGATCGTATTCGAGATTCCGTTGATCTCGTTAATTACCCCGCTGATCGTGGAGATCGCTTCCACGGCGGCTTTTGTGTCGGTCTGAATCGCTTCGATCTTGCGGCTGATGTCTTCGGTAGCTTTGGCGGTTTCTTTCGCCAGTTCCTTCACTTCGTTGGCCACCACGGCGAAGCCTTTGCCGGCTTCTCCGGCTCGTGCTGCTTCGATGGTGGCGTTCAAAGCCAGCAGGTTGGTCTGCTGCGCGATGGAGGTGATGACCTTGATGACTTGCCCGATCTCGGTGGAGGAGTCGCCCAGCTTGGTTACGGTGGCGGTCGTAGTCTCTGCCACTTTCACCGCTGAGGTTGCGACTTTGGCGGCTTCGGTGGCGTTCTTGGCGATTTCTTTAATGCTGGCACCCATTTCCTCGGCGCCGGTGGCCACGGTTTGCAGATTCTGACTGACCTGTTGGGCCGCGTCGGAGACGACTTTCGCCTGGGTTGAGGTTTCCTCAGAGTTGGCGGTGATTTGCTGACTGGTGTTGGAGAGTTCCTCGCTGGCGCTAGCTACCTGCATGGAGTTTTGGGTGATGGCCAGGATCATGGTCTTCAGGCTGCTGCTCATCTTGTTAATGGCGGTGGTCAAATCGCCGAGTTCATCCTGGCTGCGGACCTTGAGGTCGTCGTGAGTGAGGTCTCCGGCGGCGATGGCTTCGGCCTGCTGCAGAATGGATTGGGTTGCGCCTGCGATGCTACGGCTCAGGAAAATGGCCACGAAGATTCCGATGCCCAATGCCAGAAAGGTCGTGATCGCCATGGTCACATTCATCGACCGGTCTTGCGAGTTCATCTCTTCCACGTTTTCCTTTATGGCTTCTGTGTAGAAATCGGCCATTTCGCCGAGAGGTTTCTTGATCGCCTCGGTGGTTTCGGTGGCCCTCTTCACGTAGTCGGCTCCTGCCTTTGCAACCGCCTCGCGTTCGCCGCTCGCCGCCGCCTTCATGATCGTCTCCTGCACTTCCCGGAGGGTAGTGAGATACTTCTTCGTTTCCGCGAGCCGGTCGCGGTTCTCCTGCTTCGACCATCGGGGAGCCAACTCATCAAGCTTTGCCACATCCTTTCCAATGTCGTCCCACGCTCCGTCAAAGCCCTTCTTGGCGACACCCCAGCCTGCTGAATCGCTTCCGGCCAGGATGGCCTGGCGACCCTTGCTCTGGGTTTGATTCAGATCCCTCTGCAAATCCTTCAAGGCGCCGATGGTGGGCACTCGCAGGCCAGTGATGCGATCCTGCGTTTCCTTGATGGCACTCGCCTTCGAGTAGGTGAGCACCGCGCTGAGAACCATTAGGGCTAGGATCACTCCGAAGCCCAGGCCAAGTTTCTTTCCGAGTGTAAGTTTCATTTTTCCTCTTCTCTCCTAATTCGTTGCTGCGGCTCCGCCCCCGCCGCGCTGGTCCAGCGCCCTCAGCCCGAGCGGTGCGGCACGACTTCGGTCACCCCGTAACAGTTCATCGGCGGTCGAGTCGCACACTTTAGCTATAAGGACAATCGGCCTGAGGAGGAGTTGGATGGTGAGGGCCTGTAAGGTTGCGCGACCAACACGCATCGATTCCGCGTGTTAATTACCTGCCGCGAATGCTGGGAAAAGTGGCGGGCCGACCCGCGCGGCTTCCCGAAATCGATAACGGACCCACTGTGGCACCCGCTAGGCGTGAGCGGCCATAGTCCGGAGCCGCCGGGAAGCATCCGAAGTAGTTCCTCTGCCGTTTTCGCTGATCCTGAATTGCTCGACCAACCGGCGGAGCTCTGCCGCGGTCTCTACGAGTTGCTGAGCCGCTTTCTGCGTGTCCATGGCTCCACGCGAAGTGCTCTCCGCGGCTTGGGCCACACCAGCTATGTTGCTGGTGATCTCGCCACTGCCTTGCGCCGCCTCGCTCACGTTGCGCGCCATCTCGTTGGTGGTCGCGTTCTGTTCTTCGACGGCCGTGGCGATGGTGTTCGAAATCCCGTTGATCTCGTTGATCACCCCGCTGATGGTCGCGATCGCCTCTACTGAAGCCTTCGTGTCGGTCTGAATCGCTGCGATTTTGCGGCTGATGTCTTCCGTCGCCTTGGCGGTTTCTTTCGCCAGTTCCTTCACTTCGTTGGCCACGACGGCGAAGCCTTTGCCGGCTTCTCCGGCTCTGGCCGCTTCGATTGTGGCGTTCAAAGCCAGCAGATTGGTCTGCTGCGCGATGGATGTGATGACCTTGATGACTTGCCCGATCTCCGTGGAGGAGTCACCGAGTTTAGTCACAGTGGTTGTCGTATCCTCGGCCACTTTCACCGCGGAGGTAGCGACTTTGGCGGCTTCGGTGGCGTTCTTGGCGATTTCTTTAATGCTGGCACCCATTTCCTCGGCGCCGGTGGCCACGGTTTGCAGATTCTGGCTTACCTGATTGGCGGCGTCGGAGACGACTTTCGCCTGGGTCGAGGTTTCTTCGGAGTTCGCCGTAATCTGCTGGCTGGTGTTGGAGAGCTCTTCGCTCGCACTGGCTACCTGCATTGAATTTTGGGTGATCGCCAGAATCATTTTCTTGAGGCTGTTGCTCATCTTGTTGATGGCTGCCGTTAAATCTCCGAGTTCGTCCTGGCTGCGGACCTTCAGGTCCTCGCGTGTGAGATCGCCGGAGGCAATGGCCTCGGCCTGGACCAGAACGGAATGGGTCGTGCCGGAAATGGTGCGGCTCAGAAAAATCGCGATAAAAGCGCCGATGCCCAACGCCAATACGGTGGTAGCTGCGACGGTCAGGTTGAGAGAGCGGTTTTCGGAATGCAAGTCCTCCTTGTTCTTGTCCAGCAAGGCGGTAAAGGCCTTCTCCATCTGCCCGAGGTTTTTCCGGATCGCATCTGCATCTGCCGTGGCGTGGTCGGTGAATTCGTTTCCAGCCATCAGGACAGAATCGCGGCCTCCGCTGGCGGCATGGCCCATGGCGGTTTGCTGGGCCGCGCGCAACGCCGGAAGATGTTGCTTAATGTCGGCAAGGCAGGCGCGGTTGGATTGGAGAGCCCATTTTGGGGCCAGTTCATCAAAGGCTGCCACGTCCTGCTCCACCACCACCCACGCCGCGCCAAACGCCTTCTCGGTTGCATGCATCCTCTCATCCTGGCCACCGGCGAGAATTGCTTGCCGGGCTTTGACGGAGGTGAAGTTCAAGTCCCGCTGCAGCTTTGCGGCGGCTAGCAGCGACGGGAAGCGCAGCTCGAACGTATAGTCCTGGCTCTGTTGGACAGTGGCAGACTTTACGTAGGTCATCGTGGAATTGAAGACGGTCAAGGCTAGGATCAGGCCAAAGCCCATGCCGAGTTTTTTCCCGAGTGTGAGTCTCATTTTCTCCCCGACCGGAGATCGCTATCCCGCCGCGGCCTCCGCCGTCTCCGTCATCTGGCAAGCTTTCTCAATATCCATCACGTGCATCAGCTGGTCTTTCAGCTTATGGACGCCGACAATCATTTCGCGAATCTTGCCGCGCAGTGTGTCCGGCGCCGGCTCAAAGCTGTCGTCTTCGACCTCGACCACGTCGCCGATTTCATCGACCAGCAGGCTGATGGCGCCGTCTTCGGAGCGCACGACGACGTTCATGTTAAGCATGCCTGCGGGCCGCGGCGCGAGATCCAGCCTGCGCCGCAGATCGACTGCGGTAACGATCTGCCCGCGTAAGTTGATGAGGCCGCTGACTACTGCGGGCGCGAGCGGAACCTGGGTCACATCCAGCGAGCGGATGACTTCCTGTACCCCTTTCAGTTCCACTCCGAACAACAAGCCATCGAGATAGAATGTGCAAAACTGCATAGCCGGCATAATTAATTCGCCCCCTGGGCTGCACTTATGGCCGCGTTCGGCATCACCGAGGCCGCGGCAGCCGTTTTTAGAACGGCGGGAATATCGAGCAACTCGGTAACCCGCTCTCCGATCACGACCGAATAGAGGACGCAGGGACGAGTGGCGGCCGATTTCACCTCGGCACGGTCATCCACGATGTCGAGAATTTTCTCGACGACCAGACCGAAGGTGCGCCCTTCATGATTCAAAACGAGCACTTGAATGGGCCCGGAATCTGGCGCGGGCGGAGCTTGCAGTGCACGCAGCCGGTGGCGGCGCTCTTCCAGGACCACGCTGAGGCGGACCAGGGACAGAATCTGGCCACGATACTGGGTAACCCACTGGCTTCCGGACATCTCAACCTGGGAGACGGGAAACTCTTCCAGTCGCGCCAGCATGTTGAGCGGGATGGCCATGCGCGAATCGCCCAGTCCAGCGAACAACAGGAAAGTTTGCTTCTCAGCCGCGGCCGCCGTCGTTGCCGCGACTTTTTCCACCACCGCGCGGTCGCGGCTTTCGCTGACCACGCTGGCACGCTGCGCCAGACCGAGGACATCGAGAATCAGCGCGACCTTGCCGTCGCCCATGATGCTCGAACCGGCAAAGGTCTTCACCGTCTTTAGTTGTTTGCGCAGCGGCTTTACCACAATCTCTTCGGTGTCGTTGATCTGATCGACGACCAGACCGAACTGCCGCGAATCGGCCTGCAGGACCACGATGTTGACTGCAGCGTCGTTATCGGCTGCAGCGTTATCGGCTCCAGCGGGGGCCTGGCCGGCGAGTTTCAGTTCGCGGCTCAAATAAACCAACGGCAACAGACGTCCGCGCAAGCGGTGCACGGGGACGCCATGAACCATCTCGATGCCGGTGCGGATCTGTTCGCCTTCCAGTCGCACCAGTTCGAGCAAACTGACTTGGGGAATGGCATAGCGTTCGCCGCCGCAGGTGACGACGAGAGCTGGAATGATGGCCAGAGTCAGCGGAATCTTCACGCGCACTGTGGTTCCCTGCCCTGGGGTTGATTGCAGATCCACGGTGCCGCCGATTTTTTCGACGTTGGTCTTGACCACGTCCATGCCGACGCCGCGGCCGGAGACGTTGGTAATCTTCTCGGCCGTGGAGAAGCCCGGCAGAAAAATCAGGTTTAGAATCTCGCGCTCGGAAAGACGCGCAGCTTGTTCCGCAGTGACTACTCCCTTTTCGACCGCCTTTTGCCGGATGCGTTCGCGTTTTAACCCGGCGCCGTCGTCGCTGATTTCGATGTTGACTTGCCCGCCTTCATGGAAGGCCCGCAGGATTAGGCGACCGGCTGGCTCTTTCCCCACTTTCACGCGGTCGTCGGGAAGCTCGATGCCATGATCGACGGAGTTGCGCACCAGATGGGTGAGTGGATCCTTGATCGCCTCGATGATGGTCTTGTCGAGTTCGGTTTCCTTGCCTTGCATCTCGATGTTGACTTGTTTTCCGCACCCGAGGGCCACGTCGCGCACGGTGCGGGGGAATTGGCCCCAGATGTTGCCAATTGGCTGCATGCGGGTCTTCATCACTTCTTCCTGGAGCTCGCTGGCTATCAGGTTCATGCGCTGCGAGACGGCCTGCAGCCCCAGGTTTTCGACGGTGTTGGAAACCTGCAGCAACTGGTTTCGAGCGAGCACGAGTTCTCCGACCAGAGTCATTAATTTGTCCAGAAGGGTGACGGCAACCCGAATCGTCTCCGGTGCGGTGTCTTTAGGTTTCGCTTCCAGAATTTGTTGAGCCGCCAACACGTCCTCGGGTTTGGCGAAGCCCAGTGCGACCAGAATTTCTCCCAAGCGGCGGCGATCGCCCCGTTCCTGTTCCTCGAGGGCGCGGGCAATGTCTTCGGGTTTTACCAGCCCGCGCTCGACCAAGAGACCGCCGATTTTGCCGTGCGCCGGCCGCCGCTGGGTGGGATTGTTCTTGCTTCGCGGGGCGGCTGGTACCTCGTCAGCCGGTGCCGGCGCCGGGCCAGGAGCAGATTCGGTTTTTGCAGCCGTCGGCTCTGCAGCGGGCGGAGCAGGGGTAGAGGGCGCGACGGCGGGATCGGCGGGTTTGCTCTCTGTGCTCCCCACGGCAGAGGTCTGCAGGCGCGTCAGCGTCTCTCTAAGTTCCGGATAATCCCGAGTGCCGTCCTGGCCTGTATCCTGAATTTCTTTAAGCATCTGCCGCACCGCATCGACCATGGCGAGCAGGGCTGTAGTAATTTCCGGATTCAGAGTCAAAACTCCGTCGCGGAGCCGGGTCAGCAGGTTCTCGCCCACGTGGGCAACCTTCTCGAGCTTGCTGAATCCTAGAAATCCGCAAGTGCCCTTAATAGTGTGAATGGTGCGAAAGACGCCGGCGAGGGCGTCCTTATCATGCGGATTTTTTTCCAATCCGACTAGATCGCGGTCGAGACGGTCAAGGTTTTCGTAGCTCTCGACTAAAAAGTCCTGGAGGATTTCCTTGTCACTCATCGGCAACTCTCCCAGTTCGGGAATAATTCCAACATCGGTTCGGAGTCGCGATTAGTACCCACATGCAATATGCGCGTAGCCTTCACTCGGAGTTGCGGCGTGATTCTCCCTAATCGCTTGTTCTACATATCGTCCATTTCCGCATCTGCATTAGCCAAAGCCTCCGATCTCAGAAAAGGTGTCGCTCCGCGACTTTTCAAGTGTGCGGAGCACGGTCTTTTACAGGTAGCCTCAAGAAGAGGAGAGATTTTCTGACAAAAGCGGAGCGAAGGAGAACTTCGACGACAGCAACATCCGGCAGCGGACACGAGGCTGCGGATCAACTACGAGGAGGCAGATCGGGAAACAACGAACACGCTTTGGCTAAAATCCTCGTCCGGGGGAAGGCATCGAGTGACTGAATTCGCTCGGGCGAGTACGGGCAAGGTACCCGAAGGCGGCGCAAATCGCGCGACCGGCGAGGTGAACTAATTCTCTGTGGCCGGTCGCGCGGCTCAAACCCTATTGAAGGCCGGGTGGTAGCGTTGTGGTGTAACACATGCAGGCGTTGGTAATCGGACGCTGAATACAGGTCGCCTCTAGACACGTCGCTTTGACACACGCTGTATTCGGGGTGGTCGCCCCTGCGGCTATGTTCAGCAACGTATCTTCGTCGAGGTTCTTTAACGTTACTTTCTTGAGAAACAGTTTCTTGTCTTTCTTCACGAGTACACCTCCACTTCAACTTCGCCGACAATATACTTTGGCTATATAACTATCGTCAACCATGCACTTCGGGGCACTTGATTATTGTCGTACCATCCACCAACCAATGCGATGTTACACCGTAGTTATCGCAGATAGTAACATCGATTGATCCCATCGTGGCTCGATTGGCGTTGTCGCCGCAATCAGTGCCAGCGCGATCCCGATCGCGCCATCTACAAAGCCGGGATTTGCCTCCCACACGATCGATTGCGCGGGCTCGGGGACGGTGAGCGAAGCGAAGCCTCCGATTCCGTTCCCATGGCGACGCATCACCAATGCCCGCTTGTACCACTCTAGGGCGGCGTCCCGGCATCTTGCATCGTGGTCGCCTTGGTAGATGCGATTGAAGATGTGTGCCACGCCCGTGGCCCCGTGGCATAGCGGCGCATCATGTACGCCCGATACCTGCGAAGGCCAAGCCAGACAATGATCGAGCAATGCATGAGCGAACTCCTGCCAATCAGTGCGACCAGACCGTCGAGCCACTTGCAGCAGTACCGCTGCGATTCCGAGGTCGCCATAGCACCAAGCTAAACGGCCCTCGATTGGTTCTTGCCCCCGGATAATCCAAGGGCTGAATCTGGAGCGAGCGGTGTGAGGTAGTTGGTGAGCGATAAGCCAGCTCATAGCTCCTTCTAGCAGCCGGTTAGCCCGATCGATGTTGACAATATCTGGGTGTGACGCTGTACTTAGGAAGTAGATAATGGCAGGAATGCCATGAGCAACGCCTAAGTTGTAACAGCCATCCGGGCACTTTACTTTATCGGAGTCAGGCAACAAATCCGGGTTGGACCGCCACGTGATGCCTACATCGGTGACTTCCGCCAGAAGCTCCAGTTGATCGAAGATTGCCGCAATTCCCTGCACAGCGGTTTTTTTCGGCCAGCGTTCCATAAAATAAGTGCCAAAGCCAACCAGCCCGCTTATCAGGTCATAACATCGCGAAGGATCGTCTCTGCGAAGCTCGCGCAAAATCAATGCGTCAACGTCCGCCAGCAGGTCATCTTCGTAGTCTTCCGTGAAAATCGCAACCGGATTTGCGGCGGGGCTGTCAGTGGCGTCGTTCGAGGAAGAAAGGTGGCGAAAAAGTTTGGAGATATGTTCAAGGGTCCAGCCTAATCCCGCGAGGCCGCCAAAAAGGCCGAGGTAGCCGGTTTCCTCGTCTGCTCTGTCAATCGCTGAGTTCAGACATTCCGCGGCACGGTGGGCCCAGTGAATGTCATCGCGGGCAAGAGCTAAATAGGCATAGAGCAAGGCGTCTTCGTACGGGCGGTAGTGATAAGACGCCTCTTTTCCGATTACATAGTCGTGGTTTATTAGGGATTGTGCAATCGAGTCAACCGCCTCCGATGCGAGCGCCGTTGTTTCATCGGAGTCCGAAAGCAATGGAACCCACTCTGCCACTTCATGCTCCTGAGCTAAGAACACAAACGCTGGGACAGCTTGGCGTTACAGATCCTGCGGCTGCCGGTGCTTACCACCTACGGACATAGCCAATTCAGCCTTCCCCTTCCTGGACAGACGGCTGTCATACAATTCGAAGAGGAAATCGTACAAGACGAACTCGTGCACGGGCTGGGAGGCTCTGATTAGACGATTGATGTGCATGTGCGAGTAGCTGGCGGCCAGGTCAGGAATATCCACGCTCAGTTTGCCTGCTGCGGCGAGCATACGCAGCCGGCCGATGGCATCGGTATTGCGAACAGAACGGCGCTCGAATGCCTTTCTGGCGAAGCTCCACGGTCCGTTTTGTTCGGGAGAATCGTCCAACAGCGGCGCCAGCTTCGCGCGCTCGCTGCGAAACCTTTCCGCCAACTGTCTTTTGCCGGACATGTCCACTTTGAACTCGCTTTGCAGCCGATCTCGCCAACGGGCAACAGTGTCGCGTTTCTGCTTTTCGTCGAAGCCGCAATCGGCGAGCAGTCGGTCGATTCCGATCAGCCCGGCACGCCAGCGAATGTCCAATCCTTCGTCTCCGGCGAGTTCCTGTAGGATGTCGAGTACGGCTTCGCTATCGGCTAAGAAGATGTCCTCCGCCACCAGCATCCCATCTATGCCGCCGTAGCGCTCGATTTCACGCTGGTAGGTGTCGAATTCAATTTTCCAAAGCTTGCCGGAAGACACTAGAGGGTTGAACGCTTCGTGGACGAGCGGCAGCGATTCATGCAGGCAGGCGAGCTCTCCGTTAAATCTGACGCGCAGATGTTCATGAGGATCGGCGTAACGAATGAAGAACCAGCGTGATGCCTTTCGCGAGTCGATGAGAGTGCGCGCTAGCGCGCGAACGACGGACGTCAGAACGTCGTCCAGCGCGCCGGTTCCGCCGTACAGCTTGGCGTAAAGCCAATCACTTCCGGGAGGAAGAATTCTGGTTTCGCGGCTTACTCCACTGGCTTCCACGGCCGGGATTCGTTCTGGTTCAGTGCTGGGGACAGTTTCTTCTTGCTTTCGCGGCTGAGGCTTGCGGACGAAAGGCACATTCAATTCGTGGTAGAAATATCCTTCCGAGCTACTCGCGCATAGTTGGCCCGAGGTCGGATACATCTCTACTAACGTCGCTTCCGTGCCGCGTTTAAGAACGTGAACGAATGCATCGACGCTTAGAGCATTATCCAGGTCTACAGGCAAAGAGTTGTCGCCCTCTTGCAAGACAACCCAGCGCGGCAGGCCCCGCTGGTTTCTTAAGCTTTGCACCGCTGCGAAGCGGCGACTTCCCTCCTGTTTGCCGATCGCTTCCACTTCCTTCTCCGACAATCGCCATCGCGCCAGAGAGAGTATCAAGCGGCCGGCTCGAACTCTGGGCAAGAAATCGAAGGAATCGAGTGCGCCCCAACTGAAGGTGGGCACGGCCGTTCCGTGCTGATGTTGCAAGTAGCATAGGAAACGATAGACCGAGGAGAGTTGCGGGTTCATGAAGCCGTGGGCGTTGGTGAGCCGAGGAATCACCCTGCGACCGAGGCGTCGCGAATAAAGCACGATTGCGCCATTGTGGATTCCGACCAGAAGGTCGGTGACCGGCAATTGCTTGTCCGGGGTCGCGCCGGAGCGGCCTAAATAAGGTATCTCGTACTCACGTAGGACCGGACGGCACAGGACGTTTCCGATTCTTCCTTCCGGCAGATAGACGACTTCGGCAAAAATCGCTTCGGGGTCATGCAACTCCTCCTGGCGCAGGTGCTCGCGGACGGCGAGATCAATCTGCGGATCTTCATGGCAGAAACGTCCCAGGAGCCTGGCACCGCTGGGGCCGACGGCTCCGTGAAAATGAAATTCAAAGTTGCCTTCTAGTAGCGCGCCGGAAGAGTTCGCAATCAGCGTGCCCATCACGCAAAACGCATTCGCCAACTTTGGAGGCGACGCTTCGTCCGCTTCCAATTCGGCGAGGTCCAGATCGAGTTCATGCTTACCGGAGCGAATACACTCAACAACCTGGCGAAGGAATGCAGGATTCACCCCAAGTCGCCGACCTTGCCAGTCGGGCGTGCCACCGCCTTTCAACCCTAACCCGCGCAACAAGGGAGAGGCATCGGTCCGGTTGGTGGCGCTGCCGAATCCAATGCCCGATTCTTCGTCGAGCGCATCCAGGAGTGGAACCATGGCCTGCTCGTAGCGCGCCGAAAAAGCTTCGCGAAAAGATTTCAAATCCTCGGGTTCGCTGGACTGACCGATGCGGCACAGGAGTTCGACTCCTTTAATTAATTCCGCCATCACCGCTTTGCCCAGCACGGCCTGCTCGACCGGCTTAATCATGTCGACTTGATAAAGACGCGCTACGTCGATCTTCGCTGGGAGTTTTTCGAGTTCAGCGGTGATGGATTCGTAATTCGCCGGCGTCGCGGCCAGACGTGTTGCCTCCAGAGAGTAGAGGCGGCCTTGCACGTCCCGCAGAGTTTTCGCTGTCGATGCGCCAGCGGGAATGAAATCCAACTGGCGGATAAGGTCATCCAGCGCTGGCGTACCGGTGAGCAGGGGAGTTAGATCCGATATCAGAATCTCATTTTCGCGGAGTAGCCCCAGCACGTATTCCCGGGATTCTTCTTCCGAAGGGTCGGCGTCACCGGGAGCATCCAGCACCGCTTGCACAAGTTGCGGGACGGTAGTTCCATCCTGTGCCTCGTTAATTACGGCTTCCAGATAGGCATCGCTCTCGATCTTAACCAAGTGGTGGGTGCGCTTGGTGTCCGACATTCTCGACTCGGTGTAATACCACGCATCGGCGATCTTATGAAGGCTTGTATTCGGCCAGTAGGTCAGCTCAGTTTCTACCAGCGGATCCCGGCGCAGCGCCTCGGTAAGAGCGAATAAATAGTCGAAGTCGAGGCGGCAGCAAAGCCGGTATTGCGCCTGCGGTCTCAACGTTAGCGTGGTCGTATTTTGACTATCGTCTATTTCCCCAACTGAGCATCCTGAAAATAAGCCGAATGGGGTGGAACGAGCGGCCATTCTTGCGAAGTAACGCACCAGCGCCCGTTCCGCTTGAAGTCCCTTCTTGCCGTCTGGATCGCGTTTCCAATGTTCGATACCGGATCGCAGTGACGGAGACGCGACATAAAGGGCGTGACCAATTTCGGGTCGCGCGACAATTTCGCGCAAGCGCTGGCGGAGAGTCTGGACGTCGCACTTCCATGCATCTTCCAGGGCTTCAGCGTCAGCGCCGGCGGCGTATGCGTTGCGGGAGGTCAGGCCGTCGCTCCACGTTGTAAGTTCGTTGGCTGGTAATAGCGGAGTGCGAATTGCGAAGAACTTAGAGTGGGTAAGTTCGAGCTTCTGCTTGCTCTGTGTTCCCGTAGACATCGCGGTCTGAGATGTTACCACGCAATGGGCGACGGGAGTAGAGTGTTCGAGTTGTCCGCGCTGACGCGCTCAAGCAGCCGGAAGGCGACATCCAACTAAATGCACGCTTACGATTCAACGGAAACACTATTCGTTCGGCAGTATTCAGTCAACCCGCAATACCTACAGTTATAACTCTTATTGCAGCGACTTATCCCAGCGCGTACCATGTCGAATTAAATGGAGGCTCACAATGAAAAAGATGAAGAAACTTGGTATTAAGAAAGTGACGTTGAGGGATCTCGACGAGCCCAAGCTGCAGGCGATGGCCGGGGGCCTGACCGGAGCGGGGCCAACCGATTGTCCTCAGATTTGTAACATTACCAAGCCAAAGACCTGTCTCACGTGCTGACGCTCACCAATTGGTTGTAATAGACTCTGGCTGCGGCGAGGGAGACGGTGTGCATGGCTATAAGGGGTGATGTGAGCGTATAGAGTGCGAGATCAAATAACAGATGAGTCCTGCAACCCACATTACTAGGCCCCCGACCGCAGCCATTTATAGGTCAACTAGGGTGTCGCACCAATCAGCGTACTTGCCCTGTCCCGATAATTTGGTACTTGGAAGAAGTCAGCTCGGCGAGCGCGAACGGTCCGCGGCAGTGCAGTTTCTGTGTGCTGATGCCCATCTCGGCGCCGAAGCCGAATTCTGCGCCGTCGGTAAAACGCGTTGAGGCGTTCCAATAGGCTGCGGCGGAATCCACTGTTTTAAGAAAGGTTCTAGCGTTGGCTTCGTTGCGGGTGACGATTGAATCCGAGTGCTTGGTGGAATATCGGTTGATATGGGAAATGGCGTCGTCAACGCTCGCAACCACACGTACGGCCATACACAATCGCAAGTACTCCTCGTACCAATCCTGCTCGGAGGTAGCACTGAGATTGTCTTCTCCGGCCAGGCTGCGGGATCTTGCATCGCCCCGAAGTTCCACGCCTGCATCGATCAGTTTTTTTACAATTCGTGGAATGTATTCGGCAGCGATTGTTTCATGCACCAATAGTTTCTCTGCGGCATTGCAAACCGACGGCCGCTGCGTTTTCGCATTGATCACGATGGCATCGGCCATTTCGAAATCGGCCGACTCGTCCACGAAGATGTGACAGTTCCCTGCTCCGGTTTCGATTACGGGCACGATCGAGTTCTCGGTGACAAACGCGATCAGACCGGCTCCGCCGCGAGGGATGATGACGTCGACTAAACCGCGCGCTTTTATCAAGTCGTGCACCGATTGGCGCGTGTTGGAATCCAGTAGCTCGATGGCTCCTTCTGGAATGCCCGGGACAGCGGCCATAATTTCTACCAACCGCTGATTGCTGTGGGCTGCCTCTTTGCCGCCGCGCAATACGATGGCGTTACCGGTTTTCAGGGCGAGTACAGCCGTGTCGACCGTAACATTCGGACGCGATTCATAAATAATACCGACCACACCAAGCGGCACACGCACTTTGCGGATCTGCATTCCTTTGGGGTGGGTCCACTCGGCCAGAGTTTCGCCAATTGGATCGGCGAGCGCTGCAACATCGCGGACACCTTGCGCCATTTCTTTGATTCGGGCCGTGGTCAGCAAAAGACGGTCACGCATTGCGCCTTCCAGGCCTGAACTGTCCAGGTCCTCTTGGTTCGCTGCGAGGATCGACTCAGCGTGAGCTTCGAGTGCATCGGCAATCGACAAAAGCAACGCGTTTTTCTCAGAGGTCGAGAGCAAGGCAAGTTTGGCAGATGCTTCGCGGGCGCGCAGAAGCTTTTCCTGCGTGGAGGCCGAGTTGGCTACAGTGGTCGCCATCAGTCTCTTCCTTGCGAGGGAGGAAAGTAGGTTCCAATCCTGCGCTCCATGGCCAAGGCAATTCCCTGCGGATGCCGGCCATTTACGATGGCCACATGCACGCCGGCTTCGCTGGCCAGCTTCGCGGCGCGCAGTTTGGAAATCATCCCCCCGCGACCCAGAGTGCTTTTGCCGTTGCATTGGGCTTCCAGCGCGGGAGTCAGCTTACGCACCACTCGCACCAGTTTCGGCTTCTTGCGCCCATTTGGCATGTAGAAGCCGTCAACGTCGGTGAGCAACAAGAGCCAATCGGCTTTCACTGCCGTAGCCAACAGCGAACTCAGTTCGTCATTGTCACCGAAGGCGCCCACGAGTTCGCGCACCGAGACGCTGTCATTTTCATTCACGATGGGCACCACCCCCATTGAGAGCAGCTCGGCCAGCGCATTCTGCAGGTTGCGATAGCGGATTGGCGATGTAAAGTCGTCGCTGGAGAGCAAAAGCTGCGCCACAACTTTCTTGCCGAAAAACAAGCGCTCGTAAGTGTGCATGAGTTTGCTTTGTCCGACGGCCGCGCAGGCCTGCATGCCCGGAACGCCACTGGGGCGCTTGCCTAGTCCCAACCCCGACATGCCAGCGGCGATGGCGCCGGAGGTGACGATCAGGTACTCGTTCCTGTTAAGGTCGAACTGATCGACCATGGCGCGCAACAGATTGGCGTCGATTTGCCCGCCGGGGGCGATCAGACTTGTGCCGACTTTGATGACAACTCTCATGCTTTGAAACTTTTCTGGCTCAGTTGGAATGGTAACCCACTCAATGGCTCAGCCAGAAGGACTCCTCTTTTGTTTTGTGGTTCTCGTTGGGATGTCTCGTGCCGAAAAACGGGGAAGGACAATATTGTTATCCTGCTATTAAAATGGACATCTGGCAAGATGAAAAAACTTGCCATGTTTGGTCTTTATGCCTGCTTCCAACGCTACCAGCCGATTCTCCGATCGTGTAGAAAACTATGTGCTTTACCGGCCGGGATATCCGGCCGAGGCGCTGGCCGCGCTGAAGTACGAGTGCGCACTTGCTCCCGATCACGTTATCGCCGACATTGCCTCCGGCACCGGCCTTTGGACGCGCATGCTGCTGGAGAACGGCAATCCGGTTTTCGGAGTTGAGCCGAACGTGGAGATGCGGACCGCGGGCCAGAGGCTGCTGGCAGCGTTTCCAAATTTAAGAAGCGTCGCCGGATCGGCGGAGGCGACAACGTTGAATGATCAGAGTTGCGACTTTGTTACCGCGGCGCAGGCGGCTCACTGGTTTGACCGCCAGCGGTCAAGGCAAGAATTTGTACGGATTTTGAAACCAGGCGGCTGGCTGGTTTTGCTGTGGAACGAGCGCATGACAGACTCAACCCCATTCTTGCGAGACTACGAACGGTTATTGCTAGGTTATGGGACAGACTATCAAGAGATTCGCCACGAACGAACGACTGCCGAAATCAATGAGTTTTTCGATCCTGCTCCTTATAAGGAACGGACATTTGATATGCGGCAGGAGTTCGACTATGAAGGAATCGAGGGCCGCCTGCTGTCGTCGTCGTATGCGCCCGGGCCGGAGCACCCGAAGCATGCTGATATGTTGCGCGATTTAAGGAAAATCTTCGATGCTCACGCAATTGCGGGTCGGGCGACGTTCGAATATAAGACTCGTCTGTATTTCGGGCGCCTAACTTGATCGGTATTCGTTCCTGCGGCTCTGCTACGATCTGTTTTGGTTCCATCCCAGAGGTCACGCAACGTGTCTGAAGAAGAATCTTTTCACATGACGCCCGAGGAATTCCGCCGTTATGGCCATGCCATGATCGATTGGATCGCCGATTACCATGCTCGAATCGAGTCGTTTCCCGTTCTCTCGCAGGTGAAACCGGGTGAAGTGCGGGCACGCCTTCCCGGAGAACCGCCGCAAAAAGGAGAGGCTTTCGATGCGTTGCTGCGAGACGTGGAAAAAATAATCCTGCCCGGCGTGACGCACTGGCAGTCGCCAAACTTCTTCGCTTACTTTCCCTGCAACGCGTCCGGTCCGGGAATTCTTGGTGATCTTCTCTCGTCTGGTCTGGGAGTGCAGGGCATGTTGTGGTCCACCAGCCCGGTGTGCACGGAACTTGAGACTCACGTTCTCGACTGGCTGGTGGGGATGCTCGGCTTACCGGAAAAGTTTCTGTCCTCGGGAACTGGCGGCGGAGTGATTCAGGACACTGCTTCAAGCGCGGCGCTCTGTGCGCTTCTGGCCGCGCGCGAGCGCGCCACAAACTACGCCAGCAATCACAGAGGATGCGATGGCCGACTCGTCGCTTACGCTTCTACGCAGACACATTCGTCTCTGCAAAAGGCTGCGATGATCGCCGGCATTGGCGTCTCGAATTTGCGCCTGACTGAGGTTGATGACAAGTTTGCGATGCGACCGGAGGCGCTGGCCCGTCAGATCGAGGCCGACAAGCAAGCCGGGCTTGTTCCTTGCTTTGTGTGCGCCACCGTCGGCACCACATCGTCGAATGCGATGGATCCGATCGCTGAGGTCGGCCGCGTTGCGCAGCAGCACAATCTCTGGCTGCACGTGGATGCCGCGATGTCTGGTACGGCCGCGCTCTGCCCGGAATTCCGCCATTTTCAAAATGGAGTCGAACATGCCGATAGCTACAATTTCAATCCTCATAAATGGATGTTTACGAATTTCGACTGCAACTGCTTCTGGGTGGCTGATCGCAAAGCGCTGATTCAGACGCTGAGTATTTTGCCGGAGTACTTGCGCAATCAAGCTACAGAATCGGGAGCCGTGATCGATTACCGCGACTGGCACATTCAACTTGGGCGGCGATTCCGTTCGCTCAAGTTATGGTTTGTCATCCGCCACTACGGAGTGGAAGGATTGCAGTATCACATTCGGCGCCACGTGGAACTCGCGCAGCAATTCGCGGAGTGGGTGCGCAACGACAACGATTTCGAAGTGGCTGCGCCGGTCCCGCTCAATCTGGTTTGCTTCCGCCACAAAGGCGGCGATGTCGCGAATCAAACCATTATGGGTCGCCTCAACGGCAGCGGCGATCTCTTTCTTACGCACACCAAGTTGAATGGGAAGCTGACGCTCCGCCTGTGCATCGGGCAGACTCACACTGAGCTAAGGCATGTTGAACGCGCGTGGGAAAGAATCCGCGAGGAGGCGAAAATCTTGGTCCCAGGATTTCTTCATCCCCAGTCTCGCTGAGGCATTTTTCTCTTGTTGCCGGATGCGTTCTACGCTATCCTGCAGGCGTTGTTTCCAGATTCTTTCCCCCTGTTTCATCCCTCGGGAGTTGAGCTAATGAGTGCCTCAATCAAGCAACTGGTCGCAGTGTGCGCGATAGCTTTAATCCTCGGAACGTTTCTGCCGCTTTTCGGGGGAAGCGCCCCACTAATCTCCCGCTTTGCATACGTAGCCAACAACCAGGATGGGACCGTCTCAGTTTTCGAGATAGACGGCGGGATGCTGCGCGCACGCGACTATGCCTACGTGGCGGGTTCGAGTCCTCTTTCGTTGGCGTTGACCCCTTCCCAGAAATTTCTATATGTAGGCGGCAACGGGTCTCCCGGACTAACGGGATATGAGGTAAGCTCCGAAACCGGTCAGTTGAGTTCGTTGTCGGACTTGCCTTCCGGGTCCGCAATCCAGTTGGCGGTCGATCCTTCTGGACATTTTCTGGTCACAGCTAATGGAAGTTCGGTGCAGAGCTTCCGCATTAATGGTCAGACCGGTGCATTATCTACCGCCGGTTTCGCTTCTGCCGGTTCACCGTGGGCTGTTGCGATCCATCCCTCTGGACGTTTCGTTTATGCGGCCGATGTGAACAACGACGAAATCACGGCTCTCACTCTTAATTCCACAACCGGAGCGTTGACCGCTGTAACTGGTTCGCCATTCCAAACAAATTCGCAGAACCCCTTTGCCGCAGCTATTGATCCGGCTGGCCACTTCCTTTTCGTCCCGAATGTCAACGGAGCAAATCTGAGTGTCTTCGCGATCAACTCAACCACCGGAGCATTGAGCCAGGTTCCCGGCTCGCCCTTTGCGACCGGAGGCGGCCCTTATGCAGTTAACGTCAGCCCAAACGGGCAGTACTTGTATGTGGCAAATTCCTACGACCGGACAATTTCCGCTTTCGCGATAGATTCCTCCACCGGTTTCCTGACTGCCATTGCGGGGTCGCCGTTTGCGGCAGGCACTTCAGGCTCACTCGGCTTGGCGATTGACCCTTCGGGAAATACTTTGTATGCCATGAATCACGATAGCGACGAGGTTGCCATATTTAGCATCAATGCGACCAGTGGAGCATTGGTCGCGGGAAACACAGTTCGCTCACGCGGCTTCGCCATTTCCATGACGATCGTCTCCGGCAAGAGCCCTGCGACTTATTTGCCTAAATCCGTTTATGCTGCCAACGCTGGCTCCGACAATATTTCCGCCTTCAGCATTGCACGAAATTCTGGAGCACTCACCCCGATTTCGGGATCTCCTTTTGCTACGGGTCCTTCTCCAGATACGATTTCCTCGGATGCGGCGGGGAGGTTCGTGTTTACGGGCAATGCGGGAGGGTCAACCATCTCATCTTTCACCGTCAACGCCACTAGTGGCGCTGTTAAGCCAGCTCCGGGCTCGCCTTTCTCGGCGGGAAAGCAACCGACTTCGGTGGCGGTGGATGCTGGCGCGCATTTTGTTTATGCCTGCAACAATCTCGACAATACGATTTCTGGATTTTCGGTTTCCTCTTCAGGGGCTTTGATTGCTCTCGCCGGCTTTCCCATCTCCACTGGTTTCACTGATCCGCTGGCTTTGACGATCGACCCACGCGGCAAGGTGCTCTACGTCGCCAGTGCGGACTCGAACAACGTGAGCGCCTACTCGATTGACGCGGATACGGGATCTTTAACCAATCTTGGTTCCATTTCTACCGGTGGTTTTCCGGACTCTGTTAGTGTCGATCCAACTGGAAGATATCTTTCGGTGAGTGACTCTCTTTCTTCCGATGTTTATGTCTTCGCAATCGACGGCGCAACCGGCTCTCTTACGCAAGCCGCCGTCTCGCCTTCCTCCGGTCTCCAGAACCCTTATGCTGTGGCGTCTGATCCCTCCGGGAAACGCATTTATGTGGGGGATCAGAAACCAAGCGAACTCGTCGGTTACAGCTTGAATGCAGATACAGGCGCCTTGAAGCAATTGCCCACTTCGCCTTTTGGCGGCGTCTCTGCGCCGTTCTCATTGAGTTTTGATCTTTCTGGCAGCTTCTTGTACGTTGCAAACAATTCGGCGAACAGTATTTCTGGTTACTCTGTAAATAAAGCAAGCGGAATGCTTACTCCCGTTGCTGGGGCAACGTTTCCGGCGGGTTCCGCCCCAAGTGCGGTCACCGTTACCGATAGCGTCCGGCCCTAAGAAAGAGACCAAATGCGCTCCTGCTGAATGGCCTGAGACATCAGGCAGGCCTGCACACATCTGTAGTTCTCCACTCTGTAGTTTTCCACTTCGGCTAAAGTAAGGTATGCGTAGCATCCTCGGCCAGCGGCCGCTGCGTTTCGTTTTTGCCGCCAATGTCATTTCCATGCTTGGCAGTGGGATGAACTCTGCAGCCGTGGCTTGGTACATCCTTGAAGCTACGCATTCGGAAATGGCTCTGGGGACGTTTGCCGTGCTACAGACCATTCCCGCCATGCTGATGCTTCCCTTCACCGGCGTCCTTATCGATCGCGAGGATCGGCGCGTTCTGGTCATGTGGCTCGATGCTGTGCGCGCAGTGATCATTGTGACCGTGGCTATCCTGGCTTTTCGTCATCGGGTACATGTGTGGCAACTCTATTTGATGAACACGCTGGTCGCCGCGGGCTTTTGGATGTTTTGGCCTACGATTACCGCTCTGATCCAGGAGCTCACGCCCGAAGGCGAGTTCGTGCAGTCCAACACTTTTCTTCTGGCCGGAGTGCAGGGCGGCTGGCTGATTGCTGGCGCGCTGGTGGGATTCATGTACAACCACATCGGATTGGGCGGGGTGCTTCTAATCGATGTTTCCACTTATGTGGTTTCATTCTTATGCTATTTTGGCGTGCGCCGGGGACGCCACATCGTGTTGCGCCCTGAGGACTTGCGTGCGGATCTTATAGCAGCCGAATCCCAGTTGCAGCGCTTCTGGCGCGAGATGCGCGAGGGCGGGCGCTTTCTTCGCGACCATCGGGCGGTGGTTTTGCTCGGCATCAGCTGGGCGTTGTTTCTTGGCGCGATGACCATGGGAATCGTCGTTACTCCATCGTTGAGCGAGCGCGTTTTTCATGCCGGCGCAGTCGGCTACGGATGGCTCAATGCGGGATGGGGCACGGGCGCATTCGTCAGCGCGTTGTATGCTCCCGCCGTTATCGCTAGTCTCGGTGGACGGCGTTCGGTTGCGTTCTCCATGGCGCTGCTGGCGGCGTGCGTGATTTGCGCACCGATTTCGCGGTGGCTGGCTCTCGCCATCTCGATCTACTTTGTTATGGGATCGGCGCGCGGGGTGGGTGGCGTGGCCATGAACACCAGCCTCATGGAGATGGTGCCGAAACATTTGATGGGGCGGGTGCAGAATTCATTTTATTTTGCCGGAACTTTCTTGCAGCTTGTGTTGGCGCTGGCGGTGGGCGCGGTTGCACACAATGTTAGTTTGGTTGCGGCGTTTGCTATTCTGGCCTGCGTTTATGGATTGTCGTTTGTCGCCAGCAGCTGGCCGATTGCTGCGCGGGTTCCCGTTGAAGAAGTGAGCGCGGCCGAATGAGACTGCGGGTGCAGAGTCCGGTCGCCTTTTTGATATCCTTTCCCATTCCAAGGAGCACTCATGTCTTCTGATCTGCAAGGCCGAAACGGCGTCGTTTTCGGAGTCGCCAATAAGCGTTCGATCGCTTGGTCGATCGCGCAGGCACTTCACGCTGCGGGAATGAAGCTTGCCATCACATACCAGAATGAGCGACTGGAGCAGGAAGCCAAGGATCTCATACTTTCCTTGCCGGGCGCGGAAGCTTATATGTGCGATGTGAGCAAGGACGAGGAGATCGACCGCTTGTTTGCCACGCTGAAAGAGCGGCAGGGCAAGCTGCACGCGCTGGTGCATTCTGTGGCGTTCGCCCCCGCGGACGAACTTAAGGGAGATTTTGTTAATACGACTCGGGAAGGCTTCCGCATCGCCATGGATGTCAGCGTCTATTCTCTCGTCGCGGTCGCGCGCGCGGCGGCTCCTTTGATGGAGGATGGCGGTTCGATCCTGACGATGACTTATTATGCCTCGGAAAAAGTCGTGCCTCGTTATAACGTGATGGCGGTGGCTAAAGCCGGACTCGAATGCTCGGTGCGCTATCTTGCCTATGAACTAGGCAAGAAGAAAATTCGGGTGAATGCTATTTCGGCCGGGCCAATCAAAACCCTTGCTGCGCGGGGGATTGCGGGATTCGGGGAGATGCTCAAGGGGCACGAGGAACGTGCGCCGCTGGGCCGGCGGGTTGAAGTGGAAGAAGTCGGCTCTACTGGATTGTTCCTTGCGTCCGATGCGAGCAGCGGGATTACCGGCGAGGTCATCTTTGTCGATTGCGGTTACAACATCATGGGGTTCTAATTTGTGCCACGCGTGAGAACGTAGTTGGAAAAGCCTCGAATAAGGGTGACAATATTGTTGAGGGACGAATGAGGTTTAGGACAATTTGGCGTGTTCTTCTTGGATTGGTGGCGTTTCTCCTTCTCTGTTCCATCTCCGGTGCCGAAGTTCTGAAGATCGTAGTCGACGACACGATTCAGCCGATTACGGAGGAATATATTTCCCGTGCCGTCGATGAAGCGCAGCGACGTGGCGATCAAGCTTTATTGATCGAGATCAATACGCCCGGAGGGCTGGTTGACTCCACGCGGAAGATCATCGAGAAAATTACCGCTTCGGCCGTGCCCGTTGTCATCTACGTTACTCCCGCGGGAAGCCGTGCGGCTTCGGCGGGATTTTTTATTTTGGAATCTGCCGATATCGCTGCCATGGCTCCCGGAACGAATACCGGCGCGGCGCATCCGGTGACGCTGGGCGGCGGAAATGTTGACGAAGTGATGAAGCAAAAGCTGGAAAACGATGCGGCGGCTTTGATGCGTTCTGTCGCCGCACGGCGCGGGCGCAATGTGGATGTGGCCGAGAGCACGGTCCGGCAATCGAAGTCGTTCACCGAGCAGGAGGCGCTTTCGCAGCACCTGATCGATTATGTGGCCTCCAGTCAGGATGATCTTTTCCGCCAGATTGAGGGCAAGAGCTTCAAGCGATTTAATGGACAGGAGGTCACTCTGAAACTGGTTGGCCAGCCGATCGTGCCCTTCGGCATGACTTTGAAGGAGCGTATTCTTGGCTATTTAATGGACCCGAACATTTCGTTCATCCTACTGGCGATCGGTGCGCTGGCTTTGTATGCGGAGTTTAATCATCCGGGTGCGGTGGTTCCGGGAACGGTGGGCATTGTTTTTATTTTGGTTGCCGCTTTCGCTTTGAATTTGCTGCCTACGCGCTTTGCTGCGCTGGCGCTGATTGTCGGGGCATTTGCGCTTTTTGCTGCGGAAGCTAAATTTGCCAGCCACGGAGTGTTGACGATTGGTGGAATTACGCTGCTCACTCTCGGCGGGCTTTTGCTTGTGGACTCCCCTGTTCCCGAGATGCGCGTTCACCTAGTGACCGCACTGGCGGTGAGTGTTCCACTCGGTTTAATTACCGCGTTCCTGATGAGCATTGCGATTCGAGCGCGGCGCAATAAAATGGTTTCGGGCGCGCAGGGATTGATTGGAGAGACGGGAGTCGCGCAAACCTCGCTTTCTCCGCGCGGCAAGATTTTTGTTCACGGCGAATTGTGGGATGCGGTTTCTTCCTCGGAGGTATCCGTCGGTCAGTCGGTCGTGGTTCGCGAACTGAATGGTTTACTGCTGCAGGTTGACCCCGTGGCCGTCCCGAAAGCGGTAACTGTGCCGGGTTAATCCGCTGACGCACCAACGCAGGCAACGCCTGCCTCCGAATTCCCTGCCCGCGCCGTTCCATTGCGTTACAATCCGCCTCAGCAGAGGTTTGCGCGTTTCGGCTGTGGAGGCGTTGAATCCTATGGAACAGCTTGGTTTTGGCTTTACGACTGTGGTCGTCGTCATTGTCGTCATTTACGTTCTGAGCTCGATCAAGATCCTGGCCGAATATGAGCGGGGCGTAATCTTTCGTCTTGGCCGCCTTCTCACTACCGCCAAGGGACCCGGCGTCGCTCTAGTTTTCACTCCCATTGATCGTATGGTGCGGGTTTCGCTCCGGCAGGAAGCTCTTGAAGTTCCCCCGCAGGACATCATTACCCGCGACAACGTTACGCTGAAGGTCAACGCGGTAATTTTTCTGCGGGTAATCGACCCAAATAAAGCTGTTAACGAAGTTTCCAATTACGTTTACCAGACTTCGCAATTTGCGCAGACTACGCTGCGATCAGTGCTCGGAGAGCAGGAGCTTGATGAATTGCTCTCGCATCGCGAGAAAATCAACCTTCGGCTGCAAAGCATTCTCGACCAGCACACTTCCCCGTGGGGCGTAAAAGTGACGAATGTCGAGGTGAAGCAGGTGGACATGCCGGAATCCATGCTGCGCGCGATGGCGAAGCAGGCGGAGGCGGAGCGCGAGAAGCGGTCGAAGATCATTCACGCGGAGGGCGAGTTCTCCGCCGCCCAGCGGCTGGTGGACGCGGCGCATTTGCTGGCCACCGAACCGGTCAGCGTGCAGTTGCGGTATTTGCAGACTCTGACGGAGATCGGCGTGGAAAAAAATACTACCGTCATCTTCCCGGTTCCGGTTGACTTCTTTTCCGGCCTGCAGAAATTGATGGGTAAGGCGGGAGATGAGGTCGCTCCGGCGGTTTAGGCCGGCCTAGAGGTTTCGAAACTTTGAGGAAGGTTATGGCTTCGTCACAAGACACAGAGATCACGTTAGGAACCGCAAAACTGCTTGGGCTGTTTTTTGGGCTGGTCGTAATCTGCGCCGTTTTCTTTGCGCTCGGATATACGCTGGGGCGCAAATCGGACAATGGCCCGGCTGCAGCGGGAACGCTGGTTTCCGTGCCCATGGCGAATCCTGTTAAACCGGGGGGGGCGGCCTCTGGCTCTGCAACGCCGATGACGTTCTACAAGGCCGTGGAACAGCAGAATGCCAATCCGCAGCTTACTCCGGCGGCCTCGGTTGCAGGAACTGCACAACCTGGGGCAGCACAGGCGGCCGACACCGCGACTGCTTCGTCAGGCGGAGCAGCACAGGAGGCGCAGAACAACGGTCCGCCCGATCCTATGGCAGCGGTTCCTGGTCCCGGATATTTTGTGCAAGTGGCTGCAGTCACGAAACAGGACGATGCTGAAGCCCTGGTGGATGCCCTCAAGAAAAAACAGTATCCCGCCTTTGTGGCTGGCAATTCCGCGTCTGACAAGCTATTTCGAGTGCAAGTCGGACCTTTCAATGACATTAAAGAGGGCGAGGCGATGCGCGCAAGGCTGATTAATGACGGATACAATCCAATTCTCAAAAAATAGTTCTCGAAAAAACAAAGCCCTTCTATGAAGCGGACCCCGCTGGCGAATCGCCGTGTGATCTTCAAACTGCACGGCATGGAACCTCTCGACGCTACTGTGCTCAAGCAAGATGAAACCGGTTATTGGATTCGAGGCGGCAGTCTGGCAGGCTTACTCGACCAATCGAATTGCTCGCAGCCGGAGAGCGATGTTCGTTATCTGGAGTTCAGCCGAATTGAATGGCTGCGCACTCTAAGACAGCGATCCTAAACCGACGTCGCGTTAATATTGACATTCGTCGATGCAAGAGATATGCCTATCTACGTTATGAACGGTTTCCCAGCCCCGCTTGACACAACTCTCCATGCCATCGCCGATCCCACTCGCCGGCGCATTCTCTGCGCACTCAAACAACGCGACACAAATTCGGCGGAGCGGAACGCCGGAATGTGCGCGGGCGATATCGAGGAGTGCGTGCGGCTTTCCCAGCCGACCATTTCGCATCACATGGCGATTCTTACCAAAGCGGGACTGGTGGATGCGGTAAAGCAGGGGCAGTGGCGGTGGTATCGGCGGAACGAGAAAGCTTTGCGGCGATTGGTGAAGAGTTTGCGAGCGCAGTTGTAATCGATGAAGGTTAGCTGGCAGAAGCGGCCGCTGCGTGGGCTTTGTGCAAGAGCTTTCGAGCTTGCGAGATCAAATCGGCGACTTCGAAGGGCTTCACAAGATAGGGAACGTTGTTTTCTTGCAGGAATGCCCGTTCGTCGCCTTGCTCCACGCCGTGAGAGAAAGTGAACAGGATGTGGCTCTCCATTTCCGAGCAGTTTTGTTTTAGCCACACGTAGGCTTCTTTGGCATTCCAATCTGAAGGCATTTTTCCGTTCATGATCACAGCGTCGAAAGGCTCGGAGAGCAAGCGGGTTTTCACATCTTCGCTTTTGGTTGCAGTAACCACGTTCGCTCCGGCGCCGATGAGAACGTCGCGTTCAAATTCGAGGACGGCTTCCTCTTCCTCTACGAGAAGGACGCGACCTTGGATTGCGCCTTCGCGTTTGGCAGGAACCGCGGGAATCACTTCGGCTGTGGCGCCTGCGACGGCTGCCATCGGCAGCCGAACTTCGATTACGGCTCCGCCTTCCGGCGCATTGTGTGCGGTGATATCGCCGCCGTGCTCCTTCACAATGCCGTAGCAGATGCTTAAGCCGAGACCGGTTCCCTTGCCGACATTCTTCGTGGTGTAAAACGGATCGAAAATACGTTTGGGATCTTTGATGCCAGGGCCGTCATCAGCAAACCGTGTGCGAACGTCGCCGTTTTCGCAAATCACGCTGATCTTTAGTTTCCCGGCGCGGCCGGTTTCCAGAACTGCGTCTACGGCGTTGTTGATGATGTTCAGGAACACTTGCTCGACCTGGTGGGGGTCGGCCACTACCATCGCCGGATCCGGACAGAAATCTTTTTGGACGGCGATGTGGTTCACCTTGAGGTCATAATCGCGGAGGGTAAGCGTTTCTTCCAGAACCTTGCGGATATCGACTTCCGAACGCTCCGGTTTTCTTTGACGCGCAAAGGAGAGCAGATTCTGGACGACCCGGTGAGTGCGCTGCGCTTGCTTGAACATTTTGGCAACGTAGTCTTGAGCGCGCTCGTTCAACCCTTCGGTTTCCAGCAATTGCGCATAACCCAGGATCGCGGTTAGCGGATTGTTTAGTTCGTGCGCTACGCCCGCGATCAACTGGCCGACCGCCGACATTTTCTCGCTTTGCAGCAGTTGTTCCTGGGTGCGCCGCAAGTCTTCGTAGGCCTTGCAGGTTTCCTCGTACAATCGGACTTTTTCGATAGTCGTCGCCAACTGGCGGCTGATTGCGACCAGCAGGTTTTCTTCCCCGGTGGAATATTGATACTCGACATGGGTGCGCAGTCCCATCATGCCAATCGGGCTGTCCTTGCCCCAAAAGAGAACCCAGGTCCAGGCACCGTCGGCGCTGGAACGGATGAACTCCGCGACTGCGCCGGTGAGATGCGGAAGATATTCCGCGCTGATCACCTCCGCGCGCGAACGCATAACCAGGTCGCCGAAACCATCGGCAAAGCTGATTTCTGCCGGGCGCGAAGCATCGCGGCTGCGCGGTCCCCACGCGGCGCGGCGGCGATAAGTGGGGGCGTCGGAGTCCGAGAGATAGACAGCGCCGCTCTCGGCTCCGAATAGTGAGACCACTTGCCGCAGTGTTAAGTTGAGAATTTCATCTAGATCGAAGGACTGGGTGGCAACCACGGCCATTGCGTTGAGAGCGTTGAGTTCGCGGTTGCGGCGCCGCATTTCATCTTCGGCGCGACGCTTTTCCGTTACATCCAAAACGAAACCTTGATAGCGCTCGATTTTGCCGCCGGTATCGCGAGTGGCAAAACTGCTTTCGGCGACCTGCAGCAGAGTTCCGTCCTGGCGACGCATGGTCACGTCGAAGTTGCGGACATAATTCTGTTGCTCGATGGTTTTGTGAAAGGCTTCACGCTGGCTGGCATCGATGCGAATATCCTCTTCCAGGTTCAGCGCAAGAACCTGCTCGCGGCGCTGGAATCCCAGAAGTTGCACAAAAGCATCATTGCAGTCCAGCACTCGCCCCGCCGGCGTGGCAACGTACACACCTTCCTGCACCTGATCGAACAGCAGTCGATATTTTTCTTCCGCCGAGCGCCGTTCGGTGATGTCCCTGACGATGTGAATTACGCCCTTTTGCTTGCTGCCCTGCTCACTGTAGGAAGAAGTGGAAACCATCGAGAAGCCGCCAAAACAAGGGTCCGCGCCTTCCGTGATTTCCTCGTCGCCGCGAGCGCAATAAGGGCAGCCTGTCCATTCTCCGAGGCTGTGCGGCAGGACCGACTCGCAGGTGCTACCGATCACGTCAGAGGAGGACTGCTGCAGTTGTTCAAGAAGAATTTGATTGGCTTTGATGATGCGGAACTCGGCGTCGTGCGCCAGAATGATGTCGTGAACCGAATCGAAGGTGTTTCGCCATTGCCGTTGCGAGCGCAGCACCTGCTCGAGCAAGCGGAAGTTCTCTATCGAAATTCCTAGTTGGCGGCCGCAGGTTTCGAGGAAGTCGAGTTCCTCGCCGGTCGGCCTTCTCTCGCGGGTGCTTGCTAACGTCAGAACCCCGATGGGCGACTTCTTGCCTACAACGGGCACCAACAGCAGATAGCGGAGTTTTTCCGACTTGAGCAATTGTTCGTCATCTAATTTTGTTTTCAGACGGTAGCCGGGGGCGGGGTGGCCCTGATCGAGCATTTGCGAGACGGATAGCGTCATCTCCGCAACACCTACTTCGCGCACGAAATCGGCCGAAACTC
Organism: Candidatus Sulfotelmatobacter sp.; assembly: GCA_050015215.1. Classification (GTDB taxonomy): domain Bacteria; phylum Acidobacteriota; class Terriglobia; order Terriglobales; family Acidobacteriaceae; genus Sulfotelmatobacter. The sequence continues at coordinate 57,638 of JBEKBW010000013.1, forward strand.
CCACGGCATGCGTAGCGACCAGATGTCCGCCCTCGATCAGGCGAAACCATGCGGCTTTACTTTTGGTAAGGCTCTGCAATTCCTCCAAAGCCTTGTCCATCATGCCGCCCTGCTGTTGCGCGAGGATGATGCCTTCAGTTATTGCCTGCATGGCCCGCAATCGCAGACTACGAGCGCGGGCTTCCTGGATGACGACCAACAGCATCGTCATCCCCAGAGCGATATCTGCGGTCGTGAGTAGTGAGGCGGGAATCTGGTCGGCGAAGGGGCTCCAATTCAGATGCTGGACTAGAAGGAGTGCCCCAAGCGACCATGTTGTTATCTCGCGACGGCCTCGGCGTGCGCGGAGCAGAGCTACCACGACTGTAAGCAGAACGAGGCGGTACGAAATTTCGAGAGCGAAGCGCAGAGGTAAGGAATCGGGCCACAGAACAGGCCGGACCGCGGCAAAACCCGCGGTGCACGCAGTGACTGCAGCCAGCGGAGCTAAAAGATTTCGCTCGCGTATGTAGGTGAAGATCGCTGCGCCGAACAAGCCGATCGCAACGACGAACGCAGCCTGCTCCGCCAAGGGAATGTAGCGGCCGGGAATGTGCATGCTCGCGCCGTGAATTCCCACTAAACGCGAGCTCGCGAATACGGTCCAGGCCGCGGCCCAGAAGGTGAGGTAACGTTCACGAAAAACCGATAATACGATCCACGACGCGGCAAGAACCGCGAGCATGGCCCACTCTCCCGGCTTCAGCCTGCTGATAGCGGGCTGTGCGGTGGCATTCCATAGCGACCAGATTGTGACGATGATCATTCGGGTGATTCAGGCGCGTGCTCGGACGTAACAGTGCCTGAATTCTGAATATCACGCCCAAGCCCGATCTCAATGTCCTTTCCGGACCTGAGTGGTTACTTTCGGTATCTCAACTCTAGGATAGAATCGCCGATAGTATCTTCAAACACACCCATGCCAGATCGCATCCTCGTAGTGGACGACGAAGAGGCAATCCGCGAGATTGTCAGCGCTATCCTGTCCGCCGCCGGATACGCCTGCAAACAGGCGGGTTCCGGCACTGAGGCGCTGGCTCTGCTCAATTCCGGCGAGACATTCGAGCTAATGCTGTCCGATTTGATGATGGCGGATCTGGACGGCATCGGTCTGCTGGAACGCACGAAAGAAAAATTTCCCGACATGCCAGTGGTGATGGTTACGGCGGTGCATGACATTTCGGTTGCCCTGGCCGCCATTCGAAATGGCGCTTACGATTATTTGCTGAAGCCTTTCGAACGGGAGCAGTTGCTCAATGCGGTGGGACGGGCGCTCGAGAACCGCCGCCTGAAGCTGGAAAACCGGACTTATCAGACGAATCTGGAGTCGTTGGTCGAGGCGCGAACCGATCAACTGCAAGAGGCGCTGCGGGACCTGGAGCGCTCTTATGACAACACGCTGCAGGCTCTGGGCGACGCTCTGGATTTGAAAGACGCGGAAACCGAAGGCCACTCGCGGCGGGTTACCGCGTTTACCATCGCGATTGCACGGGAAATGGGAGTTCCGCGCGAACAGATATTGGTTATTGCGCGTGGAGCTTTTCTGCACGACATCGGCAAGATGGCAATCCCTGACAAGATTCTATTCAAGCCCGGGAAACTGGACGACGAAGAACGCGCCATTATGCGCGAGCATTGCTATCACGGCTACCAGATGCTTAAGAAGATTCCCTTCCTCGCCGAGGCTTGCGACATCGTTTATTCGCACCAGGAGCATTTCGACGGAACGGGCTATCCACGTGGCATGAAAGGGAATGAGATTCCGCTGGGAGCACGAATCTTTTCGGTTGCGGATACACTCGACGCGATCATTTCGGACAGGCCGTATCGTCCGGCTAGAACTATGGGGCAAGCCCGCGAGGAGATTAAGACTTGGTCAGGACGTCAGTTCGATCCTGAGGTCGTCGATGTATTTTTGAAGATGCCCGACGAGATTTTCGAAGACCTACGAAGAGAGATCAACTCTCAGATGCCTTTCAGCTACTCGGCCAGTGCCAAGGGCGCTTCGTAAAGGCCGCGTAATTAGAGCATTCCCATGCAATTTCCGGTTGTTTCGGCGTTCCTATATGTGAGGCGACCTACTTCGCCTTAGGTCCATGGGAGTTTGAATGAAGCTTCTACCTTGTGCCGTTTTCCTCCTCTTTCTTGCGGGAACTATGTGTGCGCAGGATCATCCGGCTCTCACCGCTGCTCCGAATTCGGTTTATGTCGGAGCGGACGGGAAGTACGAAT
>JBEKBW010000014.1:0-58163 GCA_050015215.1 Candidatus Sulfotelmatobacter sp.
TATGCCGGCAATACCTGGTGGGCTCTCTCTCGGGAATCTTGCCACTACATTTTGGATTTCGTGGAACAGAACCCAAAATTCGTCGCCTATTTCGAAAGCGTTTTTGCTCCAGACGAGGCGTTCTTTCACACCATTCTCGGCAACTCGCCCTTCAAGCCGCGAGTTCGGAGAAACCTGCTTTACGAGGACTGGTCAACCCAGGGTGCGCATCCGGTTCCGATGGCAGAACAGCACGTCACCTTCTTCGCATCACGAGATGCCGTCCGCATCGGGGACGTGTATGGAGAAGGAGAGGCGGTGTTTGCCAGAAAGTTCGCCGACTCGCGTCTCGAGTTGCTCGATAAAATTGATCAGATGATCGAGACGAAGGAGTCGTCTTTGCCGGAACCCCGCACAACACAACCCGTTTTGGGAAGGGCAAGATAAAGGTTTTGGTCCCTTCGGTCTTGCCTCCCATTCTGGGGCTAAAACCCTCGCCCAGAAGGACACTTACGAGATCACGCCGCGATGTTGTACCTCTGTGTCTTGTGATCACTATGGGGAAATGTAGACTTTCTGCAGGTCGCACCAAACCTGGTCGCCTGCAGAAAACTTATGATGAGATTCAACCTCCCCCACATCGTTTTCGTGATCCTGCTGTGTCTATGCGGATCGTCTCAGGGCCAGGCTGCATGGTCCGGTATCATCGACCCCAGCCGCGCTATCGATTGGTCTCAAGCCGGAGCGACAATTTCCACCAGCCGCACGCAATGCGTCACCTCCGCCTGCACCACAGTTTCGAACGGCACCACCGTGACCGCAGCTTCCATCAACGCGGCATTGGCCTCCGCACCAGCCAATACTTTCGTGCTGATTCCGGCCGGAACCTATAGCATGTCAACCGGCATCATGTTTCCTATGGGCGGCAACATGAGCAGCAACTGCAGTTCCAACTGCTCCAACATCACGCTCCGCGGATCGGGATCGAACAGCACGTTTCTGACATTCGCCAGCTCCGCCGGCGGCTCTGGCAACTGCGGCGGCGACGACATTTGCGCCGCGCCTACCGACATCAATTACTCCGGCGGTCCCTCCAATACGGCCTCATGGTCTGGCACCAATGGCGCGAACGGCACGTACACCGCGGGGGCAACCTCCATCATTTTGAGCAGCACCAACAATCTTTCCGTAGGCAGCCAGTTGATCCTCGATCAGATCGATGATCAATCGGACAACGGAGCGCTCTACATCGGATGCGAGATTTACGATGGCTCTCCCGCGTGTTACTCCGGAGCGGGTCCGAATGGTTTCGAGCGCGGCGAAGGCTCCGTCTCCACCATCCGCGGCCAGCAGCAGATGGTCAACGTCACCAGCATCACTGGCAACACCGTCGGCATCACCCCGGGCATTTATGCCAGCAACTGGCAGTCGAGCCATTCCCCGGGCGCGTGGTGGCCGAGCCATCCCGTGCAGGGCGATGCCGTGGAAAGCATCTCGCTCGACCACACCAACGGCGGCATGGGCATCAATTTCTGGGACTGCACCGGCTGCTGGGTGAAGGGCATTCGCAGCATCCGCAACAGCACCACTGGAACCGGCTGGGGCCACGTCATGCTCTCGCTGTGCAACCACTGCACCGTGCGCGACTCCTACTTCTACGGCTACTCGGGCGACTGCTACGGCATCGCCGTCGACATCGCCAGCGACGCCTTGGTAGAAAACAACATCTTTCAGTATCCCGGTGCCTTCCAGTTTTACAATTCGGACTGCGAAGGCTGCGTCGCCGATTTCAATTATTCGGCAGGAACGCTATTTGGGACTGCAGGATCGAACTGGCTGGGTCAACCCTCCGACTATCACGGTACTGTACTCTTCGCCCTCACCGAAGGCAATATCGGAGCCGGGTTGTACGCCGATAGTTTCCACGGCACCCACGCTCTGAACACCTTCTACCGCAACCGCGCCGATGGCAGAGAACAGAATCAGGGATACGCCACCAGCTCCGGCACAGTGGCGTTACGTCTGAATCCCGGTGCGCGTTATCACAACGCCATCGGCAACGTGCTCGGAACGCCGGGTTATCACACGTATTATAAATCCCTGCCTCCCGGCACAAACATCTACACCTCGGTGATCGGGGCCGGTACCTACCCCGAGGGCAATACCAACGATAATCTGGTCGATCCTACGACAATGTACTGGGGCAACTGGGACAATGTCACCAACTCGGCCCGCTGGTGCGGAAACTCGTCGAATCCCGGATGGAGTTCGGTTTGCGGCAGCAAATCCGAAGTCCCCTCCGGTCTGGGTTCGTACTCGAACGCAGTGCCTTCCAATACCAGCCTGCCCGCATCGTTCGTCTACTCCGGCGCGCCCGCGTGGTGGCCGAACGGCAAAGCGTGGCCTCTGATCGGCCCCGACGTGACCGGCGGCAACGTCGGACAGTGCTCGGGCGGAAAGTATGACAGCTCGGAAGCCACCTCCAGTTCGCAGTGCACCGGCGGAAGCTTCACCGTGGTGGCCGGCGGCATGGTCACCAGCAATCCCGCTATGGACTGCTATTTGAGTACCATGGGCGGGACGGTCAACGGTATGGGCGGCGCCCTGACCTTTGACTCGTCAGTTTGTTATTCGTCTTCTAACGGCGGCAACCCTCCGGCTCCCCCTTCCGGATTGAACGCCGTAGTTCAGTGATCTTTCACTGACTCTCATTCATGCACCTGGCAAAGAAGGCTAGAAACGTTCTGCGCGGGGTCGTACAAAAATACGGCCCCCAGAGCGTAAAACGGTCCCTGTGGAATGCCGAATTTTCCACCGGGCAATGGGACTGCCTGAACACCACCGGCGGCGAGGGCGCTCATCCGCAAGTCGAGAAGTACGCCAATGGCGGCAGTGTTCTTGACCTGGGATGCGGCCCCGGCACCATCGCCGTCGAGCTGAATCCCGCCTCCTACACCTTTTACATGGGCGTCGACATCTCCGATGTCGCCGTAGAAAAAGCCGCAAAGCGCGCCCAGGAGACCGGCCGCTCCGAGCGCAACCAGTATCGCCAGTCCGATATTCTCACCTACAACCCGGACCGCCGCTACGATGTCATTCTCTACGGCGATTCCATTTACTACATCCCTCCCCGCCAGGTCGGAGCGATGTTGCAGCGCTATTCAAGCCACCTGACCGGGAACGGAGTTTTCATTGCCCGGCTTTTCGATGTGAGCGGAAAGTTGCGCTACACTCTAGACGCCATCGAAAACCACTTTGATATCGTCGAAAAGAAAATTAACCAGGAAACCCACGTGTGTATCATCGTCTTTCGCCCAGCAGCTCAAGCCTGAAAACAACCCCGAACCTTCGTGTACCTTAGTGCCCTTAGTGGTAGGCGAATTTAGGGCACTAACTTGCTAAAAGTTTTCCTTGATCGAATGTTCCCATCTCCGGAGGAAGTTTGAAGCCATTTGACCCCAGCGGCGCATTCCGCAACCCGGTGACTACCGGCAACGTGCGCCAGCTCGCCACCCGCGGCGCGGGCGCAACCCTGCTCGCCGGAGGCATGGGTCTGGCCGTCCAAATCGTCGCCGCCGTCGCCCTGGCTCGCCTGCTTGCGCCCAGGGATTTCGGCTTGGTCACCATGGTGACCACCTTCAGCCTGCTCTTCGTAAACTTCGGCCTCAATGGCTTCACCGAAGCCATCGTGCAGCGCGAGGAGGTCAATCACGCGTTAGCCACCAACCTGTTCTGGCTCAATGTTGTCGGCAGCACGCTTTTGGCATTCGCCTTCGCCGCAGGGGGGGCGCTCCTGGCCCGGCTCTACCACGACGCGCGAGTTGCAGTCGTCGCGCAAGCCTTGGCCGTCACCATCTTTCTCTGCGGATTGCAGGTAATTCCGCTCGCGTTGCTGAAACGCGCCATGAAATTCTCCGCCGTCTCTGCCAACGACATGGTCGCGCGCGCCGTTTCGGTAGTCGTCTCCATCGTCCTCGCTTGGGCGGGATGGGGCTACTGGGCGCTCGTGGTCGGAACCATTTCGCTGTCGCTGAGCGCCTGCATCGGCGCCTGGATCCTCTGCCGCTGGAAGCCTGGCTTACCCCGCCGCGCCGAGGGCACCGGCTCCATGGTGTGGTTCGCGGTCCATACTTACGGCCGTTTCAGCACGGGATACTTCACCAATAATCTCGACAACTTCCTGGTCGGCTGGCGACTGGGCGCAACCCCGCTCGGTTTCTACAAGAAGGCTTACGATCTTTTCGTCCTTCCCTCCAACCAGCTTTCAACCGGCTTGACGATGGTTGCTGTCTCCGCCCTGAGCCGCCTGCAAAAGGACGCTGTCCGTTACAAGCGTTATTTCTTAAGCGCTCTCGGCGTCATGGCATTCGTCGGCATGGGCATCAGCGGAGACTTGACCATCGTCGGCAGAGATCTCGTTTTGGTTCTTCTGGGGCCGAAGTGGGCCGAATCTGGCTGGCTCTTCACCCTGTTCGCGCCCGGCATCGGCTTCATGTTGCTCTACTGCACCCACATCTGGGTTCACCTTTCGTTAGGCCGCGCCGACCGCTGGTTTCGCTGGGGCCTCATCGACATGGTTGTCACCACCGCATTTCTTTTCACCGGATTGCACTGGGGCTCCGAAGGAATCGCCGTCGCCTGGGTCGCCTCCTATTTGGTCATCGTATTTCCTGCGCTCTGGTATGCCGGCCAGCCGATACAGCTCGGAATCCTCCCTGTCCTCTCGGCGGTTTGGAAATATATCGCGAGCGCCGCAATCGCGGCACTGGCCGCTTTCTTCATCGTGCAAACAAGCTTGTCTTTCATGGCGCTGCCCGGGGCGCTGTGGGCGACGATGCGCTTGTGCAGCGTTTCCATTCTGTTTCTTGCCCTATATGTTGGAGTTGTCATCGCGCTGCATCGCGGCCTCGCGCCCATTCATCAGGTGATAAGGCTTCTGCGCGAAATGGCGTCGCGCGGTCAGGCGGCGAAGCCGAATTCCGCCGAGATGGCTGCGCCGGCCCCCGAAATTCACGCGAGCCCGGTGCTTGCCGCCGAAATTTCTACAGAATCCCTGACCGAGAGCGGAATAAGCGCGTAATGCATTCCCCCATCCCAAAACGCCTGATCCAGACCGGCAAGCTCCCGCAGTCTTTGCGCACGCGTGCCATGGTGTCGAATCTGCGCCTGCTCCACTCGGACTACGAATACCTTTTCTTCGACGATGCCGGCGTAGAGAAATTTATCGATCAGGAGTTTTCCCAATACCGCCCGGTCTTCGACGGCTTTCGCTTTGCCATCCAGCGCTACGATTTTTTCCGTTACCTCGCTATCTATCGTTATGGCGGCTTCTACTTCGATCTCGATGTGCTGCTGGCCTCCGATGTTTCCGCGTTGCTCGAATTCGGCTGCGTCTTTCCCTTCGAAGGTTTAACCTTCAGCCACTTCCTCCGCACCCAGCGCAACATGGATTGGGAGATCGGCAACTACGCATTCGGCGCCTACGCCGGCCATCCCTTCCTCGAAGCCGTCATCGAAAACTGCGTGCGCGCGCAAAAAGATCCGGAGTGGGTCAAGCCCACGCTCCGCGGCCTGCCCCCGCTCTCGAAATGGGAGTTCTACATTCTCTACAGCTCCGGCCCCGGATTGCTCTCCCGCACCCTGGCCGAGAACCCCCAATTGGCCAAAACGGTCAAAGTTCTCTTCCCCGAAGATGTCTGCGACGGGAACAACTGGAACCGCTTCGGCGACTTCGGCGTCCATCTAATGGATGCCACCTGGCGGCTGAACAAAAGCCGCTTGCGCCGCCGCCTCGCTCTCGAATGGGAGGCCTGGCAGCTGCGCAAGCTGATCCGAGAAAGCTCGCTCCAGGGAAAAACCAGAGAGCATCATTATTCGAGCGGTGAAGAAAATTCACTCGACCACCCGGGTCGAATTCGCTCCGCCAATCGAGCGCGAACGACGAATGCAATGCCCGAAAGCCTGCTTGTCCCCAAAGGTTGAGCCCGGTAGATCAACTTGCACTCCCAGCACGCAGCGCAACTCAAATAGAATCCGAATCATGATCAAAGCAGAGATCGCACCAGAAAGGACCATCGCTTGAAAATCAGCATCTTCGGCCTAGGCTACGTCGGCACCGTCTCCGCCGGATGCCTGGCCAGCGAGGGGCACGAGGTAATCGGAGTGGATCCGGTATCGGCCAAGACCGGCCTCATCAATCAAGGCCGCTCGCCGATCGTCGAGGCCGACATCGCCGAGATCATCGCTGAGTCCGCGAAAACCGGCCATCTGCGCGCCACCGCCGACTCCGATCAGGCCATCCGCGACACCGAGTTGTCGTTCGTCTGCGTGGGCACGCCCAGCCAGCAGAATGGCAATCTCGACCTCCGCTACATTCGCCGCATCTGCGAGCAGATCGGCGACTCGCTCAAGCGCAAGGCCGCGCGCCACATCGTCGTCATTCGCAGCACCATCCTGCCCGGCACCATGCACAAGGTCGTCATCCCCACCCTCGAAGAATTTTCCGGGAAAAAAGCCGGCGCCGACTTCGGCGTCTGCAGCAATCCGGAATTCCTCCGCGAAGGTTCGGCGGTCAAAGATTTCCGTTCTCCGCCGAAAACCGTCATCGGCGAATTGGATAAAACCAGCGGCGACAAACTGGCGCAGCTCTACGAAAAGATCGACGCTCCGCTCATCCGCACCGATCTCGAAACCGCAGAGATGGTCAAGTACGTCGATAACTGCTGGCACGCCGTCAAAATCGGCTTCGCCAACGAGATCGGCAACGTCTGCAAAGCCTTCGGCCTCGACGCCCACAAAGTCATGGACATCTTCTGCCAGGACCAGAAGCTCAACATCTCCTGCGCCTACCTCAAGCCCGGCTTCGCCTTCGGCGGCTCGTGCCTCCCGAAAGATTTGCGCGCTCTCTCTTACCAGGCCAAGATGCACGATCTGCAGTTGCCCATTCTCACCTCGGTGCTGCCGAGCAATGAAATGCAGATTGCGCGCGGCCTGCAGTTGATCGTCGACAAAGGCCACACTCGCGTGGGCATCCTCGGATTCAGTTTCAAAGCCGGCACCGACGATCTGCGCGAGAGCCCGCTCATCGAAATCATCGAGCGTCTTCTCGGCAAGGGCTACGATCTGCGCATCTATGACAAAAACGTAAATCTCGCCAGCCTGGTCGGCGCCAACCGCGATTTTATTCTCAACCACATTCCGCACATCTCGAAACTCATGGTGGGCGATATCGATGCTGTAATCGATCACGCCCAGACCATCGTGATCGGAAATAAAGACCCCGACTTCGCGCGCGTGCCCGAGCGGCTTCGCGAAGGCCAGGTTCTCGTCGATTTCGTGCGGATCAGCGACAAAAGGAGCAGGAATGGCAACTATGACGGCATCTGTTGGTGAGCGGCTGGCGGGCGGCGCGAACCCCGCCCTCAAGCCCAAAGTCTTCGAGTCGATCCAGCGGCTCTCGCACTGGCTCGAAGAGAACGACTATCGCGGCTACGACACCTTCGACGGACTAAGCTCGTGGTTGCGGCCGTTCACCTTCGAAACCAAAGTTCTGCGCATCGTCCTGCAGCAAAGCGTCCGGCGCCTCCCCATCAACCTGCGCCCGCTGCTCGGCATCGGGAAGCACCACTCCAGCAAAGGCATGGGATTCATCGCGCGCGGCTGCATTCGCATGCACCAGGCCACCGGTAACCCCGAATGGGCCCGCAAGGCGGAGTTCGCCCTGCAATGGCTCATCGACAATGCCTGCCCGGGCTACACCGGCGCATGCTGGGGCAATCACTTCGATTATCAATCGCGCGGCTTCTACATGCCCAAGGGCTTGCCCACCGTCGTATGGACCTCGCTGATCGGCCACGCCTTTCTCGACGCCTACGAACATTTTCAGGACGAACGCTATCTGAAAGTCGCCGTCAGCTCATGCGAACACATTCTCCACGACCTCGTCGCCCATCCCGATGGCGAAGGTCTCTGCATCAGCTACGTCCCCGGCCTCGACAGCCGCGTCCATAACTCCAACACTCTCGGCGGAAGCCTGCTGGCGCGCACCTACCCATACACCCACAAAGAGTCCTACAAAGAATTGGCGCGCATGTCGATGCGCTACACCGCGCAGCATCAGCGCCCCGACGCCTCCTGGTACTACGGCGAAAATTACAACCTGCACTGGGTCGATAACTTCCACACCGCCTACGTTCTCGATTGCTACAAATATTACGCGGAAGGAACCGGCGATCAGACTTTCAACAACAAGCTAATGAAGGGTTACGACTACTGGAAGCAAACCTTTTTCCTCGCCGATGGAACCCCGCGCTACTACGACCGCAAGACCCTGCCGCTCGATATTCAATGCAGCTCGCAGGCCATCGACACCCTGGTTTTCTTTCACGACCTCGATCCCCAGAGTATCGAACTGGCTTCCAAAGTCGCCGAGTGGACCATCGACCACATGCAGGATCGGACCGGATATTTCTACTACCGTCGCTACTCGCCCTGGATCGTGAATAAGACCGCGACTCTGCATTGGGGACAGGCCACCATGCTCAGCGCGCTTGCCGGACTCTACCAACGGTTGTGAGGTAAACGGATTCCCGGGACAAAAACAATTTTGACCCTGACACCCGCCCAAGCAAGACCGCACCCCGCCGGTCCTGCCGCTTCATGCCCGATGTTTGCACATCCATTGGCCGCTACCCAACACGGAGAAGGATATGTCAATCAGTAAAACCCTAAACCCTCGGCCCTGCCGCGTCCTCATGCTGATCGAGAACGGCTCGTTCCCGTTTGACCGGCGCATGCGCCACCTCGCCGAAGCTCTGCAAGGCGGCGGCTACAAGGTCACCGTGATTTGCCCACAAGGCGAGGATCAGGATCACAGCAGCTTTGCCGTGCACGAAGGCATCCGCGTCTACCGCTACCCGATGCCATTTCACGCCAGCCACAAGATCGGCTACCTCTTCGAATACTCGTGGGCTTTGTTCTGCCTCGGCATGCTATCTCTCTTCGTTTGGCTTCGCGAAGGCATCGACATCATTCACACCGCCAATCCGCCCGATATCATGTTCCTCGTCGCCCGGCCATTCAAACTTTTCGGCGTGAAGTTCGTCTACGACCAGCACGATCTCTGTCCCGAACTTTATCTTTCCAAATTCCACCGCCAGGGCGCGGCCTATAGCACTTTATTATTCCTGGAGCAGCAGTCCTACAAGGCTGCCGACCTCGTCATTTCCACCAATCAGTCCTATCGCGACATCGCCCGCGAGCGCGGCGGCATCTCCGACGACCGCTCCGCCATTGTCCGCAACGGCGTCGACATCCACCGTTTTTACCGTCGCACGCCGCGTCCCGAACTCAAGCGGCAGTTCGCCTACTTGGCCGCTTACCTCGGCATCATGGGACGTCAGGATGGCGTCGACCGCGTCATCCGCGCTCTGCACCACATCGTCCACACCTTTGGTCGCAAGGACGTAGGTTTCGTGCTGATTGGGAAAGGCGAATGCTGGCTGGAACTCCAGCGCCTCAGCCAGGAGCTGCAGGTATCCGAGTTCGTTCAGTTCATGGGCTTCATCCCCGACGACCTTCTGATCGACTACTTATCGACGGCCGATGTCTGCCTGGCCCCCGACCCGCCCGATCGCATGAACCAGCTCTCCACCATGACCAAGATTATGGAATACATGGCCTGCCAACGTCCCATCGTCTCCTTCGATTTACTCGAGACGCGCCGCTCCGCCGGCGACGCCGCTGTGTACATCGAAGAGGAAGACCCGAACCTGTTTGCCCAGGCCATCCTCGCGCTGCTCGACGACCCCGCCCGCCGCGACGAAATGAGCAAAATCGGCCTGCAGCGCACCATTCAGCTGGTCGGATTAGATCGCTCGCGCAAATCCTTGCTGGAGGCGTATTCTCGTTTACAGGGAACTGCGCCTGCCTTAACCGAGCTACCTGTTGAGCTCACCCATGCGGACACCGAAGAAGAATCACTCCAGACCTCGCGCCATGACTAGTCCCGCATTTGCCGGCATTGAGCTTGGAGTGCAGTCCGCCTCCAGGCGAGGGGAGCTTTACCAGCTCAACCCGCTCTCCGACCCGCGTTGGGAGGCCTTTGTCCAGGACCATCCCGACGCCTCGGTCTTTCACAGCACAAAATGGCTCCGAGCCTTGCACACCGCTTACGGCTACAAAACCGCGGTCATGACCACCTGCCCTGAGAGCGCCCCTCTTACCAATGGACTCGTTTTTTGCCGGGTCGAGAGTTGGCTGACCGGTCGCCGCCTCGTTTCTCTGCCTTTCTCCGATCATTGCGAATTGCTAGCCGACGAATCCGAGGAACTCGACGACCTCCTCTCTCTGATGACGTCCCAAGTCGCAAGCGAGAAGTGGAAGTATCTCGAGCTGCGGCCGGTATCTTCCCGCCCCAGCACCCTCGACTGTTTTACTCAAACTGGCGAGTATTATCTTCATCGCCTGAATCTGAATGAGGGCACTCGCGACCTGTTCGAGAACTTTCACAAAAGCTGTGTGCAGCGCAAAATCCGCCGCGCCGAGCGTGAGAAGCTCCGTTACGAAGAAGGCCGCTCCGAAATGCTCTTCCAGCATTTCTACAATCTTTTGGTAATGACGCGCCGCCGCCTCTTTCTGCCGCCCCAGCCTCAGTCCTGGTTTCGCGCCCTGATCGGTACTTTTGGCCCCGATTTAAAAATTCGCGTTGCTTTCAAGGATGATTTGCCGGTAGCCAGCATCCTCACCCTGTCGCACAAAAAGACCATGGTGTACAAATACGGCTGCAGCGATGCGCGCTACAACAACCTCGGCGCTATGGCCCTGCTCTTCTGGAACACCATTCAAGACGCAAAAGCCAATGGCCTGAAGGAACTGGACCTGGGACGGTCCGATCGCGACAATCAGGGCCTGATCACCTACAAAGAGCACTGGGGCGCAGTCGGCACAGTTCTCAACTATTGGAGATATCCGGCGCACGTCTCCGCCAAGTCGGGCGCCTGGAAAGAGCGCATGCGCCGCCGTGTGATCCCCAACCTGCCCAGCCCGGTTTTGCAGGCGGTGGGAGCCCTGCTGTACGCGCACATGGGATAAAAAATGTTAATGCGCTGGGGGTCGTCCCGAAGTCCCCGCATTTTCACCAGCGGGGCGAGGGATCTCCGTCCGCACATTGCCTTGGCACTATGTTGCACGATTACCAATAAACCGATACGCTTTCGCCCGTGGTTGCACCATTGGGCATGTATGCCAAACCGGTTCTCAATCAAGCCGCATGGAGTTCTCAACTACTTTGACGCCAAATCCGCTAACTGAATATTTTCGCTGTCCCGAAGATTCTATTCGTGTCGCGCCGCGCGGCGCTCTCTCCGCGGACAGCGGATACTTCCGCTTCGGCGACGAAGCCATCTGCTATGGCAAATATTCCGGACGAACTCCGTCCGCCTCTCCGAAAGACGACCTCTTCGACGGCTTGGGCGACACCCTTACCAGGAACGGCATTACATCCCTCCCCTTTGACCTCGACGAAGTGCTTTCCAATCTGCGCTACGAGCAGTACGCCAAAGACTGGCACAACGAGCAAGCCCAATCCGCGCTCGCGACCATCTACTACCTGCTTCGCCCGCTCATCCCCTTCGGCCTAAGAAGCCGGTTGAAACGGTTCTATTCGAGAGACTGGAAAAAACTCGCTTTTCCGCGCTGGCCCGTCGATTGCTCCGTCGACGCCCTGCTCGAGCAACTCCTCCTCTTGGCCGTCAAATCCAACCCCCATCGGCGCATCCCTTTCATCTGGTTCTGGCCCGAAGGCGCTCCGAGCAGCGCCATCATGACTCACGACGTCGAAACCGAATTTGGCCAGAAGTTCAGTTCCACGCTGATGGATATCGACGATTCTTATGGCATCAAGGCGTCCTTTCAAGTAGTTCCGGAAAAGCGCTACAGCGTCACCCCGTCATTCCTGGCATCGCTGCGCAACCGTGGCTTCGAAGTCGTGGTTCATGACCTGAATCACGACGGACATCTTTACAAAAACAAGGAAGAGTTCCTCAAGCGCGCCGCGAAAATCAACTCCTACGGAAAGCAATTCCAGGCCGAGGGATTTCGCGCCGCCGTTCTCTACCGCCGCCAGCTCTGGTTCGATGCGCTCGATTTTTCTTTTGATATGTCCGTTCCCAACGTCGCCCACCTCGATCCCCAGCACGGCGGCTGTTGCACGGTCATGCCTTACTTCATCGGCAACATCGTCGAATTGCCTGTCACCACCACCCAGGACTACATGCTGTTCCACATTCTCAACGACCGCTCCATCGGTCTGTGGAAACGCCAGATCGATCTCATCATGCAGAAGCATGGATTGATCAGCTTCATCGTCCACCCCGACTACGTCGCCCAACCGCGCGAGCGCGCCACCTACGAAGAGCTGTTAGCCCATCTCGCCCGCTTACGCCAGGAAAAAGGCATTTGGATGGCCACTCCCGGCGAAGTCAACCGTTGGTGGCGGCAGCGCTCCCAGATGAAAATCGTGGACGACGAGCACCACGGTCTCAGAATTGAAGGTGCCGGCAGTGAACGCGCCAGAATCGCCTTTGCCTCCGAAAAGGACGGCCAGCTTGCGCTCACTCTCGAAGAAGCCAACGAGCCCATGCACTCGCCAGTAATGCACTCCCGCCCCTGAGCCACCTTTGGATCGAAGTAATTTAATCGAACTCACCCCACCATCGAGATCATGAAACTGGAAGACATCGCTGAAGTAAAATCGGCCGCGCCACAAGCGTCGGCCGTTACGACCCGCAAATCGTCGGATTGCAACGTAGCCGTCCTCGGCGCAGGCCCATACGGTCTTTCCGCCGCCGCCTATCTGCGCGCGGCCGGAATCGAGGCCAGGATTTTCGGCGATCCCATGGCCTTCTGGGAGAATCAGATGCCGGCTGGCATGTGCCTGCGCTCGAACTGGGGCGCATCCCACATCGCCGATCCGGGGCAAGAACTGACCCTCGACGCTTACTGCCGCGAAAAAGGAAGCCGACTGCCGAAACCCATCCCTCTCGACCGCTTCGTCGACTACGGCCTCTGGTATCAACAGCGGGCGGTTCGAAATTTGGAGCGGCGTCAGGTGCTTTCGATCGATCGCGCCGAGCACGGCTTCAAAGTCGTCATGGCCGATGGCGAAGCGTTCACTGCCAGCCGCGTCGTGATTGCCGCTGGAATCGGCGCTTTCATCGCGCGTCCGGCTGAGTTCGCGGGCATTTCGTCCGCTCTGGCCTCGCACACCAGCGAGCACAACGACCTGCGCAAATTCAAAGGCCGGCGCATAGCCGTCATTGGCGCAGGGCAGAGTGCCCTCGAGTCCGCTGCGCTTTTGCAGGAGGCCGGTATTGAAGTCGAAGTCATCGCCCGCAAATCGTCGCTGAATTGGGTCGGCCTTCATCCCCGGTTGCATCATCTGGGAATCCTCTCGAAAATCTTCTATTCCAAACGCGACGTCGGCCCGGCAGGAATCAGCCGGCTCGTCTCCGTGCCGCACCTGTTTCGCCGCTTCCCGCGCAGCTTCCAGGATCGCACCGCTTATCGCGCCATTCGGCCAGCGGGCGCAGGCTGGCTGCAACCCCGCCTCGTCGGAGTCCCAATCACATTGGGCCGCAACCTGATCTCTGCCGCAGAAAAAGGCAGCCAACTCCATCTGCAACTGGACGACGGAAGCGAGCGTCTCGTCGATCACGCATTGCTGGCCACCGGCTTCCGCGTCGACATCTCCCGATATCCTTTCCTATCCCCATCGCTCGCCAGCCAAGTGGAAACCGTCAACGGCTTCCCGGTGCTGAAGCGCGGACTCGAATCATCGATTCCGGGCCTGCACTTCGTAGGCAAGCCGGCCTCCTGGAGCTTTGGTCCGCTGCTCGGTTTCGTTTCAGGAGCGGAGTTCGCCTCAACCGAATTAGTTCGCTGCATCGCTCGGTAGAACCGCGGCAACTGAAATCGCGATGAGTGTTCTGACCCAACCTGTCGTGCAATCCCCAACGCAGCAGCGCTTCGCCAACAAGACTGTTGGCGCCGTAGTGCTCGGCGGCGACTATCAGGGATTGGGAATCGTCCGCAGCCTGGGTGCGAAAGGCATTCCGGTTTGCGTCATCGACGATGAACTTTCCATCTCCCGCTACTCGCGCCATTGCACCAGATTCGTAAAAGTTCCCCACCTGCGCGACGGCCGCGTCGCCGTCGATTGCCTGCTCGATGTAGCGCCGCGCATGGGCCTCCAGGGATGGGTTCTCTATCCCACCAGGGAAGAACTCGTCGCCGCCATCTCGCATCACCGCGAGGAACTCGGCGAAGTATTCCGTGTCCCAACCCCCGCTTGGGAGTGCGTGAAGTGGGCATGGGACAAGAGAAATACCTATCGCCTCGCCCGGCAACTCGACATTCCGATTCCGGCCACGCATTATCCGGAGAACGCCGAGCAATTAGCCCAACTCGACAATCTCGAACCTCCTTTCGCCCTCAAGCCCGCGATCAAAGAACATTTTTTCTACGCCACAAAAGCCAAGGCGTGGCGGGCGAATAGCCATGCAGAGTTGAGAACGCTTTACCAAAAAGCGTCCACCCTCGCGGGTAACGGCGAGATTATGGTGCAGGAACTCATTCCCGGCGGAGGCACACAGCAGTTTTCCTACTGCGCATTTTTTCGCGATGGCCAGGCGCTGGGCAAGATGGTGGTCTGCCGCCGCCGCCAGCATCCGCTGGAATTCGGAAGAGCCAGCACCTACGTCGAAACCATCGACGAGCCAATTCTCGAAGAATTTTCCGAGCGCTTCCTGCGCGAGATCGATTACTACGGCTTGGTCGAAGTTGAATACAAACTCGATCCTCGCGACGGCCAATACAAGCTGCTCGATGTTAATGCCCGCACCTGGGGCTATCACAGCCTGGGCGCGATATCCGGCGTGGATTTCAGCCATATGCTCTTCGCCGATCAAATAGGCGAACCGGTTTCCCCCAACAAAGCCCGGGCCGGCATGGCCTGGGTCCGCATGATCACGGATCTTCCCGCAGCAGCGGTCGCGATTCTCAACCACGAAACCGACGTCAGCAGCTACCTCCGCTCCATTCGAGACTGCGATCTGGACGCCGTATTTTCCGCCCGGGACCCCGCCCCCGGACTCGCCGAAATCCTCCTGATTCCCTACCTGGCAATCAAGAGAGGCTTCTGAACCAAGCTGGACTTTCGGCAAGATCTCTCGCAACGTCAGATTTGGCAAAAAAAGTGATAGTAGGAATCCCTCTGGGCCGTCATCCCGAAATCCCGCGTTTTCACCAGCGGGACGAGGGACCTCCGCAACCACACAGCCGTTTTGATTCAGCTCCATCAGCAAAATGATTCTGCGCGTGACCTGTATCGCCGTTCTCGCAATTATCCTGGTCGCGGGCCTGTGGCCGTTCCACGCGCCCTTGAACCACGTGAACTGGGTTGCCGCCCACGGCCTGCGCTTCCGCAAGTACGGCAGCATTACGACGGCAGGCGAATTCCGCACCCCATCTACGGCAGACGATTCCTGCGCCTTCGAAATCTGGCTGCAACCCGCGCGACTTCGCGGCTCCGGCACAATTTTTTCCTTCTATCAACCGCAGGCGCAATTTCCGCCCTTCGCCCTGCGCCAGTCGCTCGGCGATCTGGTCTTCCTCAAGGCCGATCCAGCGCGCCCGGCAAAGAAAACGCGCACATACGTATACGGCGTTTTCAGCGAGAGCAAGCCCGTACTGGTCACCATCAATTCCAATCGGTCCGGCACATCTGTTTACGTCGACGGCACCCTCCTCAAGCAGCTGGAAAATTTCCATCTCTCGAATCGCGAGTTGACTGGGCGCCTCGTAATCGGCAACTCCAGTTCCGGCACCGACGAATGGTCCGGCCAAGTGAAGGGCTTTGCCATCTACGATCGGCAACTAAGCGCCGAACAGATAGCGCAGAATTATCGCAACGGGAAGTCGAACACCAGTTCGCAGCCCGCAGAAAATGCGATCGCGTTCTACACCTTCGATGAAGGAACCGGCAGAACAATCCACAACCACGCAGACCCGGCGACAGACCTTCAAATCCCCGAAAGATTTTTCGTTCTGCACCAGCGCTTCCTCGAACGCCCCTGGGATGAATACCGTCCCGGCCTGAACTACTGGAAGGATATCGCGATCAACGTCACCGGCTTTATTCCTCTCGGCTTCTTTTTCTACGCGTATTTTTCGCTGCTACGCAAAACCGAACGCCCCGCGCTCTCCACCACCGTCTTCGGCTTCGCCGTCAGCCTGACCATCGAACTCCTGCAGTCGCTTCTGCCAACTCGCAACTCCGGCATGACCGACCTGTTCACCAACACCCTCGGCACTGCCATTGGCGTGTTTCTTTTCCGGATTAGCATGGTGCAGCGTGTGCTCACCGAGATAGGAGCTCTTCCGCGCAACTCAACCGTCTCCGGCAAAGCCGGACATTCGCTCCACGAAATGGTTCCCGCCGGAGCCGCAGATTCCTCAAGATGAATCAGCCTTCTACCGCCGTTCGCCACGTCTCCGACACCGCTCGCTGGGTGGCCTATTTCCGCGCCCGCGAAACCGAGCGTCCCGATGCGCTCTTCCGCGATCCCTATGCAGCCCGCCTCGCGGGCGAACACGGATTCTCCATCGCCAACACGCTTGCCGACGGAAACAAACACGAATGGGCCTGGGTGGCTCGCACCTATCTGTTCGACCGCTTCCTGTCGCAAGCCATCCAAGCCGGAGCCGACCTGGTTCTCAATCTAGCCGCCGGCCTCGATGCGCGCCCCTACCGCATGGATCTGCCCGCAACCCTGCAATGGGTGGAAGTCGATTTCCCGGAAATCATCGCCTACAAAGAAGACATTCTGGCCAACGAAAAACCGCGCTGCGAACTCGAGCGCGTAGCCCTCGACTTATCCGACGAACCCAGCCGCGCCAAGCTCTTCGCCGATCTGAATTCCCGCGCCGCCAAAATCGTCGTGGCCACCGAGGGCCTGCTGATTTATTTCTCCACCGAAGAAGTCGCGTCGCTCTCAAAAGCTCTCGCGGTAGAGGATCATGTCCGCGACTGGGTCATCGATCTGGCTTCTCCCGGCCAGCTGAAACTGATGCAGCGCACCACCGGCAAGCAACTCAGCGAGGCGGGAGCCGCATTCAAATTCGGTCCTCCGGAAGGCGCGAACTTTTTCGCACCCTACGGCTGGGAGCCAAAAGAAGTCCAAGGCCTGCTGAAAACCGCAGCCCAATTCCAGCGCGCTCCGGCCGAGCTGCTCTCGCTGCTCCCAGAGCCTAAAGGCAATTTCACAAACTACCCATGGACCGGAGTATGCCTGCTAACCAGGCGCTGATTGCGAGCTACGAAGGCATGCTTGGAAGGACAGGGCTTTAGACGTTGGGGCACGGTGGATCGGAACAACGGGAAGGGCACGGGGAAAGGCGGATTGGAGCAAGAACGGGAAAGGCACGAGTTCACTCGTGCCGCTAAATTCGCCCAACGTCGCGGCGGCTTTAGCCGCAGAGGTGATCCCACCCCAAAGGTACCCACCCGCCCGTAACCATTACCATGCAAAAACTAGCGCTTTCGTCCCATTGTCGCGATGCAAACAACATGTTACGTTGGGCATGAATTCCTCACTACTACATAGCCGTATCTCCCCCGAGGAAGGTTCCACTTTTACACTATGCTGAATACTGCAATCATCGGCGCAGGCCCCTACGGCCTCTCCATCGCCGCGCACTTCCGCCATCGCGGCATCGCCTTCAGAATCTTCGGCCGCACCATGGATAGCTGGCTGGCCCACATGCCAAAAGGCATGATGCTCAAGTCCGACGGCTTCGCCTCGAACATTTACGACCCCGAGAGCGCATTCACGCTCGAAAAATTCTGCGCCGGGAGCGGCATCGACTACGCCCATACCGGCGTGCCGGTTAAGATCGATACGTTCACGTCCTACGGCCTCGCCTTCCGCGACCGAATGGTGCCCGAACTCGAAGGGAGGATCGTAACCGGCGTAGAACGCGTGCCCGGGGGCTTTCGTCTGCAGTTAGAAGATGGCGAAACCTTCGATGCCCGCAACGTGGTGCTGGCCGTCGGCATCACCCACTTCGACTACGTTCCCGAAAATCTCGCGCATCTGCCGGAAGAATTCGTCACCCACAGCGCCCGCCATCGCGAAGTAGAACCCTTTCGCGGCCGTGACGTAGTGGTAGTCGGCGGCGGAGCCTCCGCTCTCGATTTAGCCGGACTGCTCAAAGAGGCCGGCGCAAATGTGCAACTGGCCAGCCGCCGCAAAGAGCTGGTCTTTCACAGCCAGCCCACCGGCAAGCCGCGCTCTTTCTTGCAGCAACTTCGTCACCCGAACTCAGGCTTGGGTCCCGGCATGCGCTCGCGCTTCTACGCCGACGCTCCCGCAGCCTTCTATTACCTGCCCGAGCAACTGCGTCTCAAAATCGTAGGCCGCGCTCTAGGCCCTTCCGGAGGATGGTTCATCCGCGACAAGGTCATCGGCAAAATGCCGCTGCATCTCGGCCATACGCCACAAGAGGCGAAAATCAAAGACGGTAAAGTGCATCTCACGCTGCGCAGTGACGACGGCAGCACGCGCGAACTCGTAACCGAACACGTGATCGCCGCCACCGGATACAAAGTCGATCTCGATCGCCTGCAATTCCTGAGCACAGAAATTCGCTCGAAGGTCAAAGTGATCAACCGATCCCCCGTACTCTCGTCCAATTTCGAGTCGTCGGTTCCCGGCCTCTACTTTGCCGGCGTATCGGCAGCCAACAGTTTCGGTCCGGTCATGCGCTTCGCCTTCGGCGCCGGTTTCGCCGCCCGCACCCTAACCCGAGCGCTGGCAAAATCCGCGTCGAAAGAAAGGGCATCGATTCCAGTAGCCAGAGCTGCCACAACCGCAAAATAGGAGAACGAACGCTCTAACCGCTGAAAAGAAACGTAGGTACGAATTAGCTTTGAAAGGGCGCGGCTTTAAGCCGCGCCGCAGAATACGATAAAGCCAACAGCGGCTTTAGCCGCCGTGCCCTTGGTGGCCAAAAAAATCTAGCAAGAACTTGTCCGAGTTCAATGAAGCGAGAAACCCTAGCCATCCATGCCGGCTACGACGGCGACCCCACCACGAAAGCAGTCGCGGTGCCGATTTACCAGACCGTTGCATTCGAATTCGACAGCGCCGAACACGGCGCAGCCCTGTTCAATCTGGAAGTCCAGGGAAACATCTACACCCGCATCGGCAATCCCACCAATACAGTCCTAGAAAAACGCGTAGCCGCTCTCGAAGGCGGAGTCGATGCCCTGAGCGTAAGCTCCGGCATGGCCGCCATCGAATACTCGCTCATCAACATCGCCGAAATGGGGAACAACATTGTTTCCACCCCGCAGCTGTACGGCGCAACCTACACGCTACTGGCCCACATTTTTCCCAAGCGCGGCATCTGTTCGCGATTCGCAAAGACGGATCGACCCGAGGATATTGAAAAATTAATCGACGAAAACACCCGCGCGGTCTATTGCGAGAGCGTGGGCAATCCCGCCGGGAACGTGGCCGATATCGAAGGCCTAGCCAACGTAGCGCACAAGCACGGAGTGCCGTTGGTGGTCGATAACACCGTGGCCACACCGATTCTATTGCGCCCCATCGAATACGGCGCCGACGTGGTCGTGCATTCCATGACCAAGTTCATCGGCGGCGGCGGCACAAGCATCGGCGGAATGATTGTCGATGCCGGCAAGTTCCCGTGGCGTGAGCATTCAAAAAAGTTCTACATGTTCAACGTGCCGGAAGTTGCTTACCACGATGTCGTCTACGTCGATCAATTCAAGGAGGCCGCCTACATCGGCCGATGCCGTACAGTCTGCCAACGCAACACCGGCGCAACGCTTTCTCCGTTTAACGGTTTTTTATTCCTGCAAGGAATCCAGACGCTCGCGCTTCGCGTGGAGCGCCACGTGGAAAACGCCAGGAAAGTAGCCGAATTTCTGCGCGATCATCCCATGGTCGAGTGGGTGAACTACGCAGGCTTTCCCGACAATCCGCTATATCCGATGGCGCACCGCTATCTGGGATCGAACTTCTGTTCGCTGCTGACTTTCGGAGTGAAGGGCGGATACGAAGGTGGCAGGAAGTGCTTCAACGCCTTTCGCCTGTTCAAGCGGATGGTGAACATGGGGGACGCGAAATCGTTGACCTGTCATCCCGCGTCCACAACGCACCGGCAGCTGACGCCGGAAGAGCAGCAAAAAGTAGGCGTGACGCCCGAGATGCTGCGTCTGAGCGTAGGCATCGAGCACATCGACGACATTCTCGCGGACCTCGCACAAGCCCTGGACAGCGCCAGATAAAAAGTCCGGGGAAGGATCGAACGTCGGGTTGTTGTTTTGAAAGGGCGCGGCTTCAGCCGCGCCGAGAGGCAAGCGCAATCCGCGGCTTTAGCCGCTGAGGTACGGGAATACTGGGGGATGTTATGCCACTAATCATCAAAGGCGGCCAAGTCCCGCCCCTATGGGCCGAGAAAACTTCTCTTCGCCGGAACGGAACGCAACCTAACGCAACCACCCCCGCCTGCCTGCGAATAGCGTTCATCAACAACATGCCCGATCCCGCCCTCGAAGACACCGAATTGCAATTCTTCGAGCTTCTCGACATAGCATCCGAAGACGTTCCCGTATTCCTGAGGCTCTATTCCCTAACCGGCGTCCCGCGCACCGACCGCGGCCAGCGCCACCTGAACAGCTTTTACTCTAGCCTCGACAGTCTCTGGAACGACCACGTCGACGCCCTGATCATGACCGGCACCGAACCGCGCGCCGCTGACCTGCGCGACGAAACCTACTGGCCCGCTCTCACGCAGGTTCTCGACTGGGCCGAAACCAACACCGTCTCCACCATCCTGTCATGCTTGGCGGCCCACGCCGGCGTTCTCCACAGCGACGGCATCGGCCGTCATCGCTTGCCAGACAAGCAGTTCGGCGTCTTCGATTTCACCAGATCCACCAGCCATCACCTTACCGCCAACGCCGGAGACCGCGTTCGCTTCCCGCACTCCCGCTGGAACGAAGTGCGCGCCGCCGAACTCGCTGCCTGCGGTTATCAGGTGCTGACCGAATCCATCGACGGTGGAGTCGATTCCTTCGTAAAAAAGAAAAAGCGCAGCCTCTTCGTTCATTTCCAGGGCCATCCCGAATACGGCGCGCAGACCTTGTTAAAGGAATATCGCCGGGACATCAAAAGATTTCTGAAACACGAGCGTGAGTCGTACCCGTCCGTGCCGAAAGGCTACTTCGACGAACCCTCTGCAAGACTCCTGGACGAATTTCGCGACGCAGCCATTTCCGATCGCCGCGAAGAAACGATCGAGCGCTTTCCCGACTCTGCAGTCGGCCGCTTACAGAAGACCTGGCACGCTTGCGCAGTAAATGTCTACAGCAACTGGCTCCAGTACGTAATATCGAGACGAGCCAACGTAGCCGCGATTCCCGCGCTGGCGGCCGTGTACCACCAGTCCACGCGCAAGCGCTCAGCCGCCCGATAGAAAATCCGTGGTTAATATAGAAAACTAAGCCGCAGCACCAGGTCACACCGTTGATCAATCTCCCCACCCGCATCAGCGACATAATCAAACTCTGGGCCGAGCACTCTCCCAAGCACCCCGCGCTAATAGAATCCTCCGGCGCCTGGACCTACCTCCAACTGGCCACCGCCGTCGCCGAAGCCCAGCTCTGGCTTCAAGAACAAGGCATCCGCCCCGGCGACCGCGTCATGCTCGTATGCGAAAACTGCCGCGCCTTCGTAGCCATCCTGCTGGCTCTCTCCGAAATCGACGCCTGGCCTGCATTGGTAAACGCCCGCCTGGCCGCAAAAGAAGTCGACGAAATCCGCGAACACTCAAGCGCCCGCCGCGTAATCTACACCACCAGCGTCTCGCCCCACGCGCGCGAACATGCCAAACGACATGGCGCGGTCACTCAGGAAATTGCCAGCTTGGGTCAAATCGCAATTGGACCGTTGAACGAAAACACCCAGCCGGAGCCGCTCGACGCCGATGTCGCGCAGCGTGTAGCCGCGCTGATCTATACCTCCGGCACGACGGGCCAGCCCAAAGGCGTGATGCTCACGCATCGCAATCTTCTCTTCGTCGCCGAGGTGTCCGCGAAAATTCGTTCGCTCACTCCTGATGACCGTCTCTATGGCGTCCTGCCCATGTCACACGCCGTCGGACTTTCTGTAGTGCTGCTGGGCTCGTTGCTCAGCGGCGCAACCCTATATCTCGCCTGGCGCTTCGATCCCGTAGCAGCTCTAGCCACTCTGGAAAAAGACAAGCTAACCGTAGTCCTAGGCGCTCCCTCCATGTTTTCGCTGCTCGCCGACTACGCAAAGCTAAAAGGACTGAGCAAGCTCAACTATCCCGCTCTGCGCATCATCTCCTCCTCCGGCGCGCCCCTCCCTCCCGCACTCAAATCGCAAGTAGAGAACTTATTCGGCCTCCCGCTCCACAACGGCTACGGCGTAACCGAATGCTCTCCAAATATTTCTCAAGCGGTTGTAACCGAACGCAGAACCGACACCTCCGTGGGCAAGGTTCTCCCCGGAGTAGAAGTTCAGCTGGTTGGATCGGACGGAAAGCGCGAAGGCGAAGTAGGGGAACTCTGGGTCCGCGGCCCAAACGTGATGAAAGGCTACTATCGCGCTCCGGATGAAACCGCTGCTGCCATCAACCCGGAAGGCTGGTTCAATACCCGCGATCTCGCCCGCCTGGACAACGGCTATCTCTTCATCGTAGGCCGCGCGAAAGAACTGATCATTCGCTTCGGCGAGAACGTCTATCCCGCAGAAGTCGAAGCCGTACTAAACACACATCCCGCAGTGGCTCGCTCCGCAGTAATCGGCAGGCCAGTAGCCGGAACCGAAGGCGGAGAAGAAGTCATTGCCTTCGTTCAGCTGGCCCCGTCCTCGACAACTTCAGAAACCGAATTAAGCCAGCACGCCGGGCAGCATCTGGCGCCTTACAAGCGCCCCTCGCAAATTATTTTTGTGCCCTCGATGCCGCTCACGCCAATCGGAAAAGTAATCAAAGGCGAGCTGGCAAAAATGCTGCAAGCCAGTTCTGCTGAACCCGCCAGCTGATCCAAATCTCTCCTGACATCGACCTTCATCCCAGCCGCGCCAGCAGTGAATCCCCTGTGAACCTCCGTGTCCTCTGTGTTTAAGAACGCCAGGAGGTCCCAAACAGCCGGACCTTGAGATCATGGAGACAACTACAGCGGCACGTGAATCAACCTCGGCCCCTTACCTTCCAAACCCGCCCGCAACTCCGCTCCAAACTCATCCAGCGAACCCACTCTCCTGCCCGGTACTCCCATCCCCTCAGCCAACTGCACCCAATCGAGATCCGGCCGACCAATCTCGAACATATCCCGCGCCCGCCTTCCGGGGGCGCCCGCACTCAAGTAAGAAAACTCCCGCTTAAGCACCGCATAATCGCGGTTGGCAAAAACCACGGTAGTTACATCCAGCCCCTCGCGCGCCATCGTCCACAGCGCCTGCAGCGTGTACATCGCGCTGCCATCGGCAGTCAGGCACAACACCTTTCTGTCGGGACAGGCAATCGCCGCGCCCACCGCCAGTGGCAGCGCTATCCCGATCGATCCTCCGGTATTTCCCAGCCAGTCATGCGGCGGAGCGCCTCGAGTCGCCGCCATCAATCCGCGCCCGGAAGTCATGGATTCGTCCACCACGATCGTATTCTCCGGCAACAGCGCCCCAATCGCCGCCGAAAGGCCCGGCAAGGTAATCTCGCCAGTGGGCATCGCCGGTCGCGACTCCATTTCAAACGCCACCTCTTTTCCCCCCGCCCCCAAAGCGGCCTTCAGCGCCTCCAGCGCGCCAACATAATCCCCTCCCAGCCGCGCGAGTGTATGTATCTCGCAATCCGGCTGAGTAAATACGCTGCTCTTTCCCGGATAAGCAAAATATGCAACCGGCGCCGGCGCCCCCACCAAAATCAACTGCCGAAATTCCTTAAACTGCTCGATCCCCTGTTCGAGCACGTACTGAACGCGCTCAACTCGCGGAATCCCGGCGCCACGCTGCAAGCGAGTAATCGGATAAGGAGCAAACAACTTCGCTCCCGAAGCCGCAGCAATACGTCCGGCCACAATTAACCCGCTCCCGTACAAAGCGTTCCCATCCAGCAGAATCGCCGTCCGCAAGCCCGAGCGAAGCATCCCCGCCGCTCGCTCGATAGCAGCCGTCTCGGGCAAAGGAGCCTTCGGCACCGCGGGCGGCTCCGCAACCACTCCTCCCTCGCTCCACGCGGTATCCGCCGGAACAATCAAAGTGGCAATCTGTCCCGGAGCGGTACGCGCCGCAACAATCGCATCCATCACATCGCGCCCCAGTTCAGCCGAACCCTGCGAGGTCCGCATCCATTTCGAGTAAGGTCGCGCAATGCCCTCGACGTCGGATGCCAGCGGCGTGTCGTATTGCAAATGCGACGCAGGGTGTTGCCCAACGACATTAACCAGTGGTACTCGCGCCCGGCTGGCATTATGCAAATTCGCCAGGCCATTTCCCAACCCTGGGCCAAGATGCAGCAAGGTACAAGCCGGCTTTTCCGCCATGCGCGCATAACCGTCAGCCGCCCCGGTAACCACTCCTTCGAACAGTCCCAGCACGCATCGAATTTCCTGCACACGATCCAGCGCCGCGACTAGATGAATCTCCGACGTGCCCGGATTCGCGAAGCACGCCTCGACCCCTCCCGCAGCCAGCGACTGAACCAAACTCTCCGCGCCGTTCATCGATATTCGCGCCTCATCGAAGGCAGAGTATCACGGCATTCTCTTCGCCTATACTCTTGATAGCCGGAGTCGGTCTGCGTCGTCCCGAAGTCCCGAGTTTTCACCAGCGGGAAGAGGGATCTCCGCAAGCGCACAGCCGTCGGGGGCAAACAGTCCAGCTCTACGACTGCCAGTAAAACTGATCCATGTCCGAAGCCCGCCCAACCCGCGAACGCAAAGTTCTGTTCACCGACGAATTCGTTCAAGATCCCTATCCCACCTATCGCCGTCTGCTAGAAGAAGGTCCGCTGCATTTTGTCGACGTAAGCGGCGGCCTGTGGGGAGTGTGGGCCGTATTCCGCCACGCGGAATGCTCGGCAGTCGCGAAAGATCCCAGACTCTCAGTCAAGCGAACCGCAGGCATGCTGTTTACGCTGCCGCCAGAGCGGCAAGACGATTTCAAAGAACTGGCCCGCATGCTGGGTCTGTGGATGATCTTTATCGATCCCCCGGAGCACACCCGGATGCGCAAGCTGATGAACCAGGGCTTCAGCGCGGCTGCCGCGCAAGCCTTGCGCCCGCAAGTAGAAAAAATCGTAGATCGTGTTCTCGATCGACTTATCGGTCTCTCCGCAGCCGATCTAGTCACAGAACTCGCCTATCCCATGCCCGTGCGCGTGATTTCGGAATTGCTGGGCGTGCCCGAAACCATGCACGAAGCTTTCCTGCGCTGGTCGGTAGCCATCGCCGAATTCAACGGCAATCCCCATCGCACCGTCGACCTCGCCGAAAGTGCGCAGAACGCCGTGCTCGCGCTCACCGATTTCTTCCGCAAAACCGTGGCAGAGCGCCGCCGCTACAAAGGCGACGACTTAATCAGCCTGCTGATCGACATCAAAGAAGAAGGCGAAGCGCTAACCGAAGAGGAACTCTACGCGCAATGCGTGATGCTGCTTTTCGCCGGGCACGAAACCACGCGTAATCTCATCGCCAGCGGCCTCCACTCGCTGCTACGCGAGCCGGAGAAGGCGGCCGAGTTGCGCGACAATCCATCCCTAATCCGCTCTGCCGTGGAAGAGTTTCTGCGCTTCGAAAGTCCCATTCAGTACACCGCCCGCGTAACCGCAGAACCCGTCGAACTCTGTGGTGTCCGCATTCCGAAACGCCAGACAATTCTGTGCATGCTGGGAGCCGCCAATCGAGATCCGCGGCAATTCGAAAATCCCGACACACTAATGCTAGACCGCCTGAACAATCAACATCTAGCCTTCAGCGCGGGGCCGCACTTCTGCATCGGCGCCCAGTTGGCGCGACTGGAAGGTCAGGTCGCAATATTGAAAACGATCCAGCGTTTTCCAAAATTGCGTCTGGCGCAGCGTCCGCAATGGGAGCGCAACTTCGGCTTCCGCGGACTCAAGACCTTAGCCGTGCAGTGGTGAGCGGTCGAGATTAGAGCCTGGCTCATAAATGGCTTGCATCTCCCGATTAACTCCTCAAGTTGTCGGCGGGAAGACGAAATTTCGGGCAGAAGCGCGAAGACTCCTGCCCGCGTGAAAATTACTCCGAGAGGTAACGCGCGATGGTGGCGCCTGCGCTGCTGTTGCCGAATGCCAGAATTTTGCCGTCACTCTGGATCAGCAGCGTATTGATTGCCGACCCGTCGGTGCCAATCGTGGTTGTCACCAGTCCGTTTGTGCCAAAGGTGGTATCCAATGTTCCCGAGGCAGTGTAACGTGCGAGAGCGAAATCGGAATTTTTTGGATTATTGGGAGCAGCAGCCGTCGAGCCGCCCGCCACAGTATCTCCGTTCGACTGGAGAGCAACGGCCGCAGCTGCGCTGAACAGATTGCCGGGGAAAGGGGTGGTTGTTACGCCATTTGTGCCGAAAGTCGTGTCGATATTGCCGTTCGACTTATAACGAACCAGGAGAAAACCCGTGGTGTTGCCTTGAAGACTTAGCGGCGGAGTGACAAGGCTTCCAGCGACGACGAATTCGCTGCTGCTGTCGATTACGGCCATGGCTCCGCCGTTCCCAAAGCCTGCCGCCTGGCCCGCGCCACCGAAACTTGCATCCACGCTGCCGTTTGTCTCGTACCGGGAAACCGCGCCGCCCTGAGGGAACAAGCCGGCCAGAACCAGAATCTCGCCACCTGGCTGAAGCGCCAGCATCTGCCCTGCGTTAACCAACGCCGCGGTACCGTTCGTCCCGAAACTTGAATCCGGCGTACCGTTCGATAGCAACCGCTCGAAGACCTCCGCGCCTAAGGATGCACTCTGTGCAACCACCAGAATCTTGCCGCCCGCCAGCAATGCAATCGTGCCATTCGCCGGAGCAAAAAATTGCGTTGTGGCGGTGATAGTGGCCACGCCCTTGGAGCCAAACGACGTATCCAAGCTTCCGTTTGTGTTCAACCGGAAAATCGCCAGCACGAACTCACTCCCGAACTCATCTGGCGCGGCGACCAGAATCTTGCCGTCGCTTTGAATGGCGACCGCGAAGGCCGAGCTGGCACTGAGAATCACTTGTCCTCCGGTACCGAAGGTCGAGTCTAAAGTGCCGTTGGTGTTGTAGCGGAGAACGGTCGAGCCATTCGATGCCCCTCCTGCCACCACAATTTTTCCATCGCGTTGCAGAGCTGCAGCCGCGGCCGTTGTGCCCGGCGTCGCGGCGATGCCACTCGACCCGAAAGTTGGATCCAGGCTTCCCGCCTGGGCCATCAGCAAGCTCGGTACAGCGAGCAATGCACAGCAGACCAGTAAGCGAACAAGTTTTGAACCGGCAGCGAGACTCATGGGACACTCCTTGTCGTTGTTGTTGGGATCAGCGGCCTTCGCATGTGGTATTCCTGTCGGGCCGAATGTTCGACGTGCAGGGGCGACTATGAGGGAATATTCAGGGCAGGTTGTCACGGAGTTGTAAATAAGTTGTCAAAACGGATTTCGCTACTTCCTCGCCTCAACGGCAAGAATCGCTCTCGCGACCGTTGAGCAGCCATAGGAAGGCTGAATTCACTGACGCATTTGTCAGATGGGATCTAGTCAGGATAGGCCAATGCATCTCGCAAGTATCGCGAGAGCGTGGATGCAAGCTCATCATAATGTGTCGAAATCATCCCCAGATGATCGCCCGGCACGGTCTCAACCTCGATCTCGCGAATCAGCGAATTCCAAACCGCGGACGGGCTACTGGGAAATGCAGAAACGACCGCGGCTCGCACGAACTTCACCTCGCCGGAATAAAATCGCGGCCGGTAGCGAGTCAAGGCAATGTAAGCGGCGTCCCGCACTCGCTGCATCGCGGGCGTCAGCGACACACCGGTAGGCGGTTTATAAGCGGCGCTCGAATTCAGATCGCCCAGCGAGTGCAGTCCTCGTTTGAGTTGCCGCGCAATCAGGCGCGCCCGCTGCCCAGCAGAAAGAAAATTCATATGCGGATAAGCATCCAGCATAGCCAGCAGCGCGACTCTATCTCCGCGCGAAGAAAGCCGCTGCGCCATCTCCAGCGCGACCAGTCCGCCCAACGAATAACCAATCAAGGCATACGGCCCGCGCGGCTGCAGCTCTTTAATCGCCCGCAAACAAAACTCCGCCATGTCCTCGATGCGATCCAGTGGCTCCTCCAGCCCATCGCTGCCCTTAGCCTGCAAGCCGTAAATCGGATGATCGGATTCGATCGATCGCACCGGCTGGAAAAAATCCATCGCGCTTCCGCCCAATCCATGCGCCAAAAAAATCGGGGGATTCTTCGCGCCTTCTCTCAGCAGCACCAGAGCAGGGAAGCGCGGCGCCTCAGGCTGCTCCAGCAAAACCGCCAGAGCCGCAATCGTACGCGCCTGGTAGATCGTGACCGGCGGCAATTCCCGCCCACACGTCTGCGCAATTTCATGGAAGAGTTGAAGCGCTAAGGAAGAATCGCCGCCAAGATCGAAAAAATCGTCGTCAACATTCACCGACGGCAGTTGCAGCACACGCCGCCAAATCGCCGTGAGCACCTCAGTCATCGACGATGCAGCCTGAGGCGTCACGCCTAACTCCGGTCGATGCGTCCCTGCACTCATGAATGCGCAAACGCCCAGTAAAGCTCGCGAGCCTTGTTGTATATCGGTCCGAACGGCAGTGATCGCTCGCCAATCCGCGTAACCGGAACCACCTTGGAATAATTCCCCGAAGCAAAAATCTCGTCCGCCGTTTCGAAATCCTGATAAGTCATCGTCTTCTCGACGACGCTCACTCCGTTATCCCGCAAGAGTCCAATCACTCGTTGCCGCGTAATGCCGGCGAGAAACGTCCCGTTCGGCATAGGCGTAAACACCACTCCATCCTTCACCATAAAAATGTTCGAAGTAGCCAGCTCCGCTACATTTCCCAGCATGTCGCAAACAATCGAGTTATCGAATCCGCGCGACTGCGCCTCCAAAATGCACCGCGAATTGTTGGGATAAAGACATCCAGCCTTGGCATCTACCGGCATCGTCTCCAGCGTAGGCCGCCGGAAAGGCGACAGCGTCACCGAGAATCCCTTCGGAGGCCGCATCGGCGCCTCGTAAATGCAAAGGCACCACCGCGTCGACTCCGGATCCGGCGACTGTACCCAAGGCCCTTCCCGCTCACCCCAATACATCGGACGGATATAAAGCGCAGTCTCGCCATCGAAACGCGTGATCCCCTCCCGCGCCAGCCGCACCCATTCTTCCGTAGAAACCAGCGGCTTCAGGTAGAGCTTCTTCGCTGATTCATTCACCCGCGCGCAGTGTAAATCGAGATCAGGCGTGACTCTTTCAAACGCCCGCGCCCCGTCAAACACAATCGAGCAAAGCCACGCCGCATGTGTGCGCGGGCCCATGATGCCGATGTTGCCCTCGTGCCAATCTCCCTCGAAGAACGTCCATGTTTTGGTCCAATTAGTTCCGAGTGGCACTCAACCCTCCATCGCAACTCTTTCTCGATATAACCCTACGGGAAGGGCGCGACTTCAGTCGTGCCGCAAAGACCCAGGAAGCTGCGGGCTTCAGCCCCTGCGGGAACTTCCGCTCACGCGCGCCATCCCCCCATCCATAGCCCGCCGCAACGCCGCGGCTAAATGTTCGACAAACGGTTCCACCAACATGGTGGCCGGATTCACCGGCAGAACCACCACCTCTTGTCCTCCCTGCGCCAGTCCGGCCCACTTATACTCCGGTTTGTCGAAAATCCAATATTGCTTCGCCGGACGGATATCCGTAATCACCCCCGGGAAAACCTTCGCAACGTAATTCCACGAAGCCCGGTCATTGACGTCCCAAATGCGCGCCAGCAGCAGAGATTCTGACAACGCGCCTTCCGCCCGCTTCCCCAACCTGGCCTGCAGTTTCCCCTGCCAAACCGGAATTCGACTTCTGAGGATCTCCATTTTCCCGTCAACAAATTCTTTCTTGCCCTCACCCTTAAGCCCAAGAAAACTTCCCGCATGAAAAAAAATGCGTTGCACCCAGTAACAGCTCTTGCTCCACAAATTCAACGGAACCCGATGCCAGTTCATGGTATCGAACAAGGCCAGCATCCCAACCGCTTCCCCCTGCTGCGAAAGTTGCTGCGCAACCTCAAACGCAACCGTTCCTCCCATGCAATAACCCGAAATAAAATATGGCCCCGTAGGCTGCACCTTTTTTATTTCCTTCACGTACAACGCAGCCATCTCTTCGATTGTGGTTATCGGAGCAGAACTCCCGTCCAACCCCTGAGCCTGCAAGCCAAAAAACGGCTGGTCCTCGCCCAGATGCTGAGCTAGTTCCCGGTACATCAGCACTGTCCCGCCGGCACCGTGCATGCAGAATAAAGGAGGGCGCGAGCCAAAGGGCTGAATCGCAATCAGCGGCGACCATCCGGAGCCAACAACTTCTCCGCGCACGATGCGAGCAAGTTCCGCAACCGTAGGAGCGTCATAAAGCGTGGCCAGCGGCAGCTTCACGCCGAACACTTTCTCGATTTCGGCAAACATGCGAACCGCCAGCGACGAGTCGCCGCCAAGATCGAAGAAATTCTGGTCGGGGCTGATGCCATCAACGCCGAGCTGCTCCTGCCAAATGCGCAAGAGTTTCTGCGTCGCAGCATCTTCGGCAGCATTAGCCGGGGAAGTGGACGAAATGGCAACCGGCGCTGATTCCATATTCAAATCCTGGCAGGCTTATGTCTTCATCAACCACTTGGAAATTAACTTACTCAGACCATCCACGCCAGGGGGAATGAGAACGTTGCGCGGCTCAAGAAAACGAACTAAAACCCATTATACCCGCGCTGATAAGAACGAAAATAACTATCGTAACCGAGGAGCTGCGTCCTAATCGAGCCTACCCTGTGCACCTCTGTGCCCTCTGTGTTTATTGTTTTTCATACCCAGTTGTGAGCCCACAAGCTCGTGAACTACTTGGTGGTTGAAATCAAGCCCGCGCCAAGATAACTACCGCGAGGTCTTCTCTGCGAGGAGCCAAAGCCAGGCTACAGCTGCCCTCTCATCCTCCCCGAACCCCGCCGCACATACCGGTATCCAAACGAAGCCACCCGCTGAAATGCCTGCCGGATCACCACCACAAACCACGCCGACCGTCCCAGCGAATCCCGTCCCGCCACTCTCCACATCGAACCCAGCAGCCGCAAGCGTTCCCATTGGGTTAATCGAATCTTCAGCCCCCTCGACGCGATCATGTCATAAGCCGGACCTTCCAGGTATACACTCCGCAGGTCCTTCCGCAAGCATTTCATCAAAGAAAGCGGAATCGAGTGTTCGACCACCGCATCGGCAACGAAAAGCGGCAACTCCCCCGCCTGCATCAGATCGGCCAGCAGCAAAGTGTCTTCGCCTCTCAACGCGCCAGGATGAAATACCTCACCAGCCTCTACGCGCCGCCGTCGAATAGCAAATCCAGCCGTATTCAAATAGCGAATGCGATCGTCTGGCTCCAGCCTCATGCGCTGAAAAGTAGCCAGCCTCAACTCCTCCGCCCTGCCCACCAGCGTAGCTCGATCTCCAACCAGCCGCAGCTGAAAGCAATCATGTTGCGGCGCGCGCGCCATCGCCTCGCTCAAAGCCAACAGGCAATTCGCCTCCAGCCTGCAATCCGCATCCACGAAAAGCAGCACGGTTCCCTTGGAATTTCGGATCCCCAGGTTTCGTGCCGATGGAATTCCGCTGTGAGCCTGGCGAACCGTAGTCAATAAGAATGGATACTCCGCACTGCGGGTCGACTCCGGAGCGGCCTCCGCGCTGCCATCATCCACCGCAATCACTTCAAAAACCGGTGGATTTGTTTGCCGCGCCAGCGATCGCAAACATCGCTCCAGCGGAATCCAATCGTTGTAAACAGGTATGATGACGCTGAATTGGGGCGTAGCCGTCGAGCCCTGTTCGCACCGAGTCATAAATTCTTGATCTGCAATCGAAGCGCGTCCCAGTGCCTCAGGATTTCATATCGAATCGCCAAATCAAAGTTCGTTGCTGGGTACTTTCGTCACGCCCCACGCAATGATTCTCACAGCTGTACTCGCCGCGCTAAAAACACGACTGCCGCAAAAACGGCGAGGGCGAGGGTTTTCCTAGGCTGAGGAAGAACGCCCTATCGGCGGTGCACCGGCAAGGGCACGAGTTTCACGGGCAGCGGAAAAAACTCGGTTCGAGCAATACCGGGAAGACAAGAGCTTCACAGGCTGCGGAGAAACTCGGTTCGAGCAAAACGGGAACGGCACGAGTTTCACTCGTGCCGTTAGGCGATACCAATTCCACGCGGCTTTAGCCGCTGAGGGCCGCCTCTACTTTCGCAATATTGCGATGCTTCAACCCGCGTATCCTGAATCTAACTAAGTTGCTGAAGTCTCAAGACCCGATGAATCAAGCACTAGCGTCGCGGAGTGGAATCCAAAAAGCGCTGTCGCATTTTCTCTTAGCGCTGCTCACCTTGAGCACACTGAGTAGCGGATGCAAACAAACTCCGCCCTCGGCTTCAGGCCCGACCGCAGCGCCGGAACCTCGCGACCCCGCGCCTCCCACTTGTCCTTCACTCGATACCAACTTAGTGCAAGCCCCGCAATCAAAAAATGGGCACAGAGTCGTTCTCCACTGGAACCCTAGCCTCGGGGCAGATTCCAAACACTCCGCCGCCGTCGGCTACTGCATCTATCGCGGACCAAAACCCGACTATCCTCCCACCGAACTGATAAATCATTTACCCTTCCCAGACACCAAATGCGTGGATGATTCAGTCGAGAATGGCAAGAAGTACTATTATTTCGTGCGCGCCATCAGCGCCAAAGGCGTCCCCAGTGATATCTCAAGACCGCCCGCGCCAGCTAAAATTCCGAAAAATCCAAAAAACGCCCCGTTTCCCTCTGACGACTCGACGCTACTATGCCGCGAGCCGCCCGCCGCGAAATAAAAAGTGTAGACAACCAGATTCTGCGTAGCCCCGATGAAGCAGCCCACAGCACAGAACGCCAAGACTCCACCAACCGCTCTGAATTTTCCGTCGCTACTGCTTTTCTGCGCGCTCGCCGTGACCTCCTTGTTGTTCTGGCGGGGCCCGCTAGCCGCAACGCTCTCCCTTGCTCGTCACGATGAGCAATACACCCATATCCTTTTGATCGTTCCCATCGCGATAGCATTGGTTGTTCTGGATTGGAAATCACAGGATTCCATCTTCCGCCCGAGCCTCGGAATGGGCTCACTAATGTTGCTCGCAGTATTGGCCGATATCGCGGCGCCAAAAATCTCCCAACTCCCCGACGTACAACTCTCCGTAAGAATGCTAGCCTTCGTTCTCTGGAGCATTTCCGCCTTCACGCTCTGCTTCGGAGCACGCGCCTTCCGGCAGGCATCATTTCCCCTTCTGTTCCTGCTCTGGACGGTCCCTTTTCCCGACTTCGTAGTAAACGCAATCGTAAGCGGTTTGCAGCAAAGCTCGGCCCTTGCGGCACACGCGATCTTCGTCCTGGCCCGTGTCCCAGTCGAACAACGTGGCCTGCTAATCCACATTCCAGATCTCACACTAGAAGTCGCCCCCGAATGCAGCAGCATCCGCTCCAGCCTCGTCCTGGTGGTAACCACCATGGTTCTAGCGCACCTTCTATTGCGCACCTGGTGGAGCAAACTTCTGCTGATCGCCTTGGCCATCCCTGTGGCCATAGCCAAGAATGGCCTAAGAATCTTTGTCCTCGGATACCTCGCCATCCGCGTAGATCGCACCTATCTGGCAGGCAGACTCCACCACCAGGGCGGATTCATCTTCTTTCTGATAGCCCTCGCGGCAGTCTTCTTATTGCTTTGGATTTTGCGTCGTGGAGAAACAAAGGAACCAGGAACCGAGAGTCAGATTCCCGCGTAGATGAAGATCGATCAACCGCAACCAAAGAACCGGATCCAGAATTACCCTGTGGAACCCCTGTGCCCTCTGTGTTTAAGTTCTTGAGCGCTACCGGTGCAGCAATCCAAAAGCCGCCGCCGCCCCAGACCCTCCAATATTCACCATCGAAACCGCCCGCTCCAGTCTGTGATGTCCAGTCCGATGAAAGAAGTAGCTGAGTCCGACCACGCCAGCAGTCTCGCCCGCAAAGTTCGCCGCCAACCCCGCGGTACTGCCGCTGAGCACCCGAGTCACAGGGTTGAACTCCTCCCCGCCGTTGCGCAGATTATCCCGCGTAACCACAAAATCCGCAGCGCTGAACGCCGCAGTAGCCGCAAACAGAACACTGTTCTCACGATCCCAGAATCGGTGAGCCTCCGTCGGCCGCGTCACCGTAACCGGCGGCACGGTAGTAAAGGCCGGTGTCGGCTCGAACGAAGCCGCAGGCATCGGTGCATCCGGTTGCAGCAGCGCAACCTCCTGCGCCAAACCAGCCCCGCTCAAACCCACAAGCAGCAGCGCAAACGCCACTCCCGCCTTCACTCCCGAGCCAACCAAATGAATCCGCATTACTTTAGTGAGCCTCCACCCTTGGCCATCCATACTAGTACTAACGCATCTACGCCACCAGGGTGAATGGCCTCAACGTGCCACTAAGTTGTTCAGATTGATTACCTTAGAAAACGGACAAGTCACCGAAGTAACAACCCAGTGCGCAGTTTCTTGCACACGCGCGGCGGGAAATTGTTCTGCAGTGGGAATCAACAGGGAATGCGTGGAGGAGGGATGAAGTGACGGTGGCCCCAAGCCGCAAAGCGGCGGCAGAATGCAGCCCACCGCGCAAGCGGTGGGTGCTTAGACGAGAAACGATCCAGCCCCGAAGGGGCGAAAGACAAGTTCTCACGCACTCAATCAAAAAACAACGCCCTCTTCCCAGCCAGAAACACAATCTTTCTGGCCCGCAAAGAGGGCGCTCAAACAACGAGAACTTGAACTACGGAATCACAGCCTGCACCGGCGGAGTTGATTTCGGGCTCTCCATTCCCGCCGCATTCACTGACGTAGCCTCATAATAGTAGGTCTGTCCCGAGGTCACGCTGCTATCGCTGTACGCCGTATTGGGGTCCACACTCGAGTTGATCTTCGCATAAGACCCAGTCGCGCTCGTGCTGCGGTACACGTTGTACCCCACTACATTCTGCGTCGAATTCCACGAGAGACTCACGGCATAAGTTGCCGCCAGCCCTGTCCCGCTCAAAGACTCAACCACCAACGGATTCGAAGCATTGCTGGCAAACGAAAGAGATCCCGAATCCACGCCGGTATTCTGCGGTGCGAACGCCACATCGTAAGTGACGCTCTGCCCCGCAGCCAGCGTCAGAGGGAAAGTAGCTCCTTCCAGCGCAAACTGCGAATTCCCGCTCGATGCCGAAGAGATGGTCACGCTTCCTCCTGTCGCCGTCACCGACATCAACTCGGTCGCGCTGTTTCCCACAGTCACGTTGCCAAAATTCAGCGGCGCAGGCGCAACTACCAACTGGCCCACTGTTATCGCTGTTCCATTTCCCGTCAACGGGACGACCAGCCCAGGGCCATACAGAAACACACTGCCCCCAACCTCGCCGGCGGATTGCGGTGCGAAAGTCACGTTCAGCGTAACGCTCTGGCCAGCGCTCAGAGTCATCGGGAACGTCCCGCCGCTCTCGCTGAATCCGTTGCCGGTAGTCTGAATCCCGCTGAGTGTCACATTCCACGAACGTTGATTGGTAATCGTAACGGGCAGCGTCGCGCGCCCTCCCGTCGACACCGACCCGAATGAGAGCACCGCTGGGCTGGCGGTCATCGCCTCACTGGTCACGCCCGTACCGCCCGCCTGCAACGTGAGCGTAGGATTCGACGCATTACTGTAGAAGCGGATCGTTCCACCGCTCCATCCCGCTATCTTGGGCGTGAACGTGATATTCACATCCACGCTCTGCCCCGCCGTCAAAGTCGTCGGCAGCGTCATAGGCGACATTGCAAACTGCGAACCGCTTACCGCAACGCTGGTCAACGTAACGCTTGTTGTCCCGCTGTTGGTAAGCGTCACCAGCTGAGTTTCGCTCTGGCCCAAATCAAGCGCGCCGAAGCGAAGGCTCGCAGGCGAGCTGTTCAACTGCGCCATGCACTTCGGTAGTAATCCGCCGACCAAAAGTGCTGCGCCAAAAGTGAAAAGGTGAAGTCTACGAAGGAAGGGAAATTGGATACTGGACTGGGGGAGTCTCATGCGCCCATTTTGCTGGGCTTTCCGCCATTCACAAAGATTCCACTAGTACAATCGGCCACGGAAATTCGGACATGTTCCCAAATTAAAACTTTCTAAGATCGCCGGCGCTGTCCAACGGGCAGGGCATTCACCACACTAAAGTTTTAGCCCCAAGTGCCGATGGATAGAAGAACACTCAAATGGCGTAGCCCCGCGACTCGTATCAGGTCGCGATTCGTGTCAGTGACAAGATTTGTATCAGGGCGTCGCTTCAGCGATGCCGTCAGTGCACGAAGAACGAGAAACGGCTTTAGCCGCTGCATTGGCGCATCGAAAGCTTCACTCAACCAAAAATTGAGGAGCAAATAAAATGACCATCAACTCAATCTCCGCCGGCGGCCTAAGTCAGGACGTCCTATATTCCAGCGACTCCGTCGAACAGCAGGCCGTACAAGCCCTGCAAACCAGCCTCACTCTCGGCGACTTGAATACCGCCCAGTCCGCCTTCCAATCGCTGCAAAATATTCTTCAGAACTCGTCGACGTCAAACGGAACCACCGCGGCCGGCAACTCGCAGCTAACCCAAGACCTCGCAACCCTCGGCAATGCGCTGCAGTCCGGCGACGTCAACACCGCCCAATCCGCATTCACCACTGTCCTCGGCGACCTGAAAGGCACCGCATCGGCCGCGCAAATCAACGAAGCCACCGCCGCCTCTCAATCCGTGGAATTAGTCCAACAACTCCTAAGCACGCTCGACGAAACCACACCGTCAACCACGCTCGACCAAACCACCTCAATCCTGCAAGACGTCTACGGAAGCCAAAGCGGCCTGGACGTCCTAGCCTAGCATTGCATCCAAAATGAACAAAGGGCAGCAACCGTGGAAGAGCGGCGCTTCAGCGCCGCGTAACGTTCAAAACTGATTCGGGCTTCAGCCCCCGTGGTCGCATTTTTTGCCAAAGAGTCTTTTTAACAAACGGTTCAGCCGCCGAGGCCGTCACTCAAACGCATCCGTCAACGAAACCACCTTCATCGCCCCCCGCACCTGATCCACCGCAGCCGCCGTCTTCAAATGCAAGGTAACCGTCTCCCCCGGCAACAAATCAAAATAATTATCCGAAGCCTGCACATCCAAATTCCCAAACGAAACATACACGCCACGCGCCAGCTTCGCGGACTTCAATGTCAACGTGGCATCCCCGTTCAAAGTAGTTTCAATCTTCGGCGCAACCGGCAATTCCAACGCATGAGTTACATCGAAGAAAATCAAATTCCGCGAAACCCGTTTTCCGGCCACGTCAAAATCAAAAACCAAAAAGCTCTTATGCGGATCACCTTTCGCTGTCCAAGTCGCTTTATCCACGCTGAGATAGATCGCATTCGACTGCGCCGCAACCTGCACATCCTTACTCTGCTCCAGCAAAACATTTCCCGAGAAATCCATCAGCCGCATATGAATCGTCCCGGAGACCGGCTGCAACTTATCCGATACCACATACACATCCACCTGGTTGTCATGCAGAAACGGAGAAATCAAAACATCGTCATAAAATCGCCGCGCATAATAATGGAGCGCCTTCCATCGCCCGTAATAATCGATGCTCGCCCAGGAAGCCACCGGCCAGCAATCGTTCAACTGCCAATAAAGCGATCCCATCGTGCGCGGCCTCTGCCGCCGCAAATGTTCCGCGCCAATCTTAATGATCTCCGCCTGCTGCACCTGGCTCAAATAAACGAACGAAGCAAAATCCTTGGGCTCGCGATACTCGCGCAGCATGTAAGTAAGGATGCGTTCATTCCCACCCTTATTTTTCTGATGCGCCTGCATCACAGTCGAGCGAATGTCAAAGTCCCCCGGATCGTGCGCATAAGTCCGAATCGTCCGCATCTCCGGAAACGACTGAAATCCGTACTCGGACATGAATCGCGGAAACTGCAAAGTGTAATCCGAAGCCGGCGCTTGTTGATGCCACACCGCCCAGTAATGCATATCGCCATTGTGCTGATTGTCCGGAATCTCTTCGAAGTTCGCGCTGGGAGAACTAGGCGTGTAAGGCGTCGGATCCCCATACTCCGCAACCGCGCCCTTCAAAATGTCAGCGAACATGATCACGTAATCCTGCCAAACGCGATCGCGTGTATCGGGCGAAATCGAAGCCTTGAATTCCTGCCGGTCACCCCAATGCCACCATCCCGTCTCAACTTCATTATTGCCGCACCAAACCACAACGCTAGGATGGTCGCGCAACCGTTTGATCTGATCAACAGCCTCCGCCCGCACATTCTCCTGGAAGGGAACATCGCCCGGAATCATGTCGCCGCCAAACATGAATTCCTGCCAGACCATAATTCCAAGTTCATCGCAGATGTCATACAAATCGTCGAACTCGTAAAACCCTCCGCCCCACTCGCGAATCATGTTCATGTGCGCATCGACCGCAGCCTGCAGAATGTTGCGATGAATCTCCGGAGTCTCGCGATTAGGGAAGCTATCGAAGGGAATCACGTCCGCGCCTTTGGCAAACACACGAATTCCGTTCACCACAAATTCAAAACTCTTGCCCCATTCGTCATTCACGCGTCTCAGTTCAACCGACCGCAAGCCAGTTTTCACTTCTGCGTGCGCCGCAGTCTCCTTGCCGATCTTCACTGAAGCAGTAAATCGATAACGACTCTGCGCCCCATATCCCACCGGATACCAAAGCTTCGGCGTAGTAATTCGAATCGGCATCGAAACGTGATTGATGCCGGCATTCAGTTGCACACTCAGCGATCCATCCGCAGTCGACGGCCCGGACAATTCGTCATGAGCAACGCTGATCGTGGCCGTAGCAGGCTTGCTCGCATCAATCTCAACCTCCGCCGTAACGTTAGCTAAATCGCTAGTGATGCTCTGCTGATGAATATGAAAATTCTCAACCCGCAAAGCATCCCACGTCTCAAGCCGTACCGGCTGCCAAATCCCCTCTGTCATATAGCGGGGGCCCCAATCCCATCCATAGTTATAAGGAGCCTTGCGCGTATAAGGCGCAGTGGCAATGCCTTCTTCATTGCCGTAATTGTGCGTAGAAATCGAAGGCAGCACATAAGGCAGAGACTTCGAATAGGGCAACATGTGCTCGACCGCCGAATGAAAAACAATCCGCAGACTATTCGCCCCTGGCTTCAGCCTCGGCTTCGCACCAACCCGCCATTTGCGAAACATATTGTCGGCCTGCAAGACTTGCTTATCGTTCAGATAAACATCCGCAAACGTGTCCAGCCCCGCCAAAACCAGGTCAACATGATCGTGCGCCAAAGCCGCCGCATCCACCTGAAACGTAGTCTGATACTCCCAGTCCGCCAAACCAATCCACTGCAAATGAAATTCATTGTCCTTATCAAACGGATCCGGAATAAGTTTGTTGTCCAACAAATCCGTCTGCACCACGCCCGGAACTTTAGCCGCATGCCAATCCTTAACGTCAGCCCGATCCGTTCCCGCGACCGCCCGAAACTGCCAGCCAGAATCGATATTCCGCGAAGCAGGCTCAGCCGCCACAGCCGGTAGCACCGCGAAAGAACAAATCGTTAAGATGGTCGAGAAAAGCCACCGCATGAATTCCATATCAGCGCTCCTAAATCGAAATGTAGGAAAAATCGAAACATGGAGGGACGGACGCCTCGTCCGTCCGGCAGCCCAGGTACATCGGGCCGCAGCGGCGCGCAACCGCTGCCGTCAAGCACAAAACCGCCGCCGTCAAGCACAAAACCGCCGCCCACTACTGCGAATCCTGCTTCCCCCCCGACTGAGCCGGACCCTGCAGCTTTTCAAACTGCTCCATCTCCTGCTTCGCCTCAGCCGCCTTGCCCTGCCTGCGATAAATCCCCGCCAGCCCAAAATGCGCCTGCGCCGCCAGCGAACCCTGCTTCTCAACCGAAAGCAGCTCCGTCCAAGCCTTCTCCGCGCCAGCCGCATCACCATCCAACGAATCCGCCTTGCCCAGCGAATACAAGGTCTCCGGCATCTGGGGCATTAACTTGTCAGCGCGCTCCAGTTCCGCCCGAGCCTCATGCGCCTTGCCCTGCTCCAACAGCGACTGCCCCAGCCGGTACTCAGCTTCGGCATTCCCTGGCTGCAACTTCACCTGCAATCGAAATTGTTCCTCCGCCTTGGGCCATTGCGCAGCGCTCGCATAAACTTCGCCCAGCGCCAGATGCGCCTCCGGCAATCCCGGCCGCAGCCGCAACGCATCCTTATATTCCTTTTCCGCATCCTGCATTCGCCGCAGCACAAAATAATTCTCCGCCATCGCCTGGTGCGCCCGCGCCGAATCCGGATAAGCCTCGAGCAAAGTATCCACCGATTGCTTCGCCAGCAGCCCGCCGGCCCGTCCTAGGTAATAAAGAATGTCCGGGTCGTTGGGATGCGCAGTCTGCGCCGCCTGCAAATTCTTCACCGCTTCCGCCAGTTGTCCAGTCTGAATCTCAGCGATCCCCAGCGCAGTCTTATCCGGCGAGCGCTGCAAATGCGGAATCGCCTCGCCAGCGTAACCCTGCGCCAGCAGCGCGTATCCCAGTAACTCGTGAGCCGGCACCGAATCCGCGCTCAATTCCAAAGCATGTTTAAGCGGCGGAATCGCAGAACCATAATTTCCCTGCTCCAAATAAGCCTGGCCCAAGCTCACAAATCCATCCGCAAGCGCCGGATCAATCTCCGTAACCTTCTTATATTCCACAACCGCAACATCAAACTTGTGAGCTTTCTCCGCCGCAAGCCCCGCCTGCATATGCTCCGCCACCTGCGGCGACGCCGACGCCGCCTGCCAGGCGAGATAAACAATCATGAAAGCCCGAATCACGGCTTCTCCGGTTCACGCACTTCAAGAAACTGATCCGCGTGAACATCATCCAATACTTGCTTAATCCCGGACGGCCAACGAATCTCCACCTTAGCTTTCTCCTCCGCACCCAATCCAAAGTGCAAACGTTTATCGTTCGCCGATTCGTAACTGCCCGCCGTAGTGCAAAATCGAACCTGCCCATCGACCTGCACCCGCGCCCCTTGCCCGTCGCGATTGCTCTTCGTTCCGCGCAAACTAATCGTCAACCAATGTGCGTTACTTTTCCGATTCATAAAAAACTGCGGATGCGCTCCCAACACCGTAGTCACCGCATCAACCCAGCCATCATTATTGAGATCGCCAAACGCCGCCCCGCGCCCCGCTACCGCCGCATCAGTTCCCGAATACACCCGCTCGAACCGCCCGCTATGATTCAAAGCAACCAGCGTCGGCTCGAGATAATGCAACGAAGGATCGATGGCCTCCACATTGTCCAGCACATGTCCCTGCGTGATGAACAAATCCTTCTGCCCATCGTTATCGAAATCCTCCAGCCCCACGCCCCACCCCGCGCTGAGCCCCGAAAGCATCGTTACCCCAGTCTGCAACCCGCGATCGCTGAACGATCCATCTCCATCGTTATGAAACACCGGATAAGCCTGCCGCGGCAAAGTAGTCACAATCACATCCGGACGCCCGTCGTTGTCGTAATCCTGAAACACCACGCCCATCCCGGAAAGCGGCCCGCCATCCGAATTCAGCGCCGCCCCCGCCTCCAGCCCGACTTCGGTAAAGGTCCCGTTCCCGTTGTTGTGCCACAAATACTGCTGCATCCCATCGTTCGCCACAAAGATATCGGTAAATCCGTCGCCA
The DNA here is from genome assembly GCA_050015215.1 of Candidatus Sulfotelmatobacter sp. Taxonomy (GTDB): domain Bacteria; phylum Acidobacteriota; class Terriglobia; order Terriglobales; family Acidobacteriaceae; genus Sulfotelmatobacter. The sequence goes on from JBEKBW010000014.1 coordinate 42,103, forward strand.
TCGTAATCCGCAAAGGCTACGCCCAACCCGTGACCTTTCTTCGCAGCAATCCCCGATTTCTGACTCACATCCTCAAACGTCCCATCCCCGCGATTGTGATAAAGAATATTCGTAGTCCGCGGAAATTCCCCCGGCGGGCAATAAGTATGGTAGTTTCCCCCGCAATCCTTGCTGTGCTGCGTGTCCCACTCCATGTAGCGAGTCACGAACAAATCCAGCTTCCCATCATTGTCGTAGTCAACAAATCCCGCCGACACCGACCACCCGCCCGCCGCCACTCCCGCCTTCGCCGTCACATCCGTAAACGTCCCGTCGCCATTGTTGTGATAAAGAATATTTTTTCCGTAGTTCGTAACATAAATATCCGGATAGCCGTCATTGTCATAATCCCCAACCGCCACGCCCATCCCGTAATCGCCATCGGCAACGCCAGACAATCCGGCCGCCCCTGTCACGTCGGTAAAGCTTCCATCTTTATTCTGCCGGTATAACCGATTCCAATATTTCGGATCATGCCGCTGAAAATTATCCGGCCCGCCCATCGGACTCGAAACATGCCCGCCATTCACGAAAAAAACATCCAGCAACCCATCATTGTTGTAGTCGAGAAGCGCCACCCCACCGGGCATCGTCTCGATCAAATATTTCTGCGGCGTAGGAGAATTCTGCAAAGTGAAGTCCACCCCGCGCGGCAACCTGACCTCGAAAATAGGCCCGGCGGGAGCGGCAGCCAACAACACCAGCGCCACGATGCGCCATAACGAAGACAATGTGTTCAGCAACCTGGATTTCCTTCAATCGCCCAGCATAACGCGGAATCGCCGCAACGTGCACCCTTTCGGCAGCGCAATCGTACCTGTCACGCAATCGGACTTGTCATCCTGAGCAAAGCGAAGGACCTCTGTAGTTGCCTGCTGCACAGGCCTGGCCTCGAAATCAGGCTCGGACTCTCTTCCGCTATTTCCGCGACGCCACACTAAATCATAAAAACCGTTGTGTACCCTAGTGTCCTTAGTGGTTAATGATCTACCGCCGCGTAGACTCCCGCTCCACCAACTCCGGTGAAATCAATATCGTCTTCGGCGCCAAAGCTCGCTTCGCTCCGATCCGCGCCAGCAATAGCTCCGAAGCCAGCTCCCCGATCCTGCAAGTCCGCTGGTCCACCGTGCTAAGCGGCACCGACAACACATCCGAGTAGTGAACGTTTCCCGCGCCGATAAGCGCCACATCGCAGGGCAATCGAAGCCCGGCTTCGAGAATCGCCTTCATCGCCCCAATCGCCACCGGATCGTTAAAGCAGAAAACTCCATCCGGCGCCAGCTGCAGGCCCAACAACTGGCGCATACCATCGCGACCGCTCTCTTCCCCGCGCCCGCCCGCAACGATGTAATGCGGATCCACCCGCCGCCCCGCTTTCGCCAGCGCCCGCCGGTATCCTTCCATTCTCTCTTCGGCGATTCCCACGTCCGGGCCGCGCAGATGAGCGACGCGGCAACATCCGCGCTCAATCAGATGTTCCGTAGCGAGCTTGCCCAGCGCGCAATTGTCCACGCCCACAAAACATGCCCGCAGTCCTGCGATCGGCCGGTCGATCAGCACAAAAGGGGTCTTGCGCTGTTGCAACCGCTTGAATATTTTCAACTCTCGTGCCGGCTGCGACGACGCGATGATCAACCCATCCACCTGCCGCGCCAGCAAAGAATCCACCTCGCTAGCTTCCACTTCAGGATCTTCCTCAAACGACGAAATAAGAAGATGATAACCTTGTGGTCTGATCGTCCGACCAACCGCCCGCGCAATCTCCCCAAAGAAAGGATGCGCGAACTCCGGCACCAGCAACCCAATCGTGTACGTGCGCCTCGTTACCAGGCTGCGCGCCACCCAATTCATCTGATAATTCAGCTCTTTAGCGCGCCGCAGCACCAACTTGCGCGTCGCTTCGCTGATCCGTCCCTGATTCCGCAGGACCTTCGATACCGTCACCACCGAAACATTGACATCCTTAGCGATGTCCGACATGGTCACGGGCATGCGCGCCAGCATACCACCGTTTCCGAAGGGTTAACGATTATTCAAATGGAAATCATTCATTTTATTCTTGACAACGGTCTATCCCTTATTCAAGAATCCGTGACCATCACTGTTGGGGAAAAATTTCTCGCACCGAAAGAGCCACTATGCCAAGTCGCAAACTCTTCACGACATTGTTGTCGTTCACCCTGGTCCTTCTTCTATCCGTTTCTCTGCACGCGCAAAGCACCTACGGCACAGTAGTCGGGTCGGTCACTGACGCCTCTGGCGCTGCCGTCACCGACGCTGCCGTCACCCTGACCAATACGGGCACCGGAGAAAAACGCACCGAGAACAGCGGCCCGGACGGGCTCTTTACCTTCGTAAACTTGTTCCCTGGCAATTATCGCGTTGACGTGGAGAAGTCGGGATTCAAGCACTTCACGCGCACGGCGGTGGTCGTCGAGGTGCAACAGAGCACTACCGTCGCCGCGGCCCTGCAAGTCGGCGAGGTCAGCCAGGTTGTGGAAGTGACCTCAGAGACGCCGCTCCTGCAGACCGAGTCTTCGTCACTCGGTCAAGTGGTTGAGCAGCGCAAAGCCAACGATCTTCCGTTAAATGGCCGCAATATCTTCAACTTGATCACCGTCTCTCCTGGCGCAGTTGCACAAGGCGGATCCGGCGGGTCGCCCGTGGGCCAGAACCCTTTTAGCTGGGGCAACTACCAGATCGGCGGTTCTTTCGCCAATCAGGGCGCGGAGTATCTGGATGGTCAACCCCTGAATATTGGCTATATCAACCTGCCCATCATCATCCCCACCCAGGATTCAGTGGGCGAGTTCAAAGTGCAGTACAGCAACCTCGGCGCTGAGTGGGGCAAGTTCTCGGGTGGCGTTGTGAACCTCAGCACAAAGTCCGGTACCAACAACTGGCATGGATCCGGCTACGAATTCTTCCGGAACGCAGTGCTGAACGCAAATGAGTACTTCAATAAAGCGAACGAGCTTGCCAGCGGCGCCTCCAACACCCCTCCACCGTGGACCCAGAACCAGTACGGATTCCAGGTGGGCGGCCCAGTTATCAAGAATAAGACATTCTTTTACGTGAGTTGGGAGCAATACCGGCAACGCACTGGATCCCCCTTTACTACCACCGTTCCGCAGCCCCAAATGCTGACCGGCGATTTCTCTTCTCTTTGCACGTTGCCCGTTTCCGCAGGAGGAGCGGGCGGCTCTTTTAACGGCGGTATCTGCAGTAACCTCGCCGGCCAGCTCTACGACCCATATGGAGCAACCGCAACAGGGGATCGCACCGGACACCCGTACTTGAATAATCAAATTCCCAGTTCGGAATTTAGCAAGGCCACAACCGTAATGTGGCAGACGTATTTCACAAAGGTGACGCCGCTCGCTAATACGGACCTGAATAACGTTCTGACTGCGGCGCCAGCCGGCGGCAATACCAACGAGTTCGTGGCGCGCGGCGATCAAAACATCGGAGCCAATACGCACGTGTTCGGAAGATTCGCCTACTTCGGATTAACGGATTTGCCGGTGAATCCGCTCGACAGCGGCCTGTGCCTTGACCGCTGCGCGGAAAAATATCACAGCAAGTTGCTCGCCGTTGGCGTGAACCACACCTTTACCCCCACTACCATTCTCGATGTGAACTTCGCCGCTAGTCGCTTCGTCTATGGTCGTCAGCCGCTTCTCTCCGGCTTCGACCTTACGAGTCTGGGCTGGCCTTCCACTTACAACACCCCGCCTAGCACGATGCGGACCCCTCCCACCCCGGCATTCCCCTTCAACAACGACGTTGGAAAGTCCCAGGGCAACAGCGCCATCGGCGATCACAACACGCAATACAACGTAACCCCGGCGTTTACTCTCATTCGTGGCAAGCACACGATCCAGGCCGGGGCGCAAGTCGAATGGGGACTGGATAACTACTTCCAAACCAATATCGCCAGCGGCGCTTTTGCCTTTGGCGGAAGCTGGACAACTGCAAACGCAGGCGCCACCAATGTCAATTTTGCGTTTGCCGACTTCCTCCTCGGCCTCTCGCAAAACGAGGGTAACTTCGTCAACCAAACGGAAGGCGTTGCTCAGGTTCCTGCTCAGACAAAGGGTTCACAGGTCTACCGCGCCCTGTTCGCAGACGATACCTGGCACATAACTCCCAAGCTCACACTGAGTCTTGGCCTTCGCTATGAATTGCAGGGCACCTGGTCGGACGCCCAAGGGCGCCTCTCGTACTGGGATCCGTTGGCCACCAATGCCACAGCCACTGGCTGCGGGGGAACCGCTGGAACTCCTTGTCCCGGAGATGCATTCCTCGTAGGGACTGGGCGCAACACCAGCAACAACAACATTCCGATGGATAAGAAGGCTTTCTCCCCGCGGCTTGGCTTCGCCTACAGCTTGGATTCGAAAACCGTCGTCCGCGGCGGCTACGGCATCTTCTATATTCCGAACTATGTCTCGTTCGGACTTAACCCCGACAACGACTTCGTGAACCTTGCCAGCACTCCGCTGCATGCCACGAACGACGCGTTCATCACTCCGGCTGCAACGCTGGACGGAGATCAATGCTCGTATAACTTCGCCGGCACATCGGTATTTCCGCTTCGCGGGCCGAACAATTTTGGCTGCGCTCAGTCCGGTCCTTTCGGCAACTCCGGCATCCTACCTCCACCCGGACGTAACTTTGCGCCATTAGCTGGTACTCTGACTGGGTTCCCCGCGGACATTTCGAGTTTTGCACTCTTCACCGCGAGTCCGAACTTGGCTCCCTATTACGGGGCCTCCGGCCACGGCAATCCGCAATGGGGCTACGTCCAGCAATGGAATTTCGACATCCAGCGCCAGCTCCCCGCCGGCTTCTTTGGCGATGTAGCTTACGCCGGTTCCCACGGGGTTCATTTGGAACAGTATCAGACCGAGGTCAACCAGCTTCCCGACACATTGTGGTCTCAGGGAGCCGCGCTGAACACCCAAGTTACTAACCCGATGGTCGGCACTAATCCGAATCCCTCGCTTAATACCCCAACCATCGCGGCCGGTCAGCTCGAGCGCCCCTATCCGGAATACAACCAGGTACAGTTGGCCGGGTTCGGCTGCTGCAGTAGCACCTATAACTCCCTGCAAGCTACATTAACTCGCCGGTTTCAAGGCGGCGGAACGCTGCTAGTTGCTTACACCAACGCCAAGCTCCTCAGCAACACCGACACTCTGACGAGTTGGCTCGAAGGGCCAACCGGTGGGGTGCCCGGCGTGCAGGACTGGGACAACCTCAAAGGCGAAAAATCACTCTCCGCGCAGGACGTTTCCCAACGCCTCGTGGTCAGTTACGTCCTCGATCTTCCCTTCGGCCATGGAAAGGCGTACGCGAATAACTTTACCGGTGTCCTCAACGGGGCAGTTTCCGGGTGGGGGATCAATGGCATCACGACCTTCCAACGCGGCTTCCCGTTGAAGATCGGCTTTTCCGGCTCCACCCCGCTGGAACAGGCCAACGTTGGAGTCAGCAACATTCGACCCGATGTGGTTCCGGGATGCGACAAGAAAGCTGGTGGTGGCCATATAACGAATTGGTTTAACACGACTTGCTTCGTAACCCCACCGGCTTTCGGTCCCGGTACCGAGTCGCGCGTCGATCCCACACTTCGCGGGCCCGGAATCAACAACTTTGACTTCGCCATTTTCAAACGGACCCAGGTCAACGAGAGACTCGGTATCGAGTTCCGTACGGAGTTCTTCAACATCTTCAACCATCCGTACTTCTCTCAGCCAGCGACCGGTTGCGGCAACGCCGCCACCGTTTATGCGGAAGGCCTGGCATGCAATACAGGCGCAATCGGCGTGATCACCTCCACCATTCAGGGCGGTGTCGCCTCACCAGAACGTTTGGTCCAGTTCGCTCTCAAATTCGTCTTCTAAGAAACTCCGGGCCGGGACATAAATTCCCGGCCCGGAATAACAATCTCCGAAAATGCTGGCCAGCAATGGCCAGCATTTTTTTCGCACCAAGCACCTCCTTGTCATCCTGAGCGGAGCGAAGGACCTATGCATTTCGATTCCACCACCAAAACTCTTTTCTTTCAGTCTCGAAAAATCGCCACGCGACCTTGCTCCGGAAATTCCGCGCAGACGGCAGCATCCGAGCGCTGTTATCCTTTCCTAGCCATGCGAACCCTCCACACCCTCGACTACTCCGAAGCCCGGCGCGCCGCCGACGTCATCCTCGAAAAAGCCGCGCAAATGCAAAAAGCCGCGGTAGTCGCCGTAGCCGACGCTCACGGCGACCTAATCTTCCTCGCCCGCATGGACGGCGCTCCCATCTCCTCCATCCGCGTCGCCGCCAACAAGGCCTACACCGCCGCCCGCGAGCGCAAGCCCACCAAAGAAATCGGCGACAAAGTAAAACACCCCGAAAAGGGACACGACATCTCCTACTTCGGCGATCCCAACTACACAGGCTGGGGCGGCGGCCTTCCCGTCTGGAAAAATGGCGAAGTAATCGGCGCCATAGCAGTCAGCGGCCTCTCCTCCGCAGAGGACATAGCACTCGCCACGCAAGGCGTGGAACTCCTCGCTCTCGATCCACAAACCTCTCGATCATGAGTCGGCTGGCGCATCGCCTCGCCGTTGCATAAACAAAACAATCCGGCCCGATAGCCTCAGCCCCATAGCTCTGCTTCTCGTTTCCCGTTTTGGAACCTTGTTCGGATTTCGTAACACAAATCACTTTTTTCTTGCGCCACTCCCTTTTAATGAAAAACTCTTTCCAATTGAGGGGGACGAGTGGATCCGAAGGACTGCCCGCGCTGCGGCGGTTCCGGATATATAGCCAAACCCGTGGATGCTGGTGGTAAGTCCGAGGGCGTCGCTTTTATCCGGTTAAAGTGTCCGATTTGCGCAGGCACTGGACGGAAAAACTCCATGCCACCTTCTACCGCGGGCTGACCGCACGGCCTGTGGTGCTTGCGAAAACGTACGTGCCTGGGGCGTCATGCTTTCCCGCCCTGAAGTGACGACCCCAGGCCCGACGTTCCCAACGAGATCGCCTATTCCCTAGACGCTTGTCATTCCGAATCGGGCGGGAGCCCGGTGAGGAACCTGATGTCGGCTGATCCCGCCACTGCAGCAGCAAGGACGAAGGCTCGCGCCAGCCGGCCGGATAGAATTGCGTTGGCGGTCGTCCTCTGAGACGACTCAAGCAATCCCCGCAGCCTTTCCCCGAACTCTCCGCCGCCCCGCCCCAGCAACCTCCACCCGATTCCTCCCCGCACCCTTGGCCCGATACAAAGCCTGATCCGCTGCCTTGACAACCTCATCCACACCGGCCCCCACCCGGCCAGAAGCCACTCCAATACTCACAGTCACTGAAATCTCGCACCCCGCGCTAGCCCGAGCAATCTCCCGAATCCTCCGCCCAGCCTGACCTCGTCCCCGCCGATCCGGCCCGCGCGCCTCCGTCCGCCGATCCCCACCGCGCAACCGAAAACTGCTAGCCTGCACTCGCCCCCGCAACTCCTCCAAATGCTCCAACACCTCCGCCGCACTCTTCCCCGCAAACACCACGGCAAACTCCTCGCCGCCACACCGGAAAGCCTCGCCCCCACCGCCAACCCGCGCCAGCCGCGACGCTACCAGCCGCAACACTTCATCCCCCGTGTCGTGCCCGTAAGTATCGTTGCACCGTTTAAAGTGATCGATATCCACCATCGCAATCGAATAAGGAGCCGCCAGCCGCAGCAGCGCATCGTTAAACGCCCGTCGCGAGGGCAGCGAAGTCAGCTCATCGTGATAAGCCAGCAGATAAGATGTCTCCACCATCGACACCGCCAGTACCAGCGCCGCCGCTGCAAAGTAAGCGGTAGGCACGCGCCCCGCCCCGCCAAACCGCAATGCCAAAAACGAAGCCGCCAAAGCCCAAAGCAATCCACTCTCAGCCGGCTTGCGAAAAAGCAAAAACCGGATCAACAAAAAAATAGCCGCAGCCCCGAACGCAACCCATGCAGCAAAAGGCAACTCCAACCCAGCCCGATGATGTCCTCCATGCACCGCAGCCAGCGACGCGGGCCGGCACAAAACCGCCACAAAAACCGACTCCACAAACAACACCAAAGCCGCCGGCCCAAAACTGGAGACCACAAATCCCTTCTCCCGCTGCACCGAAAGCAAAACAAAATCCAAAGGCAAAACCAATCCCACCACAGCCACAGCAGTCCGAGCCGAAGCGCTCCCAGCCAAATGCGCAGCACAAAAATAAGAGACACACCGCTCCGCCAAAAACAAAATCAGCAAAGCAAAAAAGATTCGCGAAGAATGAAATCGCCAGGCCACCAGCAACCCAGCCACCAGCGCCGCATAAAAAGCAAAAGTAACCACCGCCAACCCAGGCGCAATCAGATCGGTGTGCACCAACAAGGCAACCACCACCAGCCAAACCCCCGGCATAAGCAGCGACTTCATCAACCCGGATCCCCAGCAAGAATCAAAGACTAAGCGGCAACGCAAGCCGCAGCTATAAGCCTACCCACCAGCCCAAGCGAAAGTAATTGACACGCAGGGTTCGTACCACTCCTGTAGGCAAGGACTCACCCCAGCTTCGGGAACGCCGGCGGCTGAACAGGCCGCGGGAAAACTCTTTCTCGGGCAGGTTCTGGGAAGGGCCCGACTTCAGTCATGCCGCAAGCGCCCCAAAAACACTCTCAACCGTAGGCTGCAATGTGGTGAGCTGCAATGTGGTGAGCCGCAATGTGGCGAGCTGCAACGTGGTGATCTGCAACGCGGTGAGCGACAACGTGGTGATCTGCAACGCGGTGAGCGACAACGTGGAAGAGCGGCGCTTCAGCGCCGCGTAACGCGTCGAAAGGAATGCGGGCTTCAGCCCCCGTGGTAGCATTCCTCGCCAGAGACGGCATCGAAAGCCTCGGGCAGCCCATCGCTTTCGACAAAGAATCTCAGCCCTGAACCTGGCTTCAGCCACCGAAGTCAACGAGATGCACCCCATCGCAACTCCTGACCCAGGCCCACCCGCAGCCACGACACCACCAACAAAATTCCCCCAGCATAACGAACCATGTAAAAGCTCCGAAAGGAAGCGACCGAAAATAGCCCAGCGCTTCAGCGCTGGGTTCGCCGCAGGTATTTTGGAACAGTGGTCCCGGAGGGACGACGCCGCAAGCCTTTGGGTGGCGCAGCGCTTCGGCGATGCCACGAAGACTCTCACCTTTGAAACGTGGCGCAGACCAGGGCATTGACGGACGCCTCTGCTTGCACGATGAAAAAGGCGGAAAGACCAAACAGATTATCCTGTCGGTCAAAGCGAGCAAGCTCCATGCGCCGCGTGTCCGCGAATCTCCGCGGCGTCATCGAGCGAGAGAAAGCCGAGATCGACGTTCTGATAGCACTGGACCATCCGACGAAGCAAATGCAGAAGGAAGCCGCCGAGGCCGGATTCTACCGCCCGCCGGGATTGGTCGACAGATATCCCCGAATCCAAATCCTGAGCATCGAGGAACCGCTGGAGGCGAAAAGGATTGACTACCCGCGCCTCGCCGCCGACGCCACATTCAAGAGAGCGCCTAAGGCCAAAAAGCGGAGGAACAGATGCCGCTCAGCTCAGACCTTAAGGAGCCATTTTAAGTAAACTCCCTAGATCGTATCAAACCTCCAAGGAGTCGTGAGAATGCCAGACTTCATCGAGACCTTCGCAGAGGCACTTACTGACACCGCATTGTCCGCAACAGCTGACTTCTTAGGAGACCAAGCAAAGGACGAACTTACAAGGGCCGGGGTCCTGGCAATCTTTGTCTCGGCGTCTGCGGAAATAACGAAAGCATCGGTTGAACACCTACTCGGGCCTCTGCTGAAGGCGTTCCTTAAAATAGTCGATCCAACCCAACGTAAGCTGGGAGAGATCGAGAAGGATCTGGCCGCCCTACTCGACGAGCCGTTGCAGCGCGGCATTGGACTAGCCCGCGCCGCCCTCGCCGTGAAGGTCATCACTGAGGGCGACCGCAGACTCCGCCAGGAAAATCTTTTCGCGGCAGTAAATGTTCTCGAGCAAGCGTACTACTATGCCAACAGATCGAAATGGAAGGGCCACGAGAGAATCCAAATTCGACTTACACAAGCACTCATCGCCAAAAGCATGGATGCCCCAGGCCACGTAGAGATGTACCTCAAGGAATTCGCGTCGACACTAACCGAAAGAATAGCCCTTGCGCGCAAGGAAGCCGCGGAAGCACTGCACCGACTGCGAGAGGCCGAGTTCAACCGAACTGCGGAAGGACAGTCGCGACTCCTGGAATCTAGACGCGAAATGCTTCTCGCCCTAGGTCCTTCGCCTATCAGACTTGGCGGACCCAGCGGAACGCAGTCGATAGGAATCTCGCCGGGCGCTCGCGAGTTCGGAGTCTTGGACGACAGGACCTGGAGTCACGCCCGGAAGGGTATTCTTAAAAGCACTGAGCCAGCGTCCCAAGGCGAAATCAAGGCATTCCAACTGGACGTGGCTCGCGCCGAGGAGCGACTTAACCAGTTGCTCGCATTCCAAAAGTTTTGGGTGCTGCCGGACTAAACATACATGGTCCGTTGTTGGGGTGATGACGCATATCGCCGCGAGCGTCGGCCAGGGGCAGTCCGAAAATAGGCTCACGGGAAACGCTTCACAGCGATCCTGTCCCCACGCTAATTCAGTCGCACCGCCGGACGCCCATCGCCCTCCATTCTCCAATTTCTTGTCAATATGCAAAAACTACACGATCACCCCTAACTCACTCACCACAACGGAAAAATAATTACAGCAAACCTGTCCCTTTCACCCTATTCAAATTGCTATACTAGAAATATAGAGACAAAACAGGCGCAGCTCCAGGCTGCGCCTTTTCTATTGGCACGAGGTCAGGCAGGGTTGCGTCATCTCGAAGCCCCGCGTTTTCACCAGCGGGACGAGAGATCTCCCCAAGCACAACCGATTGCCTAAGGAACAAAACCGATGATGCGCAGAGGAGTATGACGAAATGGCAAAGTGCAAGGGCTTCAGAAATTTCAAAAAGCGCGGCGAGTGGGTCGAGCTGCAATTTATGGCCGAGGCCATGCGCAAGCGCTTCAACGTCTCCAAGCCCTGGGGAGATTCCTCCCCTCACGACGTAGGCATCGAACACGGCCCGCGCCTGACCCGCGTGCAAGTCAAATCCACCAGCTTCCGCATCGGCAACGGATATCTCTGCGCCTTCAAACCCAACCGCCGCGGCGGCCGTTACACCACAAAAAAGGTAGACTTCTTCGCCGCCTACATAGTCCCCGAAAAAGTCTGGTACATCCTCCCCTCCCGCATCGTCCTGAAAACCAAAAGCCACGACCTCATGCTCTGCCCAATCCGCACCCCCAAACGCAACCGCTATCTATACGAACACTACCGCGAAGCCTGGAACCTGCTCCGCCAATCCCTAACACGCCTCTAGCCGCCATCCCGACCTACCCCAAACTTATTCGGATATTTTTGCTGTTGACTCTAACCGCACTTACGGGATACATTGACCGCCATCAGCGAGAAGGATACGCCGCCAAGAGCAAACGGATCCTCAGTTCCGTCAGTTATCCAATATTCGCTGCTTTCCCCAAATCAATAACAATGCTGGCCAACTAAATCGGCCTGCTGCGTTCGTGCGTGTGGTTGGCACTTTTGCCGCCATATGCGGGCGTGTTTTTGCCGAACGGAGTTCAATCTTTGGGGAGGATGTTCTCGTGACTCGTCAGATCGAAGCACTTTTTTTGAGCCTTGTCGTTATCTGCATCTGTGGCGAACAAGCTTCACTCGGTCAGTCTTCCACAGGCCTACCTTCGTTTGGAAGCTTCCAAAGCGGCCAAATTGACACGATCAACGAAAATAATCTAAACGTGCACCTCTCAATTCCCTTGTTTCACAAGGCAGGGAGAGGGTTCCCGCTCAACTTTCAGATGGCTTTCGACAGCTCTGACTGGACGGTCGTGTGGAACGCCACGAAAGAAGATTCTCAGTGGCAGTACACGAATGGATGGGGAACCTGGGGTGTAGCGGCTAGCATCGGGCAGCTCTCCGACCCGGGTACCCCGTTATCCCTTTGCCCAGATTCAAAGCAATATCTCCCAACTTACACAGATTCATCCGGAACGATTCACGGATTTGGAGGCTACATCTATCCGCCAGGAAATTGCGGTGGGAGCAACAGTGCCACACTTCCCGCCACCGACGGTTCGGGCTACGTTCTTATAATGACGAATGGAGGCATCGTCGCTTACGACCGCTCCGGCGACACAATCGCAACGACCCCAAGTATCACAGATCCGAACGGCAATTCTCTTTCTCTTGCATCGAACAATACGGAAGTCATCGATACACTCGGCATGACGGCGCTCACTCAGCAGTATACCTTTATCAATAATACGACCATTTCGTATACGTACTACTACACAGGACCCGACGACAAGACGCAAGAAACAATAGTTCTCACCTACACGCAACTCCAGGTGGCCAGCAACTTCGGTTGCAATAACTACCTTGGGGCCGTCACGGAATATGGTCCTAGCGCCGTGTTCCTGCCGACGAGTATTCTGCTAGCGGACGGTTCGACTTATGGATTTCAATACGAGTCAAACGGGAAGACCGGGCAGACGACAGGACGAGTCTCCGAAGTTATTCTGCCCACGGGCGGCGACATTCAGTACACCTATGCTTCCTGGCCGATCACAAGCACCATGTGTACCGAAGGAAGCCCACAGGGGCTCACTCGTACGACTTCTGACGGAGCCCAATGGCAATATTCCCGAAGCGGCAGCGGGAATTTTCTGGGCAATGTCACGACCCTAACTGATCCAGCCTTCAATCAAACCGTAATCACCTTCGGCTACACCTCAACGGGGCGATGGCGAGGCGGTTACCGAGCTCGACGTCTACCGCACTCCCGCCAACGGTACGACGTCGTTATCGGAGACCTTTTACAATAGCAGTGGACTGCTCACACGAGACAACGAGTTCGATTACGGGATCAACACAGGGAAAGCTCCAACAGCCACGCCCCTGAAGTCGACGATGATTAGTTACGCGAGCCTTGGCAACTACATAAACGACCGCCCATCTTGCATTCAAACAACTGCCGGCAGTTCTCCCTCCACGTGCGGTACTGCGTCAGCAGACACGGTGGCGCTAACTACGAACCAATACGATTCGCTTGGAAATCTAAAGGAGACAAGCAGTTGGGTGTCGGGCAGCAACTTCCTGACGAAGAGCTTTACGTACTATCCCGACGGCCTGCCGGAAACAATGACGGATGTGAACTCGAACATCACCAGCTATGGCGCCCAGGACTGTGGACCCAATAACAAGCCAGCCTTCACGTCCACCGTTGCCAGCGGACGTCTGACCACAACCACAACCTGGGACTGTTACGGAGGCGTACCAACCCAGTTTTCAGACGCGAACAACAAAAACACGAAATACGGCTACGACACGCTCTGGAGGCGCACGTCCGTAACTGATCCTCTTGGCTATGTGACCAACACGGTTTACACTCCTGCAACCGCCACTACTTCCGCAACCGTTGAAAACTACCTTAACTTTCCGGTAAACACCCCGACCTCCACAGTCGATACGCTTTATACCCTCGATGGGCTTGGTAGGTTCTCTGAGTCGGAAAAGCGAACAGCTCCGGGCGCTACCACTTTCGACGGCGCCATCCTCTCCACCTACGGCTGGAACTCAAAAGCCGGCACGGTGACGGGCCCATTCAGTACGCAAACCGTTCCGGGAGCAACAGGGGTGACGACGACCCAAAAGGATGCTTTGGGGCGCACCGCCAATGTCACGGATGGCGGGACGGGATCTATTACCTACACCTACTCTCAAAACGATGTGCTCTCCGTGCTGGGTCCCGCAGCGCCGAAAGAGAATCTGAACCAAGTGCAGAGTCAGTACGATGTTCTAGGTCGAGTAACTTCCTCGTGTGCGATCTCCGGGAACGTCACCGGCACCGTAAAGTGCGGTCAAGCCGTGGCTACTTCTCCAGCGACAGGCGTACTCACGAGCACCACCTACAGCACAACTAGCGCAGGATCGACGACAAGCGCCACCCGAGGCGTGCAAACTCGCTCGTCTACGACCGATGGGATCGGCCGCGTGACTTCGAGTACGACGCCAGAGGGCGGGACGACGACTTACACCTATGACGGAGCGGCATGTGGAAGCTCTGTAACTTATCCTGGCCACTTAATCCAGATGAACTTTGCTAATGGTTCTAGTCAGTGTTTTGAATACGACAGCCTCGGACGACTCACTAGATCAGCGGGTGCAACGAGTTCAGGATCTGCGTATTGCAAGAGTTTTCTTTATGACAACAGTTCAGGAGTTCTTGGAGCTCTGCCCCCCGGAATCCCCCCTCAGTATCCACTTGGTCGTCTGGTGGAAGCCGAAACTGATACCTGCGCGTGGCCGATCACCTCTTCCTCAATAATCACCGACGAATGGTTCAGCTACGATGCCGACGGTCATGCGACCGACATTTGGGAGCTGACGCCGCACTCAGGCGGGTCGTATTACCATTCGACCGCAACCTACGCCGGAAATGGCGTAGTCACGAGCTTGGTTCTGGCGAACCCCAGCATTGCGACAGAAACCTATGGACTCGACGGCGAAGGGCGTTTGACCAGTTTGAGCTCTGGAACTCATACCATAGTTTCGGGCGTGCAATACAACACCTCCAGCCAGCCCCCGACGATCAACGTTGCCCTCGGCACCAGCACCGATCAGGATACTTACACTTACAACCCGAAGACTGGCCGGATGACCAATTGGACATTCCAAGTCGGAAGCACCCCGGCGACCGAAACCGGGGCGCTTACGTGGAATCCGAACGGAACACTCGAGGAACTGGCAATCGTAGACGGCTTCAACAGCGGCGGCACCCAGAACTGCTATTACAATTCCGGCCTCTCGCCGGGTACGGGATATGATGATCTCGGACGCCTCGTGGGCGTCAACTGCACGCCCTCGGCCTGGTCGCAGACATTCACGTACGATCAATATGACAATCTAACGAAATCGGGCAGCATGGCTTGGAATCCCGGTTATGACCCCACGACTAACCATTACCAATTGGCTGGCACATCCTACGACCTCAGCGGGAACGTGACCAACGACTCGTCCAACAGTTATGCGTGGGACCAATTCAACAAGATGGCCAGTGTAAACTCGACGGCCTGTGGCACGAACGGCAATTGCGCCACCTACGACGCCTTTGGCCGGATGGTCGAGTTCAGCAAGAATTCTATCTATAAAGAAAATTGGTACACGCAAAGCGGCACAGTCGTCATGTCGGGAACAACTCTAGCGGAGGCCTATCTGGTCGCTCCCGGCGGGGGAACATTCATGGAACTCGGCGGCCAGAATGACTACCTGCACAAAGACTGGCTGGGAAATGCAAGAATTGCCTCGCTCATTAGCGCGCAGACCGTAGGAGCGGATTTAGCGTATGCGCCGTACGGCGAGGTCTATAATTTCTTCTCCGGATCGGGCATCGACTGGATGTTTACCGGCGATCTCACTCAGCTCGACTCCGAATACTTGTGGGACACGCCGAACCGCGAGTTTGCAGGAAAGAACCAGGGCCGCTGGCTCTCACCCGATCCGGCTGGAGCGGGGTGGAATCAGTATGCCTACGCCACAAATCCGATGAGCAACGTTGATCCGTCGGGTTTGGTTTGCTACCCGCTAGAGAAAATATTGACTGGCGGCTGCGGGGCTTTCATGAACAACTGGGCGGATTTCGGGGCCAACTGGGACGAGTTCTACGTTCTCAATGCCGCTTACAGTGGTTCCTACGAGACTCCCGATCCGTCGAAGCCATGGCTTCCTATGGGCGCTCTGGATGGGCAAATCATCGTCGGCGGATGCACCGGCGCACCCGGATGCCAAGACTTCGAGGTGCCGCAGATGATGACTGTGTATCCGAATATCGGACTCCTAAACATGCTCTCCTCCGCAGGCATCTTTTATCCAGGCCAGAA
>JBEKBW010000015.1:0-53953 GCA_050015215.1 Candidatus Sulfotelmatobacter sp.
TCGAAGATCAAACTATCGATCCGTTCCGACTGCCCATCGATTCCAACTCGCGGATCAAGATTCGTAGGGCTTGATTCGATGAGCATCACCAGCGTGTTGGGATCGGGCTTGCTCGAGCAGGAGAGCAAAGAGAGCGCGAGCACCAGCACGGCGAGAGAAAACGTGATTTGGCGCATCAGCGGCAGTCCAGGCACATTTGATGGAGGGTGCTCACTGTCCTCCAGTTACGCATCGTTGTAGTCACAGCCAACACCCGGTTGATCGGTTTTTTCATCACAATACTTTCCCCCACTCCGTTGGGAAGATGAAAGTAAAGGTCCTTGCCTACGCAGCGAAATTGCTCGGGCGGAGCTATCAGGGCTGCCAGCTTGTCCAGAGCAAGAGATTCGGGAGCATCGGAGAGAAACATGACGTGAAGCTTCTCGGGGTCCACTCCGCGTTCCTTCAGGAATGGGTTGCCGGCCAGGACCTTTTTCATTTCGTCAGCGGTTCGAATTACAGCGGAAACGGAATGTCCGAAGTCGTCCAGGATTATTTTTTCAATTTTCCCGCAGAGAGAGGCGGGAGATGCCTTGGCGCCATTGAACACGACATTTCCGCTCTGGATATAGGTTTTCACCTGTTCAAATCCCAAAGCTTCGATCGAGGTGCGAAGCTGGTCCATCTTTATTTTCTTATGTCCGCCAACATTGATTCCGCGAAGCAGACAAACATAAATCGGCATGATGTGAGCTCAACTTCAAGGATACGAAATTTTGCCCAGTACTGCAGGGCGCTTTGCTCCCGTTGCTGAAGGAACATTCGACGCACGCCTGTGCCAGGTTTCGTGTGCGAGCACCGCAAAGGCAACGGCTTCCTTCGCAGCGGAAGGCAATCCGAACTCGTCGGAGAAGCGCAACACCAATCCGAGCGGGGCAAGTTCACTCGTCAACATCGAAACTAGAGTGACATTCCGCGCGCCGCCGCCGGAGAGAATCATTTCACGAAACCCCTCACGAAAACCAGGCTGTTGCGCGCGTTGCTTTGTAATTACATGCCGCCGCACCGCGTCGGCAATCGACTTGGCCGTTAGCGCGGTCGCGGTGGCGACGATATCCTGCTCGCGACAGCCTTTACACAACTGCATGAATTCGTGAACAAACTCGCGCCCAAATTCTTCTCGGCCCGCAGTCTTCGGAGGCTTTTTGCGAAAGAAGCTGCGACCTAAAATCTCTCGGATCACTTTATCGGCGACCTTTGCTGAAGCGGCGATTTTTCCGCCGCGGTCGAAAGGCCGGTCGAAAAGTTTCTCCGTAACCGCGTCAATCACCATGTTTCCCGGTCCGGTGTCGAACGCGAAAACTGTTTCCAGCGTCGCCCCTGCCGGAATGGCAGTAAGATTCGCGATCCCGCCGATGTTTTGCGCGATGCGCCCGATGTGCGGGTCGCGGAACAGAATGTAGTCGAGGTAGGGAACCAGAGGCGCTCCCTTGCCGCCCGCCGCCATGTCGGCGGGACGAAGATCAGAAACCACAGGCACGCCTACTCTGGAGGCAATGATCGCCCCTTCGCCGGTTTGCCAGGTAGCCGCAATCCTGCGGCCGAGAAAAGGCTGCGCCTCGCCCTGATGATAGAGCGTTTGCCCGTGACAGCCGACGAGATCCACTTTCGCGCGAAACTTGCGCTGCGCGGCCAGTACAGCACGCGAATAGAGTTCCCCCAACAAAAAATTCAGACGAGCCAAATCGGCCACCGAAACCGCCGCAGCATTCATCGTGCCTAATACTGCGCTGCGAACTTTTTTTGGGTAGGAATACTCTGCGCATCCGATTAACGTGAAGGCGGGTTTCAAACCTTCCGGAGTCGACGAGTCGCCAACTTGCACGAGAGCCACGTTGATTCCGTCGGCGGATGTCCCGCTCATCACGCCGGCGACGATCATGTCTTTTTCTATCATCCGCGCAGGGGAACATCTTCCGCGCGATTCAGCGCCTCGATGCGCACCTGTTCGCCGAATTCCCATAGATTTCTGGTTAGTTTCTCGACCGCTGCCGGAAAAGGCAATTTCGATGCGCGAAGCATAGACGCTGATTTTTTCTTGAACGCCAGAATGCGGTTCACCGATTCAGCGGCCAGCCTGGCAAATCGCGAGTCAGATTCGACGGCAGTCGAGATTCGTTCGTAGGCCTGCTCAATGTAATCTTCGCGATGGCAGATGAGGCACAGGTTCCCGCCAGCCCGAATGTGCTCGACTGCGGCTTTGCCCACCGGAGCGGCGGATTGGATTGCCCCCATTTCTAAATCGTCGGAGGCGATGAGATTGCGGTAGCCGATGCGCTTGCGCAGGATGTCGGTTATCCATTTTTTCGACAACGACGCCGGAGTTCGGTTGCGCGTAACTTTCGGATACGCCGCGTGCGAAATCATCACCATGGGTAATTCGGCCCGTAGCATGCGGTAAGGGAACAGATCTTCAGCCCAGAGCGTTTTCGAGGGCCTGTCGATAACCGGCAATTCGTGGTGACTATCGAGCTTGCCGCCGCCGAGGCCGGGAAAGTGTTTGCCGCATCCAAGAACTCCGGCCGAGCGCAAACCCCGAAGAAATTCGCGACCGTAGCTGGTGGCCGCTCGCGGGTCCGCCGATACCGCGCGGGATCGCATCACGGACTTCGACGCTTCAAGCGCGAGATCGAGCACAGGAGCGAAGTCAACGTTGAATCCGAGGGCGCGGCAATTGTCGCCGATGATTTGTCCATGCTTGCGGAACAGTTTGCGGTCGCCGGTGGAGAACACCTCCGCTGCTGACGGAGCGGGAGCGAGCACATCGCGAAAGCGATCCACGCTGCCGCCTTCGACATCGACACAGGTGAACAGTGGCGTGGAGACGCATTTTCGGCAATCGCGCAACAGTCGCCAAGTTTGCTCTTGGGTTTTTATATTGCGAGCGAAGAGAATGACTCCGGCCGGCTGAATTCGCGTGAGGAGGGAACTTAGACGCGTGGTCATCTCTGCGCCGTCGAAGCCGACGATCAGAAGTTGGCCGAGGTTTTCTTTTCTCTTGCGCTGAGGCATTCTTCAGATTTCTTTCTTCAACTCGGCCAGGAGATTCAACGCCTCCAGCGGCGTCAGTCGGTTCAGATCCACTTCACGCAATCTGTCCAGCACCGGCTGCGATATCGGCGTGAAGATCGTTAGTTGCGTCCGCGGAGGCGTTGCGCCAGGCGAAAGATGTTCGGTCAGTTCGCGCTCCGCGGATTCGTGCTCGACCAGCACTTCGCGCGCACGCGTGATGACCTCATTCGGTAATCCTGCAAGCTTTGCGACTTCGATGCCATAGCTGCGGTCTGCCGCACCCGGCTCAACCTTGCGTAGGAAAGCAATTCCGCCGCCCGTCTCCTTCACCGAAACATGGTAATTCTTCACTCCGGAAAGCTGCTCAGCTAACTCGGTTAGCTCGAAATAATGTGTGGCGAACAAAGTCTTGGCGCGCACGCGGGCATGGAGGTATTCGATGGCCGCCCAGGCGATTGCGAGCCCGTCGTACGTCGAAGTGCCGCGGCCGACCTCGTCGAGAAGAATCAGCGAGCGCGGCGTCGCAGTATGCAGAATGGCCGCGGTCTCGGTCATCTCAACCATAAAGGTCGAGCGTCCGCGCGCGAGATTGTCGCTCGCTCCGATCCGCGTGAAGACGCGATCGACCACGCTCAGCCGCGCCGAGCGCGCCGGAACGAACGACCCCATCTGCGCCATGATCACGATCAGTGCGGTTTGGCGCAGGTAAGTCGACTTGCCGCCCATGTTCGGTCCGGTAAGCAGCAGAATGGTGTGCGTGGTCGAATTCAGGTGAAGATCATTGGGAACGAAGCGCTCGCTGCCGCCGGCCATCTCCTGCTGCTCGATCACGGGATGGCGGCCTTCAACGATTTCCAGATCGCCACAGCGGCCTTCCTCTAAAGTTGCGAATTCCGGTCGGCAATAGTTTCTCAGCGCCGCGATGTGCGCGAGCGATGCCAACACGTCAACTTCCGCCAATGCCAGCGCGGTTTGACGAATGCGCTTTGCTTCGGAAGCGATCGCCGTGCGCAATTCCGCGAACAACCGCCGCTCGATCTCGACGATTTTCTCCTGCGCGTCGAGAATCTTCGCCTCGTACTCCTTTAATTCGAGAGTAGTAAAACGTTCCGCGCCAACCAGCGTCTGCTTGCGTTCGTAATCCTGCGGAGCCAGATGCAAGTTCGCCTTCGAAACCTCGATGTAATAACCGAAGATGGAGTTGAACTTAACCTTGAGCGAGGCAATGCCGGTGCGTCCCCGCTCGCGCTGCTCAATCTGCGCCAGCACCTGCTTGCTGTTGCGGGAAAGCTCACGCAGTTCGTCGAGATCATGATCGACTCCCGGCGCGATTACGCCGCCATCGGCAAAGCTCAGCGGCGGTTCGGTCACGATGGTCTTCTCGATGCGCTCGCGAAGATCGGCCAGTTCGTCGAGCGATGCGTGCAAAGTCTTGAGGCGATCTGTGGGCAAACGGGCGACTGCATTCTTGATTGCGGGAATCTTTGCGAGCGACGCCCCCAGGGCCAGTACATCGCGCGGGTTCGCCGCTTCGAGAGTCACGCGGCTTAACAGCCTCTCCAGATCGAGCACGCCATCCAAAGCGCGGCGCAACTCTTCGCGTGCAATCGTGTCTTTAACGCCCGCCTGAACTGCATCTAAACGAGCGTTGATTTCGGCAAGATCGAGCGATGGGCGCAATAACCACGCGCGCAGCAGGCGTTTGCCCATCGGAGTAACGGTGGCATCGATCGAGCGATACAGAGTAAGTCCCGCATCCGCGCCTGCAAAGAGCGGCTCGATTAATTCAAGATTGCGCACTGTAACCGCATCCAGCACGAGGCAGTTTTGCCGCTCATACCAGCCGATGCGATCCACGTGGTCGAGGGTTCCGCGCTGCGTTGAGCGCACATAGTAAAGAATGGCGCCGGCAGCGGCAGCCGCGGCGGGGCGGCCGGCAAGTCCAAAGCCCTCCAGTGACAACACGCCGAAATGATTCTCCAGCAGCGGAATGGCATGATCGGGAGCAAAAATCCAGTCATCAAGCGGGGTGTCCGTACAGCTTGTCGATCCGCGGGGGGCAGATTGCGTGCGCGACGCCTTGCTTTCAAACAAAGGCGCTGCCGATCCGTACAGCAATTCCTTCGGCCGCAGTTGCTCCAGTTCTTCCTGCACGCGCCGCAGCGCATTCTCGCCGGCGAACTCGGTCGCGCGAAATTCTCCAGTCGATAGATCGAGAGCCGCGAAGCCCACGCGATCTCCCGATTGCGCCAGCGCCGCCAGAAAATTATTTTCCTCGGAGCCCAGCATGGAATCGGCAGCGGTTCCCGGCGTGACCACGCGAGTGACTTCGCGGCGCACCAGCTTCTTGGCCAGCCGCGGGTCCTCCATCTGCTCGCAGATGGCAACTTTAAAGCCCTTGCGAATCAGCTTGCCGATGTAACCTTCCGCCGCGTGGTGAGGAACGCCGCACATCGGCACGGCGATGCCTTTTTCTTTGTTGCGCGCGGTCAGCGTAATCTGCAGCTCTTTGGCGGCTACGATTGCGTCTTCAAAGAAAAGCTCATAGAAATCTCCAAGACGAAAGAACAGCAGTGCGGTGGGGTGATCTTTCTTGACGGCGGCGTACTGACGCATCAACGGAGTGGACGGCTCGGTCATCGCTTCGGTCAAAGTGAGGGCTTGGCGCGGATTATAGCAGGGGTGAGGTTTAAAAGTTCCAGCGTTTCAAAGTCTCAAAGTGGAACGCGGCGTAATTTTGTCTTTGAAACCTTGGAACCATGAAACCTTGAAACTTTACTTTGAACCTTCCCTTGACGCCGCTTCTCCCGCAGTGTTTACCTACTACATGGAACTCCGCAAGGATCCCATTACGCGCTCCTGGGTTATCACGGGAGACGACCCCGTCGAAACCAGTTCGCGCGCGGAAACTGCCTGCCGGTTCTGTCCTGATGCTGCCGATGTTCCGCAAGTTATCGCCGCCATTCCGAGCGCAGGTAGCTGGTCGACCCGCGCGGTGGTTCATCCCACACCGCTTTACCACATTGAAGGCGAGCCCGGGCGACGCGGTGACGGCATTTACGACCGCATGAGTTCCATTGGCGCGCATGAAGTGCTGGTGGAAAATCCCCGCCATGATCGTCATCTGTGGCAAGCGAGCGATGATGAGATCGGCCAGTTCCTGCGCCTGGCAGCCGAGCGCATCATGGACCTCAAGCGCGATCCGCGCATCAAGTATGTGAGCCTCTTTAAGGATTACGGGCCCAACGCCGGCCAGGAATTCCAGCATCCGACTTCGCAGATCACCGCGACCATGTTTGTGCCACGGCGCGTGCTGTACGAGTTGCGCGCTGGACGCGAATATTACCAGGCGAAAGAACGGTGTGTCTTTTGTGACATTCTCACACAGGAGGAGCGGCAGGCATCGCGGGTGATTGAAGCGCGCGGGGATTATGTTGCGCTCGGTCCTTATGCCCCGCGCGTTCCCTACGAAACCTGGATTTTGCCGCGCAATCATGAAGCCTCGTTCGAGCGCACAGGATTATCGAAGCCGGGCCTGCGGGTAAATCTTGCAGCGCTGCTGCGGCGCACGCTGCAGCGGATTCGCACCGTCACCGAAGGCTTTCACCTCGTGCTACACACTTCGCCGAACAGCTTACACCCCTCGAAAACGCTGGGGTATTGGAAGACCATCGACGACGACTACCACTGGCACATCGAGATTATGCCGGTGATCGCGACGAAAGCACGCTCGTATACGTTCAAGGAAGTTTATTATTCGCCGGTCAGTTCGGAGACGGCGGTAAAGCAACTGCGCGAAGCCAAGATTGACGGGTAAGAAGATTGCTGGATCAAGATGCGGGGCAGGAAACGGTTGGGATCATCGGGGGGCGTATCAGGAAACGCCTCCAAGCGTGCCGGATCGGGGAGACGAAGGGTGCGCTTTTAGGCGCTGAAGGGGCTAAAGCCATTATTGTCGGCGGCCATCGGCACGGCTGAAGCCGCTCCCTGATACGAAACTTCCTACCATCGAACCAGCCCATCTGAATCCTCCACCAGTACTACTTCATACTTCTCCAACATCGGCATTAACTGATTTTCCAATTCGTTTTTCCAGAGTTCACCGTCATAAAACTTTGCCTTCAACGGCTCGCGCGATGGCAAGTCCGGAAAGCCGCGCATAAAAAAGAATACGTCCGGATTTTCGATGGACGGAAATGGTCCCAATATCTTTATGCCGATATCCGCGTGCGCCGGAATCGACTTAGAGCGAAATATCTGCAGAAATTCGGAACGTCTACCCGGTTTCGTGGTGTAAGTGCGCATTTCTATGATCATAGACACTCCTGTACCAGCATCTTGAGACGGAGTGATGGATTGCTGCCAACTAAGGCCTAGCGCCAGCTTTGCGCAGCAAGCGGACAACCTCGGTCTGATTGCGGGCGAGAGCCCAGGTCAGTGCAGTATAACCGTTGCGGCTGCGCAGATTCACATTCGCTCCCGCGCCGATCAGCGCCTTGACCACGCTGGCGCTCGGCTTCTGGCTTTGGCAGGCGAGAATCAGCGCTGACTGTCCACCCTGGTCCAGCGCGTTTACACTGCTCTCCGTCCCTGCCGACAGAACTTGCTGCACCGCCTTCAAGTCCCCCTCCACGGCTGCTCGCATCAGCGGAGTCTCGTCCGGGTCTTCGAACGTCTCACCCCCGTTGCCCAATGCCACCGGCCACGCGGCGGGAATAATTCTGGCAACCCTGATCCCGAGATCGCCATTCATCCTCTGCCAATCGTTTAGTTTGAAATAGCCGCGCAACAAGGGCTGAATCTCAAGCCCGATCAGCGACTGCAACGCCTTTGGAGTCTCCGCAGCGCGCCACGCCGATGCAGATTCGTCCCAGGATTGCAGCCGGAAGACCGTGAAGCCGTCAGCCGAGTTCCATTCAAAGTGCGCATCGAGATCCCGGACAAAACCGCCCGAGGCGACCCACGTGACAATGCAAACCACA
Organism: Candidatus Sulfotelmatobacter sp.; assembly: GCA_050015215.1. Classification (GTDB taxonomy): domain Bacteria; phylum Acidobacteriota; class Terriglobia; order Terriglobales; family Acidobacteriaceae; genus Sulfotelmatobacter. The sequence continues at coordinate 8,034 of JBEKBW010000015.1, forward strand.
AGCAAACCTGCCAACCAGAACGGCCAGGGTCGATGGCCAGCCAAGCGCGAGACAATCGCCGCGATCAATCCCAGGAACGCTAAACCGGCAATCAGCGAGCCTGCGCCAATGAGCAACTGACATCCCAGGCTCCACCAGTGCACGCGCCAGTCCAGAAAGCCGCCTTCGTCAATATGCCAAAACGGATTGAGGTAGAGCAGCGTCAAACCAACGGCAAACAGAACTGCGCCGGTTTGCAGGCTGGTGAGCGCCCAACTGGTGCGCCGCCGCGGACGCCTGGACGTCGGATTAAACGTGGTCGGTGTGAGCATGGCAAGCCGCCAGACACATGAGTATAGACACTGTGGCGTGAATGGGAAGAAAAAAGCAGCGGAACCCGCTAAGCTCCGGCCACCTTCGCCTGAAGCAACGGCGTGTGCTCGCTCAAGAGTTTGCCGGCGGCTGCGGCCTCGATGGGCTGAGAGAAGAGATATCCTTGTCCGAGATCGCAACCGAGTTCGCGCAGGTGCTCGAGCTGCTTTACGGTTTCAATGCCTTCCGCGATCGTTTTCACTTTTAATTTGTGCGCCAGCACGATCATCAAATCAACCGCGTCAGCACTGGAGCGGTCGGACAACATTTCGCCGATGAGGGAGCGGTCGATCTTGAGCGCATCGAGCGAAAACTGCCGCAGGGCGCTCAACGAAGAGTTTCCCGTTCCAAAATCATCCAGAACCACTCCGACGCCGAGATGCTTGAGGCGGGCAAGAACTTCGACGGTAAGTTTCGGATCAGCGGCGGCTACGGTTTCGGTCATTTCCAGCAGCAGACGGGCGGGTTCGACGCCGGTCTCGCGCATCACCGACTGGAGTTCGGCGACGAAGCGCGCATCGGCAAACTGCTTGGCCGAGAGATTCACGCTAATACACACGGCCTTGCGGGTGGGATGCTCGATCTCCCACGCCCGCAACTGCTGGCAGGCCTGTAGAATCAGCCACTGGCCGGTCGCGAACAGAAGACCCGTGTCCTCGGCCGCATCGATGAACTTGAAGGGAGAAATCAAACCCTGTTCGGGATGCTGCCAGCGGAGCAACGCCTCGAAGCAGGTAATCTGCTTCGTCTTCAGATCGACGATGGGTTGGTAGCATACGCGAAATTCGTGTTTGCGCAACGCCTGCAGCAGTTCATCCTCCAGCTTCAGCCGATGGACGGCGCGGCTGTGCATCGCCTCGTCGAAAACCTCGCAGCGACCGCCGCCGAGAGCTTTTGACCGCCGCATGGCGACCTCGGCATCCTGCAAAATGTCCTCCGCTTTCTTGTGCGCAGACGTGCCCAGGGCAATGCCAATACTGGCGGAGGTGCGCACCTCGCGGCCCTCCACCATGAACAACGCGGCAATCGATGAAAGAATTCGTTGTCCCACGCGCATCGGCCCGGCCGGATCGTCGACGCTTTCGAGCAGAATGGTAAATTCATCCCCGCCCATTCGCGACAACACGGCATTTCTGGTCACGAGTTCGTCCTGCGGCCGGGAAACGGTATCCTCATCGCGCAGGCACGCACCCAGGCGATGGCCGATTTCAACGATCACCTGGTCGCCAACCACCGGCCCCATGGTGTCGTTGAATACTTTGAAGCCATCGAGATCGACGAACAAGACGGCAAACTGATGCTCACCGTGCCGTTGGGCTCGGGCATAAAGGTGCTGCAACCGATCCAGAAAAAGATGCCGGTTCGGCAAACCCGTCAAGCCGTCATGATAAGAATTGTGCTCCGCCAGTTCTTCGGCTCGCTTTCGCTCGGTGATGTCGCGATTCACGATGACTAGCTTCGCAACCTCACCTTTTTCATTGCGGATGGTTCCAGCCACGGACTCCAGCACCCGCCAGCTCCCATCTTTATGGCGGATGCGATATTCCAGCTTCTTGCCTACTCCGCTGGAGCGCGCCTCGCGCGCCGCCTCCAGCACCTTAAAACGATCGTCGGGATGGATCTGATCAAAAGCGGAAGTCTCGCCGAGTTCCGCCGCAGAGTATCCAAGAACACGTTTGTATGCGGGGCTGTTGTAAAGGCGATTTCCTTTTACGTCGACCAAGGCAATCATGTCGGCGGCGTTTTCGGTAACAATTTGAAAAAGTTCTTCGCGCTTCTTCGATTCCTGCGCGATCTTGAAGATGCGGATCTCCTCAAACACAACGAGCAGGGCGAGGGCGGCGAAGGCAATGGTTTGCCAGTGTTCGATGATTGTGGGCACAGGGGTCAGACCTTCAGGAAAGATATCGGCAGATTGCGGAGAACATTTAGGGCCGGAGCGGTCCTGGGAACTTGAGGCGGAGGAACTTATTTCTTGCTCACCAGCTCAACTTCCTCAAATAACTCGGGCAAGCGCTGTGCGTTCTCCGCAGAATTGCCAAAGCGCGCCGACTCGTAAGCGTCGGTGAACTTTTCGATGGGAATCCGCAGATCATTGTCAGGGATCATCCGAACAAACTCTTGCGCCGTCTGCCCCGCGGATTTCTTCATCCCCCGGCGCGCCAGGAAGCGCGCCATGCGCTCGTACCACATGGCGGCAGCGTGCGCGGGCGCTCGCTCCGGATGCGCCTGCAGTTCGCGTTCGTTTATTAGTCGCGCGATTCGTCCCAGGTTACCCAGCAGGAGCAACAACACTGCAATCGCAATCCCACCACCCAACCATCGAGTCGGAGCTTTCTCCGCGCGCGATTGCCCGTGCCGCACATAGTCCAGCAGGCGCGCGTAGCGTACATAAGCCCAGGTTCGCGTCCGGTCCCACCAATCGCGCGTCCCGCCAATCGCGGCTCTGCCGAGAACATACTGGTGCGACGCGTCGTAGCTGATTACCCACTCCCGCCAGAACGATTGCGCGGCATCCAGGTACAACATCGCGCGCTCCCAACCTTCGGGAGTTCCAACCTCACCGCCCGGAGTGGGATCGAATGTGATCCATCCATAACGCGGAAAATACGCCTCCACCCACGAGTGCGCATTCTTCGCACGGACGATATAGTTTCCCGTAACGTCATTGAACTCATCGCTGCGGAAACCGTTGACCACGCGCGAGGGAATCTTGAGCGTGCGCAGCATTACCGCCATCGCCGAGGCAAAGTACTCGCAATGTCCCTGCTTGCGATCGAAGAGAAAATTCGCGAGCGGATCGGCGACCGGAGCCCGCAACAACTGCAGCGTGTAACCGTAACGCGTGTTCAAATATCGTTCGATCGCCGCCGCCTTGTCATATTCGTTCGAGGAACTCCCGACAATTTGATTCGCCAAACGCGGAATACGAGGGTCCAGCGGCGGCAGTTGGAGGTACGCTGCTGTGAAGTTCGGAAACGCACCGTCGGCCGCACGCAAGGCCGCGGCAGAAGGCCGGCTCAAGTCGGACTCCGCGCTGTACACACTCACGGGATGCTGGATATCGGCATCGTAGATCGCGCCGTTCGCGTCTACCGTGAGCGCGTGATACCCGCCCGCGATGCGTCGGCCCCACGGAGCAAGAAAAAACACATTCGTCCCGATCGGCTCCAGAAGCACGCGATAACGAATCAGGCTCGATCCACCTCTGCCAACGCCTGCGCTGGCTGACGAGTAGCTCGCAGCCGTTCCCTGCGCCAGCCAGGGAACCAGAAATGTGCCATCGGGCTCCTGCCCGACTTCATACTGCTGGCGCGCGTTGGACCAGCTTCGGCCATCAAAGTTCGCCAGCGCCACTCCGCGCCAGTGCAAGGCGTGCTCCCCGCGGGTGTCCCCGTCGATCTGTATATGCATCACGACCGCATTGGACTGCTGGATCTGTCCAATCCGTCCCAGTTGCACACGATCGCTGAACCCAGTGGAGAGGTCGGTGCCGAAGGTGTAGGCGCCAAGATAGCCTGCCGACATTCGCGGCATCAGAAAGAAAACTGCCGTCCCACCCGCCAGAATCATCAGCACCAATGCCGGAGTGATTCGCGCCAGGGAAAAGGCCAGGTGCCGGTGCTCGTGGTCGTCGCTGGAGTGCCGCGCCTGAAAACTGGCGGCCCGGCCTGATCGCCGCATCTCCATCAGGATGAATGTTGCCACCGCCAGAACCATGAATCCGGCGAAGAAGAACAGGAAAACGCTGTCGACCGTGAGCACGGCCGAGGCCAGCACCATTAAAAACGCCAGCACTGCCAGCATGACGTAGTCGCGGTCGCGGCGGAGAGAAAAAGTCCGCACCACCACGGCAAAAAGCACCAGGTGGACGGTGGCGGGAAGGAACGCGCGGGAAAGCAGAAAGTAATCGCCCGCGTAAAATACCACATACAAAATGGTCAGCGGCGTAGTCCACCGTTCAGAAATGACGATCCTTCGCCGTTTCCCCAGCAGATAGCCGCGGAAGGCCAGCACCGCGCCCGCCAGAGCAATCGTGGGTGCATCCAATCCACCGGTGCTGGCCAGCATGCCAAATCCAACCAATACAAGCATAAACAAGCAAAGTTCAAGGTATTTGTTTATCGCTTGCTGCAGCGGGATGATTGCGGAACGCGGGCTAGTTTGCGGCATGGATTCAGCACAATTTCGGGGCAATGGGGAGGGGACGGCCCGGCCTGCATTGCTTCCTTATTCGATTCCCTATTGTTCGACAACGACCCTCCGAAAGGAAAGCTTTCCCTGGCATTTCTTGCACCGGAAGTCACACGCCTTTTGCCCAAAAAGCCTCGAAGTCTTCCTCTCGCCCGGATTTCTCATGCGATATGCAGCCGAATGTGACTTTCGGAACCCCCATTTGCTCTCGCCCGCGACTTCCGGCTCAAATGCAGCCGATACGGTTCGAATGATCGCTTCGGCGACAACGCATGCAATTCTTCCTGACCGAGGTATTTCATGAGTACATCAGGTTCCAATGGCATTCTTCTGGGCGATCCGGTTCCATGGTTCAGGGCGCGGGAAATCTCGGGCCGAATGGCCGATCTTCATGTCTCTGCCGGACGCTGGATCTTGCTTGCTTTCCTGGACTCTCTTGACGAGCCGCCTGCGCAGACGCACGCCGAGACGCATTCCGAGAAAAGACTGGCAACGCTAATCGATCTGGCAACTGTGTGCTCTGACGACCACCTGGTGATTTATGCGATTCTGGCCACCCCCCCTGACGACCACGCAGCTTTAATTGCCTTGAGCGGCCCTGTCTTGAAATTTATTGCCGATTACGACGGTGTGATCGGCGCATATTTCAATGCGCATCGTAGCCCGCGCACCGTGGTGCTGGATCCCATGCTGCGCGTGGTCGCGAATATTCCCAGCAGCCCTGCACAACAGCATGACAGCACACTGGAGAGCTTTTTGCGCCAGCTGCCATCGGTTGACAATTCCGCCGGCGTGCCCTTGAGCGCACCTGTTCTCATCGTTCCGCGCGTGCTCGATTTTCCGCTTTGCGAGCATCTCGTGGGTCTTTTCGACAAAATTGGAGGCACCGATTCTGGCTTTTTGGTGGAACAAGACGGCAAGCCGGCAACCATTGTCGATCACGCCAAGAAGAGTAGACAGGATCTGCTGATCGTCGCGCCCGCACTGCGACAAATCATTCGAGATCGCATCGTAAGGCGGCTGTTGCCTTCGGTCGAACTCTATTTCCAGTTCAAGGCAACGCACCTGGATCGATATATCGTCGCCTGTTACGACAGCGCCCGTGGCGGTTGTTTTTTCCGTCACCGCGACAATATGAACCCCGGGGTGGAACACCGGCGTTTCGCTGTCTCTTTGAATCTGAATGGAAACTATGACGGTTGTGACTTGATCTTTCCCGAATTCGGACGGCGAACTTACCGCGCACCCGCGGGCGGTGCCATCGTATTCTCTTGCGGCGCTCTGCATGAGGTGACGCCGATTACGAAGGGACGACGCTACGCGTTCCTGCCGTTCCTGTATGGCGAATCCGACGTGAAGAAGAGTGTCGAGAATAACGCACTGTTACATGAAATTGGCGTTGATTATCAAGTCGGTCAACATAATCTCTATGCCGCGCAGCCGAGTGCCGCAGAGCAGCGCGAGAGCCGCGTTTAGGCCTCGAAACGCCGACCGATATGAAAGAGATGAAGCGGAGTTTGCTAGAATAGCGAGTCAGGCATCGCTCTCACGCGACGTACTCTCGCCAACCCCGCCAGGTCCGGAAGGAAGCAACGGTAACGGGCTCTTGCGTGTGCAGTGGGTCACCGGTGCCTGGCTTATTTTTCCACTCGCAATCGCTTCTCATCGAAACGATTCCCAAGCGTTATTCTGTTGTGAATTCAACTTTACAGAACCTTTACAACTCTATTCGCAAGAAATTCCATGCGCATCCGTCTCTTCAATAAGAGCATCAATAGAGGGAGAGTCGGGAATCATGCGCAAGCTTTCAGAAAAATCGGTTTCGCCGTCAATCACGATTCGGGTAGCGGGATCACTGTCGCAAGGCCATTTGTCATATCTCGATCAACTCGTCGCCTCGGCGATCGACTGCGCTCTGTGGCCGCTACTCGATCTCGCGAATCTGGAAGAGCTGGATCGGGTGGCATTGATGTATCTCGTCGGCGGTGAAGGCCGCGAGTTTGGCATCATCGCGTGCCCGAATTTCGTTCGTGAGTGGATGCAGCACGAGAAACAGCGCTTCGCAGCTTGAACGCGAGCCGTGCCTGCAGACACTCCTAACGTAGGCGTCACCCCGAAGCCCCGCGTTTTCACCAGCGGGGCGAGGGGTCTCGCTAAGCACACAGCCGTTTTGACCAGGCTGCTCGCGCGAACCTGATCGGAACCACGCCAGTCCTGAGTCCGCGTTAGACATTCCACCCTCCAATCCTGCAAAATACTGAGTTCTTATACTCAGGAGCTCTCATTGACCACACCAACCCGCGTCAGGGCCAAAATCAGCGCCCTTGGCACCTATGTTCCGCCCCGCCTTCTAACCAACGCCGACCTGGAAAAGATGGTCGACACGAGCAACGAATGGATTTTGGAGCGCGTGGGAATCCGCGAGCGGCATGTCGTCGACAAAGGTATAGCCACGAGTGATCTCGCGGTTGAAGCCGCAAAAAAAGCTCTGGCCCAGCGTGGCCTGTCGCCCAGCGACATCGATGCCATCATCGTGGGAACAGTTACCCCTGATATGCTTTTCCCTTCGACCGCGTGCCTGGTCCAGCACAAGCTCGGCGCAACCGGCGTGTGGGGATTCGATATTTCCGCAGCCTGTTCGGCTTTTATTTACGCAGTCCAGACCGGCGCGCAATTCATCTCCACCGGCACCCACAAGCGAGTTCTGGTGATTGGCGCGGACGTAATGTCCTCGATTATCGACTACAGCGACCGCGCCACCTGCGTGATCTTTGGCGATGGAGCAGGCGCGGTAATCCTCGAAGCCGCGGAAAACGACTCCGAGGGCCTTATCGACTTTATCCACGAGATCGACGGCTCCGGCGGTTGTTATCTCTACATGCCGGGTGGCGGCAGCCTGAATCCTTCCACGCACGTCACCGTGGACAATAAAATGCATGTGGTTCACCAGGATGGCCAGCAAGTCTTCAAGTTCGCGGTGCGCAAGCAAACCGAAGCTTGCCTGAAGTTGCTGGAACGCAACGGCCTGAAGGGATCGGACATCGACGCTTTCATTCCCCATCAAGCCAATCTGCGCATCATCAACGCCACGGCGGACCGCCTTGGCCTGCGCAACGAAAGCGTGATCGTAAATATCGACCGCTACGGCAATACCACAGCCGGCACCATCCCACTGGCAATGAACACAGCGATCGAAGAGGGCAAGCTGAAGAAGGGAAGCCTTGTTCTGATGGCCTCGGTCGGGGCGGGATTTACGGTAGGTGCGGCTTTGCTGCGGTGGGCATTCTGATTGTTCATGTCATTTTGTTCATGTCATTCCGAACCGGGCTGAAAGCCCGGTGAGGAACCTTGATGTAAGTTCGCAGCACGATGGCCCTGAAAAGGAGAACTAGGTGATCGGCAAGACGACGCTGTACGTGCCGTCTACTCACCCCGCCAACAGCGCCACTCCTGCCGCCACAAGCAGAGCCGCAATCCAACGTCGCTGGTCGACGCGTTCGTGCAGAAAAACTTTTGCCGCAATCGCGTTCCCGATAAAAGTAAGCGATGCAGCCGCAGGCGCAACCAAACTCACATCTCCCCATGACAGCGCAAACAGCAAACTAAAAAACGCTACCGCCATCGCCATGACCCCAAGCAGAAAGCTGGAGTTCCCCAAAGTCCGTCCGATCACCGCCAGAACGCCCAGTCGCCGCCGCAACTCGCCCACATCCCCAACCTGCTTCATAGCGCGCGCCAAAAGCACGTCGCCAACGACCGACGCGAACACAATCACAAGAATGGCGTCCCAGGTATAACCACCCTTCATGATTCCACTCCGCTGACGGTTTGTTCAGTGGGTGCCCCATTTCTCGCAGCTTTTGCGAGAAGTGGGGAAGCTACCACGGAACGAGGTTCGTCCACAGCATGCGGATGCACCGTAATCTCCGGCCCACCAGCGATGAACCCGACGCCGCCAGTAATCAGCGCAATCCCCATCCATCGCATAGGGCTCACGTGCTCATGCAGAGCAAACCGGGCGACCAGCGCCAAAATCACGTATCCCAGCGAAGTCGCAGGCAGCACGTAAGTAAGATCGGCCCACGAAAGCGCATTCATGTAAGTGGCGAAAAACGCGAGCAGAAGAAGAATTCCAACCGCAACCCAGGGATTAAGAACGGCGAAGATCACACCCTGCAGATGATGCAGCGAAATGCTGCCCGTCTGCTTCATTCCGTGCGAGAGCATGGAATCACCCGCGGCGGCGAATGCCGTGACTCCAGCTAGAACGAGATACTTTCTAAAATTCATCTAAAGGAGCGGTTCCTGTTCTTCCGATTTACGAGGAAATTAAGATCCTGAACCCAGTATAGCGAACAGGTACGGAAGGAGCCGTCGGAGAATCCGCGACCTGGACTCACGACACCGGCAGCAACTGCAGATCAAGCACCCGGCTGTAATGAACAAAGTCTCGATCAGTGCTGAAAATCTCCCAGTGACGCCGCCCACTGACCGCACAGATCAACATATCGGTCGAGGACCATGCAACGCCGGATCGTTGGCATCGATTGCTCATCCGCGCCGCTTTAGGGGAACCTCTTCGAAGGCGCGCAGATAGGCGCGAATTCTCTGAAACTGACTTTTATCACGAATGCCGGAAAGGATTTCCTGCCGCGTGGCCCCTAGCAATTGGACACGAGATTCTTGCACTGAGCCGTAAAAGACTGTGATCAGGAGGCGTTCATGCTCGGAGAGATCTGCAGCGCGTCTTCGCAAAGCGAGCGACCACGCCGGCGTATCGACCAGGACCGTCACCGGCGTTTGCGCCGGCGTTCTGCCTTGTAGTCATAATCGGGATCGAAGTCGACCGTCCCGAAAGCTTCGATGATCGCTAACTGTTTGCGCCGCCGCACATACTCTTCCAGAGCCTTGGTCACGGCTTCCTTTTTTGTTTTGTGGCCGCCGGTTTTTCGGGCCTCTTCGATCAGTTTGTCATCGAGCGCAAGATTGGTCGCCATGCATGAAGTTTTACACAATCGGATGGTGGAACAAGTCAATAAAAAGGCCGAGGCTGTAAAGCCCCGGCTCTTTTTCGATCTTAAGCCTTCGCCAGTTCCGCCGCCGCTTCCGTCTCGTGCTTCTTGACCAACTTGTTCCGCGCCGATCGCAGCTTCATGAAAGTCTTAGCCTCGCGATAAAGCCGCTTGCGGTCATTACTGTCAAAGGCAGCCTTCCTCAGAATACGGAACACAGCCTTCGGCCGGAAGTAGTATTCGTCATAGAAGCGATGCACCGCCGACATAATGTCATCGGCCGGCAGCCCCGGATACTGGATATGCGCCAACTGGTGGCCGCCTTCGTCCACCATCTTGTTGTCGCCAACCATAAAACCGTTCTTGACCGCGTAGTCGTAAAGTTCGGTGCCGGGATACGCATGTGCCACAGAGACTTGAATGGTTTCCACATCCAGTTCCTTGGCGAACTTGATCGTGTTATTGATGGTCTCGTGCGTCTCGCCAGGCAGACCCATGATGAAGTCGCCGTGGACGACTAGCCCTAGCTTGTGACAATCTTTCGTGAACTGCCGCGCCCGCTCAACAGTCGCACCTTTCTTGATGTTCTTCAGAATCTGCGGATCGCCCGATTCATAGCCAACGATGAGCAAGCGGCATCCCGCTTCCTTCATCGCCTTCAGCGTTTCGTAATCGGTGGTCACGCGAGAGGTGCATGACCACGTAAGCCCCAGCGGCTTCAGTTTCGCGCAAAGCTCAATGGTCCGCGCCTTCTGGATGTTGAACGTGTCGTCGTCGAAGAAAAATTCCTTCACTTCGGGCCAGTACTGTTTCACCTTCGACATCTCGGCCGCCACGTCATCGGTCGAGCGCTTGCGCCACGGATGCCCGCTCAAAGTCTGCGGCCACAAACAGAACGTGCACTGTGCCGGACATCCCCGGGTGGTGTAAAGCGAAACATACGGGTGCAGCAAAAACGGCACGTTATAGCGCGTGACATCCAAATCGCGCTTGTAAATATCCGTCACGTGCGGCAGGGCATCGAGATCCTGAATTTGCGGCGCATCCGGATTGTGAACGATCTTGCCGTCCGTCAGGAAAGAAACGCCTGGAATCTCCTTCAGCGGCTTGCCCTTCGCGTAGTCGACGACTGCGTAATCGAACTCTTTGCGGGCCACGAAATCGATCGCGGGGCAATCGCGCAAGGATTTCTCCGGCAGCACGCTCACGTGCGGTCCTACAAAAGCAATTTTGATCGTCGGATTCGCCGCCTTGATCGCCCGAGCTAATCCAATATCCCCGGGAAAGCCTGGCGTGCTGGTGAACAAAACGAGAAACTCGTAATCCTTGGCAATCTCGATGGTCTGCTCCGCCGAAACATAATGCGGCGGCGCATCGAGCAGTCGCGCACCCTCCAGCATCCCTGCCGGATAAGCCAGCCACACCGGGTACCAGTAACTCTCAATTTCGCGGGTAGCGGGCCATCGCGAGCCGGCTCCGCCGTCAAAGTTTTCAAAAGAGGGAGGGTTCAAAAATAAGGTTTTTAGAGGCATAGTAAGTGATGGTTTATTCTAACATCGCATGGCGCAAGACCCCGCGCAAAAGCAGTGTTTATGCAGGTTCGTGGTTAAACATGGTGTTTGATGCATTGAAGGGCATAAGCGACGCATCGGGCGAATCACTTCGTCCCCAGCGCCCAGCTTTCCAGATCGCCCGTGGAGCGCAACAACTCGACCTGGTTCCGCTCTAACTCGAACGTCACATCCTGCAGCGCGATCAGCTTTTCGTTCTCCTGGGTGCGCGCATTATCCAGATCGTGCAGATTCACGCCGCCAGACTTCAGTCGCGTTTCAACCGTCTGCACGCCCTTCTGTGCGATTTCGTATTCGAGCTCGGCGACATCGCGGGCGGCTTCCATTTGCGTGACCGTGCGCTGCAGCCGCAACGTTTCCTCCGAAGCCTGATTGTGAACTGCGTCGGCTTGCTGTCTCGCCTTTTCTGCATCCGCTTCCGCTGCCTGCGCGCGCGCTCGCTGCGAGCCATTGAAAAGCGGAACGCGAATGCTGACGCCTAGAGTAGCGTTCGATCTCTGGAACGTGCCCGCAGGGCACAGTAAGGTGCCGATGCTTGTCGCGCAGGGTTTGGCTGGCTCGAAATAGTTCTGATAATTGTTAAAGGTGGAGAGCTCGGCGTACTGCGCGGCAAAATCGATGCTGGGCATCCACATGCGGTGCTCTCCTTGCGCCCGCAGATACTGCGCGCGTGCGTGTTCAATGGCAGCTCTGAATGCCGGACTGTCATTCGCGGCGCGCTCGGGTGCGCCTTCGTCGGCAGCGGCCGCAGGAAATGCAGGCAGTGTGTCGCCCTCCGTCTGAATACCCGCCGCCGGAAGTCCGGTGAGTTTTGCGAGATGCTCGCGCAATACATCCACGGAACCCTGGGCCTCTGCCATGCGCAGGCGCATGCGCGCCTTCGATAAACGCGCCCTGGTTTCGTCCAACTCGCTGTCGATGCCCTCTTTCACGCGCTCGGAAACCGCAGCTTCCATCTTTTGAACGTCCGGATACACTTCGCGCAGATGATCCACGCGCTGCTCCCATTTCTCGAGTTCGGCATAGGTAAGCACCGTATCCTGGATGATCTGATTGCGCTCGTCCTTGGAGCGGAAGCCAGCTGCGGCAAACTCGCTATGGGCGGAATGTATGTAAGACTGCAACTCAGGATGAAAGAGCGCCGACTGCGCCGTGACGTTGAAAATGGCGGGTGCCGAGCCGGCAAGGGCAAGCGGGTAACCATAAGATGGTCCCAGGCCCGAGCCCAGCACGATTTGCGGAAGGAAGTTGTCGCGTAAGTCGCGATAACCGGCCGATGCGCTCTTCTGTTCTGCCACCGCGATCGCTGTTCCATTCGAGTGTTGCAACGCTAGTTCTACCGCGCGCTTCAGCGCAAGGGGTTCAGCCAGAAGCGCTGCAGGCAGGAAGAGAAGCTCCCCCAACAAAAGCCAAAGGACGCCCGCAAAGCTTGATCGTTTCCTTATCATTTTTCTCACCTTGAAGATAGCTAGGAAGATTCTACGGAGAATCTGATGCCAGAGAAATGATAAGGATGGGTCGCAAGAGGAATTAGGAACTGCGATTGAAACAACTGCTTCCATTTCCTTCTCATGCTTGGAGACCTCGGAGCCGACGCGCGGTCTTAGCGTCGCTGCACGACAATCAGTTCTACAGCGTCCGGCGGGAGCGCGCTCGATAATTTCAATCTGTCTCCGGAGCCCTGTTGTTCGTCGACCAACTCCAGGTTCTGAGTTTTGCTGATGCGATACCGCTTCACGCTGTACGCCCTCGCGCCCCAAGGCAGGTGATCGATCGTCAAATCGTAACCCGCATTGTTTTTGTAAACGATGTCCCTGCGCGGCGGCAAAGGTTTGAACTTCGAGTAATCCGTGGGCGGAATCGACTTCACCACTTCGGCCGGCATCTTCATATCTTTCGGCTTCCATCCCGCCGCAATCGCGTAATTGCTGATCAAAATCTGGATCGTGTTTCCATCCGCCGATTCTCCTGCAAGCGCCGCAAATCCGAACGTATCCACTCCCTCCACGCCGAGCCGCCGCGTTGTTTCCTGCATTTTTCCCATAGCTTCGAATGCACGGGCGCTTTTGAAATAACCGCCATGCAAATCGAAAAGTCCCATCCACGCCGCATCGCCGCGATAAAACTCCGCATGATCGAGTGGTGCATCCTGAAAATACGTGAGCGCGGCGCCGATGAACGCGGCATTCTCGGTGCCCTGCAACCGCACCGCTTCTCCCGCGGTAAAGTCCGGCGTCAAGTTCCACTCCGAGAGAATGCTCTCTGCCTTCGGGAAGCCATGAGTGTCAAGCACACCGCGAATTTCGCGCGCCAGCCTCACCCCGTCGTAAGGGTCGGCGGAATTGATCGCGTAAGTATGCCAGGAATAAAAATCCAGCGGCACATGATGCGCCGCACAATAATCAAGAAAGCCCTCGCGATAAGGCCCGTCATCCGAGGCGATGGCCCGCGCATCGCCGCCCACTTTCAGCGTGGGATCGACTGATTTCAGCGCCCGCGCCGTTTTTTCGTACAGCGAATAAAATTGTTCCGGCGTCCCAGTCCAGAACAACGCCTCCGGCTCATTCCAGAATTCCCAGTAGCGAATGTGATAGCGAAAACCATTCGCCCAACCCTTGTTGTAATGCATGGCAACATGCTTCACCGCGCTGGCATACTTATCGAAATCCGGCGGCGGATCGATATTCGCGCCCCAACTGCGCCCGATGCGATAGTAAACTTCCGCTCCGCTATCGTGAATTGCAGCCAGCACTTTGTCGGTTGGGCCAAAGTTATAGCTCTCCGGTTTTTCCGGATCGGCATTCCAATCGGGAAAGATGATGCTGGCATTGCCGGCCTTGACCACACCGGCGCGCTGCGCCGCATCGGGAATCAGCCACGCCAGCAGGGCATTGTCCTCGGTAAAATGCGAATCGATTTCTGTGGGGCCCATGAAATCATGCGTGCGAACCATGTTGATATGCAGCTCTTTATATTGCTGCACGAGGTTCGGAAGGTCTGCCATTACTGGGCTGGGTGGGCCGTTCAATCCCTGGAAAGATCGAATCTCGCCGATCACTTTGCCGGCGTCGATGTATAGAGAGCGGAATCCTGAAGGTACATCCTGAGAAAATGCGTAGGCGCAAACGAGCAGGGCAGAGAAGCACAGCCGGGGAATTTTCATCGCCTTTATTCTAGTCCGAGAAGCCGGCTGGCTCGTCATCTCGCAGCCCCGTGTTTTCACCAGCGGGGCGAGAGATCTCCATGAGCACGCTTTAGCTCCGTCCGCGGAACTGAATAATATGCCGCCGATCCCGCTTCGAAGGCCGCCCAGCGGGCAACTGCTCAAACTCCCGCGCCGCCTTCCGCTCGGCGGCAACTTTCTGCCGCAGTTCACGGCTGGGCTCGGTCTCGCGATACAGAGTTTGCGCCACGGACGCGGGACCGCGCACGTCGCTCAACAGCAGAACTTCGATTTCGAAATCGCCGCCGTCATTCGAAACCTGCAACATATCTCCGATGCGGACTTCGCGCGCGGCCTTTGCGATCTGCCCATTGGACCGCACCCGACCCAACTCACAGGCGCGCGTAGCCAGCGAGCGTGTCTTGAAAAATCTCGCAGCCCACAACCATTTATCGATCCGGACGGACGTCATAAGTGTTTCTGGCGCAGTTTAGAACTGAAGCCGCTTCAATCCTTCTTGCGCGCGTTTAAAAGTGCGCGCCAGGCTGAGCGCCGCGCGATACTCATCCGCCGCCCCTTGCCGGTCTCCCTGTTTCTCCAGCAATTCCCCAAGCATCGCGTGAGCTTTGAAAGCTGGCCATTCTTCGACGGTCGACGAAGAAAGATAGCGCCGCGTCAACCGAATCGCCATAGGATACTCCCGCGCGCTGCGCAGCAGCAGTCCGGCGCCATCCATTAATGCCGCAGGACGATCGAGAGGCTGAGTCTCCATGGTGCGCAACGCCTGCATCATTTCATCCAGTCGATTCGTGTGCCGGTAGAACCCTGCCAGATTCACCCAGGCGCGCACTCCGCCATGGCTGGCCTCGATCTCGGCGCGATACTCCTTTTCTGCGGTAATGTTGTCTTTGTTCTTCTGCGCGATGCGTGCCCGCACCCAATGAGCCATTCCGGGATTCAGCGACAGTAACAAATCCGCTTGCGCGCGCGCTTTATCTTCGCCGCCGCCCATAATGCCGGGAGCTTCCACATAAAACTCCGCGAGGTCGGTGCGCGCCTGCCAATTCTCCGGCGAGATTTCAACCGCGCGTTCGAATTCCTTCCGCACCTTTCCCGCCAGGCCTATCGCCTTGAAAAAGGTGACACGATCCGCCTTCTCCCCGTAAACGCGTCCCAGCCACAAGTGAAATAGACCGTTATTCGGCGCAAGCGAGACGGCTTTTTCGCAGGCCTGAACTCCGGAATCCCAGGAGTCGAGTTCGAAATAAGCGCGGCAGAGCAGATTGTAGTCTTCCGCGGTAGGGGAGCTGCGAATTTGCCGATCGAGAATCTGCAGCGCGTCATCTACCCGGCCCGCTGCGAGAAGATCTGCGGGATGGTCGGCCGCAACGGCCATGGGCGTCAGTGAGAGCGAAAGAATCGTTGTGAGAAGGAGTAGCGATGAATTCAGCCAGGAAATTTGCTTGACTGGATAGGACAAGCCCCACTTCTCGCAAAGGAAGCGAGAAAAGGGGCACCCAGATTTACACAACTCAATTTTATGAAGACGCGACGAATGTCTCTTGCACTCACGCAACCGCGCCATTCGCTACGGAACCACCTTGACCCGCGCACCCTCCGCCAAGGGCTTGGCATCGGCGGAGGAGAGTACAACTTGAGAGTGCTCCTGCAGTCCGCCCACGATTTCCACTTCGGTGAGATTCTGCAGAGACACCGAAACGGCGTGGCGCTTCAGCTTCCCATTCACGATCTGATAAACGTAGGGCTGGTCGTCGTCATTGCGCACGGCTTCGCGAAGCAGGGTCAGCACGTCCTTATGTTCGGCGAGAATCACCGTGACGCCCACATTGACATTGGGAAGCAAGCGTAGGTCGTGATTATCCACTGAACACGTGACCTCACCGACGTTCCGCGAGCCACGAAGTTTTACCGTGGCAGGAACCGTGCTTACGTTGCCATTCCAAATCCGGTCGGGCAATGCGTCCCAAGTAACCTCGACTTTCTGCCCGATCGTGAGCCGTCCAATGTCCGGTTCGTCAACGAAGGTTCGCACCAGCATTTGCGACAGATCACCAACCTGTAATAACAGGTCTCCAGTTTGCACGAACGCACCCTGCTTCACCGGCAGAGCGTAAACAATACCATCAAAAGGCGCGCGCACACTGGATTTGCCCAACGCATCCTCGGCGGCCGTATAAGCGGCCAGCGCCTCGGCGCCCTGCGCCTCCACTCGCGCCACCTCGGGCTGCGAGTAACGGTCTTTCTTTTTCTGCCGCAGCAGGCTCACGTCGGCCTCGGCACGCTGCAAAGCTTCCTCCGCCTGTTGCACCTCACCGGCGGAGGCCGCGCCTTGCTGCTGCAATCGCCGGTAAGCATCCAGATTGCGCTGCGTGTTGTCGCGCGCGGTGCGGGCTTTAATTAATTGGGCATCCAGGGTTATCACTTCTTCCCGTGTACCGCCCGTGGTTAAATCCGATTGATCGGCCTGCGCCGCTTTCATCTGCGCCTGCGCCCGCGCCGCTTGGCTGCGCAGGTCGGCATCGTCGAGCTGCAACAGCACTTGGCCCTGCCGCACATGGTCGCCTTCCTTTACGAACAGGCGCTTCACCGTAGTGGCAACCGGAGCGTGAGCCTCGAAGTTTCGAATAGGCTCGACTTTTCCATTCGTTGAGATGAGACTGCGAATCGGTCCGCGCTCCGCCGTCGTGGTACGCACCTTGAGCGGCGCCTGTCGCGTGAACATGGGAATCACTGCCAAAGCGGCGACTACACCGATCACTAACCAGGTTCGATTCTTGCGCGGGGCGGGATGTCCGTTCGAATTGTTGTTGGCTGCCAACCGGTTTATCTTTCAGGGTGCCGCAAGCACAACTGCAAGCTTTAATTTACCACTCTGGCGGTTGCGGAACGTAGGCACGGCATCCCAAGCCATTGCTCGTTTAGATGCGCAGCTGCCTGCGCCTGATGCGTATAAAACGAGAACGTAACCCGCGGGACGCCAACCGGAACCCGCTACAATATTTGCATGACCAAGTCGCCGCGTTACACTCCCGAGCACGCCGCAGCCGGGCTCGACGCCAACTTTCCCGAGATTGAAACCTGGCCCAACCAGTTTCCCGGATACGAAATCGTGATCGACGATCCAGAATTCACGTCCGTGTGTCCGAAGACGGGACTGCCCGATTTCGGTGTCATCACGCTTCGTTACCAGCCAAACAAACTCTGCCTGGAATTAAAGTCCTACAAGGAATATCTGCAGACCTATCGCAACCTCGGAATTTTTCAAGAAAACGTCGTAAACCGGTTGCTGGAAGACGTAGTCCGCTGGGCGAAGCCAGTGTGGGCCGAAGTGAAAGGAGACTTCCGGCCGCGCGGTGGAATTTCAACGACAGTTGTAGCACGCTGGCCAAGGGCAGGGAAGTCGAAGCAACGATGAGGGCGCGGCCTTGAAGGTCAGCTCGACAGAGAAGCGGTCCGGGGTTCAATCCGCTGAATTTCGGCGCCCTGTTCAGCTCTCACGCGGCTCACTTCGTAAGCATCCTGCAGATTCAACCAAAACTGTTCTGTTGTGCCAAAGAAGCGCGATAAACGCAGAGCAGTGTCCGCGCTAATGCCGCGGCGCTCAAGGACAATGTCATTGACCCTCGGCGCCGGAACGCGTATCCGCTTCGCCAGTTCGTACGCGGACATTTTCAGCGGCTTAAGAAACTCCTCACGAAGGATCTCACCCGGATGAACCCTCCAGCGCGGATTTGCCTTTCTCGGGACGCCCATAAAGCCATTCCTCCTGCGAACCATCTCTCAGTGGTAGTCGGTAATTTCAACTTCAATAGCGTCATTGCCACGCCATAAAAAGCAGATTCGATACTGATCGTTAATGCGAATGCGGAACTGTCCCTGCCTGTTGCCATGCAGGTTTTCAAGGCGGTTGCCGGGCGGATGATTCAAATCGCCCAACGTGGTTGCAGCGTCGACCATCGCGAGTTTCCGTTTCGTCACGCTGGCGGGCGGCGAGCCGCCAGTTCTACCAGTGGCCCAGATTTCCGCCGTTTGCCGATTGGCGAAACTCTTGATCACCTGTCTATAATAACGCAACCCATTAATAACGTCAATCGTTAAGGATTGGGAATGGACTGTGCTATATTCGCTCGACCGTGACCTCCGCAAAACCCTATCCCCGCACGGCGCTCGTTCTGCTCACCGCGCTCAACCTGCTCAACTACGTGGACCGCTCGGTGCTGTTCGCCGTGCAACCGCTGGTGCAAGGCGAATTTCATCTGAGCAACACGCAAGTCGGCTATCTCACCAGCGCATTTCTCATTTTTTACATGATCGCCGCGCCGTTCGTAGGGCCGTTGGCCGACCGTTACTCCCGCAAGCGAATCATCGTAGGCGGCGCGATTTTCTGGAGCGGTCTGACGCTGCTCACCGCCGTCACGAACACTTACACCGAGCTTCTGATTCGGCACACGCTGGTTGGAATCGGCGAGGCCACATTTGTCACGATCGCGCCGACGTTCGTCGCCGACTTATTTCCTGAAAAACAACGTGGCCGAATTCTGGGCGTCTTTTATTTGGCGATCCCAGTCGGAACGGCGGCAGGATATCTGCTGGGAGGGAATCTCAGTCCGCGCCACGGCTGGAGATTTCCTTTCTACGTGGCTGCGATCCCCGGATTTGTATTGGCGTTGGCTGTGCTCTTTTTGAAAGAGCCGGAACGTGGCCAGTTCGATACCGAGAAAGAGACTCCCGAACGCGCAACGGTGCTAGGCTTGGCGCGCAATCCAGCGTTTTGGACGTCGACGCTCGGCATGGCGATGATGACCTTCGCCCTGGGCGGTATCCAGGTGTGGATGCCGACGTTCCTCTCGCGTGCCCGCGGATATTCTCTCGAATCTGCCAACTACATGTTCGGCCTCATGATCGTCGTCGACGGGATATTTGCGTCCCTGGCGGGAGGCTGGCTGGGAGATTATCTGCTGCCTCGCATGAAGGGAGCCTACTACTTTGTCTCCGCGGCAAGCATGGCGCTGGGCGTGCCATTCATGATTGTGGCGCTATTCACTCGCGGTCCGGTCATGCTGCCGGCAATTGCTGTGTCGGCGTTTTTTCTGCTGCTCAACACTTCGCCGCTGAACGCCGCCGTGATGAACTCGGTAGGTGCGCACATCCGCGCCACTGCCCTTGCTGTTAACATTTTCATCTTTCATCTGCTCGGCGATGTCCCCTCGCCCACGCTCATGGGCTATGTTGCCGATAAGCGCACGCTGCAAGCCGCATTCGTTCTGCCGGTGATCGCGATGATCGCCTCCTCTGCCATACTGTTCTACGGGATGCGATTCGCGCCGGAGCAATCTGCCGCAAACGCAAAAACCGCCTAATCGAATGCATTACTTTCACTGGATCGCTGGAACAATTCTGGCGCTGGCATGGTTCTCGCGCATCGTCGATGCCGCCATTGGCATGCCCAGCGTGGCTGACGTTTCTCAGTCGGAGTGGAACCGCAATCCGGTTTCGCCTTCCGGAAATCCTCGAGTTTCGATCATTGTGCCCGCTCGCAACGAAGAACAGGAAATCGAGCAAGCGCTAACCCGCTTGCTGGCGCTCGATTACGACAACTATGAAGTGATCGCCGTGAACGATCGATCCACCGATCGCACCGGCGAGATTATGGAAGAGGTTAAGGAAAAGCCCCACTTCTCGCAAAAGACGCGAGAAATGGGGCATCCCGTGCTGACCGTGATCCATCATCACGAGTTGCCTCCGGGATGGCTGGGCAAGACTCACGCGATGTGGACCGCAGCCAACGCGGCAACCGGGGACTGGCTGCTGTTCACCGACGCCGATGTCTTATTCAAGCCCGATTCTCTGCGACGCGCTCTCGTGTACGCAGAGGCCGAGAAAGCCGATCACGTCGTCCTGTTCCCGCAGATGATTATGAAGCAACCCGGCGAATACATGATGATCGCGTTCTTCCAGACTATGTTTGTCTTCGGGCATCGTCCGTGGAAGGTCGCCGACCCGAAGACGAAGGATCACATGGGCGTGGGCGCGTTCAACCTGATACGCCGCAGCGTGTATGAAGCCATCGGTACCTACGAAGCCCTGCGCATGGACGTGCTCGACGATATGAAACTGGGAAAGGTCGTGAAGAACGCCGGCTTCGCGCAACGCAACGTCTTCGGCGGCGATCTGATTTCCATTCGCTGGGCAAACGGCGCCATGGGCGTGGTGAATAACCTGACCAAGAATTTCTTCGCCGTGCTCTCGTTTCAATGGCCACGCACTCTCATCTCCGCCTTCGGGCTGGCGTTTCTCAATCTGATGCCGTTTCTGGGGGTGTGGCTGGCTCATGGCTGGGAACGCTTGCCGTACGCAATTGCTCTCGGTTCCATGTTCGCAATTTATGTTGGAATGTCCTGGCGTTCCCGAGTCCCAGCATATTACTTCCTGCTGCATCCGGTCAGCACGGCTCTGTTCATCTATACCTTGCTGCTCTCGATGTTTTACACTCTTTCGAACGACGGAATCATCTGGCGCGGGACCCGGTATCCACTGGAGGAGTTGAGGAAGGGAATGGTATAAGGTCGAAAGCGCGAGTGCGAAAATGGCTAGGAAGAAATCCAACAAGGCCTCAGCGGGCGCCATTGCTAAGCCGAAACGCCGGAAGAAAGTCCTACCGGAGCAAGAGAAGAACCGGTTGGCTCTCAGAGCTCACAAACGGTTTCTGGAGAGCGGGATCGAGATCAAGGATGTCTGCGGCGCCCTTGATTGATAATCGGACACCGCTACTGCGGCCCTCCGCCCACATCCGCCTCATTCCCATACGTCGCATTCGGCGAGACCGTCCCTTTCACTGTCGCCGGCTTCTTCGAGGGACGCATCCGCCCAGCGCTGTAATGACCCTGCTTTTCGACGTCATAATTTTTCGGCAAAGGCGGGATCAGTGTGGACCCCGCAGTTAACTGGCTCACGCGATTCAGAATGATCTCTGCGCGCCCTCGATACAGCTTGACCGGCCCGTGAATCTCGATAACTTGCCCAGCGAGCCGCCGAACGTCGCCAACGTCTTTCAGGTCAGCAGGGAAGACAACGACCGAAAACGGACAAGCCGATTGATCTTCGCAAAAATCGACGAAGTGTACTCCCTTCGCGCCCGCCTTCACGCGCAAAACTTTTCCCGTGATGCACTTGGTTTCGCCAACATGCTGACTGGCCTGGGCAATCGGAAGACAATCGGATGCAGCGGCGTAAATCGGAACTAGAATAAGAAGGAGTAGAGTTGTACGCAGTGGTGACAGCATCTGCCCATGTTAAGTCGCAACCATCCACCGCGAGCAGAAATTCAACAAAATGCGCGAAACCTTTCCCGCAATGGGAGCGACCAGAGTCGATCGAGTGATCACTGCTTCTGCCCCGCCGAAAACGCAGTCCAAGGGCCCGCCTTCATATCGCGCAGCGCCGGCTTCTGCCAGGCAAATTCCGGATGCTGCTGCAGAAAACCGGCCGCGATGAAATCCGCCCCACATGGATGTCCGGCGCGCGCCACAAAACTCATGTTCGCCGCCATTTTGCTGTCGGCAGCTTTGCCCTGCACCGCCCCGCCGGGATAGTAGGCTTCCCATCCCCACTGCTTGGCTCCTCGCGGCGAAGCGTCGTTGTGCCCGCAAAGTGTGCGCTCATTGGGCTGCTCCTTCTTCTCGAAGCTGTCGAAGTGATCAGAGAGAAAATCCTGCGCCATTTCCACGTCAATCGTTCCCTTGGCATGCTGCACCAACTCGTCCGCGCGAGCATGGCGTGCATTCATCGAAGACGACATATCGCTGGGATCGAAGCCGCTGGTTTCTTCTTTAATCAGTTTGGGATCGCGCGCGAAATTCGAACTGACGTAATACCCATCCTTAGTTCGCCACAAAGGAGTGTTCTTCAATCCCAGCTCGAGATATGCAATCTCGCCCGTCTTGCGGTCGCCGATCATCCAGTCGTTTGCATACCCGCCGTTGTTTCCTTCCTTGATGATGCGCACGTAATCGTCAATGCTCTCGGCATACTGCAGCGCCTTGCGCGAACGTACGAACTCGGGCTTGCCCTTCGGATCCCATCCTTCGAATTGAGTGATAGTGGTTTCGGTAATCATGATTCCTGCCGCGTTCACGCCAAAATCATCGTCGCTGGTGATCACGCCAGGAAAGCCGTCCATCAGAATGCGCTGGCCATGCTGCGGCAAAATGTCAAAGATGATGGTCCAGCGCGAGCCCGCAAGATAGCTGGTCCAGTTATTGTGCGCGATCACGATCTGGTGGTCTTTCGTGTAAGAACCGGTAGCAATGAACGCGCTGCAATTTCCCGGCGCCTTCAGCTTCGGAGCCCGCGCAGCCTTCTCCCGTTTGTTGAGCCACGGCACATAGTAGTCCGGAACCTCCTCGAACGCGTTCAGCGCAACAATGTCGTAAACATCGAGATTGACGCTGCGCGCCTTTACCCCATCGGCAATACCTTGCAATTCCTGCTGATAGTCCGCATCGATGTGCGGCCAAAGCATCTCGCGCGCCGTCTTGCGAAAGAATTCCCAGTCGCGCTGCGTCTCGTGCATGTCGACGAGCTTGATCGCTTCGAGTGCGTCTGCAATTTCGGGAGCAAGCAAAAAGCCGTGCTGATAGCCGACTTCGGCGGGCGAGCCTTCGAGGTGCACATAAGTCCAGCCACCCTTCTGAAAGCGATAAGCTTTCTGTAACCGTGGATCGGAAGCAGCATCGCTCTCCTGTCCTATCGCGGCGCATGCGGTCGCGGCCAGAAACATCGCGACTGCCCCAACCAACAACCTCCCACAAACCGCACGACTCTTTCGCATGGAATCCTCTCGCTCGCAAATCTTAGTTGGTGAACCTGCCAGCCCGCGCCGGAGAGCCATTCTAGTCCAGTCGCGCCAGCGTGTCGGCAAGATTTTGCAACTTTCGCCGCGTCGTTATTTCTCGGCTCGCCGCCCGCTGATCCGTGCTAAGATGTCGCGCTCAAACTTGTCCGGAGGATCGTATGAAATCTGCTAGGCTCTCCAGCATCTCCGCCGCCTTAATCCTTCTTCCTCTCCTCGCGGTCGCGCAGGAGTCGTCGCCGCTGGCGCACCATGTCTCCGCAAATGTTCCGGTAGCGGCCTCTCCGTCGCAGCGCGAACTCTCCGCCGAGCGCCCGCTGGTGCCGCCAGCTGCCGGCACAGAGCCACGGCAAAGCCCAGCTGCGCATAACTGGCAGTTGCAAGCTTCGCTTCCGGGATCGGTGATCCACGATATTTATTTCGCGTCGCCGACGGTCGGCTACGCCGCGGCGGAAGCCGGTCAGGTTTGGAAGACAAGTAACGGCGGCAAGAACTGGACCGAGGTTCTGAACCTCGGCTACCCGTACTACTTCTACGGCGTCGACGCGCTTACCGTGAACGATGTCGTCATCTCCGGAATCTACGACAGCAGCACGTTTGACGGGCTCATCCGCTGGAGCCATGACGGCGGCCAAACCTGGAGCGACGACATCGTCCTCAGTCCCACCGATTTTCTGCAGCGCGTGCGTTTTCAAAAAACCAACGACGGCTTAATCGTGGATCTCGTAGGCAGCACCGAGAACAACGCGCAATACACCACCGACGGCGGTGCAGCCACAACCGACTGGACAACGGTCGTCGACAATACCGACGGCGGCTGGTTCGGCCTCCAATATAGCTTCTTGTCTAATCTTCACGCCCGCGCCTCCGGCATCAACTTCTGCACCAGCCCCAATGGCGGAGCGAGGTGGAGTTGCGGCCCGTCGGTCGACTCTGTCTTCGACGGCCCGGTATTTTTTCTGAACGATACCGATGGCTGGGTGGGCGGCGGTGAAATCAGCCCGAACGTGGAAGGCTGGGTTCACACCACCACCAACGGCGGAAAAACCTGGAGCGCCCGCACGCTCGATGGACCGTGGCCGATTCGAGAAATTCTATTTTTAACTTCCAAGATCGGCTGGGCCACCGGCGGCAACGTCTACACGGGCGTCGGCGGCATGTATTACAGCGGAGACGGCGGCCAAACCTGGTCCGTCGACGCGACCACCGACGCCGAAATGGACGCCTGCGCCTCGCAGAAACTCAGCACGGGATATCAGATTTGGTGCGCCGGATACAACGAATCGTTCACCGGGGTGATCTACACCGTGACTGTCAAGTAGGACGCCGTCGTAAGACGTAATAGCGAAAGGGTGGCGCTTTGAGCGCCGCGTAGAGCGTATAGAAATGAACACCCCGGGGGGCTTTAGCTCCAGAAATCTCGGATTCCACTTTTCGCAGGCTGCATGAAGGCGGCGCTGACTCGTTGGAGTGCGCGGCGCCTCAGCCCTTCGGTAACCTTTTCCGTGTTACCGCCGGTTTTCCGCGCCCTGTTTCGGCTTCCACGCGCTCTATCTCAGTTAAATTTTCCTAACCCAGATCCCAAATCAGGCATATAATAAGGCCATGCGGCGCCTTTGGGCCATTGCCGTTTCCTTGCTGCTGGCGGCTTCCATGCCTGTTCTAGCGCAGCGCGGAGGCGGTGGTCACGCATCTGCCGGAGGTCACGGCGGCTTCAGCGGTGGTCACGCAGGCGGTTTTAGCGGAGGCCATTCCTTCGGCGGCTTCCACTCCGGTTCCAGCTTTGCTCCCCGTTCCTACTCGCACAGCTTCTCTCGCGGCCCAATCGCCTCGCGCGGCTTCAACCGCGGCGTTAATCGAGGTTTCAACCGCGGCACGAACTTCAGAATCCGCACCTACGGCTTCGGCAACAACTGCTACGGATACCGCTGCGGCTATGGCTCGGGATGGGGCTATCCTTATCTCTACGGCGGCATCGATTCTTATTGGTGGTGGGATAACGATTCCGATAACGGCTATGATCCCGGCCAGCCCTATAACTACGATAACGGCTTGGCAAACCAGATGCAGCAACAGGGCATTCCCCTGCGGCCGCCCGACCCTGAAGATCAGAATTATTCGGCCCGCTCCATGCCGCAACATCACGAAGAGCGCACCGAAGCCTCCACGCCAACCGTCTTGGTCTTCCGCGATCAGCATACGCAGGAAGTGCAAAACTACGCCATCGTAGGCGAAACCCTCTGGACCTTCGCCCCGCAAAAAACCCAGAAGATTCCGCTCGATGATCTCGACCTTCCCGCCACGCAAAAGGTCAACGACGAGCGCGGCGTGACCTTCCGTATTCCCAACGCTGGCGAAGGCCAGTAACCTCTTCTCGCTCTGATTCCATCTTGTAATCGATTGGGTCACTCCCGCAAAACAGCCACCCTGCCTGTCCCATAAGCTCGGTACGCATAATTCTGGGCAGAAGACTCAAATGCAGGAAATCCCGAGCAAATTGTTCCACGCCGAAATGTTGGACTATTTGGACTATAAGGAGGGAAACTGGTGCGCCCGGAGAGATTCGAACTCCCGACCTATTGCTCCGGAGGCAATCGCTCTATCCATCTGAGCTACGGGCGCACACTTCAAGTTTACACGGGTGAGGGAAGAATTCACCTGGTCCTCTTAGCAAGGCGAAGAGTCTGCTTGAGCTTGTCGAAAAGATCTTCGGTTTCGCCTGGGGCGAAACTCTCCTCTTCAAGCCAGCAAGGAGTCCCGACCAAATTCTCGAACTGCAGGGGGCAGTACTCTCTTGGCACCGCCGGGCTCCGTCCCCGCGGAACATTCGCTCGACAAATTCGAACCGATTACCAGCGGCCTCGCCCACCACCGCGTCCGCCACGGTCGCCGCCGCGATCTCCGCCTCTACCTCCGCCGCGGTCTCCGCGGTCGCGCCCGCCGCCTCCAGCGTGCTCGGCCTTCGGCCGCGCCTCATTCACGTTGAGTGTTCGTCCGCCGATCTGCGAGCCGTTCAACGCGGTGATGGCCTTCTCGCCATCTTCGTTATTGGTCATTTCCACAAAGCCGAAACCGCGCGAGCGCCCGGTATCCCGGTCGGTCATGATGCTGACGCGGTCTACTGGTCCGAACGGCTCAAAAATCTGCCTCAGTTCGTCTTCCGATGTATTGAAATTCAGGTTCCCCACGAAAATATTCTTCAAGCGTCCACCTCTTGCAATGAACTGCCGAAGTGCGAGCTCGATGCGGTGGACTGGCAGGTCGGGGACGCCTTCCTGAAAATCGATACCGGAGCTGGCGGCAGTTAAATGCGGCAGAAGTATATCAGGTTTGTCAAGACTGATCGTCAAAAACTAGCTGATGGCGAGCCTGCTCAGCATCCGTCTGCCTTCCAATATCCCTCGCGCTGATATCCGATATGCAATAGCCGATTTTTAGGATCGTGCCGTTTGCCGCAGCTGTGGCAAATCAGATATCGGCTCCATGGCGTGCCTTGACGATCATAATTCTCCGCGACGGCGAAAGTCGTTCCGCAACTGCACGGAACCATGAACATCCGCAGTGGCGCTTCGTCCTTCGATTTTGAACGTGCGCGCAACCTTATACCTCTTCCACCGCCTCCACCGCCCGCTTCTTACGCTTGTTCGATTGCAAGACTTTCTTTCGCAGCCGCAGAGACTTCGGAGTGATCTCCACGAATTCGTCATCAGCTATGAATTCGATTGCCTGCTCGAGATTCAGTTGGCGGAAGGGCACCAATCGGATGGCTTCGTCCGCAGTGGAAGCCCGCATGTTCGTGAGTTTTTTCTCGCGAACCGCGTTCACGTCCAGATCGTCATCCTTCGCGTTCTCCCCAATAATCATTCCTTCATAGAGTTCCACACCAGGTCCGACAAAAAGCTCGCCGCGCTCCTGCAGGCCCCATAATGCATACGCAGTCGAAACTCCAGAACGATCCGCAACCAGTGCTCCCGTCAGCCGATGCGGAATTTCTCCTTGCCACTCCGTATAACCGTCGAATAAAGAATTCATCACGATGGTGCCGCGCGTGTCGGTAAGCATTTGGCTGCGCAGTCCAATGAGGCCCCGGCTCGGCACGCGAAATTCGATGCGCACACGTCCGTAGCCGTGATTGTGCATGTTGACGACTTCACCCTTGCGCGATCCAAGTTGTTCCATGACAACGCCCACAAATGCTTCCGGAACATCGATGGTGAGATGTTCCACGGGTTCCATCAGCTTTCCGTCAATGCGCTTGGTAACGATCTCCGGCTTTCCGACCATCAGTTCATAGCCTTCGCGGCGCATCATTTCGATCGTGATCGAAAGCTGTAACTCGCCGCGCCCCAGTACCTTGAAAGATTCGGTGTTGCCCATCTCCTCCACACGAAGGGAAACGTTGGTGAGCAACTCTTTCTCTAAGCGTTCGCGCAAATTTCGCGAGGTAACATAGGTTCCCTCACGTCCCGCAAAAGGCGACGTGTTCACCGTGAAGGTCATCGCGATCGTGGGTTCGTCGATGACAATCGGTGGCAGCGGCGCGGGATTTTCCGCGTCCGTAATCGTTTCGCCGATGGTGATGCCTTCCACTCCCGCTACAGCGACGATGTCGCCGAGAACAGTTTCAGTAATATCGGTTCGCTTGAGGCCAGAAAAAGAGAATAGTTTGGTGATTTTCGTCTTGTGCATCGATCCGTCGAGTTTGGCTATTACCACGTCTTCGCCGGTGTACATGGTTCCGTTGAAGACGCGCGCGATAGCCAGGCGCCCGAGATAGTCGCTGTAATCGAGATTTGCCACCAGAATCTGTAACGCCCCTGCCGGATCACCCTGCGGCAACGGAATCGTTTTCAGAATCGCATCAAACAGAGGCCGCAAATCCTCGCCCTGAACTTGCGCATCCGTCGAAGCCGTCCCCGCCTTCGCGTTTGTATACAGCACGGGAAAGTCGAGCTGATCTTCCTTGGCATCGAGATCGATAAACAGATCGTAAATTTCGTTGAGCACTTCCTGCGGGCGCGCATCCGGACGGTCGATCTTATTGATCACCACAATCGGCGGCAGCTTCGCCTCAAGCGCTTTTCCCAAAACGTAGCGCGTCTGCGGCAGCGGACCCTCGCTGGCATCCACCAGCAACATCACTCCATCCACCATCTTCAGTGCCCGTTCGACTTCGCCGCCGAAATCGCTATGGCCTGGCGTATCGACAATGTTGATCTTTACATCGTGATAAAAGATGGCCGTGTTCTTTGCGAGAATTGTGATCCCGCGCTCGCGCTCCAGTTCGTTCGAATCCATCACCCGCTCGACGTGATGCTCGTTCGAACGAAAGGTGCCGCTCTGTTGCAGCATGGCGTCAACCAGCGTGGTCTTGCCATGGTCCACGTGCGCGATAATGGCGATGTTGCGAATGCTTAAACTCAAATTCGGATCCCTGTTTCCTAGATTGAAGTGAAAGGCTGAGGAACCGCCCCTGATACAACTTTACTATGTATGAGAGTTCTTGAGAGGTTCATCTGCCGGAGGGGCCTTAGAGAATGAGGCTCGAACCTAGTGTTTGGCCTCCTGCATGTTCGTTACAAGAAACTAACGTTGTCGTCCTGAGCGAAGCGAGGGACCTCTGTATTTTGCTTGCACCACAACGAAACTTTTCTACCTCGCCGACAAAGCGGTCTAGTTCGCTTCTCTTGTTTCCGGAGGACAGTACGATAAATGGGGGCAATCCCCAGCTACATCGACTGCCCCTCGGCCGCGACAACGTCAGCCCCGACGTCAGCGCCGACTTCACTCCGCACGCGCAGCCGGTACCAAAGCACGATTGCCACGAGCGAAAATACGAAGATGATCGTTGACACCGCATTAATCTCCGGCGTTATTCCCCGTCGCAGCCGCCCCCAGATTTCAAGCGGCAAAGTATTTTCACGGCCGATCAAAAAGAAGCTCACCGCAATCTCGTCCATCGAGAGCGTGAAGATAAGCAAAGCCGCGCCGATGATCGGCAACTTCAGATTCGGCACTGTGATCCGCCAGAACGTCTGCCAGTAATTCGCGCCCAGATCCAGCGAAGCCTCTTCCTGCGCGCGGTCGACCTTCTGCAGGCCCGCAAATACTTCGGTGGTCGCGACGGAAATCAATGCCGTTCCGTGGCCGAGAATAATCGTCAGCAGACTCAACTTGGTCCCCGTTACGTTGAACAGCATCAGCAGGGAAAGTCCGGTAATAATCCCTGGCAGAATTAGCGGCAACAGAACCAGTCGCCGAAAAAGAGCTTTGCCCGGAAACCGCGCCCTTTCCAGTGCCAGTGCCGCGGGGATTCCGAGGGCCAGAGCAATCACCATCGCCGCAAATGCCACTTCCAGACTATTAAGCACAGAATCCCAGATCGGACCGTCAGAAAAAAGCGTACGGTACCAGTCGATGGTCAGGTGATGTGGAGGAAAACCGCCGACGCCTTCGCCGTTGAACGAATAAAGAATGAGAACGACGATCGGCAGATATAGAAAAGTGAACACTGCGATTGTGTGAAAAAGCAGCCATCGCGAGCCGGAGTGAACATTCGTTTCGCTCACGAATAACTCCACTTCTTTTCCAGCCGTTCGGAAAGAAACAGCAGGCTCACCACCAACAGCAGCATGCACAGAGAAATAGCGGCGCCCAGGGGCCAGTTATAAGCCGCACCAAACAGGCTGACCACGATGTTCGAGATCATGATGCCGCTCGGGCCGCCAAGCAGCAGCGGCGCAAGAAAATCGCCAAGGCTGAGCACGAAGGCGAACGTTGCTCCCGCCACAACTCCCGGAATCGACAGCGGAAAAATCACTTTCCAAAAAGTTTGGAAAGGTGTCGCCCCAAGATCGTGCGATGCCTCTACCAGCTTGCGGGGAATGTGCTCCAACGTCGCATAGATGGGCAAAAACGCAAACGGCGTGTAGATGTGCGTCAGCGTCAAAACCACCGCAAACGGGCTGTACAAAAGGAACTCTAAAGGATGCTTCGTGATGTGGCCATATTGCAGCAAAGCATTGAGCACGCCGTCGGAGCCGAGGATGGTCTTCCACGCATACGCCCGCACCAGATAGCTGACCCACAGCGGAATAATGACCAACTGATACAACAAGTCTTTTTTCTTTCCTGCGTAGAACGAGAGAAAATATGCCAATGGATAGCCGAGCAACAGCGAAAACATCGTTACTCTAGCGGCGATCCACATGGAGCGAAACAATGTCTGTCGATAGACGTCAACCCGCAGCAGTCGCGCATAGTTGTCGAAGCTCCATGTATGCACGATCGTTTGAAATGCAGACACGGACCAGAAGCTGTAGCAGAACATCAGCAAATAGGGGAGTAAAAGAAAAATCCCTACCCATAGGAGAGGAGGCGCGGTCACTGCCGTTTTGTAAGCTCGCGAAAACATCAGATTCGTTCCGGAGAATCGCGCACCAGGATGGCGTCCGCGGGAGAAAAGTGTAGATCGACGTTATCGAGAACCCCGCTCCGGTTTGGAGTGCGAACCGCTAGAAGTAATCCATCACCACATTCCACACGAATCAACTCTGTAGCTCCATGAAATGCCTGGGATCGAACTTTTCCCCGAACGCGGACGTTATCGGGCTCCGAGTTCTTCGTTGAAAGTCGAATGTTTTCCGGACGCAACGAAAACAAAGCCGTCCCATCGGGAAGCGCTGCCCGCCATGTCAGCGGGCCGGAGCGGACGACTCCCGCACTAATTTCGCCCTTCAGCAAGTTCGTGTGCCCAATAAACTGGGCCACGTAGGCAGTCGCCGGCCGGTCATAAATTTCCCGTGGCGTAGCGACCTGCTCTAATTCCCCAGAACGCAGCAAAGCAATCCGGTCCGACATCACCATTGCTTCTTCCTGATCGTGAGTCACAAAAATGAAGGAGATGCCGACCTCGCGCTGCAGCGATTTCAGCTCCACCTGCATCTGCCGGCGAAGATTCGCGTCCAGCGCGGAAAGCGGCTCATCCAGCAACAGGAGCCGCGGACGGTTCACCAGCGCCCGCGCGAGAGCGACCCGCTGCTGCTGTCCTCCGCTGATTTTCGATGGCTTTGATTTCGCGAACGCCGACATTCTTACCTTCTCGAGCGCTTCGGCCACCCGCGACCTCACCTCCGCATCGGGTCTTTTGGCCACACGCAATCCGTAGGCGACATTCTGCTCGACCGTCAAATGTGGAAATAGCGCGTACTGCTGGAAGACCGTGTTTACGCGCCGCCGGTAAGGTGGTTGGCGGTCCAGCCGCTCAGCGCCCATCCACACCTCGCCCGAGCTTGCGGTTTCAAATCCGGCAATGATTCGCAGCAATGTCGTCTTGCCCGATCCGCTTTCGCCCAGGATGGTGAGAAATTCTCCCTCGGCAACATCGAGAGAAATATCACGCAACACGACGTTCTTTCCGAAATATTTGGCGGCGTTGCGAATGCTGAGCAGGGGCGGCCGTCCTGTATTATCGCGGTCGGCTGCCGTCATGAGTTCGGGAGAAGTTGTCATTCGAAAGTCGCCGCGCCTTCTTGATGCAGCTGACGGTCAAGTTGCGTGCTACTGGGCCGCTTTTACTTCATTCCAAATCTCGTTGTATTTCGCACGCCGCGCCACATTTTGCCAGAAGTAAAGCCGTTTCTGGTAGTTGTCTACATCATCCAAATGCAAGCTCTTCACTTCCTGCGGCGTCATAAACTGCGCCGCTCCCGGATTTGCCGGCGTGTATCCCGTCACATCGGTAACTTTCTTCTGCGTCTGCGCCTCAATCATGTAGGCGAGAAACTCGTACGCCAGATCTTTGTTTTCGCTGTCCGCCGTGATCATCAGATGATCGATCCAGCCTGTGGTGTTCTCCTTCGGAATCGTCTCGCCAACGGGGAAATTGATTTTGCGTAGTTGATTCGTCATCAGCGGCCATCCCATCGCCGCAACTACTTCGTGGTTTTGAAAGAGATTCGTCAACTCCCCGCCCGTTGACCACATCTTCCGAATATTCGGCTTCAGCTCCAGCAACTTCTTCTTACATTCCTCGAGTTGCGCATCCGTTAAGTTGTAAAGCTGCGAGGGATCTGGCTTGTCATAATCCAAAACTTGTGCCGCCATATAAACCGTGGACAGATCATCCCACACCGAAATTTTGCCACGGTATTTCGGATCCCAAAGCACGTTCCAACTCTCGGGCGGCTGCACGAATACCGTGGTGTCGTAAAGAAGAGGATCAGGCCCCCACATGAACGGAACTCCGTAGACTTGACCCTTCATGCGTACCAGGGGAAGGGAAGTGAGCTGCGGAGAAAGTCGTCCATAGCTCGGAATCTTCGACAAATCCAGGGGTGCCGCGAAACCCTTCATCGCAATGCCCGTGGCCACATCGCTTGACGGAGAGAGGATGTCATAGTTCGAGGCTGCGCCGCCGTTGAGCTTGGTGGTCAGTTCATCGCTCGACCCCATGTACGAAGCCGATACTTTGCAGTGATGCTGCTCTTCGAAAGTCTTAATGAAGGAAGGATCGGCGTATCCCTCCCACACCAGCAAATTGAGGGTAGGCGTCTTCTTTGTGCACGATCCTGAGAAGATCGTCACCGCGAATAGCATCAGCAGAACGGGATATCGTGCCTTCATGGTGTCTCCGTAGTTGGGTCAGAAAGTCGGCGGCGTGTTCACCCAAAGTATCCACGCCTCCGCCCGCCCCGCATTTTTCCAGCTGTGCGGAGTCGAACTCTCAAAGTAAAAACTATCTCCCGCCTTTAGACGGTATTCTTTTCGTTCCAGCGTGATCGTCAGTTGTCCACGCAATACGTAAAGGAACTCCTCGCCCGCGTGAGTGTAAGAGTCGCCGCTGCCGGCTTCTGGCGCCACGCGAAACAAATGCGGCTCCATCACGGTGTTGCCCCAGGCCAGCAACTCCATGCGAACACCAGGTCCGGCCTGCAGCACTTTTCTTTGCGACGCCCGCACTTGCCGGCTGCTGCCCGTAGCATCGTAAAAATCCAAAATGTTAGTCTTATAAAACCGCGCCAGCTTACTCAATGTGCCCACCGAGCCGGTCATTTGCGAGCGCTCCATCGCGCTTAGAAACCCGACCGAAATCCCGACTGAGCGAGCTACCTGCGCCAGAGAGAGCTTTCGCTTTGCCCGCAACTGCCGCAAACGCGATCCGATCGCGGAGCTTCCATCTACCGCAGGCCGCGCGCGCCCTTCCCGGCGAAGCAGTTCCACAATCGCCGCCGCGTTAAGCCCGCGAACCTTGCGCAGAAATCGCGCCCGCTTCAACAGCGTCACGTCGTCGGCAGAGTACAGCCGGTACTTGCTCTCCGTGCGCTGGGGGCACGTCAATCCGAGGTTTTCCCAAGTGCGGATTACCGAAGGTGAAACGCCCACGCTTCGCGCCACGTCTCCGATTTTTAAGTACGGTTTGGCGCTGGACGAATTCATCGCGCACCCTACGAAGATTAAAGTTTTCTATGGGAAGGAACGCTTTTTTTCTCCTTGACAGTTCCCATCCCCCTTCTCTAACCTTGCGGGATTATAGCAAGGTTGTGGCTGCACACAAGCCGTACTTTTTCAAACTAAAAACGACATCGCTTCTCAGGATGCCTGGAGGTTCCATGCCGTCATTGCGTGCCCGCTGGACCGCCGTATGCCTTGCCGCCGCTGTTCTCGTCCTCGTCCCGACATTCCTTTCTGCCCAGGGCGCAAACGGCCGCATCCTTGGCCGCATCGCCGATCCTACTGGAGCCGTTCTCGCAAACGCGAAAATCACGCTGACCAATGAGGCTACCGGCATTAGCCGCGATACCCAGACCAGCGAGAGCGGCGACTACAGCTTCGTCGAGGTCGCGCCCGCGACCTACACCGTAACGTTTGAACTGACTGGTTTCAAAAAGAATGTTCAAAAGGGCGTCATTGTCGACGTCAACCAGGTGGTCACGCTTAACTCCACATTGCAAATTGGCGCTTCTCAGGAAACCGTGGAAGTTACTTCTGAGGCCCCGCAGGTGGATACGACCAGCACTCAGCTCGGCGCCGTTATCAACGACCGCTCGGTGAACGAACTTCCGCTGAACACGCGGGACACCTACCAGTTCCTACAATTGCAGCCGGGCGTGCAATCGCAGCTGGGATCGAGCGGAAGTCTGTTCGCCGGCTCCGACGATCCCGGATCGGTTTCCGTAAACGGCGGCCGCACCCGCGCCAACAACTTTAGCGTCAACGGCGGTGACGCCAACGATCAGTTCGTAAATACTCCCACCATTCAACCGACTCCCGATAGCGTTGAGGAATTTCGCGTCATTACCAATACCTTCGACGCCGAATACGGCCGCAACTCCGGCTCGGTAGTGAACGTGATCACCAAGTCCGGAGGCAACGCCTTCCACGGAAATGTGTACGAATACTTCCGCAACACCGTGCTGGATTCGCGCGGCTATCCCGATACAACCAAGCCGCAACTCAATCAGAACCAGTTTGGCGGAACTTTCGGCGGCCCCATCAAGAAAGATCGCACCTTCTTCTTTCTTTCTTACGAAGGACGCCGCATCCGCGACGGCCAGCCGGGGCAGTTGCTGAATGTGCCAACGGGTACGCCGGGTTCGGCCCCAACGGGAGAATTTGCCGGCGACTTCTCCGCGGCCGGTGGCTTTGCAGCACCTAATCTCGCGCAGATGAGTGCCGGGGCAGGAGGTATTGACGATAGCTCCGGAGTTCCGTTTGTGGCGCAAGTCCTTGACGGCCGCAACGGCTGTGACAATGCGTTGGGGGTCCCGTCGGTCGCGGGCCTTCCCGTACAAACGAATCCGGTCACCAACACGCCGTTCATTCCGTGGTCCGAAGTTTTCCAGAACACCAACAGCGTGATTCCCACGCCCTGCCAGGATCCCGTGGCTAGGAGTCTACTTTCGCAGTTTGTCCCCGCGGCCAACATCGGCGGTAACCAAAATCAGGTCGTCCCCGTTGGAACCGACAACCAGGACCAGTTCACCGTCCGCATCGATCACAGGATCAATGATCATCAAAACTTCACCGGCTACTACTATTTCAACGATACCCGTGATTTTCTGGCGTACGACACCTTCGAGGCAGCCGGCGCCAACGTCCCCGGCTTCGGAAACAACAATAATCTCCGCTTTCAACAGTGGAATCTCACCCACACCTGGACCATTAACAACGCGGTGGTGAACGAGGCCCACTTCACCTACATGCGTGAAGGCGAACTGGGATACATCAAGCCCCAAACTACAAATGGTGTTACATCTTCATGCACTGGCGCGTTCGCGACAAAGTATTGCTTTACCGGCATGTCCGATTCTTCGGCCATCGTCAGTGCGTTCGGAAGCGCACCTAATCTGGGTATAACCCCGGGTCTTCCGTCAAGTCTGACCGGAGTTCCGTACGTCAACATCTCGGGCGGCGCGTCGTTCGGCAATAATTTCGAGGGCTTTCTGCCGCAGGTGGGAAGCAGCTTTCAGTGGTCCGATGAATTGACCTGGGTGAAAGGCAACCACACCTTCAAGTTCGGAGTGGACGTCCGTCGCCAGCGTTTTGACCAGTACTACTATTTCGATCTCAACGGCGAATTCACATTTGACAACAGCGGCCCCAACGGGATTATTCCGGGCGACGGCGACGCGTATGCCGAGTTCCTGCTGGGGCTATCCGATGCCTATACGCAGGGTTCCGGCCAGCGCGAGGATGTACGCGCCTTTGCCGCTTATCCTTTCGCGCAGGACAGTTGGAAGATAAAACCGAACCTGACTCTGAATTATGGCCTGCGGTGGGAATACAGCCCTCCGCTGACCGACATTAGCGGCCACGTCGAGACATTCCGTCCCGGACAAAATTCCACGGTCTATCCTTGCGGCATTAATCAGAGTGGCCAAGGGGCAAGCTACAGTTATTGGACTGGCCTAGGAGTCGCGAATCCTACCTGCGCCAACACCGGCTCGGAGCCCACCGGACTGGTCGTCCCCGGCGATCCCGGCGTTCCTGCCAGTATGACCTCGACCTATTACAAGTCTTTCGCTCCACGCATCGGCATCGCTTACAGCCCAAACTTTAGCGATGGAGTGCTCGGCAAAGTATTCGGCGGCAACGGCAAAACTAGCATTCGCGCCGGCTGGGGTCTTTTCTACAATCCGATCGAAGAGTTGGTCCTCGCCCAGTTCGGCGCCGAGCCTCCGTTCGGCGGAAGTTCCTCGCTCTCCGATGTCTTCCTTAACACCCCGTATGTAAATCAAGGAGGGTTCACTGCGCCCAATCCTTTCGGCGGAATTATCACGCCAGTAAAAGGGCAGTCCACCGACTTGTCTTTATTTCGCCCCATCCTTCTCTACGGCGAATTCGAGCCCCATCTACGCTCGCAATACACAACCCAATACAACCTCACGATCCAGCGCGAGTTGAGCAACAGCATGATGTTTCAGATTGGCTACGTAGGGTCGCAGGGCCATCGTCTGCTGGCTACGCACGACATTAATCCGTCGAATCCGCAGACGTGCTTGGATATTATGAGCATTTCGGCGATAAATGCCGGAAACGTAAATTCCTTCGGTTCACCTGCCAACTGTGGCCCTACCAGCGAGGATACGCAATGGAGCGTCACGGTCCCGAACGGTTTCCCGTTTCACATGCCCAACGGCAGCGTCGTAACGGGCACCGGTCAAACGCTTAACCTTGTGGGGTTGCGACCGTACTCCTCGCCCAATTGCAATTCAACCCTGCCCGCGTTCACAGCAGGAACAGGATGCCCGGTCGACGGCACTCCTGTTTTTACCGACATCTTCGCTGAAGACACCATCGCCAACTCCAACTACAACGCGCTGGAGATGATGCTGCAGAAACGCTTCTCTCGCGGCTTGCAATTCCAAGCGGCCTACACTTTCAGCAAGTCGATCGACGACGGGTCCACTTTCGAAGAAACTCTCGATCCCTTCAACTTCCGCGCCAGCCGCGCCCTTTCGCTCTTCAATTCAGCGCAGCGCTTCGTGGTCAGCTACGATTGGGAGTTGCCGGTTCGCAAGTACTCGGGATTTACGGGCAAAGTGCTCGACGACTGGGAGGTTTCCGGCATCACCCAATTCCAGAGCGGATTTCCTATTCGCCTGAATACCGAAGACGACACCGAGTTGATCAACAGCTTGTTCTTCCTGGGCACCGAGGCGCCAAGCCTGGTGGCGCCGTTCAAGAAACTCGATCCTACAAAAACATATACCAACCTTGGCCTGACCACTCCCGGCTACTGGTTCAATCCCAATGATTTCGCCACAGCGGCAACGCCCAATGGAGCGCCAGTTCCGCCGCTGGGCAGCTTCAACAACGGCACCCAGCGCACCATCTGCTGCGGCCCCGGGCTCATCGATTGGGACTTCTCGGTGCACAAGAAGATCCCCCTCAGTGAAACCAAGTACTTCCAATTCCGCGCGGAGATTTTCAATGTGTTCAACCACACCAATTACTCCAATCCGGACGGCGGTTTCTCGGACGGTCCAACGTCGTTCGGTAAGATCGCAACCGCCGGAGATCCGCGGCTGCTGCAGTTTGCTCTAAAGTTTTTCTTCTAGTTTGCAGTGTAAAATAACGGTAACTACAACCCCTGGCGGCTTGCCCGCCCGGCATCCTAATGGCCCGCTTAGAGCGCCGGCCTGAGCTATTCCGGAGCAATTCGATGTACCCCGATCTGCAGAAAGAACTCTCGACCTTCGAGCGCCGCACGCCTAAGTCCGCCGAGGCGCACCAGAAAAATCTCAAGCGTATTCCGCTCGGCGTGGCGAGCAATTATCGCCATTACGATCCGTGGCCAATCTTTGTTAAAGACGCCAGCGGCAGCAAGTTCCGTGATCTCGACGGCAACGAATATATCGATTACAACCTCACCTTCGGCGCGCTGATGGCGGGGCATTGCCATCCTGCTGTAATGAAGGCCGTCGAGAAGCGGCTCACGACCGGCACGATGTTCGGCATGCCGCATGACATGGAGTGGGAACTCGCAGAAGAAATCTGCAAGCGCTTTCCCATCGAAATGGTCCGCTTCGGCAACAGCGGCACGGAAGCCACGATGCACGCCATTCGCCTGGCCCGCGCCGCAACCGGACGCGACAAGATCGTCAAATTCGAAGGCGCATACCACGGCCTGCACGATTCAGCCCTGGTCAGCGTCAAACCGCACGCCCCAGAATTCGGCGATATCAACGATCCAACGCCAGTTCCGGGCGGACTCGGCGTGCCGAAGTCCGCGGTTGCGAACGTTCTTATTGCTACTTTCAATGATCTCTCCAGCGTCGAGCGCCGATTCCAACAGAATCCCGGCGAAGTCGCTGCAATTATTATCGAGCCGATTTTGATGAACGTCGGCCTCTGCCTGCCTGCGCCCGGTTTCCTGAAGGGCCTTCGCGATATGGCGACGAAGTACGGCGCTCTCCTGATTTTCGACGAAGTGAAAACCGGCGCGAAACTGGGCTGGGGTGGCGCCAGCGAATACTTCAACGTGAAGCCGGACATGATCTGCTTAGCCAAATCAATCGGCGGCGGCCTGCCCCTGGCCGCATTCGGCGCGAGCAAATCTGTGATGGACCTCATCTCGCAACACAAAGTCTTCCACGGCGGAACCTATAACACGAATCCAGTCTCGATGGCCGCAGGCCTCGCGACATTCCGCGAGGTCTTAACCCGCGACAACTACGCCCACGTCGACAAGCTCGGCAAAAAGCTCGCTGAGGGCTATCGCAGGACCATCGCGAAAGTCGGACTGCAAGCCTACATCGCGCAAGCCGGGGCCAACGGCGCGCTGATGCTCTATCCGAAGGAAATCCGCAACTACCGGGACTGGACCACAATCGATATCGACCTCTGGCGGCACTACTGGTTTGCCATGGTGAATCGCGGCGTAATGCCGCAACCTTACTGGTGGGACGAACAGTGGACGATCTCGGTTCAGCACACCGAAGCCGACATCGACAAACATCTGGCAGCCTTCGACGACATCGCAGAATCGCTAGCCAAAGCGCAGCAAGAACGCGCAGGCCAACCAGTTCTGGCCGCGCATTAAGCAATGCCGAGCTCGCATCTCCACGAACCATGGAGGGACGGACGCCTCGTCCGTCCAGCGAGCGAAGCAAGCAGGATTTGCAACAGTTGCCCGAAAAGTGTCCACGACAGCCCAACCCGCCCAGCCCAAACTGATCCGCGCCCTCGGACGCCGCGACCTCGTCCTACTCTTCGTGGTCGCAGTCTTCAACCTCAACGTAGTCCCCTCAATCGCCGCCAACGGCGGCGTCACCATTTGGCTCTGGATCATCTCGCTAGTTCTATTTTTCTTGCCCCAAGGCATAGCGGTAATCGAACTCGCCCACCGTTATCCAGGCGAGGGCGGAGTCTATCTCTGGGCGAAAGAACTCTTCGGCGACTTCCACGGATTTTTCTCCGGCTGGTGCTACTGGACCAACAACATGCTCTACGTACCGACGGTCATGCTCTATTTCGTAGGCGTCTCCGTTTTCATTCTGGGTCCAAGCCACGCGGCCTTGGCCGACAACAAAGCCTTCGCTCTCTGGACCTCAATCATTCTTCTGCTCGTGCTCGCGGCCTTCAATATTGTCGGATTAGGCGTTAGTAAGTGGATTAACAATCTAGGCGCAATCGGCACTGGAATCGCGGCCGCGGTTCTAGTCATTCTCGGAGTAGTTGTAGTTTCGAAGAGCGGCGTCACCGTTACCGCCGCAGATTTTCGCATACCCCACGATCCCCGGTTCATTCTCAACACATTCGGTGTCATCTGCTTCGCGCTGGTCGGACTCGAACTCGCTTCCATCATGGGCGACGAAATCGACGATCCGCAACGCACGCTCCCCGGCGCAGTTTTATGGGGTGGCGTGATTTCCGGGCTCTTGTATGTCGCAGTCACTCTCACGTTGCTGGTTGCAATTGGCCGCAGCGGCATCAGCGTCTTACAAGGGATTGTTCAAGCCGTCGCATCCATGGCCGCGCAATTCGGACTCTCCTGGATCATTCCGATATTCGCGCTGTTGCTCAGCCTGTCGATTGCGGGCATCGCCTCGGCCTGGCTGGGTGGCTCCGCTCGCATTCCCTTCGTGGCCGGACTCGACAACTACATGCCGGAGTGGCTCGGCCGCATTCATCCTAAATATGCGACGCCGTACGCCGCGCTGATAGTGCACGTGAGCATTTCGATTTTGCTGTGCGTGGTATTTTTTCGATTCTCCAGCGTGCAGGCTGCGTTTCAGACGATGCTGTCACTAGCGGTAATTCTCCAGTTGGTTCCGTATTTATACGTTTTCGCGGCGCTCCTGAAACTCGCTGTCAATCGGGCGGAAGGCGGCGTCTACAGTAGAAACGTTTTGATCCTCGCAGGCGCAAGCGGGTTGATCACAACCACACTGGGCATCGGTCTGCAATATTTTCCGCCGCAATTGGTCACCAGTCTTCGCACCTACGAGTTGGAAATGATCCTGGGGACTTTATTTTTTGTAGGCACAGCGGCATATTTCTTTTTCATCTATGGGCGCGGTAAGGTGCATGTTGTCTGCGGAGAGAGCACCGCCGCTGTTGAGGTGAGTGGAGCCACCGAAAAGATATAGAAAGTGGATTTGTTCGGCGCGAGCCGACGCAGGGAGGAGGTTAAGACATCATGCCCGCGGGAGTTACTACAGAAGTGAAGACGCACCAGATGTTCATCGATGGCGAGTGGAGCGGCAGCAAATCGGGGAAGACTTTTCCCGTTTACGATCCATCCACCGAAGAGGTTATCGCACAGGTTCCAGACTCGAATTCTGACGACGTTAACCGGGCGGTCGCCGCCGCCAAGACCGCGTTCGAAGGCGGGCCCTGGTCGACCAGCACAGCGCAAGAGCGGGGCCGCGTTCTTTTCCGCCTCTCCGAAAAAATTCGTGCGAATTTCGGCGCCCTGGCCGAACTCGAATGCCGCAACACCGGCAAGCCGATCGTCGAAGCCGAATTCGACATCAACGACGCGGCAACCTGCTTCGAATATTACGGCGGTCTGGCAACGAAAGTTGTTGGCTACGTAAACCCAGTTCCCGACAACGCGATGTCTCTCTCGCTCAAGGAACCAGTGGGCGTTGCGGGACAGATTATTCCCTGGAATTATCCATTGCTCATGGCGGCGTGGAAACTCGCTCCGGCGATCGCCGCTGGCTGCACTTGCGTGCTCAAGCCGGCAGAACAGACGCCGCTGACCGCGCTAGAGTTGGCGAAGTATTTCTCCGATTGCGGCTTACCTCATGGGGCAGTCAACATCGTGACCGGCTTCGGAGAGTCCTGCGGCGCTCCGCTGGTCCAACATCCCGACGTCAACAAGATCGCGTTCACCGGCAGTGCCGCGGTTGGTAAGATCATCGTGAAGCAAGCCGCCGACACGGTGAAGCGCGTAACGCTCGAGCTCGGGGGCAAATCTCCTAACATCTTTTTTGCCGACGCCGATTTCGAAGCCGCCATCGACGGCGCGCTCTTCGGCGTCTTCATCAATCAAGGCGAAGTTTGTTCTGCCGGCAGCCGTATCCTGGTGCAGAAATCGATCTATAAAAACTTTGTGGAGGCGATGATCGAGAAAGCAAAGAAGATCAAACTCGGCCCTCCGCTCGACCGTGAAACCAAGATGGGTCCTCTGGTCAGCAAAGAGCAGTACGAGCGTGTCAACTCATACATTGAGATCGGTAAAAAAGAGGCAAAGCTCGCATCCGGCGGTGGACGCCCCGAGAACATAGGCAAGGGCTATTACGTCCAGCCTACGATTTTTTCCGATGTCAGTAACTCGTCCCGCATCGCCCGCGAGGAAATTTTCGGACCTGTTGCCGCCGTAATTCCTTTCGAAGACGAGAGGGACGCGCTCAAGATCGCCAACGATTCGCCCTACGGCCTAGCTGCCGCGGTCTGGACGCGCGACATCTTCAAAGCAATGCGCGCCGTCAAAGCCCTTCGTGCCGGAATTGTCTGGGTGAATCACATGCAACCCACGTACGTGGAAGCGCCCTGGGGTGGTTACAAGCAATCCGGTTTCGGCCGCGAACTCGGGCCGTGGGGCATCGAAGAGTATCTGGAAACGAAGCAGGTCTACATTAATCTGAACGAGCAACCGATCGGCTGGTACTGATGAAAAGACTTCTCAAACACTGTCATCCTGAGCGAAGGCTGTGCGAGCGAAGCGAAACACAGCCGCAGTCGAAGGATCCCTATAGTCTTTTCGTCGCCGATTCGAGGAGTTCTCACGAGAAGCTGAAATGAGTACGATTCGTATAAACACACCCATACCCGGCCCGAAATCGCAGGCTCTCTCCGCTCGCCGCGCAAAAGCCCTACCCCGCGGCCTCTCCCACGGCACGCCCATCTATGTCGCGAAGGCCGAAGACGCTTGGCTCGAAGACGTCGACGGGAACCGATACATCGATTTCGCCGGCGGCATCGGCTGCTTAAACGTCGGTCACCGCCAGGAGCATGTGCTCGACGCGATTCGCGCCCAGCTCGACCAATTCCTCCACACCTGCGTGCAGGTCACCCCGTACGAAGGTTACATTGATCTAGCCGAGCGGCTAAACAAAGTCACGCCTGGAAATTTCCCCAAGAAGACATTATTCGTGAATACTGGCGCGGAAGCGGTCGAGAACGCCGTGAAGATAGCCCGTGCCTACACCAAGCGGCCGGCAATCATCGCCTTCGAAGATGCCTTTCACGGCCGCACCATGATGACGCTGGCCCTTACCAGCAAAACCCATCCCTACAAAGCCGGATTTGCGCCATTTCCCGGCGAGGTCTATCGCGTTCCGTTCGCGTACTGTTATCGTTGCTCGTACAACCTGAAGTATCCTTCGTGCGATCTCTACTGTGCCCGCCATCTGGAAGATACATTCAAGCGCGTTGTCGCGAATGAAGAAGTCGCCGCGGTAATTGCAGAGCCAGTGCTAGGCGAAGGCGGATTTGTAGCGCCGCCGCCTGACTACTTCAAAGTTCTTATCGATCTATGCCACAAACACAACATCCTCTTCATCGCCGACGAAGTGCAATCCGGCTTCGGCCGCACGGGAGCAATGTTCGCCAGCGAGCGCTACGGCGTCGAGCCCGATTTGCTAGTGACGGCAAAGTCTCTCGGCGGCGGGTTGCCGCTAGCAGCGGTGACGGGCCGCGCCGAAATCATGGACGCACCCGGAGTCGGCGGCCTCGGCGGAACATTTGCGGGCAATCCACTTTCCTGCGC
The DNA here is from genome assembly GCA_050015215.1 of Candidatus Sulfotelmatobacter sp. GTDB lineage: Bacteria > Acidobacteriota > Terriglobia > Terriglobales > Acidobacteriaceae > Sulfotelmatobacter. The sequence goes on from JBEKBW010000015.1 coordinate 51,421, forward strand.
TGCAGCTTTAGCGGTGCTTGACTTATTTGAAAAAGAAAACTTGCTCGACCGCGCCAACGAACTGGGCGACCGCTTCCAGCGCCGCGCCCGGGAATGGCAGCATCGCTGGCCGATCGTCGGCGACGTGCGCGGCCTCGGCGGGATGCAGGCGATCGAACTGGTGAAATCGCAGGAAAGCAAGACGCCAGCAGCCGAAAAAACCAAACAAATCACGCAGTACTGCTACGAGCATGGCGTGATCACGATCACCGCCGGCTCGTACTCGAACGTGATCCGAGTCCTCGTGCCGCTAGTCGCCACTAATGAGCAGATGGACGAAGGCCTCGATGTGCTGGAATCCGCATTAGCCGCTGTATGCGACAAGAAGGGTGCAGTCGCGCAGTTGGTATAAGCGTATTGTCATCCTGAGCGAGGATTGTGCGAGCGAAGCGAAGCGCAACCGCAGTCGAAGGATCCCTATGAGCGTATATGATTGATGATGTCGTAGGTGTTTTCACAATGCATCCGCACTCTTCGCGATGGCGAAAGGGATAAAGAACATGACCGTAGCAGCACCGCCCATTACGCGAATTCCGAACTTTATCAATGGCCGATGGACCGACTCCCACGCCTCCGAATGGCGCGACGTAGTGAATCCCGCCACGGACGAAGTTCTAGCCCAAGTCCCGCTAGCCGACACCACCGAAGTGAACCAAGCCGTCGAAGCCGCCGCCGCCGCCTTCCCCGAATGGCGCCGCACTCCGCCGGAAGACCGCATCCAGCCGCTGTTCAAGCTGAAGATGCTGCTCGAAGACCACATCGACGACATCGCCCGCATCATCACGCAGGAAAACGGCAAGACCTTCACCGAAGCGAAAGCCGAAATGCGCCGCGCCATCGAAAATGTCGAAGTAGCCTGCGGCATTCCCATGATGATGCAAGGCTACAACCTGGAAGACGTAGCCCGCGGCATCGACGAGATGATGATCCGCCAACCGATGGGCGTGACCGCCGCCATCGTGCCGTTCAATTTCCCCGGCATGATCGCGTTCTGGTATTTGCCTTACGCGATCGCAACAGGCAACACATTCATCCTCAAGCCCTCTGAGCGCGTGCCGCTCACCATGCGCTACGTGTATGAACTTCTAGAAAAAACCGGGCTGCCCAAAGGCGTAGTGAATCTGATCAACGGAGGAAAAGCCGCAGTCGATGCGCTTCTCGACCACCCAAAAGTCCGTGCGATCAGCTTCGTGGGTTCGACTCCAGTAGCCAAATACGTTTACTCGCGCGCCGCCGCGAACGGCAAGCGCGCCCAGTGCCAGGGAGGAGCGAAAAATCACGTCATCGTTCTTCCCGATGCCGACATGCCGATGGCCACGCAAATCATCAGCGACAGCGCCTTCGGTTGCGCCGGACAGCGTTGCCTTGCCGTTTCCGTCGCAGTCACGATCGGCGAAGCGCAGAAAACGTTCCGCGATTCGATCGCCGACGCAGCGTCGAAACTCAAAGTCGGCAACGGCCTCGACAAAGACGTGCAGATGGGCCCGGTCATCACGCCGCAAAGCAAAGAGCGCGTGGAATCTCTCATCACACTCGGAGAAAAGCAAGGCGCAAAAGTTCTGCTCGACGGACGCAGGGCGAAGATTCCGAAACACGAATCCGGCAACTTCGTGAATCCCACAATTCTCGACAACGTTCCTGCAACCAGCGATCTAGCCGACACAGAAATCTTCGGCCCAGTCCTAAGCCTGGTCCACGCCGATAACATGGACGAAGCCCTCGCCTTCCTCGAACGTAGCGCCTACGGCAACCAGGCGTCTCTTTTCACGTCCAGCGGATCGGCCGCGCGCCGCTTCCGCTACGAAGCGCCCGCCGGCAACATCGGCATCAACATCGGAGTCGCCGCGCCCATGGCCTACTTCCCCTTCAGCGGATGGAAGAACAGCTTCTTCGGTGATCTGCACGGCCAAGGCCGCGACGCCATCGAGTTCTACACCGACAAAAAAGTGGTCGTCGAACGCTGGGCCAAAGAGCACAGCCGCAAATTCTGATTTACCCTGTGCACCTCTGTGTTTAAGGATTTTCGAACGCAGAGAACACTGAGAACACCGAAGTGCACAGAGTAAACCGCACAAGGACTCACATGACCACCATCGTCGCAACCCCCGCCATGTCCGGCAAAGAAATCGTCGATCTTTCCCGCAAGCACACGCTCTACGAATGGTCTGCGCAGTCGAAGGTCGATCCCATTCCCGTGGCCAGCGCGAAGGGAATCTATTTCTACACGCCGGAAGGGAAGCGCTTCATCGACTTCAACAGCCAACTCATGTCCGTCAACATCGGACACGGCGACGAGCGCGTGATCAACGCCATCAAAGAGCAAGCAGAAACGCTGGCGTACGCGAATCCATTCATGGCCACCGAAGTCCGCGCGCGCCTCGGAGCGAAGCTCGCTGAAATCACTCCCGGCGATATCGACACCTTCTTCTTCACCAACGGCGGCGCCGACGCCAACGAGAATGCCATCAAGCTGGCACGCTTCTTCACCGGACGC